>JBMFSH010000020.1:0-46907 GCA_049967655.1 Acidobacteriota bacterium
CCTTTCCCCCGTGAACCCGAGCGGTAGCCGGAGGCACCCGCGTTTCCATCGCGGAATTTGGGGTGCGGGAGTCGCTCCGCCTTCTCCACAGGGAAAGTCCTCCCGTCGCCGCAAATGCGGCCCGAGCCCTGATCTCGAACCCAAACCGCCGCAGATCGGTATCCACATAGCCCGGGCCCGCGTGCTCCAAAATCCACCCCGCATTCGGGGCGTTGCCCTCTGCGAGATGCGCCATCGGGACGACCGTGCGTTCGCCCAGAAAGGAGACCCAGCCGCGGAGATCGTGCTCGCCGGCGGCAATCCCCACGGCCTGACCAGGGGGCACCTCATCCTGGAGCCAGCGAATGGCGGGCGTGGGGTCCCGCCTCAGGTTCAGAAGGGGGACCAGCAACACAAGGACCGACATGCAGAACAGCGCGGCTCCCATTCTCTGCAGGTCCCACAGGTTCCGCCATCGCGCGGCCCGGATCGAGACCGCTCCTCCCGTACCCGCCAGCACGCCCAATCCCAGCATAAGCGCGTAGGACGGCCACAGGGAGCGGCTCCACAGGATGGCTAATGCCGGTGCCGCTACCGCGAGAAGGCCGGGGAGGTCCAGGAGGGGAAGCGCCAGAGAAGAGGGGAGCGAGGCGACCCATGGAGTCTCCGGCCCCGCCAGCTCCCGGGTGGCCGCGGCGAGCAGGAGAAAAACGAAAGGAGCCACCGCCAACACCAGACCGGGCCGTCCGCCCGGCCAGAGGAGCAAGGCGCCGAAGGCCCCCGCCGAAAGCACGGCCAGCTCCGACAGTTCGGGGTTGCGGGCGGCGACGCGGCGCCAGAATACGGGCCTCCCCAAAGAAACGACTGCCACTAACCACGGCACGGCCATGCTGCTTAGGATAAGGAGATCCAGCCCCATCCCCGACAAGGGCCAGAGGGAACGGCCGACCGGCAGCCCTAACAAGAGTGGGGCTCTCTGAGAAGGAGCGGCAATCGACCATGCCGCCAGGAACCACGGAGCGCACCCGGTGATCGCGAAGAGGGCGGCCGTGACCAGAAGACGAGCGTTTTTTCCCCTTTTCTCGCCGGCAGAACGTCTGTGGAGGAGGATCCCGGCCCCCGCCACGACCCAGAGGCCGGCGACGCCCGAACACCAAAACGTGAGGACCAGCGAGGCCGTGAGCAAGGTAGCTCGGCGCGGTGACGGCCCCCGTAGAAAGAGCCACAAAGCCGAGAGCGCTAGGGCGCCGCAGAGTCCCTCCAGGGCGGCGGGTCCTATCCAGTGGCCCGCGGCGAGAAACGGGAGGCTTGTCGCCATGAGGAAGACAGTCCTGCCGGCCAGTTCGCGCAGGCCGGCGGCCGCGGCGAGACGCCAGGTCAACAGGAGCAGGAGGATGGCCGCGAGGGCGCTCACGATGCGCGCCGAAGCCGGGGTGAAAGAGCCGGCGAGGGCAAAGGAAGAGGCGGCGAGCCAAGCATAGAGGGGAGGCAGATCGAGGACGCGGTCTCCGTTGAAGCGCGGAATCATCGTCGGTTGAAGGGTTATTTCTCTGGCGATTTCCGCCTGCTTCGCCTCGCCGCCCGGCCAAAGGGGCCGATCCATGCCTAGCACGCAAAGGCCTCCCAGGAAAACCCACAGCAGGATCAAGGAGAGTCTCTGGCTGTCGCGAGGGATGGCCATGCCTTCATCGTAGCACGGAGCGCGAGAGGGCCAGGGTGACGTGGCTCGGTGGCGGTTCGTGAGGGGAGACGTGGATGGCCTCTTCGGCCTAGCTCTCGACAGCCAATCAGGCCGCTCCGCGCGCGCTGAGCACGGCCGGGACCGTCTTCAGCAGGATGACGAAATCCAGCATCAGACTCCAGTGGTCGATGTACTGCAGGTCCAGACGCATCCAGGTGTCGAAATCGAGGTCGCTTCGTCCGGAGATCTGCCAGAGGCAGGTGATGCCGGGGCGCATCGAGAGACGCCTTCGTTGCCATCTCTGGTATTTTTCGACCTCCGAGGGGATGGGAGGGCGCGGGCCCACGAGGGACATGTCGCCCTTGAGCACATTCCAAAGCTGTGGGAGTTCGTCCAGGGAGCTTTTGCGCAACAAACGTCCCACGGGCGTCACCCTTGGATCCTGCCGAATCTTGAAAACGGGGCCGTCCACCTCATTCATGTGCTCGAGATGGTCCTTGAGGTTTTCAGCGCCCTGCACCATGGTCCGAAATTTGAAGCACTTGAAGCGGCGGCCGTTCAGCCCCATTCGCTCCTGGACAAAGAAGATGGTACCCGGGCTGGTAGCCTTAATGGCAATGGCAACAAGACCTAGTATCGGCGCCAGGAGAAGAAGCCCTAGCGCAGAGACGCAAACGTCCAGGCTTCTCTTGAGGAAGAGTGCCAGCTGATCGTGGGGCACCGTCGTGTATCGGAGGAGGGGGAGTTCCTCGAGCCGCTCCATCTGCACAGCCGCTGAGAGATGCGGGAAGAGGTTGGCGGCTACCAGCGTATCCAGCCCGAGGTCTTCGCAGATCAGAAAAAGTTCCTCGAGTTCGGCGAGATCCTGGGTATCCACGCAGAAAATCACCCCGTCTACCACCTCCCTCGCGAGGAACTGCGGCAGGGCCTGGACGCTCCCCAGATTGGCCACCCCCAAAGCCTCCAGCGCAATGGCCCCTTCCCTCTCATCCTCTTGCCCGAGAGTCATGAAACCCCGTGGGCAAACTCCGATTTCGGGCTTCTCCAGCAAACGCCTGGCCACCTTCTGGGCCTTTTCCCCGGTTCCGACCAGAACCACGAGGCGGCAGTTCTTTCCGGCCACTGCCCTTCGCCGGAACCAGAGCGCTACCAAGTACTTCAGAAGTGTGGAGTGGATCACGAAGAGGCCAACGAAGAAGGCCAGGAAAAGACGGCTCATGAAGGTCAACTTGAGAAGGTAGGCAAGGGCCAACATGAGAAGCAACGCTACGGCCGCTGCCTTCACATTGCTCGCGAAGGTCAGCGTCAAGGAGACGCCCGGGTTCTGGCGGTAGCCGCCCGCGGAGAAGAGCGTACCCATGATCACGAGTGAAGCCAGGAGAAACACCGGAACGTAATCGTTGAACCCAAACATCGGGCGTGAAGCCAAAATGGTTGAGAGGCGCGGGATTAAGTCGCGGCGGGCCCAGAAGGCCAGCAAAAAGGAAAAGAGCACGGCCAGCAAATCGGCCAGGACGCAAACGGAGTTGAATTGGTGGCGGTAGTACTTCAGCAAAGGGCAAAACTCCTCGGTCAGTTTAGCACACGCCTCGGCGCGGTTGAATGTCGCCCAGCTCTCTGTCGTCCCAGCGTCGTCCCAGCTCACCCTCCCCCAGCGCCGTTGTGGCTCGGCATGGCTCCCGGCTGGCTCCTGGCTGTCAACACTCTTTAGCAATGTCCCCTGGCTTGCGCGCTAGCAGCTCAATCTCATAGAATACAGGATTGCGTTAAGGAGACCAGATGCACATCGGGTCACAAGAGCTGGATTTGCTTAGGTCCGGCCGGAAATTTGTTCTGACGACCCACGTCTCCTCGGACGGCGATGGGGTGGGGAGCCAGCTTGCGCTCGCGAGGGGGCTGCGGCAGTTGGGGTGCGACGTGACGATTATCAATCCTACGCCCGTACCGGAAAACCTCCGCTTTCTTCTCAAACGCGCGTCGGAAATCCAATCGGTTCGAGAGATGGAGTCGCCGGAGCGCTACTTCACGGGAGCCTTGACCGTGGTGCTGGACATAGGTGCCTTCGAGCGTTTGGGGGACGTGCTTCCGCTGGCCCGTCTGAGCGAAGGAATTCTTGTCGTGGACCACCACCGCATGGAGAGGACGAGCGGAGTCCACTACCTCCTGGACACGCAGGCCTGTGCCACGGGCGAGGTTACGGCGAGGATCCTGGAGGAGCTGAGCATACCCTTGACCTTGGAGCTAGCCGAACCCCTCTACGTGGCCATCCACACGGATACCGGTGGCTTCCGTTATCCCGGCACGACCCCCGAAACGCACCGCCTCGTAGCTCGGCTACTCGAAGTAGGCGTGGATCCGCAGAAGGTGTACACCGAGCTCTTCGAGCGGCTGACGCCCCTAAGGCTCTGGTTGACGAGTGAGGTGCTCTCAACCGTGCGCATTTCTCCCGGCGGAAAGGTAGCCTGGCTCCAAATCCGCCAGGCGGTGCTGCAGAAGTACGGAGCCCGGATGGAGGATGCGGACGATATGGTCAACTTCACGCTTGAACTGGACGGAGTCTTGGTCGGCTTCTACTTCAAGGAACTGGGCGATGGCATGACGAAGGTTTCCTGCCGATCGAGGGGGGATTTCGCCATCGACAAGTTCGTGAGCCCTTGGGGAGGCGGAGGCCACCAGCACGCGGCGGGGGTGAAATTGAACCTCCCCATCGAGGAGGCAACGAAGATGTTGGTCTCTGCCGCCACCGATGTTTTGGAGAAAAAGGGTTGAAGCGAAGAATAGGGGTGCTTTTGACCGGGTGCGGCGCGTACGACGGCACGGACCCGCAAGAAGCCGTTTTGGTCATGCTCGAGATACAGGCCGCCGGGCATGAATTGGTGCCCTTGGCCATGGATTTGCCTCAATTCCATACCGTCGATCACACTACGGCTCAGGAGGTGGAGGGGGAAAGCCGCCAACAAATGCTGGAAGCGGCGAGGCTTGTGCGCGGTAAACTATATTTACTTGAAGAAATATCACCTAAGTTACTGGATGCGTTAATTATTCCTGGTGGTCAAGGTCCCGTCAAGAATTTGCTGACCGGCTTTGCTACCATGCAGGAGCGGAGCGCCGTGGAGGCCGTAGGCAGTTTTCTTCGCGCCGTCCACAACTCTGGAGGGCTCATTGGCGCCCTCTCCCTCGCGGAATTCGTGGTGAGTTCGGTGCTGGGCCCCTGGCCGGAGGGGAAAGGTTGCTTTGATCTTCAACAGGACGAGGTCCTTGTGGACGCACAGCGGGGGATCTACCTCACTCCGGGTTATACGCTCGCCACCTCACTACCGCACCTGCACACAGGAATCCATAACCTGTGCCAAGCCATCTTTCGGGACCTGGAAAGGCGGGATGAGAGCCAATGAAGGTGCGCGCGGATAAGGGATGCTGTCCCGCCCCATCTGCACATTCGGAACCGCCGAGGAGGGGAGTGGTGGGTTTGCCGAAAGCCGAACCTTCAACGGGAAGGAGGTTGGCAAAGACAACTGATGCCCGGGATGCGAAGCCTATGCATGGTTCGCTCTCCGCGGACTCGCACCTCCAATACCAGCTCATCCCTGTTGCACTTCAGCTCGAGCCGTTCTAGACCGCCCAACCACCTTTGGCGCTCCAGCTCAGCCATCACCCTCGCGCCGGCTTTCTTCTCCAAGCCATGAATCGAAAAGAATTCCGACAAGACGGCCTTCGCCACTCGCTGGCAGGCTGACGGTTCGTATGCGGCTAGGTCAATTCTCAAGCACAGCATGGGATTCGAAGGTACGCGTAAGCCCGCAAAAAGTTCCGCCGCGAAGTGGCAGTCTAGCAAGGATTAAGACAGGAGGCAAACGCGGCGAAAGGCCCCCATCTGAAGAAGAGGATGGGCGCGCACAAGTCGCCGGTGCCTTCACTGCAATGGCCTTTATTTAACATAAGATATCTTATCAGACGTACTATAAGCGCAACCACTTTCCCTTCAAGCGTTCCCTGCACGCCAACCGACCATCGAGAAATCGCCGATGGGCAGGGTCTACTCCAGAGGTTCGAGCGCGGGCAAACCCTCTGTCGTGTTCGTAACCCGGCTTGGAATACGCTCCGGCTCGTCGCCCAGACGTTGCTCCCACAGCTCCACGCGCATGTCCTTATCTTCCAGCACCTCACGGGCGTCCATCCAGTCATCTGGGGCTGTCGGAATCAAGGGCGCGGTGGGAGGCTGTGTGGCAGTCCCCCGTCGCCGCCGCTTTGAGCGTACCTGAATTGCTGGCATGTGGGGCTCCTTGTCCCCAAGGTAGGCTACGAAATTGCCGGGTGCAACCCGCAGGTCTCCGGGGCCGAGCCGCTACGCTTCCAGCAGTATCTCGGTAGTCACTGTTATGAACTATATTTATACTGTAACGGAGGGCTATAATATTCTATTACTGAATAAGTTAGATTATAATAGTAATCGTAATGCATTGCGAACGTAGAAGACTCCAGGCGGAATTACCGCCTGGAGTCTTCGTTAGCCTGTCCGCGGTTTGTTAGAGGCCGCTCACGGCGACCTGCGGTATCAGCCCGCTCAGCTGAAGCCCGATCCACATCCCGAGGAGGAGCCCCCTGAGCTAAAGCCCCCGGAGGTCGCTGTCGCGGCTCCGCAGGCACCGGGCACGGATATCAGTTTGTGCACCTTCTCCGAACCGCAGTTCGGACAAGGGGGTGGGGGCGCATCCGAACGGAAGATGATCTTCTCGTAGCGGAGAGCGCAATTTTCGCATTGGTACTCATAGATTGGCATCTGAATTCGCTCACTGTTAGAGGACCTTATCCAATAACCCCTTAAGTGCGGCCTTAGAAAGTGCACCCACGTGTTGTTGCGCCACTTGCCCATTTTTGAAAATGAGCAGCGAGGGAATGGCCATGATGCCAAACTGTGCCGCCACGTTCTGGTTCTCATCCACGTTGAGTTTGGTGAACTTGACTTTATCACCGAGTTCGCCGGACAGCTCTTCCACAACTGGGGCTACCATTCGGCACGGCCCGCACCACGGCGCCCAGAAATCCACAAGGACGGGCTTGGTGGAGTCGAGAACCTCGGACTGAAAAGAGCTATCCGTCACTTCGGTTACGTTTTTCGCCATCACTTGGCCTCCTTACTTCCGTGGGACCGGACCCGGTCCCGCAGGATTGCGACATTCAGGTGTCGACCCCCATCTTCGGCAGCAGGAAGCGGTTGAGGAGATACCATGCCGCAATCACAGCGCCGTAGATAAGCAGGTCTCGTCCCGTCATTGAAGCCCTGCCTTTTTCAGAATCCACATCATGGGACACCAGTTGGTGAGGGAGGACTGAAACAGGTTCAGCCCCACAAAGGCGGTAAATAGATACCACAGCGGACTTACCCAATATCCTAGCGCCACCGAGAGCAAGATGAACAAGCCTGCAATTCCTCTCAGCGCACGGTCTACGCTCATTTCTCACCTCCACGTCAGGGTACTATAGATGCGTGAGAGGAGGCAACGGTAACACGAGCTCCCCAATCCCGCGATGGAACGGGGGAAAGAGCATGGAAAGCAGGCGGAACAATCCATTGAAGAAGAGGCCCTTGTCACCTACAAGGGATTGGGGCGCCCTCGAGCCAAGGGCGAGGGCACCAAGGGCGGGGTGGAGACAATGCCTTTCCCCCGTGAACCCGAGCGGTGGCCGGAGGCACCCGCGTTTCCATTGCGGAATTTGGGCGAGCTGTGATCGAGAAGGGGCGGACCTTTAGCCCTAGAGCCGGCGCAGGGCCGAAGGGGCGCGCCTGCGTGGAATCCCCCTCACCGGACGAGAAGCTTCCGGATCTCTTGTAGGGCGCCGAGAAGAACGTCCACCTCCGCCCGGGTATTGTACAAGTAGAGTGAGGCGCGAAGGGTATTGTCCATGCCGAGGTGTGTCATCAGTGGTTGGGCACAGTGATGGCCCGAGCGCACGGCTATGGCGAAGCGGTCCAGGAGGTTAGCCGCGTCGTGGGGATGAGCGCCCTCCACGTTGAACGAAAACACCGCCAG
This sequence comes from Acidobacteriota bacterium, assembly GCA_049967655.1. GTDB lineage: Bacteria > Acidobacteriota > UBA4820 > UBA4820 > DSQY01 > DTPS01. The sequence continues at coordinate 7,693 of JBMFSH010000020.1, forward strand.
GTGGTCCCCAGCGCGGTGCCCATACAGCGTAAGCCATGGACATTTATTCAACTGCTCCAGGGTGTAGTGCTCAAGTTCTTTTTCATATTGATAAACATTTTCCATGCCGATGGAAGAGAGGTAATCGACGGCTGCGCCCAGCCCGATGCCCTCCGCAATGGCGCTCGTACCCGCTTCGAATTTCCACGGCAGCTCGTTCCAGGTGGAGCCCTCGGTGGTAACGGTGGCGATCATGTCGCCACCGGTCAAGAAGGGCGGCATCTCCTGCAGGAGCGCCTTGCGCCCGTAAAGGAACCCGATCCCCGTGGGGCCAAGCATCTTGTGGCCAGAAGCCACGAAGAAATCGCATCCCAGCGACTGCACGTCGACGGGCAGATGGGGGGTGGATTGGGCTCCGTCCAACAGCAGAAGGGCACCGACCCCCTGGGCCATGGCTCGAATCTCTTCAACCGGGTTGATGACGCCGAGGACGTTGCTGGCGTGCACCAGTCCCACGAGTTTGGTCCTGGTCGTGATCAGGCGACGCGCGGCCTCAAGGTCAAGGGTTCCCTGAGGGGTCACGGGGATGAACTTCAGGACGATGCCGAGCCTCTCGCGCAGCATTTGCCAGGGCACGATATCGCTGTGGTGTTCCATGAGTGAGACCACCACCTCATCCCCTGCCCTCAAGGCGGCCTGCCCCCAGGTCATGGCCACAAGGTTGAGCGCTTCGGTGGCGTTCCGCACGAAGACAATTTCACGCCAAGACTTGGCGTTGATGAAGCGCGCCACCTTCTTGTGCGCATCCTCGTAAGCCACCGTGGCTTCATAGCCGAGGGTGTGGATCGCCCTGTGGATGTTGGCGTTGTACTCCGTTAGGTAGGAGACCATGGCCTCCACGACCTGCCGGGGGCGCTGGGTGGTCGCCGCGTTGTCCATATAAATCAGCGGATGGTCGTGCACCCTGCGCTCGAAAATTGGGAAATCCCGGCGCACGGCCTCCACGTCGAAGCCGTTCGGGGCTATCCGTAAAGCTGACTCGGTCATGGCTGTGACTCCTTGAGGAACACCTTGCCTTCGACAATCCGGACTTCGCGGGTGGCAATCGCCTCGATGGCGGGCATGGACACGGCCTCTCCCGTGGCCACGTTGAATCTGGCACCGTGGTGCGGGCAAACCCAGGCGTCCCCCTCCAGATGGCCTCCCTCCAGCTCCATATCCTGATGGGAACAGAGATAGCCAAGCGCGAAAACCTCCTCGCCCCGGCGGACGAGCAGCACCTCCTCGCCACCCACGACCACGCGGAGCCCTTCGGGTCCGATATCATCGAGGGCGGCGACGGCTTCAAACCCCTCCATCGTCATTCGTCCTCCTCCTCACCCGGCCAATGGGCCTGCCCATAAACCCCGGACTTGAGCACCTTGAGAGCCAGCAGGGCGCACTTCAGGCGCATGGGACCAATGGGGATGCCGAGGTTTTCCAGCATGTCGTCCTTGGTGAACTCCTTGACCCGTTCCAACGACTCCCCCTTCATGAGGTCCGTGAGGATAGAAGCGGCGGCCTGGCTGATGATGCAGCCCTTTCCCTCGAACTTGATGTCCTCGATGAGGCCGTCGCGAGTCTTGAGTGCGATGCGCATCTGGTCGCCGCAGGATGGGTTCCCCTCTTCGTGGACGATGTCCGCACCGGGCAGGGGGCCAAAGTTGTGAGGGTGCTTGTAGTGGTCCAGGAGCAGATCCATCATCAGCGGATCCACATCCAGGAGCTGGTTGGGATTGGGGATTTCCGTCATAGGTTCACCCTGTTCTCCAATAATGGGTCGAGGATCTGCGGCACAAAAGCAAAAGGAGCCCTTCCGAACAGGCTCTCTAGAAAGCCCACCACCAGGAGCCGGCGCGCGTGCTCTGGACTCAAGCCCCGGCTCTCCAGATAGTAGAGCTGCTCCTCATCCACCTGCCCGACGCTCGCCGCATGGGAGGCCTTCACGTCGAGGGCCTTGATCTCCAACCCGGGAATCGAGTCCGCCCGGGCCTGAGGTGAGAGGAGCAGGACGTGGTCGGACAGGAGGGCCTCGCTGAAATTGGCCTCCTTTTCCATGAGAAGGTTGCCCGTGAAGATGGCTCGGGACGAGCCCGCGGCCACCGTCTTGACCTGGACGTCGCTGCGCGTGTGGTGGTCCAGCATGCGCACCCGGCTGTCGAGGTCGAAGTGCTCCTTTCCGGTGGAAAGGACGAGGTGGCTCTCCGTCCAGCTCGCTCCGGGAGCGGTCAGATCCGCCTGCATCCGGGTCACGCCCCATCGCCCCCCCATCCACGCCGAAAAGATCTCCACGGCCGCGTCCTTGCCCACCTTGAAGGAGGCCGACAAGTGGTGGTGCGAGCCATTTCCTTCGTGGAGAAGGAAGAGCTTCAACCTGGCCCCGTCGGCGATCCGCATTCCCAACGTGCTGATACGGAAAGAATCCGCCTCCGCCAGGTCCCTGAAATGAAGGAAGAGGGAAAACTCCTCCCTCTCCCCCACCTCCAGGAACAGAGGCTCCAGAACGAGGCCGTCGGCCGCCTCCAGGGCGAGGTAGGCGACGCCTCCATCGGGCTGTCCGGAGGGCCTCTTCAGGTAATACCCCTGCTGCCACGCGGCCATGACCAAGTGATCCCATGCGGTATCCGGCAGGGGCACCCTGTCGAAGAAGGGGCGATCCCCGCGGAGCACCTCGCCGAGAGGATGGACCCACTGCGAAACAGCCTTCATGGACGCTAGGCCCTCAACCCCGGAAGGGGCGGCCAAGCTGGGCGAGGGGGCCGCAGGAGAGAGCCGCTTCCAGTTCAAGTTCAGACGGGAGTATCGGCCCAGAACCGGAGGCGTTTCTCCGAAGCGCAGGAGGTGATTCTTGCGAGCCTCCAGCAACCACTCGGGCTCTCCCCGAGACCGTGAGGTCTCCCGAATGGCCTCCAGATCAAAGGGAGCGACAGCTTCCACCCCTTTCCCCAATCCGTTCGCGTGGCCCTGGGTCATCCCACCGCCCCTTCCATCTCGAGCTGAATGAGCCGGTTGAGTTCGATGGCGTATTCCATGGGGAGCTCCTTGGCGAAGGGTTCGATGAAGCCTTGGACGATCATGGCCGTGGCGTCCGATTCGGAGAGGCCCCGGGACATGAGGTAGAAAATCTGCTCGTCGCTGATCTTGCCTACCGTGGCCTCGTGAGCGATGGCCACCTTGTCCTCATCGATTTCCATGGTGGGGTAGGTATCCGAGCGGCTTTGAGGGTCCAGCATGAGCGCGTCGCATTTGACCGAGGCCTTCACGCCGGTGGCGCCCTTCGCCACCTTGAGCAGGCCCCGATAGCTGGTCCGCCCCGCCCCCTTGCTGATGGACTTGCTCGTGATGGTGGAGCTGGTGTTGGGAGCCTTGTGGATGATCTTCGCGCCCGCATCCTGGTGCTGGTCGCTGGTGGCGAAGGCGATGGAGAGGATGGTGCCGCGCGCATGCTCACCCACCAGGTAGATCGAAGGGTACTTCATGGTGAGGCGCGATCCCATGTTGCCATCCACCCACTCCATGGTGGCCCCCTCGTAGGCGATGGCCCTCTGGGTCACAAGGTTGTAGATGTTGTGGGCCCAATTCTGGATGGTCGTGTATCGCACCTTGGCCCCTCGCTTCACGAAGATCTCGATGACCCCCGTGTGCAGGGACTTGGTGGAGTACTGCGGGGCCGTGCATCCCTCGATGTAGTGGAGCTGAGCGCCCTCATCCGCGATGATGATGGTGCGCTCGAACTGGCCCATGTTTTCCGAGTTGATCCGGAAGTAGGCCTGGAGGGGGATGTCCAGCTTCACTCCCTTGGGCACGTAAATGAAGCTGCCCCCGGACCAGCAGGCCGTGTTCAGCGCGGCGAACTTGTTGTCCTCGGGCGGAACCAGGGAGGCGAAGTGCTCCCGGAAGAGCGCTGGGAACTCTCGAAGCCCCGAGTCCGTATCCAGGAAGATGACGCCCTTCTTGGCCAGGTCTTCGTGGATGGAGTGATACACCATCTCCGACTCATACTGCGCGCCAACGCCCGCCAGGAACTTCCGCTCCGCCTCGGGAATTCCCAGTCGGTCGAAGGTTTTGCGGATGTTTTCCGGGACGTCCTCCCACCGGTCCTCCCGCTTGTCGCTCGGCTTGATGTAGTAGGTGTAGGCGTCGAAATCCATCTCCGAGAGGTCTCCGCCCCACCGAGGCATGGGCTTTCCCAAGAACACCTCATAGGCGCGTAGACGGATGTCGGTCATCCAGTCCGGCTCCTTTTTATGGCGCGAGATGTCCATGATCGTCTCCCGAGTCAACCCCTTCGCCGAACGGTACACGGCGCTTTCGGGATCGATGAAGTCGTACTTGCTCTGATCTAGGTCGAGAGCGCTCGTGGTTTTGGCGTTCATTACCTGCTCCTTGTATGGCGAAGGTTCCCCCGCCGGAGCCTGGCCCCCGCGGAAGGCACGGAAGCTCTACACGACATTGAATTCCTTGAGGATCCAATCGTAGCCCTTCTGCTCCAGTTCTCGTGCCAACTCCATGCCGCGCGAGCAGAGAACCTTGCCGGCGGCCATCACGTGCACCCTGTCGGGCTGAAGGTACTCCAGAATCCTGGGGTAGTGGGTGATGATCAGCGCCGTGAACTCCGGGCCCTTGAGGGACCGTATGCCCTCGGCCACGACTTTGGTGGAATCTATGTCCAGCCCCGAGTCGATCTCGTCCATGATGACCATCCGCGGGGCGAGCATCTGCATTTGCGCGATCTCAACGCGCTTCTTTTCGCCGCCGGAGGCCCCCACGTTCAGGTGACGCATGGCGAAATCCGCCGGCATCTTGAGGCTCTCCAGCGAGGCGTTCAGCCGCTTCCGGAAAGCCAGGATCTCCTTGGGGTTCTTCTTGGCGTTGCCGTCTGCCCCACTCCGACCGGCCTGATAGGCATTCCAGAGAAAGTGCGAGAGAGTGACTCCCGGAACCTCCACCGGGTACTGATAGGCGAGAAAAAGGCCCTTGCGAGCTCGTTCGTGAACCTTGAGGGAGAGAAGATCTTCCCCAAACAGGTACGCGTCTCCCTGGGTCACCACGTAGCGGGGATGTCCCATGAGCGTATGGGCCAGTGTGGTCTTGCCGCTGCCGTTGGGGCCCATGATGACGTGGATCTCTCCCTTGGGGACTTGCAGATCGATGCCCTTCAGGACCTCTTTTTCTTCGATGACCGCATGGAGGTTGCGGATATCAAGCGCCAGCTCGGGCATACTTCCTCTCCTTCTCCTTCAACTGGGCCAGCCTCTGTTCCCCAGTCGGTTGGGGAAGGAGGTCTTTCAACGTCGTCTCTCGGAATATCTCTTCGACGGTATTCTTGAGCCTGTGCCACACAGATACCTGTGTACATCCCTTGAAAAACATGCAATTTTTCTGATCTTCCATGCATTCGACGAGCCGCATCTCACCCTCGATGACCGCATAAACCTGCATGAGGGTGATCTCCGCTGGAGAGCGCCGGAGGCAGTAACCGCCATCCCGCCCCAGGGTGGAGCTGACCAGCCCGCCCCGCACCAAGTTGCGCATCACCTTGGCCAGGTAGGAGAGCGGAACGTTCTGCGATTCCGCGATGGTCCTCAGCTCAGCAGAAGCGCCATCGGGGAGGAGCGCGAGGAACACCAAACTCCTCACCGCGTAATCAAACCCTTTGCTCAGTTGCATGAACTTCTCCCAAAATCGAACAATCATGGAGTTAATGACTCCACGATTGAGGAGTTAATGTAACACCCGCCCCCTGGGCTGTCAAGCACGCCCGTGTGCCACGCCCGTGTGCCTTCAGGAACGGGCTGGTGAGTTTCACACCGTCACCATGCTAAAGTGACTCCATGGCGGCGGTATCCAGCATACGCTTCTCCAGCCACTTGCTACGCTCCATCAAGCGACAGATCCGCGAGGTCCGGGGACCCGAGGACGAGGAGGTGGAGGCCTACTACCGGCCCTATTCCGACTTTTTTCGCCACCGGAGCGCCGTTTCCGTCGAACCCTCCGTCTTCCTGGCGGAATGCAAGCTCTCTTCGCTCATCCTGGTGGGCGACTTCCACACCCTGGACCAGGCGCAGAAAACTTTCCTCTGGATTCTCGAGGAAATGGGCAAGAGCCGAATCAGACCCATCGTGGTGCTGGAGATGGTCCTAGCCCGCCACGACACTCCCCTCCTGCACTATATTCGCGGGAAGATCGGAGAGCTCGAATTTCTAGAGCAGACGCGCTATTTCGACAACTGGGGGTTCGACTTTTCTCACTATGAGCCCATCTTCGCGTATGCGAGACGCTGGAAGCTGGCTGTACACGGACTCAACCAGGGCCAGTCCCTGTGCTATCGCGACCACTTCATGGCCCACCGCCTCAAGCATCTGCGAGACCGATACCCTGGCCAACCCCTGCTGGTCCTGGTGGGGGACCTCCACCTGGCGCCCGCTCACCTCCCCAGGGAGTTGGCCCAGGTTGGATTTGCCCGCCCGCTCGTTCTCTTTCAGAACAGCGAAGCGGTCTACATGCGCAAGCTTCGCAACGGCGTTAACCCGTCGGGGTGGTTTCGACTTGGCGGGGGACGATACTTGGTGAACAACACCCCCCCGTGGGTCAAAATGCAGACCTTCCTGACGTGGCTCGAACACGGGGGGGAGGCCCTTTGCCAGATGTACGGCTTCTGCCGTCGAGGCGAAGATCCCGAAGAGGCCCCCGATCTCACCGACACGGTGGTCAGATACCTGGACGCGCTTGCCAACCTGCTCCAGGTTCGGCAGGCTCCGCCGCCGGACTTCGAGGTCTACACCTTTCGTTCGCTGGAGTTTCTCCAGGATCCCTATTTCAAGAGGGGGGCCGGACGGCGCTTCGCGGCCCTGGTGCGGGATGGCCGCTCGGTGTACATCCACCAGCATCAAATTCTCTACGTTCCCGAGCTGGATTTGAACCGCACCGTGGAGGAAGCCATGCATTTTCTGATGCATCGCGGCTTCAGGACCCGCTCCTCCCCCATCGCCTTCATGGCGCGAATCCACTACTACGCGAGCGGGTTCCTGGCATCCAAGCTGATCAACCCCTTGCGGAAGACGCCCAATGAAAGCCAGATGCGAGACTTCCTATCGAGCTTCCACACGTTGGCCAGGGAGAAGGACAGGGTCAAGCTAGGCCGTCAGGCGCTCGTTTTCTCGAGGGCGATCGAGTTCTTTCGGCTCATGAGACAACCGCTGGGGATCGCCCGCCTCGAACTGGAGCCCATGCTCCTGGCGGACTGGAAGACCCTCTACGGGCTTTCGCAGCAGATCGGCTATACGCTGGGGCTGGAACTGTACGAGCGATTCGACCGAGGAGAGCTGTCCGCGCTCGACCTCCGCCGGTACGCCTTCGAACAGCAGGACCCCCTCCTCTTTCATGGCTTGCGCAGCGAGGCCAAGGTTTCGTGAGCGGCGGTGGGACCGAAGAGGCCAGCTTCGCTGTGCTGTTGGCGCGCGTCCCGGATCTGACGGCGAGGCTGGTGGATTGGTATCGGAGGGGCCACAGAGACCTGCCTTGGCGTCATACTCAAGATCCCTATGCCCTCTGGGTAAGCGAGGTCATGCTCCAGCAGACCCAGGTCTCAACGGTCCTGGCGTTCTACGAGAGATTTCTCCTCCGGTATCCAAACGTGGAGTCCCTGGCGGCGGCAGATCGGGAGGCCCTTCTCAAGGCCTGGGAAGGCTTGGGGTACTACGGCCGCGCCAAGCGCATGCAGTTGGCCGCGAAGGCCATTCTGCAAGCGGGCGGATGGCCGCGCCGGGCGGTCGACCTGCAGGCCCTTCCCGGCGTCGGACGGAGCACCGCCGGCGCCATCGCCTCGTTCGCTTTCGGCCAGGCTGCGCCCATCTTGGACGGAAACATCAGGCGGATCTGGGCCAGGCTCCTAGGACTGGATCGGCCTGCCTCGGGCCAAGTCCTGTCCAGGCTTTGGCGGTTGTCGGAGGCGGCCGTCCAAAGCGCCGATCCGGCTCTGGTCAATCAGGCGCTCATGGAGCTGGGGGCCACCGTCTGCAAGCCGCGCAACCCCCTCTGCGGGGCATGCCCCCTTGTGAGCTGGTGCGAGGCCGCACGCAGCGGTGATCCCGAGAGATTCCCGCCGCGCACCCCCAGGCCAGCCCGCCCCCTCCTGGAGGTTTCCCTGGGGATCATATGGCGCGGGGGACGTTTCCTGGTAACCAGGCGCGCCCAGGATGGGTTTCTCGGCGGCCTCTGGGAATTGCCCGGGGGCAAATGGCAAGAGGGCGAGACCGCCCCCGAGGCCCTCCGCAGGGAGCTGCGGGAGGAGCTGGCCCTCGAAGTCGTCCACCTGCGCCCCCATCCCGCCCTGCGCCACGGCTACTCCCACTTTGAGGTGCGCCTTCACCCGTTCGAGTGCGAAGCCGCCGACGGTGCCGAGCCCCAGACCCCGCTCGCCTACCGGTGGATTCTGACCGAAGAGATCGGGACGCTCGCCTTTCCGGCCGGCACTCACAAGGTCTTCTCCAGGATATTTTCCCTCAGGAGGCGGGCCGCCGAATCTGCCGCTGCTTACGATACCAACGACGGCCGCTGACTGCAGCCAACGCACGGCCCTTGACCGCGCCGTGCCCTCTCTGGTTTCATAAGCGGGGGAGGCCGCCATTGGCCAGCCGGACCGACAAGGTGTTGCTCTACGCTCTCCTTACGCTGATCCTTTTGGGTGGCCTCTGTGCCTGCTGCCTTTTTGCCGCCATCTTCACCCCGCTCCGATTTTGGACCCACGGTGGAGCCCCGGAGGCAGCCAAGGCCTATCTACGCAACAATCCGGTTGTCGTGTCTCAAATCGGGCAGGTCATCAGTTTCGGCTGGTTCCCCAACGGCTCCGTGAGCGACGTGAACGGACGGGGGGAGGCCCATCTCCTCTTTGCCCTCAAGGGAACCAAGGGCGAAGGGCGCGCCGTTCTGGATCTGCAGAAGAAGCCAGATGCCAACTGGACCGTCGTCGCCGCTCGCCTCTACGTGGGGGGAAAGGAGTTCATCCTCCAGGAACCCCCCCTTGGAAGTCAGCCGCCCCCATCTCTCCCCGGAAGCAAGTCCGAACAAGGCTCGGATGGGTACAACACCTGATCCGACCGTCCGCTCACCACCGTCGTCCGATTTCATGATTCTAAGTGGTTAGCCTTGGCCGCGGCCGTAGCGCGGTTTGGACGAGTTTGGTGATCGGCCGGTGGACCGGTCACCCTTCGAGGTCCAGGAAAAGGCGAAGCCGGTAGCGGCGACCTTCCAGCTCGACGGGGATGTCCAGGGGCACACCGGGCAGCAGACGGACTCGAGAGAGGGCCTCCATGGGCGTCTCCTCGGGAATCGCGACTCCCCCGCCGCTTCCCGATTCCGCCTTCGGTTTGCGGGCGGTGCCTGGAGCCCCCGTAGTTCCAAAGGGCGAATCCTCGCGGAAAACCTCCTCGAACAGGAGTTTGGTGGAATCTTCCGCGGCGGAGGCGAGGAGCGGATCCAGGGGGCTGCCCTGTTTCTCGGCACCGCTTACGCCCTCGGGGAGTAAGTCACCCCGTGCCGTTGGCCTTCCGTCCAGGGGCTCTGTACCCTCCAATGCCTCGCCCCATGGCCCTCCGCGGGACAACGGCGATGGGGGGGCCTCCATGCGCGGAAGGCCTTGCAGCGACTGGGCCAGAAGGGTCCGAAGCACCAGGGAGGTGATGGACTTGAGCGTGTCTTCGACACCCACGCCTTCGCTGGCGATTGCCTCGAAGAACGGGCGATTGGAGGGGTTGAGTTCGCGGTCGAGCTCCTCCAGGCTCAAGATGTCCTGAAGATCCCTCTTGTTGTACTGGATCACCATGGGCGTGGAATCGGGATCCAGCCCGTTGTCCCGGAGGTGCTCTTGGAGCTGCATCAGGGATTGGAGGTTGGCCTCGCGCATCCTTCTCTGGCTGTCGGCCACGAAGATGACCCCGTCAGCCCCCTTGAGAACCTTGCGGCGGGTATCTTCATAGAAGACCTGGCCGGGGACGGTGTAGAGCTGAACGCGCAGTTTGTGGCCTTGGACGGTGCCCAGCTCCAACGGGAGGAAGTCGAAGAAGATGGTGCGGTCGGCATCCGTAGACAGGGTGAGGAGCTGGCCGCGCTGGCTCTCGTCCATATTGTCGTACACGAACTGGATATTGCTCGTTTTACCGCCCAGACCGGGCCCATAGTAAACAATCTTGGCCGTAAGCTCCCGGGTCGTGCGGTTGATGAGCGCCATCGCCCCCCCTCGTCCGAATCAGGAAAACATGTCTTCGAGAGCTTTCTCTTCCGAATCGTAAATCTTGATGATCTCGTCGAGGCGGGTGAGCCGCATGAGCTTCAGGATAGTTTCGTTGGGCCTCACCAGCTTGAGACGCTTCCCGCTGTCCTCGAAGCGCGCCAGGTAGCCCACCACCTCACCCAAACCCGTGGAGTCCATGTAGTTGATGTTTTCCAGGTTGAGGATCACTCCCTCCACGCCCTCCTCGCCCAGGAGCTTGGCCAGCTCCCGGCTGAGTTGGCCGGCCGACTGCCCCAGCGTCACCTCGCCCGTGACGTCCAGAATGATCACGCTGTTGTCCAGTACCTTCTTCACGATCCTCACGGCGAGCCGCCCGCATCCCCCGTCCTGTCGAGGGAGAAGAGACCCGTGATGGGCTGGCCCGAGGCGATCTCATAGCTGAACCAGGACCCGCGAACGCTCTTCTGGTCGTTGGAGAGCGTCCCGTCCAGTCGCCCCATCTTGCCGAACTTGGCGTCGATCCGTTCAAGGAAAATCTGGTTGTTGATGAAGGTACCCTGAAGGCTGCCGGCCTGGCCGTTGTCCAGCGTGTAATCGCCGGTCACGAGGGTGCCGTTTTGGGAGAGGTAGACGTCGCCGTGAGTGCCGGCCGGCATGAGCACGAGGGTCCAATGGCCATCAAGCACCTGCCGGGCCTCCTGGAGATGGGTCCGGAGCTTCTGGATCTCACCCTGAAGAACGCTCAGTTCGAGGTAGCCGTCGTGAAGCGAACGCAAAAGATCGAGCCTCTCCGTTTCCAGGCTCTGGCGGCGGGTGGCGTTGCGCAACAGCGCCTCGGCCCGGTCCGCGTTCTTGGCATCCGTTTCGGAGGCGGCCTGCTCGTCCGAAGAGACCAGGTCCTTAATCTGCGAATCGAGCTGGGCAAGGCCCCTCCACTTGGCCGCCATCAACGCCTGCTGGGAAGTCTGCATGGCTTCCAGCGCGGCCAGCCGCATTTTCTGGATATCCCTTCCCCCGTCCGCGGCGAGCGCGCACACACCTATGCCCACCGCTAGCAGAACTGGCAGTTTCTTGATCATGGCCGTCTCCATGCTGCGAAGATAGCATAGGGGCACCACCTCGGCAAGCTCGCGACCGCGGCCGTCAGGCCCTGAGACCCGATGAGGGCCGCCACCCCGGGGGATGTGCTAGTGTTGAGCGCGGAGGGGTGGCATGGCGAAGGAACGGGCACTTCTCGTCGGTCTGGTCCTCCAGAACGTGCCCCTGCACCGCGTGGAGGAGTACCTGGACGAACTGGCCTCGCTGGTGGACACGGCTGGCGGCGTGGTTGTGCGGCGAGAGGTCCAGTCGCGGGACCATCCCGATCCCGCCACCTTCGTCGGGCGCGGCAAGGCCGAAGAGCTGGGGAGGCTCTGCGCTGCCGAAGGGATCAAGCTCGTGGTGTTCGACGACGATCTGACGCCTGCGCAGGTCCGGAACCTGGAAAAGGCCGTGGGCGTCAGGGTGACGGATCGGACGGGAGTCATTCTGGACATCTTCGCCCGCCGAGCGCGAACTCGCGAGGCCAAAACCCAGGTGGAGCTCGCTCAGTACACCTACCTCCTACCGCGCCTCACCCGCGCATGGACGCATCTATCCAGGCAGGCCGGAGGCATTGGCACGAGGGGTGTGGGTGAAACTCAGCTCGAAACGGACCGGCGGGTGATCCGCCGCCGGATCGCCGTTCTCACCCGTGACCTGCGGCGTATTGCCGATCAGCGCGAGGTCCAGCGAAGGAGCCGCGAGGAGACCTTCGAGGTGGCCCTCGTGGGCTACACCAACGTGGGCAAGTCCTCCCTCATGAACAGGCTGACGGCGGCGCACGTGGCCGTGGAGGACCGGCTCTTCTCGACGCTGGACACCACCTTCCGTAGGATGCCGTCGGACAGGGCCGGCCTTCCGATCGTGCTCATCGACACCGTGGGTCTCGTGCGCAAGCTGCCCCATCACCTGGTCGCCTCCTTTCGATCTACCCTGGAGCAGGCGAGCGAGGCCGACCTGATCCTCCACGTGGTGGATGTCAGCCACCCCTCCTTCGAGGAGCAGGCCGTCACCACCCTGGAGGTCCTCGCCGACCTCCATATGGACAAGATTCCCGTCTTGACCGTGCTGAACAAGGTGGACTGCACCGGCGAAGGCGTCCTCGCACGCGCAGGGAGCCTCTACCCGGATTCGGTGGCGGTGTCCGCGGCCACCGGGGAGGGCCTCGACCAACTGCGCGAGGCGGTATCGACGGCCGCCCGCCGCGCTACGGCGGGCCGGACCCTCTTCGTCCCGTACGAGGCCTGGCCACGATTCGTCACCTTGCGAACCGGCTACCGCACGCTCCGGGAGCACTACGAAAACGATGGCGTGACTGTGGTGCTTCGGGCAGGCGAGGAGGAGGTGGCCGAGCTCGCCGCCCGCCTGGGAATTCCCGCCGAGCACCGAGAAAACTAGGTCGAGAAACTCTCCCCGCCTTCCCGGGATTGCGTTTCAGTAACGGACTTGCTACACTCTCGCCTCGTGAGGCCGGGGGGGGATCTACCCCACATAACGCGACGAGGGAAAAAACCATGAGATTCTCTCTGGCTCCCCGTGAGGTGCGCTTCTTCGATATGTTCGAAGCATCGGTGGAGGTCGTGCTCAAGGGTGCCCGCCTCTTCAGCGAGATGCTCCACGACTACACCGATACCCCGCAGAAGGCCAAGGGCATCAAGGCCGTCGAGCTCGAAGGCGACCAGAATACCCACCAACTCATGGACGCCCTCAACCGCTCCTTCATGACGCCCATAGACCGCGACGACATCTGCGCGCTCAACTCGGGCCTGGACGACATCCTCGACTGCGTAGAGGCGCTCGCAAGCCGCATGGTGCTCTTCAAGATCCAGGAGCCCACACCGGAGATGTGCGAGTTCGCGGACCTCCTGCTGGAGGCGGTGGAGCACTTGGCTGGAGCCGTCCATTCGCTTCGGAAGATGGACACACTCATGCTCTACTGCCGCGAGGTAAAACGGCTGGAAAACCTGGGGGACGACCTGAGCCGGAAGGTCATATCGGACCTCTTCGAAAAGGAGGGGGACCCGATCCGGATCATCAAGCTCAAGGAGATCTACGGCCGCATGGAATCGGCCATGGACCGTTGCGAGGACGTGGCCAACATCATCGAAACCATCTACGCGAAAAATGGCTAACCCGCTCTGGTTTTTCATCCTCTTCGTCGCCACCGCCCTTTTCTTCGACTACATCAACGGCTTTCACGACACGGCCAACTCCATCGCCACGACGGTCCTGACGGGCGCCCTCTCCATTCCCAAGGCCCTCATGCTGGCGGCGGCCCTCAACTTCGTGGGCGCCTTCCTGGACAAGGCCGTCGCCACAACCATTGGAAAGGGCATCGTGGACCCGCATACGGTGACTCTCTCCGTGGTCTACTCCGCCCTTCTCGGCGCCATCGCCTGGAACCTCATCACCTGGTGGAAGGGACTTCCCTCCTCCTCCTCCCACGCCCTGATAGGCGGCATCGTAGGGGCGGTGGTAGCCCGGTACGGCTTCGGCGTCTTTCACCCCAGCGGCCTGAAGCTCATCATCGCAGCGCTCCTCCTCTCGCCCCTCATGGGCCTGGTCGTGGGGCACCTCTTCATGACCGCCATCGGTTGGACTTTCCGCCATTTCAGACCCAGTGCCCTGAACCACTACTTCAAGTTCTTCCAGATCCTGTCGGCGTCGGCCATGGCCCTCGCCCACGGCGCCAACGACGCCCAGAAGACCATGGGGCTGATCACCATGGCTCTCGCCAGCGCTGGATTCCTGCCGAGCTTCGAGGTGCCCCTGTGGGTGGTGGCCTCTTGCGCCGCCGCCATGGCCCTGGGTACGGCCGCGGGAGGTTGGCGGATCATCAAGACGGTGGACCGCCAGGTCCTGACGCTTCAACCCGTCCACGGCTTCGCCGCGGAGACCTCGGGCGCGGGCGTGATCTTTCTGGCGACCGCTCTCGGAGCGCCCGTCTCGACCACGCACGTCATCTCGTCGGCCATCATGGGCGTTGGTTCGGCCCAGAGGCTCAGCGGAGTCCGCTGGAATGTGGTGAAGCAGATCGTCTTCGCCTGGATCCTCACTCTGCCGATCTCCGCCCTATTCGCCGGCACGGCGAGCTGGCTCTTCCACTTCATTCGTTAGGCGCGCTTGCCCTCCCACCGACACGGCGGTAGCCTACGGCCACCCCGGGAGGCGGAATGGCTCGTCAAAAGAGAGTAAAACAGGGCGCCGAAAAGCGAGAAAGCGGACGGACGCGCCTGCGCATCCGCTGCACCGGCCTTGTCCAGGGGGTGGGGTTCCGCCCGGCCGTGCACCGCCTCGCCACGGCCATGGGACTAGCCGGTTGGGTCCTGAACGGGCCGGACGGGGTGGTCATCGAGGTGGAAGGCGCGGGGGACTTGCCGCGGCGCTTTGCGCAGGCCCTTCCCAACTGCCTGCCGCCCTTGGCCCGCCTGGAGAGCCTGAACCTGGAACCGCAGGCTCCCCTGGCAGAAACCTCCTTTGAGGTGAGGGCATCGGAGCTCGGCGCCCGGGGCAGAGCCCTGGTGCCCCCCGACGTGGCACTGTGCGCCGATTGCCGCCGGGAGATGGACGAGGCCGCAGACCGGCGGTTTCACTACCCTTTCACCACCTGCACCAACTGCGGGCCGCGCTTCTCGCTGGTTCGCTCCCTCCCCTACGACCGCGAGCGCACCTCCATGTCGTGCTTCCCTCTCTGCGAGGCCTGCCGGACGGAGTATGAGAATCCAGTGGACCGGCGCTTCCACGCCGAACCGGTCTGTTGTCCCGAGTGCGGTCCCAAGCTCTGGCTCTGTGCGCCGGACGGAGCCCGGCTGGCTCTCGGCGCGGAGGCGCTGGAGGAGGCCCGGCAGGCGCTGGCTCGCGGGTCCATCGTCGCCGTCAAGGGCATGGGCGGGTTCCAGCTCGCGTGCCGTGCGAACGACGAACGAGCTGTGGCCGAGCTTCGCGCGCGGAAACATCGGCCGCGCAAACCCTTCGCCGTGATGGTCCGGGACCTGCCGACGGCCCGGAGTCTGGCGCGGCTCTCGGTGGAGGGTGAAGCGCTCATGGCCTCGCCCCGCTCGCCGGTGGTCCTCGCCCCGCGGTGGGAGCCCTCTCCCCTCGCCTCGAACGTTGCTCCGGGCATCGGCGATCTGGGCCTCCTCCTACCCACCACACCGCTTCATGTCGAGCTTTTCCGCGGCGCGGTTTACGACGCGTTGGTCATGACCTCCGGAAACCTCTCGGAGGAGCCCATCTGCCTGGGGAACCGCGAGGCCCTCGCGCGCCTAGCCGGGCTGGCCGACCTCTTCCTGCTCCACGACCGCGATATCCTTCGCCGGGTAGACGACTCGGTCGTGCGGCTCTGCCAAGGGGAGGCGGTGATGGTCCGCCGGGCGAGGGGCTACGTGCCCGAACCCCTGGAACTCCCGAAGCCGGCCGCGGAACCCGTGCTCGCCCTCGGAGGCCACCTTCAGGCCACCGCCTGCCTGGCGGCGGGAGACCGTGCCTTCCTCTCCCAGCACGTCGGAGACCTCGAGGGTGACGCGGCGAGGGGCTTTCTGGTCGAGGCGGCGCTAGGCCTCGAAGAGTTCCTCGAGGTGCGGGCGCGCCTGCTCGTTGTGGACGAGCATCCCGACTATCCCAGCGCCTGGAAAGGCGAAGAGATGGCCCGTGAGCGGGGGGGACGCCTGCTTCGGGCACAGCACCACCTCGCCCATGCCGCCGCGGTCCTGGCGGAGAACGGAGTCTTTCCCCAGGGCGAGGAGACCGGGGCCGCGCTAGTTCTCGACGGGACCGGCTGGGGGAGGGATGGAGAGGCGTGGGGGGCCGAATGGCTCCTCCTGGAGGGGGTGGGACGCTGGCGGCGGCGCCCCCTTCTGTCAAGCGTGCCGCTGGTGGGAGGAGAGCAGGCGGTGCGGGCGCCCTGGCGAGTGGCGGCGGCGGCTCTGGCCCTGGAGGATGCTGACCTGCTCTCTGCGGATCTCCCCATGATGCACGTGGTGCCGCGGGCGCTCGCCGCCCAGGTGGGTGGCCTGGCGAAAGGACCGTGGCCCATGGCCTGCGGCGCGGGCAGGCTGTTCGAGGCGGGCGGGGCCCTCCTCGGCCTCGCGGTCGAGAACGACTGGGAGGGGGAGGCCGCCGCCCGGTTGGAGACCCTCGCCGCTCAGTACCAAGGTCCCGCACCCTTCTGGGACGAAGTGGCGCTGAAGCCACGGGGAGAAGGAGTGATCCTGCCCTTTGGCGCTCTGCTCGCCGCCGCCGCGCGCCGCCTCGTGGACGGCGAGGGGCCGGCCGCGGTCGCCGCCGGCTTTCACGAGACCTTCTGCCGTCTCGCCGCGCGTTGCAGGCCCACCGACTGGTTCTCGGGGCGGCCCGGGGTCGTGGCGCTGGGGGGTGGATGCCTCGTGAACCGGCTCCTCCTCGGCGGCCTCAAGCGCGCCATCGGTGAAGCCGGGGCCGAGGTGGTCGTGGCCCGTCGGCTCCCCCCCGGCGACGGCGGTCTCTCCTACGGTCAGGCGGTTCTGACCTGCTCGCTCGCGCCGGGACTCCCCGGCTGGGAACTCAGTTCCTCTTGTTTTCCTCGGTCGCGCGGCCGAAGATAAAATGGTCTTCGGCGGGTTACGCTTCGGTGAGGATCGCGTTCTTTTGTGCCGCCCAACTTCAAGGAGTCCGTGCATGTGCTTGGCCATCCCCATGGAACTCAAGGAGCGCGACGAGTACGAGGGCATCGTGGAGCTGGGAGGGGTGCAGCGCAGGGTCTCCCTCCTGCTCTTCCCGGAAGCCGCCGTGGGCGACCACCTGCTGATTCACGCTGGCTTTGCCATCGGCCGGGTCGATGCCGAAGAGGCCCGCCTGACCATCGAAGGGCTGGAGCGGCTCGCCGCCGAAGCGCACCCCTCATGATCTCCCAAGAACCGTTCCGCGATCCCCGCCTTCTCGACACCCTCTTCGAGGCCATCCGGAGCGAGGCGGCGCTCGCGGGGCGCCGTTTCAGCTTCATGGAGGTGTGCGGCACCCACACCCACGCCATCGCCGAGGCGGGGCTGAGACGGCGGCTCGGTCCGCAAGTCCGCCTGATCTCGGGCCCCGGGTGTCCCGTCTGCGTGACACCCGTGGAGTACCTGGACCGCGCGATCGAGCTGGGCCGCCTCCCCGGCGTCCGCCTCGCCACCTTCGGGGACCTCTTCCGCGTGCCTTCCAGCCGGGGCAGCCTCGAAAGCGCGGCGGCAGAGGGGCTCCGCGTGGAGGTCGTCTACTCCCCGATGGATGCCCTCACCCTGGCCTCCGCCCATCCGGAGGAGCGGGTCGTATTCCTGGCCGTGGGATTCGAGACCACGGCGCCGGCCATGGCCGCCACCCTGGCCGAGGCCGACCGCCTGGACATCCGCAACTTCTATATTTTGAGCGGGCATAAGGTGGTCCCTCCGCCGCTGCGGCTGTTGGCCTCGGATCCGGGGCTGGCCCTCGACGGCCTGCTTCTTCCCGGTCACGTGAGCGTGATCACGGGCTGGGGGGTCTTCGACTTTCTGGCCACCAACTTCGGCCTCCCATCGGCGGTGGTCGGCTTCACCCCGGCCGACATCCTCCTGGGCGTGCTCGAACTCGTCCGCCAGCGCCGCAAGGGAGAAGCCCGCGTGGCTAACCTTTACGGCAGGGCCGTCCGCAGGGAGGAGAACGCGGAGGCACGTCGTCTCATGGACCGCTACTTCACCCCTATCGACTCGGACTGGAGGGGCATGGGTGTGATTCCCGGCTCCGGGTTGGCCCTCCGTCCGGAATGGGCCGAGCGCGACGCGGGGCTCTGGCCCGCCATCCTGCCCGAACCGATGGAACCGGCGGGTTGCCGGTGCGGGGAGGTACTCAAGGGCACCATCTCGCCTCCCGAGTGCCCCCTCTTCGCCGCCGCGTGCGACCCGGATTCCCCAGTGGGTGCCTGCATGGTCTCCAGCGAAGGCACTTGCGCCGCGTGGTATCGCCATGAGCGCTACCGCGGGGAGGCGGCGCCGTGACCCTGCCGGACCGCATCCTCCTGGCTCACGGGGCCGGCGGGCGCAAGACCCGAGAGCTCATCGAAGAGCTCCTCCTCCCGTCTTTGAGCAACGAGTTCCTGGCCACCCTTTCGGACGCGGCCGTCATGCCCCGCCTTCCGGAGGGCCGTCCGGCCCTCACCACGGACGGCTTCGTCGTGGACCCTCCCCTCTTTCCGGGCGGCGACTTGGGCTACCTTTCGGTCTGCGGCACGGTCAACGACCTGAGCGTGGCCGGCGCCGAACCCCTTTGGCTCACCTGGAGCCTCATCCTCGAAGAGGGGCTGGAGACATCGCTGCTCCGCACCTGCCTCGAAGGCGCCGTGCGGGCCGCGCGAGAAGCTGGGGTGCGCATCGTGGCCGGGGACACGAAGGTGGTGCCCAAGGGCAAGGGAGACCGGCTGTTCATCACCACGGCCGGCCTGGGCGTCGTTCCTCCCGGGCGCGAGCTGGGCGATCACCGCGTGCTCCCCGGAGACGTCATCCTGGCCACCGGGCTGCTGGGGGACCACGGAGCCACCATCATGGCCAGCCGTCACGGCATGAGCGGGGCGGCGCTCCGGTCCGACTGCGCCCCCCTGAACGGCCTCATAGCCGCCCTGCTGGCCTCAGGGGCCGAGGTCCACTCCCTGCACGATCCCACAAGGGGAGGTGCCCTCGTCACCTGCCACGAGGTCTGTGCCCGCACGGGATTGAGGATGGTCCTCGAGGAGGCCCACCTGCCCGTTCGGGCGGAGGTGGCGGCCCTCTGCGAACTGCTCGGCCTTGCCCCTGTGGCCATGCCGTGTGAGGGACGGGCCCTGATCTGGGTGAAGGAATCGGACGCACCCCTTGCCATCGAGGTACTCCGCAGCCACCCGCTTGGACGAGGGGCGTGCGCCATCGGAAGGGCCGAGGCCCCGAGGAAGGACCGCTCTCCCGTGGCCATGAGGGCGCCCACGGGAGAGGAGCGGCCGCTAGACCTGCGCGCGGGCGCCGACCTGCCAAGAATCTGCTGAGAGGGGCGCCGCAAAGCCCCCACCGGGGAGGGACATGCACGAGTGGAGTCTGGCCTGCGAGCTGGTGCGTCAGGCCGAGACCGAGGCCCGCCGCCGGAGCGCGCTGGGCGTCCATGCCGTCAAGGCGTCGGTGGGGGTGCTAACGGGGGTCGTCCCGGAGCTCCTCCAGCGGGCTTACGAGATCGCCCGGCAGGGCACCTGCCTGGAGGAGGCACCCCTGGAGATCGAGGTGGAGGCGGTCCGCGCCCGATGTCCCCAGTGCGGACGGGAGGTCACCCTGCACTCCCCCGCCCTGGTCTGCCCGGACTGTTCCGCCCTGGGGTTGGAAGTGCTCGGAGGCGACGGGATTATCCTCGTTGGCCTGGAGCTGGAGGTCGCCGAAGCGGCGGGAGGGGATCATGTGTGAAACCTGCGGATGCGGGCTTCCTGAGGAAGCCAAGAATCACGTTCATGAACACGATCACGACCCGGGGCACACCCACCGAGAAGAGGCGGTTCTCTACCGCAACCTTCTGGCCGCCAACGAAGCCCAGGCTAGGGAGAACAGGGCCCACCTCATGGAGCACGGCATCCTGGCGGTCAACTTGATGTCCTCTCCCGGCGCGGGCAAGACGAGCCTCATCGAGGCGGTGACCGCCTCGCTCGCGGACCGGCTCAGGGTGGGGGTCATCGAGGGGGACCTGGCCACCGACCGCGACGCCGAGCGCATAAGGGCTCTTGGGCTCCCCGTCTGGCAGATCACCACCGGCTCCACGTGCCACCTCGATGCGGCCATGGTTCACGAGGCGCTGCACCACCTACCCCTCGAAAGCATAGACCTGCTCTTCGTGGAGAACGTGGGCAACCTGGTCTGCCCAGGCCTCTACGACCTTGGATGTCATTTGAATGGGGTCCTGCTGTCGGTGACCGAGGGCGACGACAAGGTGGCCAAGTACCCGGTCATCTTCAGGTACGCCCAGTTCTTCTGCATCACCAAGTCCGACCTCCTTCCATACGTCTCCTTTGATGCGGTCAAGCCCCAGCGCGAGGCTCGGATCCTCAAGGGAGACCTCAAGACCTTCTCGCTCTCGGCAAAGAGCCGCGAGGGCGTGGGCTCGTTCTTGAACTACCTGCTGGCTGAAAGGGCCGCGCTCACGGCTTGAAAGCGGGCGGACCGGAGATCAAACCACGCGTGGGCTAGGCCCTCAGCTCATGCGCTCCTGTATCATTGCGAAACGATGCCCCCCCTCGGCCGCCGCGCAAGCTTACGTGTGTTTTCACCCTAAAGAGTGAGTAATTACATATCACTAAGCGCATTGACATCTAAAAAAGGGGAACTCACATTACCAGAGGATTCTCATCTTTGGGGGGAACATCTTCACCCGTTACCGGTCTTTTGAGGAGGTGGCCATGGGCAAGGCCAGGGGGTTTCCCGTACCGGGGGGCAGTGTGTCTGACCAAGAGGCGGGCGGCGTCGGCAGGCGGGACTTTCTGAAGGTGTGCACCATGGCGGCGGCCGCCGTGGGCCTATCCGCCTCGGTAGGCAAGGCTTGGGCCGAGGCGGCGGCGAAGGGGCTGAAGCCCTCCGTCATCTGGCTCCACTTCCAGGAATGCACGGGCTGCACCGAGTCTCTCCTGAGGACCAGCCACCCCAAGGTGGCGGAGCTGATCCTCGACCTCATCTCCCTGGACTACCACGAGACCCTCTTCGCCGCCGCTGGCCATCAGGCGGAAGACGCGCTGAAGGCCGCCATGGAAAAGGGCGCGGGCAAATACATCTGCGTAGTGGAGGGGGGCATTCCCACCAAGGATGGCGGCATCTATTGCCAGATCGCCGGACGCACGGCGCTGGATATGTTGAAGGAGGTCGCGGACAAGGCCGGCGCTATCATCGCCATCGGCTCCTGCGCCTCCTGGGGCGGCATCCAGGCGGCCGATCCCAATCCCACTGGCGCCAAGGGCGCCCCGCAGATCCTTGAAGGCAAGACCGCGGTGTCGATTCCCGGCTGCCCTCCCAACCCCTACAACTTCCTCGGCGTGGCGCTACAGTACGCCACATTCGGAACCCTCCCGGCCCTGGACAAGCTGGGCCGGCCCATGTTCGGGTACGGCCGCGTCATCCACGAAGACTGTCCGAGGCGGCCGCACTTCGATGCCGGCCGCTTCGTGCAGCAGTTCGGGGACGAAGGGCATAGGCTGGGGTACTGCCTCTACAAGATGGGCTGCAAGGGTCCCGTGACGCACGCGAACTGCTCCATCCAGGATTTCGGCGAAATCCCCGGCGTCTGGCCGGTGGGCATCGGCCACCCGTGCGTGGGCTGCACCGAGCAGGCCATCCTCTGGCAGCTGCCCATCACCGCCACCGTGGAGATCGAGCACCCCACTCCGCCGGCCCTGTACCCACCCATCAACCCCGAACACGGGGGCGTGAGCCCGGTGGCGACGGGCGTGGCGGGCCTGGTCGGAGGAGCCCTCATCGGGGCGGGCATCATGGCCTCGAAGAAGCTCATGGCCGAAGGCAAGGCCACGACCAAGGAGGAGTGAAATGGGCGTGGACCGTCGCACCGCATTAAAAGGCATGGCCGTGGCGGGCGCGGCGCTGCTCACCTCGGGTGCCGGAGACCAAGCGCGGGAGCCCCATCCCGCTCCCTCCGATGCCGTGGGCATGCTCTACGACGCCACCCTCTGCATCGGCTGCAAAACCTGCGTGGTCGCCTGTCGCGAAGCCAACGACATGCCCCCGGAGAGGACCGCCCTCGGAGGAGGCATCTACGACTCCCCCATCAGCCTGGACGGACAGACGCGCAACATCATCAAGCTGTATGAGGGGACGGACGGCAAGAGCTCCTACATGAAGGCCCAGTGCATGCATTGTCTGGACCCCGCCTGCGTCGGGGCCTGCATGATTGGGGCGCTGCAGAAGCGCGAGCACGGCATCGTCACCTGGGACGGCAGCCGCTGCATCGGGTGCCGTTACTGCCAGGTGGCCTGCCCCTACCTCATCCCCAAGTTCACGTGGGACAGGGCCATCCCGAAGATCGTGAAGTGCGAGATGTGCGTTCAGCGCATCGACCAGGGCAAGATCCCCGGCTGCTGCGAGGTCTGCCCTAGGAGCGCGGTCATCTTCGGCAAATACGAAGACCTGCTGGCCGAGGCCAAGGACCGTCTGAAGAAAAAACCGGACCGCTATTATCCCAAGGTTTTCGGCGAGAGGGATGGAGGCGGCACACAGGTGCTCTACCTCTCCAAGGCCGGCATCTCCTTCACCGACCTCGGCCTGCCGGCGTTGGGCGATACGCCCGTGCCCGAGTTGTCGCAGGAGATCCAGCACGCGGCCTACAAGGGATTCATCGCTCCGGCCGTGCTCTACGTGGTCCTCGGTACCGTGATCTGGCGGAACAAGAAGGCTGAAGCCAAGGGCAAGGAGGGGCAGGCATGACCGACCATGCGGTTCCGGTTGGGGGGCCGATTCTGACCCGTCCCTTCAAATGGCTCATGGCCATCTTCGGGCTCGGAGTCGTCCTTCTCCTGTGGCGGTTCTTCGCGGGCCTGGGGGCGACCACGGCCCTGAACGACGGCTACCCATGGGGCCTATGGATCGCCTTCGACGTCGTGACGGGGACGGCCCTGGGCTGTGGTGGCTATGCGGTGGCGATCCTCGTCTACATCCTCAACAAGGGCAAGTACCACTCCCTCGTTCGGCCCGCCATCCTGACGAGCGCCCTCGGCTACTCTTTGGCGGCCTTTGCCATCGTCTTCGACGTGGGGCGCTACTGGTACATCTACCGGATTCCCATCCACTTCTGGCAGTGGAACCTCAACTCGGCGCTCCTCGAGGTGGCCCTCTGCGTCATGGCGTATGTGTTCGTCCTCTGGATCGAGATGGCGCCTCCCATCCTCGAAGTAATGCAGGAAGGCTCCTCGCCCTTCTTCAAGCGCCTGGCCCAGACCACCCTGCCCATCCTCAACAAGAGCATGGTTTTCGTCGTGGCCCTTGCCCTCCTGCTCCCCACCATGCACCAGTCCTCCCTGGGGACCGTCATGATGCTGGCGGGGCAGAAGCTGAACCCGCTCTGGCAGACCCCCTTCCTGCCGCTCCTCTTCCTCGTTTCGGTGGTGGGCATGGGGTACGCGGTGGTGGTCTTCGAGTCCACCCTCTCCAGCTTCTTCCTCAAGCGCCCCTACGAGACGGAGATGCTAGGCTCGCTCGCCAAGATCATGGCCTACATCACCATCGTTTTCCTCGCCATCCGCCTGCTCGACCTGCTTTACAGGGGAGCGTTCGGCCTGGCCTTCACCTCGGGGTGGCTCAGCTTCTTCTTCTGGCTGGAGATCGTCCTCTTCGTGGCCTCCGCGGCCATGGGCCTCTCCCCCGCCGTCCGCGCCAATCCGGGCCGCCTCTTCCAGATGGCCATGATGATGCTGCTCGCGGGCGGGTTGTACCGGTTCGACACCTATCTGGTCGCCTTCAACCCGGGACCCGGGTGGTCCTACTTCCCGTCGGTCCCCGAGTTGTTCATCACCATCGGGGTCGTGGCTTTGGAGATCATGATCTACATCGTGTTCATCAAGCGATTCCCGATCCTTGGGGGAGCGTCTCCCGCCCTGTCGCGGGCTTGAAGGGGGTATGAGCATGAGTCCTCGGATCACAGTGGACCCGATTACAAGAATCGAAGGTCACCTCCGGATCGACGTGGAGGTGAACGGCGGGGCGGTGCAGGACTCCTGGTCCTCGGGCCAGATGTTCAGGGGCATAGAAATCATCCTGCAGGGAAGAGATCCCAGAGACGCCTGGCTCTTCACGCAACGCATTTGCGGCGTCTGCACGACGGTCCACGCCATCACCTCGGTGCGGGCCGTGGAGAACGCCCTGAACCTGGAGATTCCCATCAACGCGCAATACATCCGCAACCTCATCCTTTGCGCCCACGCTCTCCACGACCACATCGTTCACTTCTACCAATTGTCGGCGCTGGATTGGGTGGACGTGGTCTCCGCCCTCAAGGGCAATCCTACGAGCACCGCGGCCCTGGCCGAGAGCCTCTCGCCCTGGCCCGGCAACAGCCGCAAGCAGTTCGAAGCGGTGAAGGACAAGCTGGCGGGATTCGTCCAGGGAGGACAACTCGGCATCTTCACGAACGGCTATTGGGGCCATCCGGCCATGAAGCTCCCACCGGATGTAAACCTCCTAGCCGTATCTCACTACCTCCAGGCCCTGGACGCGCAGCGGAAAGCCAACCAGGTGGTGGCCATCCTGGGCGGGAAGACACCCAACATCCAGAACCTGGCCGTGGGCGGTGTGGCCAACGCCATCAACCTCGACAACGAATCCACCCTGAACATGAACAAGCTGTTCATGGTGAAGGATCTGCTGGACGAGGTCGCCACCTTCGTGCAGCAGGTCTACCTCATCGACGTCTGCGCCATCGGGGCGCTCTACGCGGACTGGCTCAAATACGGAGCGGGCGTGACCAATTACCTGGCCGTTCCGGACCTGCCCCTGGATACCAAAGGAACTCAGTTCGACCTGCCCGGTGGAACCATCTTCAACAAGGATCTCGGCACGGCGAAAGCGATCACTAGCTTCCAGGACCCCTATTTCCGGGACAACGTGACCGAATGCATCGCCCACTCTTGGTACGACGGCGACTGGGACAAGCATCCCTACGAAGAGACGACCGATCCCAAATATACGGACTTCAACCCCGCCGGGAAATACTCGTGGGTGAAGGCTCCGCGCTTCCAAGGCAAGCCCATGCAGGTGGGGCCCCTGGCCCAGGTCCTGGTGGGCTTCGCCACGGGGCACGAGCCCACGAAGCGCTGGGCCACCCACGCGCTCCAGACCGCTGGCGCCGTCGCCAAGGCCCAGCTGAGCCCTGCCGTCCTCCACGGGACACTGGGCCGCCACCTCGGCCGCGCCGTGAGGGCGGCCGTCATCTCCGAGCTCGCGCTCCAACAGTGGCAGCGGCTGGCCGAGAACGTCGGCAAGGGTGACGTCGCCATCTTCAATCCTCCGACCTTCCCCAAGGGAGAGATCCAGGGCTTCGGCTTCCACGAGGCGCCCCGCGGGACGCTCTCCCACTGGGTGGTCATCGACAACGGGAAGATCAAGAACTATCAGGCCGTCGTGCCTTCTACCTGGAATGCTGGCCCGAGAGACGAGAAGGGCCAGAAGGGGCCCTACGAGGCCTCCCTCCTGGGCAATCCCATCGCCGATCCGGCAAAACCCTTGGAGGTCCTGCGCACCATCCACTCCTTCGATCCCTGCCTCGCCTGCGCCATCCATACCCTGGACGTGGAGGGAACGGAACTCTCGAAGGTCAACGTTTTCAACTCCTGCGACGCATGAGCGAGGAGGCGAACGAGAACGCCCGCCAGCGGATTTTGGTATTGGGCCTGGGCAACGTCCTCATGGGCGATGACGGATTCGGGCCCACCGTGGTGACCCTCCTGGCGGCGCAGTACGAACTTCCCGAGGGGGTGTCGGCGCTGGACGCCGGCACCCCCGGTTTCGATCTGTCGCCCCACGTGTCCGGTCTCGACTCGCTGATCGTCGTGGATACGGTCAGGCTCGACGCGCCTGCGGGCACGCTGCGCCTCTACCGCCTCCCCGAGATAGTGGCCCACGTGCCCGTGGTCAGGGCCTCCCCGCACGAACCCGCCCTTCAGGAGGCGCTGCTCGCGCTCCAGTTCGCGGGCCAGGCGCCCGCGGAGGCCCTGCTCGTCGGCGCCGTCCCAGATCTCATCGATGTGGGACCCGGCCTCAGCGCTCCCCTGCGGGCGGCCGTGCCGGAGGCCTTACGGGAGGTCATCCTCGAACTGGAGAGGCTCGGGCGTCCCGCGGTCAAGCGGAGGACTCCCCTGCCGGCGAACCTCTGGTGGGAAGAAAAAGTCACCTGAGGCCGCAAGCCGGAGGCTGGATGGCGCGCCTGGAACGCTGGCTGGTCATTCTGATCGCTCTGCACAGCGCCGCCGTGGGGTTGTTCCTGGTGGCCGCGCCCGAGTGGTCGGCGACCACCTTGGGCGGTTGGAGTCAGGTCGCTCCCATTTTCTTCCCGCGCCAGGCGGGCGTTTTCCACCTTGTGCTGGCCGCCGGGTACCTCATCGAGTACTTCCAGTACCGCGGGATCACCCTGCTCGTGACCGCCAAGTGCATCGCCACCCTCTTCCTGCTCGCCTCGACGCTCGCGGGCGGGGTGCCGTGGATCGTTTCCGCCTCAGGCTTGGGCGATGGCCTGATGGGGATCAGCGTCATCCTCGTCCGGCTTCGGCGGACCTCTTCGGAGCGCGGGCGGTCTCGTTAGCGAGCCCGCGGTCGCACCTCGAACAATGTTCAGTTCACGTTGCGAGGCACGGGAGAGGTCCCGCTGAGTGCCTCGTAGGTGTCCTCCACTTCGTCGATCCCCAGCCGGAGGGTCATGGTGACGTGGTTGTAAAGGCACATCTCCAGGCCTTGGCATGCGGGGTCTCGCCCCAGAACCCTGACGATGACCTCGTTCGTGCTCGACAGCGCCTCGCAGACCTCCTGCACGCTGAAGCCCTGGCTGAACCTCCGCTCCGCCAGGTCTCGGCAGTAACCGAGGAAGGTGGACCTCTCCCGGGTTCGCACGGCGTTCATCAAGTGCCGCATGAGCTGGCGGAGGTACCACCTCAGGTCCTGAGTCTCCAGCCGCCGGTAGCCGAGAAACCACTGCTTGGCGCGCGGACCGTGGAAGCACTGCACGAGGGCCTCCATGATCTCCTCCTCGTGCTGCTCCATGAGGCGGTGCACCCGGAGATTCGCGCGAACCCGCACCTCCTTCATGGCCGCCCGGTTTCGAGCGGCCCACTCGCTGGGATTGCTCTTGAGGTTCTCGATCAGGAACGGCATGCGCCGGATGATCTCGAGCCGCTCCTTGGGGCGCCATCCGATGCGCTCGAAGGTGCGGCTGGCATCCACGGTCATCGCCAGGTCGATGTAGCGGCCCATCCAAGGGCGTTCGAAGGGGCGCTCCCCCAGAAGCCGTCCCGCCACGTCCCTGGCGTACAGCCCGGACCAGCAGACCAATCGCGGTAGAAAAATGGGCTTCACCTTGTGCCCGAAATAGGCCGCGCAGGCCGCCTCGTAAAGTTCCAGATGGCTGACGGCCCCGTTCGTGCTCGCGATGACGATCTCGCCTGGATTGAGAATCTGGTGGCGATCCAGCAGGGCCAGCAGGAATGATGCGCCGTCCCTCACGTGGAGGTAAGGGACGGATGAGGCCCCCTTCCCCGCCAGGATCCGCGCGTTCCAAGCCTTCGAGAGCCAAGTCTGGAGGAACACGTAGAGCGGCGGATACTCGCACCAGTCCGAAAACATGGCCCCGAAGCGGACGATGCACGCGGGGATGCTGTCCCGGTATTCGCCGAGCATGGCCTCCCCGATCCGCTTGGTCTTGGCGTAGATGTGGTCGCCGTCGGGCGGCGAGCTTTCGTTCAGAACGCCTCCGGGGGGCGGAAATCGGGAGGCGGCCACCGAACTGGCAAAGATGAACCGCCTCAAATGCAGATGGCTGCACCGATCCAGCATGTTGCGAAGACCGTGGACGTTGGTGCGCCAATACTCGGGGTGGTCCTCTCCGGTGAAGTCGTAATGGGCCGCGAGGTGAATCACGACCTCCGCCCCCCCCTCACCCTCTATCTCGCGAAACACCTCGTCCAGCGGCTCCCGCTCGCCGATGTCCACCTGATACCAGGCGATGCTGTCGTGAATCGGTGCGCCACATTCGTGTTGTGACCGTCTGGCAATGGCCAAAATTCGGTAGCGGCCCTTGAGCGCCTCCAAAAGATGACGCCCGAGGAAGCCCGAGGCCCCCGTGACGACTAATCTTGGAAGGTCCATCCCCCATCCTCTGCTCACAGCATAACAAGAAGCACCGGGCGTAGAAAGCCCCGGCGAGGCCCCACGCGGTCGCCCCCAGGGGATGCGCCTCCACGAGGCGGCCGGGAGGGTTGTTTACGGGTGATTCTGTGAAGGACCGGGGGTTGACCCCGAGGCGCTGGCAGGCCTCTCCCCGCGGCCTTGCGTGGGCCAACGGACGAGTGAAGCCAGCGCTATGAACGGATTCTCACGCCACGGGCTGGCCCGTTGGATCAATGGCCCCGCGCCGCGCGGTCGAGGAACCACGTCACGGGCCCCGCGGCCCGAACGCGGCCGGCCGGCAGTTGTGCGGCCGCGGACTCGGAGCCGTCGATCAAGATGCGGACCACCGGGGCCTTTTCCGCTCCCGCCACCAGAAACCAGATGGCCCTTGCCGCGGACAGCCCGCGCAGAGTGAGGGTGATCCGGCTCCGGGGGGTGATGCCCGGCGCGGCCTCCGCCGCCGCCACCCAGGCGGCGCTTTCCTCGAGCGCCGGCGAGCCCGGAAAGAGCGAGGCGGTATGGCCCTCATCCCCCAGCCCGAGGAGTACCAGGTCGAAGGCGGGCCCGTCCTCTCTGGCGAAGAAGGCGCGCAGCTCTCTCTCGTAGGTCGCGGCCGCCTCCGCCGGTGAGCCGAGGCCGACGGGCACGGGGTGAAGGTTGTCCGGGGCAATGGGGATCCTTTCCAGCAGCGTCTCCTTCACCATTCTGAAATTGCTGGCCGGATCGCTCGGCGGAACGAACCGCTCGTCACCCCAGAAAAGGTGGATGCGGTCCCACGGAAGAGCCCCCGCCCCACCCTCGGCGAGAAGCGCATACAACCGCCGAGGGGTGTGGCCTCCCGAGAGGGCCAGGGAGAAGCGCCCACGCTGGCGCACCGCCTCGCGCGCCATCTCGCCCAGGCGCTCGGCGGCATTCAGGCTCAGCGCCTCCAGATCATCGAAAACCAGGACCTCCGGTTTCATCGGGTCACCCATCCGCCCGCCAGGTTCGACACGAGGGAGTCGGCCTCCTTCGGCCCCATGGAGCCGGCGGCGTAGTTCCGCACCGGGGACCCCGTTTCCAGAAGCGGCGTGTAGAGGCTCCATGCGGCCTCGACCTCATCGGCGTGCACGAAGAGGGTCTGGTCTCCAACGAGCACGTCGTAGAGCAGCGTCTCGTAGGCCTCGGGCAGGGGCTTGAACGCTTCCGAATAGCGGAAATGGAGCTTCTGGGTGGCCAGCTCCACCACTTGACCGGGCGTCTTCACCTCGAAGTGCAGGTCGAACCCCTCCTCCGGCTGGATGGTGATCACCAGGACGTTGGAGTGGATCGCGCAGGTGTCGAAGGGGTGGAAGATGGAGACGGGAGGGCACCGGAAGGCCACGGCGATCTGGCTGACCCGACGGGCCATCCGCTTGCCGGTCCTGAGGATGAAGGGCACGCCGTGCCAGCGCCAGTTGGCCACCTGGAGGCGCAGGGCCGCGAAGGTCGGCGTGCGCGAGCCCGCGGCCACGCCGGGTTCATTGAGGTAGGCCGGCACTTCGGCTCCGTCCACCGTTCCGGACCCGTACTGGCCCAGGACCATGTCCTCCGGGCCGATGGGGGCGACGGCCCTCAGTGCCTTGGCCTTCTCCTGGCGGATGGCGTCCGCGCCGAAGGTGCCCGGAACCTCCATGGCGGTGAGCGCCAGAAGCTGGGTCAGGTGGTTCTGGACCATGTCCCTCATGACCCCGGCCTGCTCGTAGTAGCCCGCCCGGCCCTCCACGCCGAGGGTCTCGGCCACGGTGATCTGAACGCTTTCCACCCGGTCCCGGTTCCAGAGAGGCTCGAAGAGGGAGTTGGCGAAGCGGAAGACCAGCAGGTTCTGCACCGTCTCCTTGCCGAGGTAGTGGTCGATCCTGTAGATCTGGGACTCGTCGAAGTACTGGTGCACGAAATCGTTGAGCGCTTTGGCCGAGGCCAGGTCGCGCCCGAAGGGCTTCTCGATGACGAGGCGCGTCCAGCCCCGGCTGCGGTTCAGGCCGGCCTGGCCCAGGGCGCCGATGACCTCGGGAAAGGCCTGGGGCGGCAGCGCCAGGTAGAAGACGCGGTGTCCCGGATGGCCGAGCTGGGTCTCGATCTGTACCAGTCGGCGGTCGTAGGCCTGATAGCTGGCGACGCTTCCGTCGGGCACCGCCTGGTAGAACAGGCGGCTCGCCCAGAGCTTGCCGGCCTCATCACCAGCGGGGGCGGCACCGGCCTCCTTGAGCGCTTCGGCGGCCATGGCCCGGAAGCCCCCGTCGTCCATGTCGCTCCCCCGCCCCACGCCGACGATGGCGCTGCCCGGGTGGAGGCGCCCATCGTTCACCAGATGCGAGAGAGCTGGCAGCAGCTTACGGGTGGAAAGGTCCCCCCGCCCCCCGTGGATCACGAAGAGGATGGGTTCGGGGGCGCCGGCGGCCATGGCTCAGCCCTCCTTCTTGATGGCGTGGCCGCCGAACTTGTTGCGCATCATGGCCAGGAGGCGGTCCGAGAACGAATCGGCGTCCCGCGAACGAAGGCGCTCCATGAGCGAGATGGCGATGACGGGCGCTGGCACGTCCAGATCCACGGCCTCGGCCAGGGTCCAGCGTCCCTCGCCCGAATCCACCACGTAGGGCGCGATGCCGACGAGCTTCGGGTTCTCCTTCAGCCCTTCGGCGATCAGGTCCAGCAACCAGGAGCGGACCACGCTCCCGTAGCGCCATATCTCGGCCACCTGGTCCAGGTTCAGGCTGAAGGCCTCCTTGTGCTGGAGAACCTCGAACCCCTCCGCGTAGGCCTCCATCAGGCCGTATTCGATACCGTTATGGACCATCTTGACGAAATGGCCCGCCCCGCAAGGGCCCACGTGGCCCCAGCCCTTGTCCGCGGCCGGCGCGAGGGCCTCAAAAAGGGGGCGCAGGTGGTCCACAACGGCCTTCTCTCCGCCCACCATGAGGCTGTAGCCTTCGGCCAGCCCCCAGATGCCGCCGCTGGTACCGCAGTCCACGTAGTCGATTCCGCGGGACTTCAGTTCCTTCGCGCGGCGGAGGGAATCCTTGTAGTAGGAGTTGCCGCCGTCCACGAAGACGTCCCCCTTCTGCGCCACGGCCAGGAGGGACTGGATGGTCTCGTCCACGGGGGCGCCGGCCGGAACCATCAGCCAAAAGGTCCGCGGCGGCCGCAGCCGCCCGGCCAGCTCCCGCAGGTCGTCGGCCCCGCCGGCCCCCTTTTCCACCAGGGCACGGACGGCATCGGGGTTCTTGTCGTATCCATACACGTCATGTCCGTGTTGGAGCAGCCGCTCGGCCATGTTGGCCCCCATGCGGCCCAGACCTATCATCGCGATTTGCATTTCGGTCTCCTAGGGTGGGGCCGGCCGTCGGCCGGCCCTGTCTTCAGCCGGCCAGCGCGACCAAGAGGAGCTCCAGGCCGGCGGGCGCGTCGCGTCCCACATTGACCCTGAGCACCCGTCGTTTCCTCTGCCGCAGGGCATCCAGGTCGCCCAACGCCTGCGCCCGGATCAGGGCGCCGAAGGTGAAATCGGTCTCCGGCACCGCCACCGATTCGGCCGGTTCGTCCACGATCTGCAAGAACAGGCCCGTATTGGGGCCACCCTTATGAAGCTGCCCGGTGGAGTGGAGGAAGCGAGGTCCGTAGCCCGTGGTCACGGCGATGCCCAGCCGCCTTCGGAGCCGCACCGCGATCTCCTTGAGGCGCCGGTCCACCTCCACCCGAGGGGCGAGATAGGCCTGAAGGCACGCGTAGTCGCCGGGATGGCCCTGGCCGAGCCAGCCCTCCAGCGAGCGGGCCAGGGACCCCGCATTCTTCGCGCTCACCTCTTCAGCGGGCGCTCCGCCGCCTCCGCCCCTGGCCATGGCCTTCTTCGCGAGGTCCTTCGCCAGCTGCACGTCGGGCTGGTTGAAGGGCTGGATGCCCAGCACCGCTCCCGCCGAGGCCACCGCCACCTCCCAGCGGAAGAACTCTCCACCCAGGGCCTCCAGCGAGCCGAGGGGTAACTCGATCACGGGGTGACCGGCCTTGCGAAGATCGGCCCGCAGCTTCGCACTGGCCTCGTTACCCGTCCCACCGAGGGTCAGAGAGACAAAGAGCCGATCCTCGCCGTACTCGTTGGCCTTTCCCAGGGGCTCGCCCGCGACGGGGACGATACCTTTGCCCTCTTTTCCCGTGCTCTCGGCGATGAGCTGCTCGATCCACACGGGAAAGGCCGCCAGGGCCTCGTCGGCGAAGAAGGTCACCTTGTCGCGCCCTCCCTTGGCCAGCTCTCCGAGGATCGCGCCGAGCTGGAGGCCCGGGTTGCGCGCGGCATCATGGTCCGCGCACCGCCGGGCCATGGCGCGGCCGGACTCCAGTAGGGTCCGCACGGGAACGCCCATCAGCGCCGCCGGCGCCAGGCCGAAGTGGGTGAGCGCCGAATAACGCCCCCCCACCTCCGGATTGGCCTGGAAGACTCTCCTGAATCCCCGCGCTTCCGCCAGCGACTGCAGCGGCGTCCCTGGGTCCGTGATGGCCACGAAGTGCCTTCCCGGCGTCTTCGTGAGGGCCGCCACGCGGGTCCAGAAATAGCGGAAGAGGGAGAGGGTCTCCAGCGTCGTTCCGGACTTGCTCGATACCATGAAGAGGGTCCGCTTCGTATCGAGCCGCTCCGCCAAGTCCAGAACGGCCCGAGGGTGGGTGCTGTCCAGCACGGCCAGCTCCGGGGCGCCTTGGGAGGCCGCGAAGGTCCTGCTGAAGACCTCGGGCGCCAGGCTCGAACCGCCCATTCCCAAAACCACCGCGTGACGCAGCCCCTCCTCCCTCACCTCGGTCGCCAAAGCTTCCAAATCGGCCGCCGCCTCGAGCATCGTTTCGGGGAGGTTCAGCCAGCCCAGCCGGTCCGCGAGCTCCGGGACTTGCCGCTCGGACCAGAGGGTCGTGTCCTTTTTCCAAAGCCTCGCGGCGAACTTTTCCCCGCTCCACGCCGCCAGGCGCGCCTCCACGGCGTCCGCCGAAGCACCGAGGCCCAACCGGGAGCCGATGGATCCGCCGGGCGTCGCGAGGGCCTTCCGACGCTCCGAAATGGTCGCCAGAAGGCGATCGTAGGAGTCGGAAAAGGCCTTCACCCCCTCCTCCTGCAAGCGCTCGGTGACCGCCCTTAGGTCGACGCCCAGAGCCTCCAGCCGAGCCAGATCGGCCGCCGCTTGATCCATCCCCTCGCTCAGCGAGGCCCTGGGCTTCCCGTGGTCGCGGAAGGCCGCCAGCGTCTCCGGAGGAAGGGTGTTGACGGTGTCGGCGCCGATGAGCTCCTCCACGTAGAGGACGTCGCGGTAGGCCGGGTTCTTGGTGCTCGTGCTGGCCCAGAGAGGGCGCTGTGCGTGCGCCCCCTTCTGGGCGAACGGCTGGAAGGCCTTCCCGTGAAACAGCTCCCGGAACCGCCGATAGGCCATCTTCGCGTTGGCGACGGCGATGCGGCCCCGCAGAGCCAGCGCCTCTTCGCTGCCGACGGCTTCGAGCGCCTCGTCCACGGCCGTGTCCACCCGGCTGACAAAGAAGGAGGCCACGGAGGCCACCCGCTCCGGCCGTTCGGCCCTGGCCAGGCCCCTGAGGTAGGCCGCGCTGACGGCCTCGTAATGGTCCATGGAGAACATGAGCGTGACGTTGACACTAATCTCCTCCGCGATGAGGGTCTCGATGGCCGGGATCCCCTCCCTCGTGGCGGGGACCTTGATCAGGAGGTTCGCCCTGTTCACCTCGCTCCAGAGCCGGCGCGCCTCCTCCACCGTGCCCGGCGTGTCGCGCGCCAGCCGCGGCGACACCTCCAGGCTGACGAAGCCGTCCGTGCCGCCGCTCTCTTGATAGACACCGAGAAGGAGGTCGCAGGCTCGCTGGATATCCTGCACGGCGATGCGCTCGAAGATCTCGGCGTCCGTTGCCTCGGGCACCTCGGCCAGGAGCGTCCTCAGCCGGGTCTCGTAGCCGGGATCGCCGGCCAGCGCCTTCTGGAAGATGGAGGGGTTGCTCGTGACCCCCCGCACGCCGTCCTCCCTCACCAGGCGGGCCAGTTCGCCCGAATCCAGGAGATCGGCGCGAATGTAGTCCAGCCACACCGATTGACCGTACTCGTGAAGCTCCTGCAAGGGATTCATGGGGAAGCCTCCTCTGGCCCGCCGGCTCGCCCGGCGGACGACGGTATTTCCCGGATGCCTTTTCTCACGCTCCCGCCAGCCGGTGGCGAGCCATGGCGGCCGCTCCGACCACGCCCGAATCGGGCCCCAGCTTGGCCTTGGCGAAGAGGACCCCCTGCGCCGCGGCGCCCAGGGCCAGGGAGGGAACCCTTCGGGCCACTTCATCCAGGAGAGAGGGGTTGCCCTCCACCACTCCCCCTCCGAGCACGACCACACTTGGGCTGAAGGCGTTGACCATGCCGGCGAGACCCGTCGCAAGGTACTCCGCCGTCTCCTTCATGAGCGCTTGACAGAATCCGTCGCCCTTCGCCGCGAGCTGTGCCACGTGCTTCGCCGTGACGGCCCGCGCCTCCCCGGCCAGGGCGATCAGCGCGGCACCTCCCACTTTATCCATGGCCTCGGCCTCTCGCGCTCTTTCGGCGATGGCCCAGCCGCCCACGTACGCCTCCAGGCAACCGCGCCCGGGGCAGGAGCACTTCCGCCCGCCGAAGAGCAGCGCCGTGTGGCCCAGTTCGCCCGCCGTGTTGTTAGCCCCTTCGAGCATGCGGCCGCCGGAGACCACGCCGCCACCCACGCCCGTCCCCACGAAAAGGCAGATCATGTCTGCCCGCCCCTCGCCTGCGCCGTGGCGCCACTCGCCCCAGGCGGCGGCCCGCACGTCGTTGGTGACGCGCACCGGCAGTCCGAGGGCGCGGGAGAGATCGCCCGCCAGATCTACGTCGAACCATCGTAGGTTGGGCGCCGAGCGCACCCGGCCCGAGCGTCCCTCCACCTGCCCCGCCACGCCAATGCCCACCGCCTCCGCCCGCCCGCCGTGGGCGCTGAGTCCGCCGCTCGCAAGGCGGCAGATGGTTGCGATGACGGCTTTGTAGCCCTTCTCCGCCCCCGTCGGGCGCTCTTCCACCCACGCGATGCTTCCGTCGGCATCCACCAGGGCGGCCCTGACCTTCGTTCCCCCCAAGTCCACACCCAGGGTTACGGACGACATCACGACTCCTTCGCGGAGCTTGTTTTTTTCTGAGAGCGGCCTCGTGACATCCCGGCTTCTCGGCACTTCCGGCCACCGGTTCATGGGACCCTCGTCCCGATTATAGGGAACCCAAGCCCACAACGCAAAATTCCTGTGCCACGCGGACGCGCCCTTCCTCTACATGTGCGGGGGCAATGCGGGAGACTGCATCCAACAGCCAGGGACTACCCAGCAGCTCGACACCCTCGGCGACCGCCTCATGTACCGCCTGCAGTACCGCAACATGGGTACCTTCCAATCGCTCGTGGTAAACCACACGGTGGACGTGGACGGCACCAACCACGCGGGTGTGCGCTGGTATGAACTACACAACAACTCGGGCACCTGGAGCCTGTACCAGCAGGGAAGCTACGCCCCCGACGGCGACAGCCGCTGGATGGGCAGCACCGCCATGGACCACGAGGGCGACCTCGCCATCGGCTACAGCGTCTCCAGCAGCACCACCTACCCCTCCATCCGCTACGCGGGGCGCCTCGCCGGGGACCCACTCAACGAATTGACCCAGGCGGAGGCCACCCTCATCGCAGGAACCGGATCGCAGACCACCAAGTACGATCGGTGGGGTGACTACAGCACCCTGAGCATCGATCCTTCGGACGACTGCACCTTCTGGTACACGCAGGAGTACTACCCCGCCACCAGCGAGGTGGGCTGGCACACTCGGATCGGCTCCTTCCGCTTCCCCTCCTGCGGCGTGACCGTCACCCCCTCGGCCGCTCCGGCCACGGGCAGCATCCCCTTCACCACAACCCTGAGCGCCGCCGTCGCGGGCGGACAGGCTCCCTTGACCTACGACTGGGATTTCGGCGATGGCAGCGCCCACTCCAGCGACGCCTCACCCAGCCACACCTACACCACCGTGGGCACCTTCACCTATTCGGTGACGGTGACGGACGCCCTGAAGTTTTCCGTGACGACCCAGGGATCGGTGGTTGCCACCGTTCCGCCTCCGGTGATCTCGGCCGTCAAGAAGCAGGCCCCGCCCTTCCGCCTCGTTCTCACGGGCAGCAACCTCCATGACGGATGCACAATCTTCGTCAACGGGACCTCGGTGCCCCAGAGCCTCTGGAAAAACGCGGGCAAGGTTGTCGCCAAGGGCGGCTCGGCCCTCAAGGCCATGGTCCCCAAGGGCACGACCGTCCAGATTACCGTCAAGAACAACGACGACGGAGGAATCTCCGCACCTTACAGTTTCAGCTACTGAGCCCCGCCTCTGAGGGGCAATGAAGGGGAACGGGGCGCGCGGCTATCTGCTGGGCGCCCCGTTCCTTTTGTTATCCGCCTCGAGCGCAAGAAGCTACAGAAATATCCGCCGACTTCAACCCTGCTGGTGCCGGTCCTCGATGCCGTCCACGGTGGGCCGCGGAGCACCTCGCGCGGCTGAAGGCCCGTGCTATAATGCACGGTCAACGGGGCCTTGGGCCTCGGTGTGGAGGTGGGAGTGAAGCGGGTGGGCATTCTTATTTCGGGCCGCGGCTCGAACATGGTGGCGTTGCTGGAGGCTATGGAACGGGGCGAGGTGCCCGCGCGGTGCGCGCTGGTGCTCTCCAACGCGCCTGAAGCGCCTGGGCTGGCGAGCGCGGCCGAGCGGGGCGTCCCCACGGCGGTGGTGGACCACAAGCTATCGGCCACGCGCGAGGAGCACGACGCCAAGGTGATCGCCAGCCTCCGCGAGGCGGGCGCCGAGATCGTCTGCCTGGCGGGCTACATGCGCTTGCTCTCTCCCCTCTTCGTGCGGGCCTTCCCCAACCGCATCCTCAACATCCACCCGGCTCTGCTACCGGCCTTTCCAGGGCTCCACGTCCAGCGCAAGGCCATCGAGCACGGCGCGCGCTTCTCGGGGTGCACGGTGCACGTCGTGGACGAGGAGTGCGACCACGGCCCGATCGTCCTGCAGGCGGTGGTGCCCGTCTTGCCCGGGGACACGGAGGAGAGCCTGAGCACGCGCATCCTCCGCTACGAGCACCGGACCTATCCAGCGGCGCTTCGCCTGATGTGCGAGGAGAAGGTGGTCATCGAGGGGCGGCGGACCCGCCTGCTGCTCTCCTCCGAGGAGTACATCCAACTGCTTTCGGCCCTCATGGACCGGGGAGACTGACGCATGGACGCGACCGTGGACGAGGCCCTGGCTTACCTCACCAAGGGGGCCGTGGACCTGGTGGACGAGGCCCTCCTCAAGAAGAAGCTGGAACGCTCCCGCAAGACTGGCCAGCCGCTGGTCGTGAAGGCCGGCTTCGACCCCTCGGCGCCGGACCTCCACCTGGGCCACACGGTGGTGCTCCGAAAGATGAAGCACTTTCAGGACCTGGGCCACACCGTGGTCTTCGTGATCGGTGACTTCACGGGGATGATCGGAGACCCCACGGGGAAAAAGGCGACGAGGCCCCAGCTCACGCGCGAACAGGTGGAGGAGAACGCCCAGACCTACCGGCGGCAGGTCTTCAAGATCCTGGACCGGGAGCAGACCTCCATCCGCTTCAATTCGGAGTGGCTCTCCAAGCTGGGGGCCGAGGGCTTCATCCGCCTGGCCGGCAAGTACACGCTGGCCCGCATGTTGGAGCGCGACGACTTCAAGAAGCGCTACCAGGCCCAGCAGCCCATCCACATCCACGAGCTGCTCTACCCCCTCGCCCAGGCCTACGACTCCGTGGCCCTGAAGGCGGACGTGGAGCTGGGCGGCACGGACCAGCTCTTCAACCTTCTCGTGGGGCGAGACATCCAGCGCGAGTTCGGCCAGGAGGAGCAGGTGGTGCTCACCATGCCCCTGCTGGAGGGCACCGACGGCGTGGAGAAGATGTCCAAGTCGCTCGGTAACTACATCGGCATCAACGAGGCCCCCGCGGAGATCTACGGTAAGGTCATGAGCGTCTCGGACGCGATGATGTGGCGCTACTACCTGCTGGCCACCGACAGGACACCCGCCGAGGTGGAGGGGCTGAAGGCGGCGGTGGCCTCGGGTGAGCTTCACCCCATGCAGGCCAAGCGGGATCTGGCCTCCACGCTCGTCTCTTACTACCACGGGCCCAAGGCCGCGGCGGAGGCGGGAGCGCAGTTCACGCGCGTCTTCAGCCAACGGCAGGAACCGGAGAAGCTCGAAGAGTCCCACCTGCCCTGCTCCGAGGCTCCCCTCCCCTTCTACAAGCTGCTCACCGAGCTGGGGCTGGCCTCCTCCGGGAGCGAGGCCAAGCGGCTCATGCAGCAGGGAGGCGTGACGCTGGACGGGACCAAGGTCACGGACATCGCCGCGGCCTTCGACCGAACCCGCAAAGCGTGCTATGTTATTAAGGTGGGCAAGCTCAAGCACAGGAAGCTTATCGTCGATTAAGGAGAGCGCATGTCCCTTCTGCCCGCTCTGGCCCTCTTCGGAACCATCGGCACGCCCGAGCTGCTGATCATCCTCTTCATCCTGCTGCTCATCTTCGGCGCCTCCAAGCTCCCCCAACTGGGGGGCGCGGTGGGCAAGACCATCCGGAACTTCAAGTCGGAGATGAAGGACGGCCAGGCGGAGGAGCCGAAGCGTGCCAAGACGAAGGCCTCAAGCGCCGCCGGCGAGGCGCGATTCTGCCCCTCCTGCGGCGCTCCCGTCTTCGACGAGGGAGCGAAGTTCTGCGCCAAGTGCGGCAAAAGCTTCTGAGTCTGAGCTTTGCCCTTCGACGGGGGTAAGGCCTGGTGGCCCATCGGATGCCCTTGCAATTCTCCTTTGCCCCAAATTCCGCGATGGAAACGCGGGTGCCTCCGGCTACCGCTCCAGTTCACGGGGGAAAGGCGTTGTCTCCTGGACGGGGAGGGCCATGGCCTTGCCGCCCCGAACCGCGAGCGAAGCCCGA
>JBMFSH010000021.1:0-45795 GCA_049967655.1 Acidobacteriota bacterium
TCGCATCAGGCTAACCTCCTTAGTGGCAGTATAGGAGGTTGTCTTATGATGCGCAACTAATTAGGACGTCATGTATAATTTTGGTCCTCCCCGCGGGCGGCGCAAGGCTCTGCGCACCTTCCTCTTCCCATCGCGGCTTCTCCCCCCAAGTCATCCCCTGCTATCTTGTGGATCTGGAGGAGGCTCGATGAGCGCCATTCGCGTACTGCCCGACGACCTGGTGAACAAGATCGCCGCCGGCGAGGTCGTCGAGCGGCCCTCGTCGGTGGTGAAGGAGCTGGTGGAGAACGCGCTCGACGCGGGCGCCGGAAGGATCACCGTGGCGGTGCGCGACGGCGGCCGCTCGGCTATCGTCGTGGAGGACGACGGGGCCGGGATTTCGGCCGCGGATCTGCCCCTGGCCATCCAGCGGCACGCCACGAGCAAGCTTTCCACCGTCGCGGACCTGGCCGCCATCGCCACGCTGGGGTTTCGCGGCGAGGCCCTCCCCTCCATCGCCTCCGTGAGCCGGTTCAGCCTGACGAGCCGCCCGAGAGGGGCGGCGGAGGGGCGGCGCGTGCGCGTGGAGGGAGGCCGGATCCGACCGGCCGAGCCCGCCGGCCTGTTCGAAGGCACGCGCGTGGAGGTGGAGGATCTCTTCTTCAACGTTCCCGCCCGGCGCAAGTTCCTCCGCACCCCCGGCACCGAGCTGACCCACGTGATCGCGCTGCTGGAGCACTACGCCCTGGCCCGCCCCGACTGCGCCTTCGTGCTGGAGAGCGACGGTCGGAACCTGCTCAACCTCGCCCCTTCGCCGAGCCGGATCGAGCGGTTCTTCGAGCTCTTTCCCGAGCTGCCCAGGGAGGACTTCGTGGAGCTGGAGGGCGAGGGCCCCGTCGTCACGATTTCCGGCCTTGCGGGGAAGCCGACCCGAAACCTGGGCACCGCCCGTTACCAGTTCACCCTCGTGAACGGTCGCTTCATCCGCGACCGGCTCCTCCAGCACGCCATCACGCAGGCCTACGAGAACACCCACCCAAAGGGACGCTACCCCGTGGTGCTCCTCTGCCTCGCCGTCCCCTTCTCCAGGGTCGACGTGAACGTGCACCCCGCCAAGCGGGAGGTGCGCTTCGTGGAGGGGCAGGCGGTGCACAACATCGTCGCCGCGGCGATCCGCAGGGCCATTGCCCCCGGGTCTGTGTCCGCCCCCCGCGCCGACTTCGTCTCCGAGCCCCCCAGCCGCTACGGGGGCCCGCCCCCTTCTGAACCCTCCGCCTTCGGCACCCTGGGCGCCGGAGGCCTTTTCGGCCCGCGGTTGGAAATGCCGGTTCCCGCTCCCTCGGGGCCCACCGCGCCGTCCCCCCTGCGCGCTCTCTGCCAGTGGCGCCACTCCTTCATCCTCTGCGATTCGCCCGAGGGGCTGGCCATCGTGGACCAGCACGTGGCCCACGAGCGCGTCCGCTTCGAACAATTCAGGAGGTTCCTGGACTCGCCCGGTCCCCGTCAGGCCTTCCTGGTGCCCCAACGCTTCACCCTGCCCCGTCAGGTGGCCCACCGCGCGGAGGAGCTGGCGGCTCTCCTGTGTGCCCAGGGCTTCGAGGCTGAGCCGGGCGGCGAGGAGTCGGTTCTGGTGCGCTCGGCGCCCGCCTTTCTCACCCAATCGGAAACAGATCGCCTCCTTTCGGAGTTCTTCGAATCGGCGGCGGAGGTTCTGAGAACCCCCCGCGACCGGTGGAGGGAGGTCCTGATCATGCGATCGTGCAGGGGGTCGGTCATGTTGAACGATCCGCTGACCCCGGAGAAGGCGCAGTACCTGCTCGACACGCTCTACGCGCTCGGCGCCCCCTTGACCTGCCCCCACGGTCGGCCTATCGTCTTTACGCTCAAGGAGGCCGAACTCCTGGCCAAGTTCGACAGGAAATAGAAACGGAGATCCCACCCGATGAGACAATCCATTGCCCTGGCGGCGGCGGTGTTCCTCGTGGCGGCTCTGGCCGCCTGCTCGCAGAACGAATATTCGATGAAGGGCCCCGCGCCCAAGGCGCCGGAGCACTACAGGGACGCCCACATCGTGATCAAGGGGAGAGGGGCCGGCATGAACGCCATGCCCGTACCCGAGGACCAGACCGATGAGGACTCCGGCCAAGCCTCCGGGCAGACGCAGACCGACGGGAGCGGCGCGAAGGCCTCAGCCGGCCAGACGACTCAGGGGCAAGCCCTCTACGCCGGCACCATCGAGTTGCCGGCCTCGCTCAAGGCCGACTTCACCCCCGGCGAGACGCTTTTCATCATCGGCCGGGCCGCCGACCAGCCCGTCCCGGTCGCCGCCAAGAAGCTGGCGGTCTCCTCCTTTCCCGTGGAGTTCACCCTCGGTCCGGGGGACTCCATGACGGGTCAGTCCCTGCCCTCCTCCATGGAGATCCTCGCGCGCCTCGACAAGGACGGCAACCTCAACACGGAGAATCCCAAAG
This sequence comes from Acidobacteriota bacterium, assembly GCA_049967655.1. Taxonomy (GTDB): domain Bacteria; phylum Acidobacteriota; class UBA4820; order UBA4820; family DSQY01; genus DTPS01. Next base: position 2,451 of record JBMFSH010000021.1, read on the forward strand.
ACATGACCGCCGGCCCCGAGATGGCGACGTCGGGCAGCAGGATCACCCTCACCCTCCACGAGGCGGGCAAGTGAGCGGGTCGGACGAGTTCGAACGCCTCGTGGAGATCATGGCCAGGCTGAGGGCCCCGGGCGGCTGCCCCTGGGACCGGGCCCAGAGCCGAGAAGACCTGAAAACCTACCTCGTGGAGGAAACCTACGAAGTCCTGGACGCCGTCGACCAGGGCGACGCGGCCATGCTCCGCGAGGAGCTGGGCGACGTGCTGCTGCAGGTGGTCTTCCACGCCCAGATCGCCCAAGAGGAAGGGGCCTTCACCATCGAGGAGGTCTGCCGGGGCATCAACGAGAAGCTGGTCAGGCGCCACCCGCACGTGTTCGGCGAGGTGAAGGCCGACACGCCCGAGCAGGTTCTGCAGAACTGGGAGGCCATCAAGAAAGAAGAGAAAGCGGAGAAAAACGGCGAGGCGGCGCCCGCTAGCGTGCTCTCCGGCGTTCCCAGGGTCCTCCCCGCCCTCTTGAAGGCCTACCGGCTTCAGCAGAAGGCCTCCCGCGTGGGCTTCGACTGGGAGGAGCGCCGTCAGGTGGAGGAGAAAGTGCGGGAAGAGTGGGCCGAACTGAACGAGGCCGTCGCCGAGGGCGACAAAGCCCACGTTCGGGAGGAGCTTGGCGATTTCCTCTTCGCCTTGGTGAACCTCTCGCGCTTCCTGGAGGTGGACCCAGAGGACGCTCTCCAGCAGGCCAACGCCAAGTTCGCCCGGCGGTTTCAGGCCATCGAGCGGGAGGCCCAGGTGCGCGGCAGGGATATCCACGGCATGACCCTCGACGAGATGGACGAGCTGTGGGAGCTGGTCAAACAGAGGGAGCGGGCGGATTCTCCGAGGTTGCCCTTCGGTGGATCGAGATGAGAAGATTACGAGATGCCGAGATGAGGTGCTCCAAGCCGGACCGGCATCGGTCTTCCCTCATCTCCTCATCCCCTCATTTCCTCATCCCGTTCCCCGGAGGTCTCCTCCCGTGAAGTATCTCATCAAGACCTGGGGCTGTCAGATGAACGCCCTGGACAGCGACAAGATGGCGGGCCTGCTCCAGGGGATGGGCTACCTGCCCACGGAGGAGGAGCGGGAGGCGGACGTGATCCTCCTCAACACCTGCTCCGTCCGCGAGGGCCCCGAGAACAAGGTCTTCACCGAGCTGGGGCGGCTCCACCCCCTCAAGCGGCGCAAGCCGCTCATCCTGGGCCTGGTGGGCTGCGTGGCCCAGCAGGAGAAGGAGCAGGTCTTCAAGCGCGCCCCCTACGTCGACCTCGTGATGGGGCCGCGCGGCGTGCGGCACCTGCCCGAGCTCCTCGCACAGGCCAGCAACCAGCGGGCCATCGATACCCAGTTTCACGACGATTCGATCCTCTTCCCCGACCAGGCCATCGCGCGCACCAACCCGACCAAGGCCTACATCACCGTCATGGAGGGCTGCAACAAGCGCTGCACCTTCTGCATCGTACCCACCACGCGGGGGCGCGAGGTCTGCCGTCCGCTCGCCGACATCGTCCAGGAGGCCCGTCGGGCCGTGGACGGGGGCTACAAGGAGGTGGAGCTGCTGGGCCAGAACGTGAACTGCTGGAGGGAGGGAGACCGCACGTTCCCGGACCTTCTGGCCGCCGTGAGCGACCTCCCCGGCCTCAGGCGCCTGCGCTTCACCACCAGCCACCCGCGCCACTTTCCGCTCGCCGCCGCGGACCTCATGGCCGAACGCGAGAACCTCTGCCCCTACCTCCACCTGCCCGTCCAGGCCGGCTCGGACCGGGTGCTGAAGCTCATGCGCCGTCAGTACGACCAAGCCTGGTACCTGGAGCTGGTCCGGCAGATCCGGGAGAGGCTCCCCCACATCGCCCTCTCCACCGACGTCATCGTGGGTTTCCCCTCGGAGACCGAGGAGGACTTCCAACAGACCCTGAATGTGGTGCGCCAAGTGGAGTACGACACCCTCTTTTCCTTCCGCTACTCGCCCCGGCCCGGTACCCCCGCCGCCGGCATGGAGCCGGTGCCCGAGGCCGTAGCTCGCGAGCGCCACCAACGCCTGCTGGACCTTCAGCTTGAGATTCAGACCCGGCGCTTCGCTGCCATGGAAGGCCGGGTGGTCGAGGTGCTCGTGGAGGGCGAGAGCAAGAAGGGCGGCCAAGCCATGGGCCGCACCTCGGACAACAAGGTCGTCAACTTCGCCGCCGCGCGGCCCGTCGCCGTGAACACCTTCGTCAACGTCCGGATCACCCAGTCCGCCGTCAACAGCCTGGTGGGCGAACTCGCCTGAAGCTCCCCGGCCGCAGCCGGTGCCCCCTCGAAAGGCGGCTCAACCCTCCGACTCTTCCAGGCTCCCCGCGCTGGGCAGGAGGATGGGGATGCCCTCCTCGACGGGGTAGACCCGGCCGCAGCCGGTGCAGCGAAGCTCCTCCTTGCCCTCCCGCTCGCGGGAGGTCAGGGGCTCCCGGCAGACGGGACAGGCCAGGATTTCGAGGAACTCGGGATCGATGGGCATGGTCGCGCCTCCCTTCCCATCCTACCGGAACGGCCCGGGGCGCGGAAGGCCCCGACGGTGCGTCTCTCCTTGGCCGGGTTGGGGATTCTGGACTATAATACGGGCTTATCCCGGAAGGGAGGAGGATGCCCGAGTACATCTTCAGGGGAGCCCTCGCGGAGAACCCCCTGCCTGAAATCCTTCAGAAAATCTATTACTACAAGGTTCCAGGTGTCCTCACCGCGTCGCGCCAGAGCGGGCAGAAGCAGATCTTCATCACCGGAGGCGAGGTGATCTTTGCAGCCTCCACCTTTCCCGCGGACCGCCTAGGTGAGTTCCTCCTGGCCAGGCGAGAGATCACGCGTGAGCAATACGAGCGCTCCGTGCTCCTGATGCGGGAGAGCGGCAAGCGGCAGGGCGCCGCGCTGGTGGCGATCGGCGCCCTCACCCCCCAGCAGCTCCTGAGCGCCGTCAAGGACCAGGTGATGGCCATCCTCTGGTCCCTCTTCAACTGGGACGACGGCGAGGTCACCTTCAAGGTGGGCAAATTCAAGGATGACGAGATCATCAAGTTGAAGGTGGACACGCGTTACGCCATCCTGCACGGCATCAAGGGCATCGAGGACCCGAAGCGGGTGGTCCGGTGGCTGGGCCGCAAGGAGGACGTCTTCGAGCCCGCCGAGAACTCCCTCGCTCTTCTCCCCTCGCTCCCGCTGTCGCTGGAGGACAAGCAGGTCTTCCGGCTGGTGGACGGCATCCGGACCTTCCTGGACGTGCTGAAGGCCTCCAGCCTCGATTCCACCGCCACCGCCAAGATACTGTACGCGCTGTACATCCTCGGCCTTATCAAGCGGAGAAACACGGCGATCCGAATCGTCGCGGCTCCGGAGGGGGGCGGCGGAACATGCTAAAGATCGCCTTCCTGGGAGGCCTCGGGGATTTCGGCAAGAACATGACCGTCTTCGATCAGGACGGCCGCCTGCTGGTGGTGGACTGCGGCAGCATGTTTCCCGAAGCGGATTTCCCCGGCATCGACCTGGTCTTCCCCGACTTCACCTACCTCCAGGACAAAGCGGACCGCTTCGAAGGGCTGGTCCTGACCCACGGCCACGAAGACCACCTCGGAGCCGCACCCTTCCTCTTGCGCCAGTTTCCCATGCCCGTATACGGGGGACCGGTGACCCTGGGCATCCTCGGGCGCAAGCTGGAGGAGCTGGAGGTCACGGCTCCCGCGCAGGTGACGCTCCAGGCTGGGGCGACCTACGACCTCGGTCCCTTCACTCTCGAAGCCATCCCCGTGACCCACTCCATCCCGGACGCGTTTTCCCTGCTGATCCGGACGGCCGACGCCACGGTACTGCACACGGGGGATTTCAAGCTCGACCAGACCCCCCTGGACGGTCGGCTCACCCACTACCACCGCTTCCAGGAGGCGGGCGCGCGAGGCGTCACCGCCCTCCTGATCGACAGCACCAACGTGGAGGTGGAGGGCATGGTGGGCTCGGAGGTGCGGGTCCGCCTCACCCTTGAGCGCTACATCGCCTCCCAGAGGGGCAAGCTCTTCATCACGCTCTTCTCCTCCAACCTCATGCGGGTGCAGAGCATCCTTGATCTCGCCGCGGCCCACGGCAAGAGGGTGGCCTTCTTCGGCCGCTCCCTCGTGCAGAACGTGAAGGTCGGCCAGGAGACGGGCTACCTCCGGATGCCCCCCGGCGTCGAGGTGGGCGTGGAGGAGGTGCCGGACCTGCCCAGGAGCGAGGTGATTGTCATCGCCTCGGGGAGCCAAGCCGAGCCCTTCGCGGCGCTCAACCGGCTCGTCTTCGACGAGTCCCGGCATCTCTACGTGGAGGAGGGCGACCTGCTCATCTTCTCGGCGCGCATCATACCGGGCAACGAGAAGCGGGTGGCGCGCGTGATCAACCAAGTCTATCGAAACGGCGGCCAGGCCGTGACTCCGCGTGAGGACCGAGTGCACGTGTCGGGCCACGGGGCCCAGGAGGAGATCAAGCTGCTCGCTTCATGGGTGCGGCCGCGCTACTACATCCCCATCCATGGGGAATACCGCCAGTTGAAGGGGAACGCCGCCCTCGCCAAAGAGATGGGCTATCCCGACGAAAATACTCTGGTCTGCGACACGGGCCACTGCCTCCACTTCGAAGCGGGCGAGCTGGTGGGCCGGGAGGAGGTGCCCACCGGGAGCCAGCTCATCGACGGGGATACCTCGGACGCCGTGGATCGCGTCGTCGTGAGGGATCGCCGCCACCTCTCCCAGGACGGAGTCGTGGTGCCCATCGTGGTCATCAACCGCCAGACGGGCCGGATGGAATCGGTCCCCGAGATCATCAGCCGCGGTTATCCCTACCTCGAGGGGGCCAACGGGACCGTGGAGGAGGTGCGGGCGGACCTAGTGGCCATGGTGCGGAGCCTGCCGCAGGAGGAGATCCGAGACGACTCCATCGTGAAGGCCAGGGTGAAAAGCACCGTCAAGAAAACGCTGAAGCGCAACGACGCCAAGATCCCCCTCATCATCCCGGTGGTGATGGAAATATAAGGGCAGGAGACTCGGCCCGCCCCGGAAAGAGGCCGGATGAGCCTGGATCAATTTCTCAAGGGCACAGCCCCCGGCAGCGCGGCCCATACGCTCAGGGCCCTGCGCCACCGCAACTTCCGCCTCTTCTTCTTCGGCCAGCTCGTCTCCCTCATCGGAACCTGGATGCAGAGCCTCGCCCAGGGTTGGCTCGTCTGGCGGCTCAGCCACTCGGCTTGGCTGCTGGGCCTCGTGGGATTCTGCCAGATGGCGCCGGTGCTTCTGCTCGGGCTCCTTGGCGGCGTCGTAGCGGACCGTTTCGATCGGCACAGGATGGTCATCGCCACCCAGAGCGCCGCCCTCGTCCAGTCCGTCCTCCTGGCGGCCCTCACCCTGGCCGGCGCGATCACCGTCTGGCAGATCATGGCCCTGGCCCTGCTGCTGGGCGTCGTCAACGCCTTCGATATGCCGATCCGGCAGGCCTTCCTCGTCCAGATGGTAGGACGGGAGGACCTGGGCAACGCCATCGCGCTCAACTCCTCCATCTTCAACGGTGCAAGGATCATCGGCCCGGCCGTGGCGGGATTGGTGGTGGCCCGGTGGGGCGAGGGCATGTGCTTCAGCCTCAACGCCGTCTCCTTCCTCGCGGTCCTCGCCAGTCTCATCGCCATGCGCCTCGACAAGCGCCCCCTCCCCCGGCCCGAGGGCAACACCGGCCAGAGGCTGGCGGAGGGTTTCTCCTACGCCTGGCGCACACCCCACGTCCGGTTCCTGCTCTCCCTGATGATGGTGACGAGCCTCTTCGCCTTTCCCTTCACCTCGTTTCTGCCGGCCCTGGTTGGCGGCGTGCTTCACGGGGGAGCCAAGGGGCTTGGGACGCTGATGACCTGCTCGGGCGTCGGCGCGCTCCTGGGCGCCCTCGCCGTTGCCCGCCGGGAGGGCATCCGGGGGATGGGCCGGCTGGTCGGTACCACGGGCGCCGGCTTCGGCCTGTTCCTGATGGCCTTCGGCCTCTCCAGAAGCTTCTGGCTCTCCTGCGCACTGATCCTGGCGGTGGGCTTTTGCATGATGATCCAAATGGCCGCCACCAACACGCTCCTCCAGAGCTTGGTCCCGGAGGAGCTCCGGGGGCGGCTCATGAGCCTCTACACGGTGACCTTTGTCGGGGTGGCCCCCATCGGCAGTTTGTTGCTGGGCTGGCTGGCCCACTACCTGAAAATCCAGTGGGTGCTGGTGGGGGGAGGCGCCATCACGGCGGCGGCGGGAGTGGTCTTTCTGTTTTTCGTCCCCATGATCCGCCCCTCCGTGCTGCCCCTCCTGGCCGAGGGGAACGGGGAGTTCACCTAGAAAGGAGATGGATCACAGCATGTCGGACGCCACCCTCACGTCGCATTCGGATCTCGCCACCTACCTTAAGCCCTCACCCGGCGTGGACTCGAACTCCGAGCCCGTGCTCGAACTCGCCGAAAGGCTGACCCGGGGCTCGCGGAACCCCGTCGAGGCCACCACGCGGCTCTTCACCTACGTCCGGGACACGATCCGCTACGTGCCCTACGCGCCGTTCGACTCGCTTCAGGCCTACACGGGCCAGGCCACGCTCGAACGCGGCTACGGCTTCTGCACCCAGAAATCCGCCCTGCTCATCGCGCTGGCCCGCGCCGTGGGCATCCCCGCGCGCTTCCACTACGCGGACCTGGTGAACCACAGCCTTCCTGAAAGGCTCGAGTGGGTCCTGGGATGCAACCGCATGGTCTACCACACCTACGTCGAGTTTCTTCTGGAGGGGCGCTGGATCAAGGCCACCCCCTCTTTCGAGAGACCGCTGTGCGAGAAGATGGGGTGGCGCCTCGTGGAGTTCGACGGTACCTCGGACGCCATCCTGCACCGGACCGACCTCTCCGGGCGCCTGCACGTGGAGTACACCGCCGACAGGGGCACCGACGCTGGGATTCCCCTATCCCTCATGCTCGAGGCCTGGACGCGGGAGTACGGCCCGGAAACCCTCGGCCGCTGGCGGGAGGCAGTGGCGGGGAAGGGATTCTGGGGCAACGGCAGCCGCCGGTGAAGCTTGTGAGCGGAGGTGGGCGATGACGCAGGGGAAGGGAGGGCAAAGGCCAGACGCGAGGAAAGCAGAAAGCCGAAAAGGGGAAGCATAGGTGGGTTCGTTCCCGTTTCCCTGAGAATTCTCAATTCCTCTGTGTCTCTATGCCTCTGTGGTGATTTTTTCTTTCCGAATTTCGAATTTTCTCTACTCGCCCTCGTAGGTCCCGAAGGTCCGCTTGAGCACGGCGATGATCTCGCCCACGGACGCCTGGGCCTTTACGGCCTGGAGGGTGGGTTCCATGAGGTTGGCGCCGCCCTTGGCCGCGTCGTCCAGCCGCCCCAGCGCCCGCGTCACCTCGGCCGCGTTCCGCCTCTCCCGTACCGCCCGCAGCCGCCTTACCTGCTGGCGCTCCAGTTCGGGATCCACGTGGAGCACGGGGGGGTGGACGCCGTCGCCCTCCGCAAACCGGTTCACCCCGACCACCACCCGTTCGCCCTTTTCCACCGTCTGTTGGAAGCGGTAGGCCGCCTCCTGGATTTCGGACTGAACGTAGCCGGCCTCGATGGCCTTCACCATGCCGCCGCGCTTCTCCACCTCGGCCATGATCTCCAGCGCCTTGGCCTCCAATGCGTCGGTCAGGGCCTCGATGACGTAAGAGCCGCCGAGGGGGTCGATGCTGTCCGCGACGCCGCTTTCGTACCCCAGGACCTGCTGCGTCCTCAGCGCTAAGGTGGCGGCCTCGGTGGTGGGCAGGCCCAGGGCCTCGTCGAAGCTGTTGGTGTGAAGGGACTGGGTGCCGCCCATGACCGCGGCCAGGGCCTCCACGGTGGTGCGCACGACGTTCACGAGGGGCTGCTGCGCCGTCAGGGTGGATCCGGCCGTCTGGGTGTGGAAGCGAAGCATGCAGGCACGTGGGTTGGTGGCCCCGAAGCGGTCGCGCATGAGGCGTCCCCAGAGCCTGCGCGCCGCGCGGTACTTGGCCACCTCCTCCAGAAAGTGGCTGTGGGCGTTGAAGAAGAAGGAGAGGCGCTCGCCGAAGGCGTTCACCTCCAGCCCCTTGTCCACGGCCGCCTGAACGTAGGCCAGGCCGTCCAGGAGGGTGAAGGCGATCTCCTGGGCCGCCGTGCTGCCCGCCTCGCGGATGTGGTAGCCCGAGATGGAGATGGTGTTGAAGCGCGGAAGGTTCGGCGTGGCGTACTCGAAGACGTCGGTGATGATCCTCAGCGACGGGCGCGGAGGGAAGATGTAGGTGCCCCTCGCGATGTACTCCTTGAGAATGTCGTTCTGAATGGTGCCCGTCAGCGCTTCGGGCGCCACCCCCTGCTTCTCACCCACGGCCATGTAGAGCGCCAGCAGGATGAAACCGGTGGCGTTGATGGTCATGGAGGTGGAGACCTTGTCCAGGGGGATGCCCGCCAGCAGGGTCTCCATGTCGTCGAGCGTGTCGATGGCCACCCCCACCTTTCCGACTTCGCCCTCGGCCAGCGGGTCGTCGCTGTCGAGCCCCATCTGCGTCGGCAGGTCGAAGGCCACGGAGAGGCCCGTCTGCCCCTGCTCCAGGAGATATCGGTATCGGCGGTTGGATTCCTCGGCCGTCCCAAACCCCGCGTACTGCCGCATGGTCCAGAGGCGTCCCCTGTACATGGTGGGCTGGATGCCGCGCGTGAAGGGCGCCTCCCCGGGGACACCCAGCTTCCCGGCGTAGCTCCAGCCCTCCAAGTCGAGGGGGGTGCAGAGGGGCGCCAGCGGGATGCCGGAATCGGTCTCCACCGTTCTTCTGCCGCCTTTGACGAAGTGTTGATCGAGTTTCCGCCGGTAGCGATCGAGAAGCGCCACCAGATCGTCCTTCTGAGTCTCCTCGGGCATGGTTCGCTCTCCTTGCGGATCGGGCTTTCAACCGGCCATCGCCATCGCCGCCCCGCCAGCATTCTCCCGGGCCATGGTCCCGAACACCAGCATAGCCTCTCGCCCGGACGGGAACAATTGGCCGGGGCTCCGCCCGAATGGGACGGGCTCTCCGCCTCGCGACGGGTTTGGGATCACCCCAGCTCCGTGAGGCTTTGAAGGGGAGGGGCCAGCTCTTCGAGCGACGCGGGCGCGAGGGGCAGGAAGTGGAGGGCGTGGCGGGCTTCGGCGGCCATGAATTTGAGGTAGCGGGCCCTCTTTCGGCGCGTCACCTGGTAGCCGAAGGTGCCCAGAGCCTTGAGCGCCCGCTGAAGGGCCGTGCGTCCGAATTCTTCAGCCGCCACTCCGGCCCCGCTCGACCACCCCTCGACGAAGTGGTCCCGGATCGCCGGCCGTTGTTCGCGGTAGGCATCCACCGCCAGGGAGGCGGCGTCGTAGCACCGCGGCGCCAGCAGGGCGTCCTGGAAATCCAGGAGCACGAGCCGGCCCTCCGAAGTCGCGAGCACGTTCTCGGAGTGGAGGTCCCGGTGGGCCAGCCGGCGAGGGTAGCCGCCCACCTCCTCCGCCAGGGCGGAGAGGCCCAGCGACACGGACGACGACACCGAGATGTTGAGAAATCCCTCCAGAAGGTGGACCGAAAAGAAGGAGAGCTCGAACTGGAGGCGGGCTCGGTCCAGCTCCAGCAGGTCTGGCCCCTCGCTCCAATCCTGGAGGGAGGAGATGACCCGCGCCGAGGCGAGGAGGCGATCCCCCCATTCGGGCCGCCACCGGCCGCGGGAGAGGGCCCACCCCTCTACCCAGCTCTCGATCAGCCAGTCCGTGGCTTCGGACGGCACATGCAGGATCTCCGGCACGTCCAAGCCGGCCCTCGCGAACAGGTCGCGGACGTGAACGAAGCGATCAAGGCCGTCCCTGTCGCCTCCAAACTGCGCCAGGAGCGCCGGAGCCCCCCGCCATTCCCCCTTGAAATAGCGCCGGGTGGAGGCATCCGCGGCCAGCGGGAGCCAGCGCCCTGGCGGAAGCATCCCGGCCTCCGCCTCAGGGTGCCGGGTGGAGGCTCTTGGCCTTGGCGGCCGCCTCCGAGTCCGGGAAGTTCTCCGTGAGCTTCCGGATCGTGGCCTCCGCCTGCGGCTTCAGCCCCAGCTGGATCTGGCATACGGCCTGTTTGTACATGGCGTCGGGAACCTTGTTGCCGAAGGGGAAATGCTCCGAGACCGCTTCGAAGGCCTTTTCGGCGTCCCGGTAGTTCTTCTCGCTGTAGAGACACTCACCGATCCAGTACTGGGCGTTATCCGCCAGGTCCGACTGGGGGAAGCGCCGGATGAAGTCCGCGAAGCTCCGCTCCGCCTCCGTATATTTGCCTGCTTCCATGAGGTCGAAGGCCTTCTTGTAAAGGGAGGCGGGGTCGGCGGCGAGGTTCTGGATCTCCACTTTGGGCGAGGCCTCCTCCACGGGGACCGCCGCCGCGGGCGCCTGGGCCGGAGCCCGGGCCGGAACGGAGCCGACCTGGGCGCGGAGCGCCTCCACCTCTTTCGTTAGCTGCTTCTGCTGGGCCGTGAGATCCTGAATGTCCTGCCGAAGATAGTCCACGCGGCGGGAGAGATCGTCCCCCGGCCCGACGAGCGAGGAGCAACCTCCCGCTGTCGCCAGGACGGCTCCGGCCAACACGATGCTGATCGCGCGCATGCCCTCACCTCCCCTCGGCCAGGCGCGTGAGGACCTTCCTGAAGAAGCCCTCCCCCCGCTCCTCGCGTTCCTTTTCCAGTTTCATGAGTTCCTGGTACAGGTGCCTCTCCTCCTTGCTCAGGCGCTTGGGAGTGTGGACCTCCACCTCGACGTAGAGGTCGCCCCGCCCCGATCGGCCCATGCGGGGCATCCCCTTCCCGGCGATCTTGAATCGGTGGCCCGTCTGGGTGCCCGCCGGGACGTCCAAGGTCTCCTCTCCCTCCAGCGCCTTCAGCACGAGCCGGGTGCCCAACACGGCCTGGGGAAAGCTCAGGGGGACTTTGCAGAAGAGGTCCTCGCCCTCGCGCTGGAAAAAGGGGTGCGGCTCCACCGAGATGAAGAGGTAGAGGTCGCCGGGCGGACCGGAGCGCTCCCCGGCCTCGCCCTCCCCGGCGATGCGCAGGCGCATGCCGTTGTCCACGCCCGGAGGGATCCGGACCTTCATGGTCTTCTGGACGGGCCTCCGTCCCCTGCCGCTGCACGCCGTGCAGGGGTCGCGCACGATCTCCCCCTCGCCTCCGCACTGCGGGCAGGTCCTGCTCACGGTGAAGAAGCCCTGGCGAAAGGCCACCGTGCCCCTTCCGCGACAGGCCTGGCAGGTGATTCGCTGCCCCGACCGGCTTCCGCTTCCACGGCACTCCCGGCAGGTCTCCTCCTTGGGGAGCTCCAGGGTGTGCTCCTTGCCCGTGAAGGCCTCCTCGAAGGTGAGCCGGAGGTCGTAGCGCAGGTCGGAACCCCGCTGGGCGCTCCGGCGTCCTCCACCGAAGAGGTCCCCGAAGCCGAACAGACCGCCCAGCAGGTCCGCGAAATCGTCGAACACGCCGGAGTCCCAGGGGATACCTCCCCCCTGCCCCACCTCCCCGGCGGTCCCGAAGCGGTCGTAGCGGGCCCGTCGCTCCGGATCGCCCAGAACGGAGTAGGCTTCGGAGGCCTTCTTGAAATGCTCCTCCGCCTCCTTGTTGTCCGGGTTGCGGTCGGGGTGGTACTTGAGCGCCGCCTTGCGGTAGGCGGCCTTGATCTCTTCCTGGCTGGCGTTGCGCCCAACGCCCAGAATCTCGTAGTAGTCACCGGATGGCGTCATGACTGGGGATCTCTCCCTGGACTGGGGGTATAGAGGATCACTTCCGAGAGGGCACGGGAGATGCCCGAGAGTTGTTCCATGGACTCCTGGAGCCGCGACAGGTTCTCGGAGCCCAGGTTCCTCTGAGCCTTAGTCAGTACCTCCTCCACCTCACGCTGCTTGTCCGCCTGCAGGAGCGTTCCGAACTCCTTGAAGGTCTTCTCGCTGCTTTCGAGCAGCCGCTCCAGTTTCATCTTCAGCCGCTGGAGCTCCAGCGCGGTGCGGTCTTCGCTCTCCTTGGCCTGGGCCTCCATCACGATGTTGTTGATCTCCTCCTCCGAGAGGCCGGAGGAGGGATTGACCACGATCTTCTGCTCGTTGCCCGTGATCAAATCCCTGGCGTAGACCGAGACGATGCCGTTCGCGTTGATCTCGAAGGTCACCTCGATCTGGGGAATTCCCTTGGGCGCGGGCGGGATTCCCACGAGTTCGAACTTGCCGAGGCTGATGTTCTCGCTGGCCAGCTCGCGCTCACCCTGTAGAACGTGGACCTCCACCGTATCCTGGTTATCCTGGACGGTCGTGAAGATCCGCGACTTCTTCGTGGGGATGGCCGAACCCCGCTCGATGAGCTTGACGAACATGTTGCCCTTGGTCGCGAGGCCGAGGCTGAGGGGGATGGCGTCCAGGAGGACGATCTCCTTGACCTCGCCCTTGAGGATGCCCGCCTGCAGGGCGGCGCCCAGGGCCACGACCTCGTCCGGGTTTTTATCGCGCCGGGGCTCTCTGCCGAAAATAGCGGACACGGTCTGGATCACCAGCGGCGTGCGGGACTGCCCTCCCACCAGGAGGACCTCGTCGATCTCGGAGGCCTTGAGGCCGGCGATCTCGAGCGCCTCTTCGCAGGGCTTGCGCGTGCGCTCGACGATGGGAAGGATGATCTTCTCCAAATCCTGGCGCGTCAGGACGGTCACGAGGTGCTTCGGCCCGCTGGCGTCGGCCGCGATGAAGGGGAGGTTCACCTCGGCGGCGGGCAGGGTCGAGAGTTCGCACTTGGCCTTTTCCGAGGCCTCCTTCAGCCGCTGGAGGGCGAGCCTATCCGCTCCGAGGTCGATTCCCGTCTGCTTCCGGAACCCCTCCATGAGATGAGCCATGATGGCCAGGTCCATGTCCTCGCCGCCAAGGAAGGTATCCCCCGCCGTCGCGATGACCTCGAAGAGGCCGCCCCCCAACCGGAGGATGCTCACGTCGAAGGTGCCTCCGCCCAAGTCGTAGACGGCCACCGTCTTGACCCCCGCCTCCTCGAGATTGAAGGCGATGCAGGCCGCCGTGGGCTCGTTCAGGATCCTCAGCACCTCCAGTCCCGCGATCCGGCCCGCGTCCTTGGTGGCCTGGCGCTGGGGGTCGGAGAAATAGGCGGGAACGGTGATGATGGCCTCCTTCACCTCCTGCCCGAAGTACTCCTCGGCGCTCTTCTTGAGATCGGCCAGGATGAAGGCCGAGATCTCCTGCGGGGAAAACTCGCGGTCTCTCACGCGGATCCGCACGTCCCCGTTGGGGGCCTCCATGAGTGTGTAGGGAAGGACCTTTCGGGCTTGCTCCACGGTGGGATCGTTGAATTTCTTTCCCATGAGCCGTTTCACGGCGAAGATGGTGTTCGTCGGGTTGGTGACGGCCTGGCGCTTGGCCATGTTTCCGGCCAGGCGGTCCCCCTGGTCGGTGAAGGCCACCAGAGACGGCGTCGTGCGGCTGCCCTCGCGGTTGGGAACCACCACCGGCTGGCCCGACTCGATGAAGGCCAGGCAGCTGTTCGTCGTACCCAGATCGATGCCGATCACCTTAGCCATCAGCCTCTCCCGACGGGACACCGGTTTTTGCCCTGCTCACTTCCACCCTGGCCGCCTTGAGGAGCCGTCCCTCAAAGAGGTACCCCTTTTCATAGACCGCCGTGACGGTGTTCGGCGGCACGTCGTCCCTCTCCGCGGAGGCGATGGCCTCATGACGCGTGGGATCGAAGGGTTCGCCCAAGGGGTCGATCTCCGAGAGCCCCAGCCGTCCCAGCGCCTCGCGCATCTGCTGGTGCACTAGACCGAGGCCCCGGCACCACTCCTCGGGAGCCTCTCCTTCGAGTACTTTCAACGCTCGGTCCAGGTTATCCATGACGGGCAGCAGGGCCTCGACCACCTGGGCCCTCGCCTGGCGGCGGTGTTCGTCGCGGTCACGGTCCATCCGCCTCTTGAGGTTCTCATAGTCGGCCCTGATCCTGAGGAGCTGGTTCCTGAGCTCCTCCTCCGGAGAAGGCGGAGGCGGCGCGCCCGAGGGCTCCATTCCGCGCTCGGCGAGATCCACGCGGAATCTTTGGCGGCCCGACGTTCCGCCCTCATCTCCCTCGTCGTGGTCCACGAACTCAATTTGAATCTCCCCATCCTTCGGGGGGGCCTCATCGCCGTTCGGCACTTCGCCTCCTCTCCTCCCTATCCCCGGGCCCGTCCTCAACCGCTCCCAGCCCTCACAGGCGGGCGCTGGCCAGTGTCGCCAGCAGGGCCGCGCGCCTGACGTTGGGAATGACCGTCTCGTAGCGGAGGGCCTTCGGGCCTATGATCCCCACTAGGCCCTGGCCGGAGGCCTCTCCTCCGAAGGGGGCCACTACCATGGCAAGGTCGTGGCTGGCCGGGTCGGGCCAATCCTCTCCCAGCACCACGCGGAGGGGCTCCCTTCCCTTAAAGAGGTCATCGAGAAGATCGATCAGCTGGGCCTTGAGTTCGAGCGACTCCAGCAGCCTCTTGACGCTGTCCAGGTTCTCTCTGAGCTGGGGGTCGTCCAGCAGCCACCGCGCACCGTCGAAGAAGAGCTCTCTGGCCTCCGAATGTTCGAGAAAATAGGGAGCCACCAGCCGTAGCGCCGAGATCATCTTGGAATCCAGTTCGGACCGTTCCGCCTCCATCTGCCGCTTGAGGCGCCGGCGGATTTCCAGGAAGGAGCAGCCGGCGAAGCTCTCGTTCAGGTACCCGCTGAACCAGCGGAGCTGTTCGGCGGTATAGGGCTCGGGGCTCCGGAGCACGGCTTGATGCACCTGCCCGGCCTGGGAGACCACCACGCACAGCACCCTCCCTTCGCCGAGGGGAACCAGCTCCGCGCTCCTGAGCCTGATTTCGCCCACGGGCGGGGTGACGGCAAATCCCAGCGAGTGGACCGTGCGGGCCAGGACGCCGCTCATCTCCTGGACCAATCCGTTGAGGCTGCCCGAAGAGGCCAAACGCTCGACCTCCTTCCAATCGGGCTCATCCTGGTTCTGCGATTGATCCAGGATGCAGAGCGCCAGATGCCTCAGCGCCAGATCCGTGGGGATCCTCCCCGAGGTGTGGTGGGGCTGGGTCAGGAAGCCCTTCTCCTCCAGTTGGGCCAGGATGTGGCGAACGGTGGCCGAGGAGAGCCCCTCGGCGTTCCCTTCGGCGAGCACGAGAGAGCTGACGGGCTCCTTGGTCTGGATGTAACGCGTCAGGAGCCCGAAAAGGATGGCCTCTTCCCTCGCGCTCAGGCTCGTAGCCATGTTCAGCGCCTTCCCTCTAGCGCGGTCCGCGCCGTCCTGGGCTCCCGCCGGCTTCTCCGGGGGCGGCCCCAAACACCCTGCCTCTTCCGGACTTCACCAACGGCTCGGACCCTCGGGCGCCTCCGCAATTGGGTTAGTTTATAACATCCTGGGCACGCCGCAATCAAGCGGGGGGTATCGGCGGAAGGCGCACGCTTTTGACCCCCTTGGTCCTTTGGGGTATCCTTCGCACCTGGAGAGACGGCATGAAGATGGGCGGAGCCATTCTGGGCCTTCTTCTCGCCCTCACGGCGTCGGTGACTCCTCCGGTGGGTGCGCAGGATCTATCCACCTTCTTGAGCCAGCCGCCGGCGCCGGGAGCGTGGGCCCACTACCGGATCGAGACCAAGAAGAGCTGGGGCATCAAGCGGGAGCCCTTCAACCTGGCGATCATCGACCAGCAGGTCCTGGACGGACAGCCGTACGTGTGGCTGGAGGCGGGGCCCACCAACTTCGCCGGCTACAAGGATGGATACCTGCGCCTGCTACTGAAGGCCCACCCCGACCGGCAGGAGGCCATGAACCCATTTCTCGAGGCCCTCGCCCTGGCCTACCAGCCCCCCGGCGGTGACCCGTTCAAGCTCTCGGGGGGAGCGCTCAGCTTCATGCACAGCCAGGCCAAAGACGTCCAGGTGCACCAGGAAACCACGGACCTGCCCCCGGAGCCCGCCCAGACCGTCAAAGGCGTGGTCTACCAGTGCTCCAGGATGATGATCAGCACGACCACCCAGACAACCTTCCTGACCAGGAAGTACAAGGTGACCGAGACCGGGACCTACTGGGTCTCGCCGGAGACGCCCTTCAGGATCGTCCGGGCCGAGATCGTGAGGACCGAGTTCAAGGACGGCAAGGAGAACAAGACCGAGGTCACGGTCCTACTCAAGGACTCCGGGGAGAGCGGCGCCACCTCTCACTTCACGGCCCCCGTCCGCAAGGAGAAGGGTCTCTTGGGGCTGCTCTTTCACTGATGGCGCACAGGTGTGGACCAACCGGCCACGGCCGGAGGAGCCCGATCCCAGCGACCGGAGGGCGGGAATGAACGGGGAGCGGCTCGTCACGGGTACGGGAGACGCCTTGGAGCGCCAGTGGGAATCGGCGCTCCGCCCCCACCGGCTAGTCGACTACGTGGGTCAGCGGAATGTGACCGACAACCTGGCGGTCTTCCTGCAGGCCGCGACGCGGCGCGGCGACGCCCTGGACCACGTGCTCCTGTACGGCCCGCCCGGCCTGGGCAAGACGACCCTGGCCCACATCATCGCCGCCGAGCTCGGCGTCAGCCTGAGAGCCACCGCTGGGCCCCTCATCGAGAAGGCTGGAGACCTGGCCGCCCTTCTCACCAACCTGGAACCGAAGGACGTCCTATTCATCGACGAGATCCACCGGCTCTCCCCGGCCGTCGAAGAGGTGCTCTACCCGGCCCTGGAGGATTTCAAGCTGGACCTTCTGGTGGGGCAGGGCCCAGGGGCCAGGACCATCACCTTGCCTCTTCCGCCCTTCACCCTCATCGGCGCGACCACCCGGATCGGGCTCCTCACCTCGCCCCTTCGGAACCGGTTCGGCATCACCTTCCACATGGGCTTCTACAGCGTGGAGGAGCTCCGGACCATTGTCCTTCGCTCCGCCTCACTCCTGGTGGTCCCGCTGGAGGATGCCGCCGCCGAAGAGATCGCCAGGCGCTCCCGCGGGACCCCCAGGGTGGCCAACCGTCTTCTGCGGCGCCTCCGGGACTACGCCCAGGTCCTCGGCGATGGCCGCATCACCCTGGAACTGGCCCGCGACAGCCTGGAGCGGCTGGAGGTTGACCGCTACGGCCTGGACGACCTGGACCGGAGGATCCTGCTGGCCATCATCGAGAAATTCGCGGGGGGACCGGTGGGGCTCAACACGCTGGCTGCCTCCATCAGCGAGGAGAAGGACACGGTGGAGGAGATCTACGAACCCTACCTCATGCAGATCGGATTTCTCGAAAGGACCTCCCGGGGCCGCAAGGTGACCCGCCTGGCCTGCGAGCACCTGGGCCGGCGCCTGCACGAAACCGGAGGAGACCTCTTCGCCCGCCCCGCTCCTTGACACCGCGCGGGCCGGTCCCTACACTGCACTTGGTTAGGGCGGACAAAGCTCAAAGGGGGCGCAATGAGCCACGAAGAGCAGATTCGAAGCCTATTGGCCGAGCAATTCGAGAAGCTCCAGAACAATCTGGAAAACCTCCGGAGCATGCTGCAGGACTTAGTGCTGGCGGTCCCCTCTCCCCCTGACCCGCAGCGCCTGGCCGCGGTCATTTCCGAAGCCATCCCGGAACCGGAGCCCGCCCTCCCTCCCGAGCCGCCGCCGCAACCGGCGGCGGTTTCGGCGCCCCTCAACAACTTGCTTCTCTACAGGATGGGCTCCATTGAATACGCCGAAAGCCAGGGCGAGATCTTGAACCAACTCGCCAAGGGTATTGAAGACTTCGCCGAACGGGGCGTGCTCTTCGTGGTCCGGGGCGACACCGCGCAGGCCTGGAACTCCTTCGGCTTCGACGCGGACGAGGCCCGCGGCTGGAAGGTGCAGGTGGACAGGGACCCCATCCTGCAGACGGTGGCGGCCTCCCGCACCCGAATGCTGCTCGACAGAACGCTCCCGGCCTTCATTCCGGTTTCGGGCCCCGTCCGCAGGAGCCTCATCTCCCCGCTCCTGCTGAAGGGCAAGATGCTCGCCTTCGTCTACGCCGATTCTGGAGAGGCGGGGAAACTGGACCATTACAGCGCGGATATCCTGGTGAGGACCGCCTCACTCGTGATCGACATCTTCCCTCTCAAAGCCAAGCGGGATCCCCTGCCGCCGACCCTCGAAAGCCAGGAGATCATCCTGCCCGGCCAGGAGCCGGCGGTCAAGGCTTCGGAGGAGGCGTTTCTCTTCGAGGACAGCGGGACCCTGGCCGCCGAGCCGTCCTCCGAGGACCTTCCCGGCAACCAGACCCTGCTGGTGGAGATCCCCAGGGAGGCCATGGCCGAGGCGCCCGCCGAAGCAGAGGTGGAATCCGAGGAGGTGGTGGAGGAAGCCACCATCGTGGAGGAGGTGCCCGGCGCACCGGAGGTCGAGCCCACGGTCCCCACGCCCGAGCTTGAACCGGCACCGCCCGCCGTTTTGCCGGGAGACCAGAAGCTCCACGAAGACGCAAAGCGCTTCGCCCGCCTCCTGGTTCAGGAGATCGCCCTGTACCATCCCAAAGAGGTGGACCAGGGCAAACGGACGAAGAGTCTGTACTCCCTGCTCAGGGAAGACATCGATCGGAGCCGGGAGGCCTATGACCATCGATTCCAGCAACCCTCGGTTCAGGCCCAGGACTACTTCGGCAAGGCCCTCGTCAGCTACTTGGCGGACGGGGACGCCAGCCTCATGGGCACTTAGAGCCGTCGTCGTTCTGCTCCTTCTTCCCCTCACCACGGGCCGCGCCCAGACGCGCCCTGGGGCCGATGTGTGGCGATCTCTCGCCTCCCTGCAAGGCGAGGCCAGGGTAGAGGCCATCGTGAGGGCCCTGGCTGCCCCGAGAGATCCCTCTGACGCGGGAACTCTGCACCTACTCCTGGGCCGCGCCTACGAGGCGCTGGGCCAAACGGACTCGGCGATCCAGGCCTACTCGGACGCCTCCGTCCTCTCTTCAAGCCTCTGGGAGTACGGAATAGACTGGGAGGCGCAGCTCCTCGAATGGCAGGGGCGTTCGGCCCAGGCCCTGCCGCTGTGGCGCCGGCTCTTCGCGGCCACCCCCCAACCCTCCTTCCGGCTGGAGGCGGCTCGGGCCATCTTGGAGGACCTGCCGGCCAGAGGAGCCGAGGCCGAGGCCATTCCTTGCGCCGAGGCCCTGCACCGGGCGGCGCCCTCGGACCCCGAATGGACCGCCAAGCTGGCCGTCCTGTACGAGGATTCGGGCCGCAGGACGGAGGCCGAATCTATGGTTCGCGACCTCTGGACCCACCATGCCGCGAGTAGACAGACCCAGGATTTGCTCTCCCGGAGGTCCGAATGGAGAGGGTGGGTGGAGCGCCTGCCTCCGGCGGACCAGCTCCTCCATCTGCGGTCTCTCGCAGAGGGTGGGCAGTGGTCCGAGCTTCGCAGGGAGCTACCGGCCTTCATTCCCTCCTCGCCCTCCGAGGCGGGTTGGCGGCGCTACCTGGCTGGCCGCCTGTTCGAAGCGCGCGGACGAAGGGAAGATGCAGCGAGGGATTACGCAGGGGTGGAGAACCCTCCGGAGGCAGCGGCGGCGAGCAAGGTGAGGCTCGGGATGCTGGCCGCCGAGGGAGCGCTCTCGGGAAAGTCGGCGGCGGCGGCCGAGGCCGGCCTTCTCAATCTCCCCGTCGATACGCCCGGGCGGGGCCGCTCCCTCCTCGCCCTCATGCGTCGGTACGACGGCCAGGGCGACCAAGCGAAGGCCGTGCGGATCGCACAGGCGCTGTTGGCGGGAGGCTTCGGCCAGACGGCCGCCGGCGATTACCTGTATGAGTCCGGATGGGATTGCGTCATGGCCGGAGAGCGGAACCGCGCGGGCGGCCTCTGGCGGATTCTCGTGAAGGCCCTGCCCCCCTCCAACGATTACCGGAGCGCGGCGGCCTACTCCCTGATCAGGCTCGGCCTCGTTTCGGGAGAGGAGGCGGCGTCGCTCCGCGCGGACATACTCCACGAGGACCGATATGGGTACTTCGGCTATAGGTTGCGAGGCGGGCCGCCGGCGCCCGACCAGCCGGCTCCGCCGCCGCCAGCTCCGGCGCCCGCACAGCCGGGAAGCCACGCGGCCAAAGGCTTCGAGCTGCTCCGCTGCGGGCTCCTTCGGGAGGCTGGGGGAGAATTCGAGATGGCTTCTCGGGCGGCCCAAGACCCCGGCACCCAGTGGGCCATGGCCAGGGCCATGGCCGAGGCCCGAGACTACTCTGGAGCCATCCGCAACCTCCGCCGGCTCTATCCGAATGCCTTCGGCCAGTCCGGGGACAGCGTCCCCGCGGAAGCCTGGCGGATCCTCTTCCCCAAGCCCTTCTGGCCCGCAGTAAGAACGGCGGCCAGCACCTTCGACTTGCCGGTTTTCTTCGTCTGCTCGGTGATCCGCCAGGAAAGCCTCTGGAACCCCGATGCCCTCTCGGCCTCGGGTGCCGTGGGGCTCATGCAGCTCCTTCCGAGAACAGCCAGGGCGGTGGCCCGAAAATTCGACCTGAAGTACGCCGACCTCTCGCGCCTGAGGGATCCCGCGTGGAACGCCTTGGCGGGCTGCGCCTACATGACCGAGATGCTCAAGCGATACGGCGGCCAGGTGCATCTGGCGCTGGCTGCCTACAACGCCGGCCCCGGGCGGGTGGACGAGTGGCTCCGCCGGCCCGGATGCCCCAAGGACCCCGACCTCTTCATCGAGTCCATACCCTTCCGCGAAACGCGGTCCTACGTCCGCAGGATTCTCTTGAACCAGTGGGAGTACGGCAGGCTGTATGCGGACGGGACGGGGGCCGCCACCTCCGAGGCGCACCTGTTGGCGCCGGAAGCCCGGCCAGCCGGGCTCCCCTCCACCACACCCTAGCCGCAGGCGGGAGACTTTCATGCGAACGGCGACGGCGGCGCCCCTGAAGTGAATAACCTTCTCCTGCTGGGCACGGCGCTTTCGCTCCTCGGAGAGGCCTTCTTCTCGGGCACCGAGATCGCGCTGCTGAACGCAAGCCCGGCGCTCGTCTACCGGAAGGCGCGCCGGGGGGACTGGAGGGCGCGGCGCCTCATCGGGTTCTTCAGGAAACCCGACTACTGGCTGGCCGCCACGGTGCTGGGCACCAACCTCTGTGTGGTCTCGGGCGCCTTCTTCGCCCAGAGCTGGGCCGCTCGGGGACCGGGATGGCTCCTCCCCGTGACGGGGATGGGCCTCGTTCTGGCCGTGCTGCTGTTCGGCGAGATACTCCCCAAGCTCCTCCTGCGCCCCGTCGCCACGGGGTGGTCGCTGGGCGTGGTGCCCGTGCTGCTCATCCTCCTCGTGCCAGCGGCCCCGCTGGGAGGCCTGCTGCGTCTGCTGACCACGGGGTTGCGCGGAGGGCGCGCCATGGGCGGCCGCGGGACACTTCCGTGGGCCTCCCGCGACGAGCTGATCAGGGTCTTCTCGGCCCGCCTGCGCCACGCCGATACGGTTCGGACGCTGGCCAAGGGGATCCTGGCCCGGTTCCACGAGCCCGCTGGGTCTCTCATGACGCCGGTGGAGTCCATTCCCGTTCTCCCCTTTCCTTCCGCCTCGAAGGTGTGGAGGTCCAGGCTGGCCGAGGCGGCAGGAGGACCGCTCCGGGTGGTGGACCGGGGCGGCAAGCTCCTCGCCCTCGCCCGTCCTTCGGATCTGTTGGGCCTGGACCCGGGTGGGCCGCCCCCCCGCCCTTGGCCCGCGCCTCCCGCCACCGTGCCCGCTGCCACTCCCCTGAGCGAGCTCCTGTGCCTGCTCCGAGACTCCGGGTGCACGTGGGCGGCCCTCACAGAGAAGGGCGGGACGGTGGGCGTCCTGTCGCTTGAGGAGCTGCC
Organism: Acidobacteriota bacterium; assembly: GCA_049967655.1. Lineage (GTDB taxonomy): Bacteria > Acidobacteriota > UBA4820 > UBA4820 > DSQY01 > DTPS01. The sequence goes on from JBMFSH010000021.1 coordinate 24,318, forward strand.
GGCCGACCTCCTCCAGGCCGGACCTTGACCTCGACCCATCCCCGAAACCCCTCGCCCCGCTTGACATGCGGCCCTTTCCCTGGTATTCTCGTGGCTCCCGTAGGCGCGTAGCTCAGATGGGAGAGCGCTACCTTGACACGGTAGAGGTCAGCGGTTCGATCCCGCTCGCGCCTACCATTTTCATTTTTGGAGGCCACGGTGCCCGAGATCCGCGTGACGCTGCCCGACGGAACCAGCAGGCTCTTTCCCTCGGGGGTTACGCCGCAGCAGGTGGGAGAGAGCATCTCCCCGCGGCTTGCCGCCGCCAGCCTCGCCGCCAAGAGCGACGGCGGGCTCGTGGACGTGTACCGGCCGCTCGACCACGACTGCACCCTGGAGCTCATCACGGAGCGCTCTCCGGACGCGCTTGGGATCTACCGCCACACCTGCGCCCACCTCATGGCCAACGCCGTGAAGGAGCTCTTCCCCGAAGCGAAGATCGCCATCGGGCCCGTGATCGAGGAGGGCTTTTATTACGACTTCGACCGCGACGCGCCCTTCACGCCGGAGGACCTCGAACGGATCGAGGCGCGCATGCGCGAGATCATCGCCCGCGACACCCCGATCCGTCGGCAGGAGCTCCCCTGGCAGGAGGCCAAGGCGCTCTTCGACCGACAGCAAGAACCATACAAATCCGAGCTGGCCTACGAACGCGGCCAGAACGAGCCGGTCTCCATTTACCGCCAGGGCGACTTCGATGATTTCTGCCGCGGGCCCCACCTGCCGAGCACGGGACGGATCAAGCCCGACACCTTCAAGCTCCTCTCCGTGGCTGGCGCCTACTGGAAGGGCGACGAACACAACAAGATGCTCCAGAGGATCTACGCCACGGCCTTCCTCTCCCGCAAAGAGCTGGAGGAGCACCTGAAGCGGCTGGAGCAGGCCAAGGCCCGCGACCACCGGAAGCTCGGCCGGGATCTCGGCCTGTTCATGCTCCACCCCTGGGCGCCCGCCTCCCCCTTCTTCACGGCCAAGGGCGCCACCGTCTACAACGAGCTCGTGGAGCTGATGAGGGAGTTCTATCGGGAGTACGGCTACCAGGAGGTCATCACGCCCCAGGTCTTCGACGTGGAGCTCTGGAAGCGGTCCGGGCACTACGAGCACTACCGCGAGAACATGTTCCTGGCCGAGATCGACGAGCGGGAATTCGGCCTCAAGCCCATGAACTGCCCGGGCCATTGCCTGCTCTACGGCAGCGAGAGCCACTCCTACCGCGAGCTGCCCCTGAGGATCGCCGACTTCGGCCGCCTGCACCGCTACGAGCGCTCGGGCGTCACCCAGGGGCTCACGCGCGTCCGCTCATTCGCGCAGGACGACGCCCACATCTTCTGTCGGCCCGAGCAGATCGAGTCGGAGATCCGCTCGCTCTTCGAACTGATCCGTCGCACCTACGAGATCTTCGGCTTCAGCGATCCGCACGTCTACTTCTCCACGCGCCCCGAGAACTCGGTGGGATCGGACGAGATCTGGCAGCGGGCCGAGGCGGCGCTCGACAGCATCCTGAAGGCCCAGGGGGCCGCCTTCACCGTAAACCCGGGCGACGGGGCCTTCTACGGACCGAAGATCGATTTCGTGGTCAAGGACGCCATCGGGCGGGAGTGGCAGCTCGCGACCATACAGCTCGACTTCAACCTGCCCGAGAGGTTCGAGTTGAGCTATACGGGGCCCGAGAACGCGCCCGAGAGGCCGGTCATGATCCACCGGGCCATCATGGGGTCCATCGAACGGTTCATGGGGGTGCTCATCGAGCACTTCGCCGGGGCCTTTCCGCTCTGGCTGGCCCCAGAACAGGTCAGGCTCCTTCCCATCGCGGACCGACATATGGCATACTCCGAGGTTGTGGCCTCCCGCCTGCGGGGGGCCGGGTTGCGGGTGACGGTGGACGCCCGCCCCGAGAAGATCGGGTACAAGGTTCGCGAGGCCCAGCTGCTGAAGGTTCCCTATATGCTGGTGATCGGGGACCGAGAGCAGGAAACGGCGAGCGTTTCCCTGCGGACTCGCTCGGCCGGGGACCGGGGGAGCATGGTTGTGGAAACCTTTGTTGAGATGGCTCTCCGGCTGGTGGAGAGCCGATCCCTGGAACTGGAGTAGGAGGCAGCTATCCGAGACGCAACAGCCAGAGGACCGAGGTTGAATCGGCAGATCCGGGTTCGGGAGATCCGGGTCATCGATGAAGACGGGGCCCAGCTCGGCATCATGACGCCCGATGAGGCGTTGGTCATGGCGGAGGCCAAGGGGCTGGACCTGGTGGAGATTGCGCCCACCGCCCAGCCGCCGGTGTGCCGGATCATCGATTACGGCAAGTTCCTTTACGACGAGAAGAAGAAGGCGCAAGAGGCGCGAAAGAAGCAGAAGCAGGTCGTCGTCAAGGAAATCAAGCTGAGGCCGAAGATCGAAGAGCACGACTTCCAGGTGAAGAAACGGCGGATCGAAGAATTCCTGGAAGACGGGGACAAGGTCAAGATCACGGTCCGCTTCCGGGGGCGCGAGATCGTCCACCCGGAATTGGCGCAGAGGCTGCTGACCCGAATCGCCACAGAGGTCGTTCAGAAGGGCAAAATCGAGCGGGCCCCCGGGATGGAGGGCCGCATGATGACGATGCTGCTCACGCCCACGAAGAAGTAGGCAACGCGGGAGGTTGATATCCATGCAGAAGAAGAAGACCAACCGGGCCGCCGCCAAGCGGTTCAAGCTGACCGGCACGGGAAAGATCAAGCGGGGCAAGGCCTACCACCGGCATATCTTGACCTCCAAGGATCGCAAGCGCAAGAACCGCCTCGGCACCGCGGACCTCGTTGACAAGGCCGACGTCCGCAAGGTCAAGCGGCTGATCGCGAAGTAAGTCCACTCGTTGAGGAGTTGAACCATGCCTAGAGTCCGCCGCGGCCATCACAAGGTTGAGCGCCGCAAGAAGCTGAAAGGTATCGCCAAGGGTTACTTCGGCGCGAAGAGCCGCCTCTACCGCTCCGTCAAGGAGCAGGTGGAGCGGTCCCTGGTCTTCGCCTTCGCGGGGCGCAAGGTCAAGAAGATCGACTTCCGCCGCCTTTGGATCGTCCGCATCAACGCGGGCTGCCGCCAGAACGGAATCAGCTACAGCCGATTCATGGACGGCCTCAAGAAAGCGGGCCTCAACCTCGACAGGAAATCGCTCGCCGGCGTCGCCCTCACCGATCCCCAGGCCTTCGCCAGCCTGGTCGAACGCGCCAAGAAGGCCATTGCCTAAAGACTTTGAAGGGGCCGAGGGCGTCGGCGCCGTCCGCGCCGGCGCTCTTTTCTCCTTCTTTCCCGCCACCTTGAACTCCCGCTCGTCCACCTTTCCGCGCCGACCGATTGCCGGTAAAATTCAGCCATGAGCTTCCAGGGCGATTTCGCCACCATGCCCCTGCCCGACCTCCTCCAGTGGCTGGCCATCGGTCAGAAGACAGGGATCCTGCTGCTCCAGCGAGGTGAGATCGTGAAGGAGATCTACTTTCGTGACGGCAAGATCGTGGCCTCGGCGAGCAACGATCCCCGGGAGTACTTTGGGCAGCTCCTCCTCTCCTACGGCAAGATTCGAGAAGAGGACCTCACGCGGGCCTTCGTCAAGCAGGGGCAGACGGGCACCAAGCTCGGGCGCATCCTCGTGCAGGATGGCCTCCTGGAGGAGGAGGAGGTCCAGCGCTTCTTGCGGATCAAGGCGGAGGAGACCATTTACGACCTCTTCCTGTGGGAGGGAGGGGAATTCAAGTTCTACAACGACGCCCCGGCCCAGGAGAGCCACGTCCCCATCGAGATGGACGTGACCTCCGTGCTGATGGAGGGCACCCGGCGCTCCGACGAGTGGAAGAGGATCCGGCGCATCTTCCCCACCTCGGAGGCGGTCATCCGCATCATTCCGGAGGCCCTCACCCGGGCCATTCTGGCGGACCCGCTCTACAACCGGGTCATCCAGCTGATGGAGGTCCCGCGGAGGATATCGGACCTCTGCCTCATGTTCCACGCCTCCGACTTCGCGGTGAGCAAGACGCTCTTCGACATGGTCCAGATGGGCATCATCGAGGTGACCGAAGTGCCCCCGCCTCCACCGCGCTCGGAGGTCCGGGTTGAGGAGGAGGTCCGGAGCCTCGCCAACCAGGGTCTCAAGCTCTTCAATTCGGGCCGGTACGAGGAGTCCATCGAGATCTTCAAGCAGGTCCTGCTCCAATCCCCGGGCCACGCCCTGGCGCAGACCATGATTCCCAAGGCCTACAAGGAGATGAAGGAACAGCTCGTCTCGGATACCTTCACGATCGAGCACGTTCCCTTCCTCCAGCGTTCCATGAGTGAACTGAACGAGCTCTCCTTCACGCCGCAGGAGAACTACATCCTGAGCCGCATCAACGGGGTGAGCTCGGTCCAGGCCATCATCCGCATCTCGCCCATCCAGGAAATCCAGGCCCTCATGACCTTCAAGAAGCTGGCGAAGGCTGGGCTGGTCGGATTTCTGCCGCCCGCCAACCCCCAAATGTAAGCAGTCGCTCACTGGCGCTGGCGGTCGCTCGCGCAGGAATCCACCCAACGGAAGCCAAGTAGCGCTTTGGCTCCACGCCTGGATGGATTCCCAGCAACGGCCACGGATGAGCATTCAAATACATTGACAGGGAGCTGCGGGGACCTTATGCTACCCGGTAGTCGCGCGCGGGGCGCGTTTGAGGGGGAGGATCAACCCATGCACCCAGTGGAAACCTGGCTCTTTTGGGCGTTCGTCATCGCATCACTGGCGCTCTTCGCCAACACGGCGCGGGTTCGGATCGGCGCCCTCATGGCCGGGCTCCCGGACAACCGCTTCGACAGGCCCTGGGAGAGGCTGAAGGGCCTCATCCTCTATGCCTTCGTCCAGAAGCGCATGGTGCGCGACCGGTACGCCGGGTTCTTCCACCTCCTCATCTTCTGGGGATTCATGGTCCTGGCCCTGCGGTCGCTGTCGCTGGTGGCCGAAGGTCTCTTCCCCTCCTTCCACCTGACCGAGATGATGGGCGTCTGGGGCCTGGGCTACCAGGTCACCAAGGACATCTTCGAAGTGCTGGTAATCCTGGGGATCCTCCTGGCCTCCGCCCGGCGTCTTTTTTTCCCTCCCGACCGGCTGGAAAACTCGTGGGATGCCTGGGCCACTCTCTCGCTCATCGGCGGCCTCATGGTGACGGACCTGCTGGCCGACGGCGCTTTCATCGCGCTGCACAACCCCGCCTGGGCGGCCTGGTCCCCCGTAGGCGAATTCATAGCCACCCTTCTCGGAGGAATGGGGAGTTCATCGCTCTCGCTGCTCTATCACACCATGTGGTGGTTCCACCTGATGATCCTCTTCGGCTTTTTGAACTTCCTCCCCTACTCCAAGCACTTCCACGTCCTGACCGCCCTCTTCAACGTCTACTTCCGCGAGCTCGAACCGAACAAGAACATTAAACCCATGAACCTCGAGGCCGAGCACTTCGGCGTGAACAAGATCCAGGACTTTACCTGGAAGCAGATGCTGGATTTCTACACCTGCACCGAATGCGGTCGCTGCACCGAGGTATGTCCCACCACGCTCACGGGCAAACCCCTCCGCCCCAAGAATTACGGCAACGACCTGCGGGACTACTTGTACGACACGCCCCTGGCGGACATGGCCCAGGACAAGGGCGTACCGGAAAACCGCCTCCTCATCGGCGGGCCGGTGCCCGAGGGCTCCGTTTGGCAGCGGAAGGAGGAGCACCCGCCCTGGACCCTGGAGAACCTGGGGGGCTGCATCAGCGAAGACACGATCTGGGCCTGTACCACCTGCGGCTATTGCGAACACGCCTGTCCGCTCCACATCACCTTCGTGGACAAGCTCGTGGGCATGCGACGCTACCTCACCCTGGAGGAGAGCAACTTCCCGGCGGAGGCCCAGGTGGGCTTCAAGGGCATGGAGCGCCAGGGCAACCCGTGGAACATGGCCCAGGCTGATAGGGCGAAGTGGGCCGAAGGGCTGGATATTCCGATGATGGCTGAAGAGCCGGACGCCGAATACCTGTTCTGGGTGGGATGCGCCGGCTCTTACGAGGATCGCGGCAAGAAGGTCTCCGTGGCCCTGGTGAAGCTCCTGCGGGCGGCGGGAGTCAAGTTCGCCATCCTGGGCGAGGAGGAGACCTGCACGGGCGACTCGGCCCGGCGGCTGGGCAACGAGTACCTCTTCCAGACCCTGGCCGAGACCAACATCGAGACCCTCAACGGATACAAGGTCAAGAAGATCGTCACCAACTGCCCCCACTGCCTGAACACCCTCAAGAACGAGTACCCCTCGTTCGGCGGCCACTACGAGGTGGTCCACGGAACGGAGCTGGTGGCCCGCCTGGTGGCGGAGGGGCGCCTGAAGCTCACCCGAGAGGTGCGCGAGAGCCTGACCTACCACGACCCCTGTTACCTCGGCCGGTACAACGACCAGGTCGAGGCCCCCAGGGCCATTCTGAAGGCCATTCCCGGCCTGAGCCTCACGGAGATGGACCACAGCGGGAAGAACGCCATGTGCTGCGGAGCCGGCGGCGGCAGGATGTGGCTGGAGGAGAAGCTCGGGAAACGGGTCAACCACCTGCGCCTGGAGCAGGCTATCGAAACCAAAGCGCAGGGCGTGGCCGTCGCCTGCCCCTTCTGCAACGTCATGATGAACAACGCCGCCGGCGAGACCGGGCACGAGGAGTTCGCCACCCACGACGTCCTCGAACTGGCGGCCCAGGCTCTGCCCAACTGAGGCGGCGCGGCGAAGAGCCTCTCTTCAGGCTGACCCGCCCGGGCTGGTCAGCCCAGGGACCGTGCCCCCAATTGATGAAGGGGCGTTTCGGCGCTCCCAAGTCGCCCACACCCTTGCAGGGCCAGGAGCTCAGTGGTGCCAGAAACCCCGAAGTGACGGGCGCCCTCATCGCCGGAGGACGCTCCCGGAAAGGAGTGGCACACGCTCATGACGGGTGAGGCCCGATCCGCAAAAGCTCCCAGCCGCGCCGCCGGGCCCGATCCCGTTCGCTCCCGTTCAACCCCGGCCGCGTTCTGGCCCGGGCCGGTAGGAGGCGAAGTGGGGAGTCCACTGGGCCTTGGCCACCAGGTGCTCCAGTTGCTCATCGTCCACCAGGCGCCCGAGGCCCGAGTCCCTCGCCTCCCGGGCCACAGCCACGGCGACCCGGCGCGAAACGGCCCGGATGTCCGCCATGGGCGGCAAGAGCAGGCCCGCCTCCCTCTGCTCCGGCGTGACCATGTCGCTCAGGGCCTTGCTGGCGGCTAGGAACATGGCGTCCGTAACCTTGGCGGCGTGGCCTACCAGGGCGCCGAGGCCCATGCCGGGAAACATGTAGAGGTTGTTGCACTGGGAGGTCATGATCTGATGGCCGTCCCAGTCCAGGGGCTTGAAGGGGCTTCCCGTAGCAAGCAGTCCCTTTCCGCCCGTGGCCTTGGCCACCTCCTCGGGGGTGCACTCGGTCTTGGCCGTCGGGTTGGAAAGGGCGAGGATCACGGGGCGGTCCGTGTTCTTGGCCACCTGCCTCAGGATGGAATCGCTGAAAAGGCCTCGCTTGGCGGTGACACCGATCAGCACGGTGGGATGGGCATTGCGGACCACATCCTCAAGGCCGACCCGGTCGGACGATTCCAGCGTCCAGCCTTCTATGGCGCTCCGGGGCTGGGCGAAGGGGCGCTGCGGATCCTCCAGCTTGGGGTCGTCCTCCATCAGGAGCCCCTGCACGTCCACCGCGAAGATTCTCGCCTGGATCTCCTTTTCGGGCAGCCCCTCCTCCCGAAGCGCCGTGCGGATGTTCATGGCGTTGCCGACCCCGGCCTGGCCCATGCCCACGATGAGGAAGCGCTGGTCCGAAAACCGGCTGCCCTTGATCCGCATGGCGGTGATGAGGGCCCCCAAGGCCGTGGCGCCCGTCCCCTGGATGTCGTCGTTGAAGGAGAGGATCCGTTCGCGATAGCGCTCCAGGTTCTTGAAGGCGGTGTGCTTGGCGAAGTCCTCCCACTGCAGGAGGGCGTCGGGGAAGTTGCGGCGGACGCCCAACACGAATTTTTCCACTATCTCTTCGTAGGCGGAGCCCGTGAGGCGCGGCTTGCGGTAGCCGAGGTAGAGCGGATCCTTCAGCAGCCGTTCGTTGTTGGTACCCACATCCAGGCAGATCGGAAGGCAGACCGAGGGATGGAGCCCCCCCGCCGCGACGTAGAGGCTCACCTTCCCCACCGGAATGCCCATGCCGTCCGAACCCAGGTCGCCGAGCCCCAGAATCCGCTCCCCGTCCGTCACGACGATAAGGTAGACGTGGGGAAGGGCGATGTTCCGGAAGATCTGGTCGATGTCGGCGATGTTGTCGGGATCGATGTAGAGCCCCCTGAAGCGCCGCACGATGTGGCTCATCTGAAGGCACGCCTGCCCCACCGTGGGGGTGTAGACGATGGGCACCATCTCCTCCAGGTTCTCCACCAGCAGCTTGTAGAAGAGGGGCTCGCTCCTGTCCTGCATCCCGATGAGGAAGATGTAGCGCTCCAGATCGTCGGGCTTCCGCTTGAAGGCCTCGAGGCTCCGCTGAACCTGGCTTTCGAGCGTGGAGACGCCGCTGCGAAGGAGGCCCGTGAGCCCCAGGCTCATGCGCTCTTCGGGAGTGAAAGCAGAGGCCTTATTGAGATGGGGATCGTTGAGCAGTTGGCGTCCGCGGAGATAAACCTCGTAGTACTCTTCGCCCGTGAGAGGGTCTATTTTGAATTCGAACGTTTTCATGAGGGGGGCCTCCTCCCTAGCAGGGTTGGTAGTATAGAACCAAATCTGGCCTGTGGGGTGAAAATGGCCCCACCCCTCGCTCACATCCTTGTGGAAGTTGCCCCAGCGGGTACCGGAGAGGGACTGGCCATGGGCGGAACGAGGCCGCGCTGGAATGGCAGAGGCCCCTTGCTGTTATTCTCTCCTATAGGGCGCAGAGAGCGCCATAGGAGGGGAGCATGCGAGCGGAACCTTTGCTAGGACTGGCCCTGCTTGGACTCGTCGCCCTTTCAGGCCCATGGGCGAGCACTCCCGCTGGAGCGAAGGAGAGCAAGATGGCGTACCCACCCATCGTGGTCGGTGAGAAGGCCCCCGATTTCACGGCCCCAGCCAGCACCGGAGGCACCATCAGTCTGCACGACTTCGCGGGCAGGATCGTGGTCCTCTACATCTACCCCAAGGACGAGACCCCTTACTGCACGCGCGAAGCCTGTTCCTTCAGAGACACGGACGCGGCCTTGCGGAAGCTGGGCGCCGTGGTCATCGGGGTCAGCAAGGATTCCATGGCCTCCCACGACGAGTTCATCCGGAAGCACCACCTGAACTTCACGCTCGTCTCCGATCCCGAGGGCAAGATCATCAGCCGCTACGGCGCGTGGAAGGCCCACAGCCTCTTCGGGAAAACGGCGCTGGGCGTGAACCGCTCCACCTTTCTCATCGACGCCAACGGCATCGTGCGCCACATCTGGCGGAACGTCACAGTGAAGGGGCACGACGAGCAGGTGCTCCAGGCCGTCAAGGCCCTGGCGGAGAAAGCCCCCTCTTGAGGCCTCGATCCGAGCGGGCCAACGACCCGCCCGACGGCAGCCACAGGGCGAGCACCACGCCGGCCACCACGCACCCGGCCCCCAGGTAAAATCGCGCCCCCGGGATTTCTCCGAAGAGGATGGCCGCCAGGATCGTGGAGACCACGGGCTCCACAAGGATGGACAGGTTCACCCGGTACGTTTCCATGTGGCGTATGGCGTAGTTCACCAGGGAGTGGCCCACCACCGAGGGCAGGAGGGCCAAGAGACCGAGCATGACCCACGTGCGGTCGTCGTACCCGGTGAACCGCTCCCCCGAACCCAGGACGAGCCCCCCCAGGACCACGGCCGAAACCCCGTAAACAGCCACCAAGTAGTGCGTGAGCGGCAGTTTGAGACGCAGGTGCCGCCCCACGGTGAGATAACCGGCGACGGCAACCCCCGAGACCAGCGCCAGGCCGTCCCCCGCCAGGCCGGCCGGCCCGCGACCCAGGTCGCCCCAGGCGATGACGGCGACACCGGCCATGGCCAGGACGATGGCGAGCAGCCCCCGCCCCGGCACGGGTTCGCTCAGGAAAAGGTAGCCTAGCAGTCCCGCCCACACGGGCTGCGCCGACATGAGGATGAGCGAAGAGGCCACCGTCGTGAGCTGCACCGAGGCGATCCAGGTGGCGAAATGGACGGCCAGCAGGGCCCCGGCACCCAGCGTGTAGGGTAGGAGCCGCGCCTGAATCGCCGGTCTCCAGGGCTCCCTGCGCAGCCTTCCGAGGAGCACCGGCGTGAGGACGAGCGTGGCCAAGCCCATGCGCCAGAAGGCGATGACCGGGGCCGGGGCGCTGCAGTAGCGCACGAGGATGGCGGCGAAGGAGAGCGAGGCCAGGCCCACGGCCAGGATGCCCACCGTGCGCCGGTCGGTCCCCCTCACTGGCCCCCATCCTCCGGCCGCGAGGCGGCGGCCTCGCAATCCGTACACAGGCTCGGGCTTCCGGCGCGGCCTCCCTTGGCCCGATGCTCGGGACAGCAGAGCCGGCCGCAGCGGATGCAGATGGCGTCGAGACCGGGATCGAAGGGTTCCCCGCACAGGTCGCAGCGCCAAGGCTGAACATTTCCTTGCAAAGTCTTCTTGTCGCTCTGAAGGCCCATGTGCCGCCTCCCCTCCGTCCGCCATCGTGCGGACGTTGGATGTTATCACGCCCCCGCATTTGCGTGAGCGATGCCCGGGGACGGGAATGAACCCGAGTGCGAGCGTGTATGCTACTATCTTAAAGGGCGGACGCGCATGAGCGAGAATGAAACGCCGGCTTCCATTCCGGCGGCTGAAGAAAAAACGAAAGAGCGCCCAGGGAAGCGCCCCAAGGCGGTGGTTCTCATGAGCGGCGGTCTGGACTCCACGCTGGCCGCCAGAATCCTCCAGGAGCAGGGCGTCGAGGTGGTGGGAGTCCACTTTTCCACAGGATTCTGCGTCTCCGACCACAAGCGGGCCACGGCCTCCGTGGAGGAGGACCCCAAAAAACTGAGGAACGAGGCTCTCCGCGCCGGAGCCGACCTGAAGATTCCCGTCCGGATGGTGGACCTCTCCGAAGATTATCTGGAGGTAGTCTTCAACCCCAAGCACGGCTACGGCGCCCACATGAACCCCTGCATCGACTGCCGGACCCACATGCTCATGAAGGCCAAGGCCATCATGGAGGAGGAGGGTGCGGACTTCGTGGCCACGGGCGAGGTGCTGGGCCAGCGGCCCATGAGCCAGAGGAAGGACCCCATGCGCGTGATCCAGCGAGAGTCCGGACTGGGCGACAGGCTCCTTCGCCCCCTGTCGGCGCAGCTCCTCGAGGCCACCGCGCCCGAGCGTCAAGGCTTGGTGGATCGGTCAAGGCTCCTGGCCATTCGCGGCCGGGGCCGACGGGTCCAGATGGACCTCATGGAGGCCCGAGGTATCACCGACTACCCCTCCCCGGCGGGGGGCTGCTGCTTCCTGACCGACGAGAACTACACCAGAAAGTTCCGTGACAAGATGACGCACAGGGGCAAGGAGCGCATGGGCTGGGAGGACGTGGCCCTCCTCAAGGTGGGAAGGCACTTCCGGATCTCGCCGACCCTGAAGCTGGTCCTCGGACGGAGGGAGGAGGAAAACCTCTTCCTCGAGCGCTTCACCGCTGGCCGCGTGCGGCTGGAGGCCGTTACCGCCAAGGGCCCCGTGGCCGTCACCGACGAGTCTCACCCATCCGAAGCTGAGGAGGAGCTGTGTGCGGCCATCGTGGCCCGCTACTCCGATGCAAGGGAGCAGGAAACCGTGGAGGTTCGAGCCTCGGGCGGCGACCGCGAGGAGCGAATCCACCGGGTGGCCCCGCTCCTGGATGAGACCATCCTCGCCCCCATGCGTCTCTGACCACCACAAGGAGATTACCGTTGCACGGCATGGACTTCACCCCACAAGGCATTCTTACCATCGTTTTGCAGGTTCTCATCATCCTGTTCTCCCTCTCGGTTCACGAGAGCGCGCACGGCTGGATGGCCGACAAGCTCGGGGACCACACCGCCCGCATGCTGGGCAGGATCACCCTGAACCCCATCCCCCATATCGACCCGCTGGGAACCATCCTTCTCCCCGCGGTCATGGCCTTTTTGGGAGGGCCGATCTTCGGGTGGGCCAAGCCGGTGCCCGTGATCAGCCGCAACTTCAAGCACGTTCGTCGCGACGGGGCCCTGGTGGGAGCCGCGGGGCCCATTAGCAACCTGCTCCTGACCCTGCTCACCACCCTGATCCTGGGGACATTCCTGTTTTTCATGCCGGCCGCGAGCCTCTTCGATCAGCTAGGCACCCGCTACAGCGGTCCCTGGTGGGTCCTCCAGCTGGGCATGATCAACCTCGTCCTCGCCACCTTCAACCTCATCCCCATACCGCCTCTGGATGGTTCCTGGATCCTCTCCGCCATCCTGCCGTACGGCGTCCACCGGTTCTACGAGGGAATCCGCCGGTACGGTCCCATCCTCCTGCTGTTGATCTTCTTCACGCCCCTGCTCAACTTCGTCCTGCAACCCCTGTTGGAGGTCACCTCCTTTCTTTTCATCTCTCTGCCGCTGCACATCATGGCCGCCATGGTGGGGTGAGAGGGGCCCGGAGTCGCCACCGCCCAGGGCAGCCGTGTATAATCGGGACATGGAGGGGTGTCCCTTTGCCGAGTGACGACATGGCGCTGGCCTCGGACCGCGCCGCTGCATCCCAGGCCTCCCTCGTCCGCAGCTTGATGACCCATACCGTGATGGCGGCGGGGGTCCTCATCCTCGGCCCCTTCGCCATTCTTCTCTCTCCCTTCAGCCGCGGGGACATGGTCCTGTTTCTCGCGCGGATTTGGTCCCGCTCCATCCTGTGGGTGGCGGGCGTCCGCCTGGAGATCGAGGGCATCGAAAAGATGAAGCGAGACGAAGCTCGGGTGCTGGTGGGAAACCACACGAGCAACTTCGACATCTACGTTATGATCTTGGCCCTCAAGGACCACCGCTTCCGCTTTACTCCGAAGAAGGAGCTTCAGTGGGTGCCTGTGCTCGGCTGGGCCCTCTGGGCGAGCCGCTTCCCCTTCATCGACCGGGGACGGAGCCAGAAGTCCCTTCAGACCATGAAGAGGCTCGCGGAGCGCATCCGCAGAATGGGCATGAGCCTCGTCTTCTTCCCAGAGGCCACGCGCAGCACGCGCAATGAGCTGTTGCCATTCAAGAAGGGCCCCTTCGTGCTGGCCATCGACGCCGGCGTTCCGCTCGTACCCTTCGTCATCCACGGTGCGCGCAGGGTGCAGGGGCGCCACGCCTTCTCGGTGCGCCCGGGCACCATCCGCGTCAGTTTCCTGGAGCCGATTCCCACCGAAGGTCTAGGGTATGAGGATCGAGACGACCTTCTCCTGCGGGCGCGAAGGGCCATTCTGGAAGAACTCGGGGAGGAGAAGGCGAAGGGGATCTCGTAAGATGAGGTCTGCGTGCCGTGCGACGAGCACTAGCAACAAGAGAGCAAAGAGTGCGGATCCCATGATGATGAAAGACACGCTCGCCGCGAACGGCCCGCTCGGTTCTCAGCCCTCGGTCCTCGGACCTTTCGTCGCGCTTTCCGGGAGGCATCAGCCATGATTCTCTACTTCGATCCCTTCATGGGAATGGCCGGCGACATGACCGTGTCCGCCCTCGTGGACGCTGGGGCGGCGCCCGAGGCCGTCAACGGCGCTTTGGGACGACTCGGCTTGGGGGGCTTGGCCTTCCGCTTCCAAAAGGTGCGCAGGCAGGGCCTGGCGGCCACCTTCGGCCGCGTGGAGGTGCCCGCTGAGCACGGCCATCGAGGCCTCTCGTCCATACTCTCGCTCATCGGAGGGGCGGGGTTGCCCGCAGCCGTTTCGGAGAGGGCCTGCGAGGCTTTTCGAAGGTTGGGCGAGGCCGAGGCGAAGGCGCACGGAGTCGGCGTGGAGAAGGTGCATTTCCACGAGGTGGGTGCGGCGGACGCCATCGCCGACATCGTGGGCGCGTGCGCCGCCTGGGAGTCCCTCGGTCGGCCGGAGGTGGAATGCGGCGCCATGAACCTGGGCAGCGGCTTCACCACCATGGAACACGGCACCTTCCCCGTGCCGCCTCCGGCGGTGGTGGAGATATTGAAGGGCGTACCGGTCTTCAGCGCCGGCGCGCCCCTGGAGAGGACCACGCCCACCGGCGCGGCCCTGGCCGTGACGCTGGCCCGTCGGTTTGGCCCGCTGCCCCGGGGGAGAATCGCCGGCGTGGGGTACGGCGCCGGCTCCCACGACTCAGAAGGCGCCCCCAACGTTCTGCGGGTCCTGCTCGTGGCCGAGGAGCCGACGGACGGAGCGGTGGCCGTCATCGAGACCCAGGTGGACGACACGAGCCCCGAGCTTCTGGCCGGGGCGCTGGAGGCAATCCGGGCGCAGGGGGCGCTCGACCTCTTTCTCACTCCCGTCGTGGCCAAGAAGGGCCGACCGGGCTGCCTCGTCACGCTACTCTGCGGCGTAGGAGAAGAGAGCCGCTTCTCGAACCTCCTCCTCGAGCACACGACCACCACCGGGGTGCGCTTCACCCGGTGGGAGCGGCGAGAGCTGCCCCGGGAGGTCGTGTCGGTCGCCACGCCCCGCGGCCCCGTGCGAGTGAAACGGATCACGGCGCCCTCCGGCGCGCGGCGCTCCCACGTCGAATGGGAGGACCTCCGCGCCCTCAGCGAAACGACCGGCGTGCCCGCCCTGCTCCTTCTCCAGGAGCTGGAGCCCTTCTTGAAATGAGGCGATCGCGCCGCTCCGAGCTCCCCTCCTCGAATCCCACCTTCATCAGGCTCTCCGGCCGTCGCGCCGGATGATCCCCGGGGAGGCCCTGCCATGCGCTTCCGCCAGTCCCCCGCCACCTTCACCGTCGAGGAGCTGCCGCTCTTCGCTCCGAGCGGCCGGGGAGACCACCTCTACCTCACGGTGCGCCGCTCGGGGATGTCCACCCCCTTTCTCCTAAGGGAGCTCCAGCGCCGCCTCCGCCTGAAGGAGGAGGATGTGGGCTGCGCGGGGATGAAGGACCGGGACGCCGTGTCGGTGCAGGCCCTCTCCCTGCCGAGGCACGCCGCCCCACGGGCCGAGCGCGTGCTTCGGGAGCTGGGCTGCGAGGTGCTCTCGGCGGTCCAGCACCCCCACAAACTTCGGACCGGCAAGTTGGCCGGAAACCGCTTCTCCATCCGCGTCGAACTGGAGGGGGGCGGTGAGGAGGAAAAGCTGGCCGCGGGGTGCCGCCGCATCGAGGTCCACGGCCTCGCCAACGCCTTCGGCCCCCAGCGTTTCGCCGACGGTTCGGCCATCGAGGAGGGGCGGAGGAGCTTTCTGGGCATCCGGCGCCCTGGGGCCTTCCGCCGGTCGCGCTTTGCCGTCTCGGTCTTCCAGGCTCTCCTCTTCAACGAGCTGCTGGCCCTTCGGCGGATGCGAGGCCTTTGGCCCTGGCCCTTGCCCGGCGACCTCATGAAGCGGCACGACTCGGGCGGCGAGTTCGTGGCACAGGAGGTGGACGAACCCCTCCGAAATCGGGTGGCTCTCCTGGAGGTTTCCCCCACGGGGCCGATTTTCGGAGGCAAGATGGCCCGCCCCGAAGGAGAGGCCTGGCGGCTGGAGTGCGGAGTTCTGGCCTCCCACGGCCTGACTCCCGGCAGCCTGGGCGCGTCTCGTGTGCCCGGCACGAGGCGGTTCCTGCGGGTTCCAGCGGGTCCCATCGCGCTCAGAATGGAGGAGGGCACGGCGTTCCTCTCCTTCGAGCTGCCGCCCGGCTCTTACGCCAGCGTGCTCCTTCAGGAGCTGGGCGTGGAGGTGGTGCGCCCCGAGAGGCCCGAGAGGCAGTGACATCCTCAGCCTTCTTGTCCCCTATCCCTTGTCCCCTGTCCCCATCCCGTCCCGGTGCGCACTCCAGCGGCACGTTTCCCGCCGACCGTCATTTTGCGATAGACTGAATACGAAATCGATCAAGGAGAAAGCCATGCCGACCATCGAAACCACCCCCGAGCTGGTGGCCCGGACCTACGATCGGACGGCCGCAGCCCTGGCGGTCATCCGGCGACGCCTGGGGCGCCCTCTCACTTACGCCGAAAAGCTTCTCTACGGACACTTGGACAACCCTGAACTCGCCGAACTGGAGCCCGGCAAGAGCTATCTCGCCCTTCGGCCAGACCGGGTGGCCATGCAGGACGCCACGGCCCAGATGGCCATCCTTCAGTTCATGCAGGCGGGCAGACCGAGCGTGGCGGTGCCCACGACGGTCCACTGCGACCACCTCATCCGCGCCCACGCCGGTGCCGGACCAGATATGAAGACGGCCCTGGACGAGAACCGCGAGGTCTACGAATTCCTCGCCTCCGCCTCGGCCAAGTACGGGATCGGATTCTGGAAACCGGGCGCGGGCATCATTCACCAGGTGGTCTTGGAGAACTACGCCTTTCCCGGCGGCATGATGATCGGAACCGACAGCCACACTCCCAACGCGGGCGGGCTCGCCATGTGGGCCTCGGGCGTGGGGGGCGCCGACGCCGTGGACGTGATGGCCGGGTTCCCATGGGAGGTGCTGCATCCGAAGATCCTGGGGGTGCGCCTCACGGGCGCTCCCTCCGGCTGGACCAGCCCCAAGGACGTGATTCTCAAGCTCCTGGGCCTCCTCACGGTGAAGGGAGGGACCAACCGCGTGGTGGAGTACTTCGGTCCCGGCGTCAGGGCCCTCTCTTGCACGGGCAAGGGTACGATCACCAACATGGGCGCCGAGCTGGGCGCCACCACGTCGGTCTTTCCCTACGACGAACGCATGGATGCCTACCTCCGCGGCACGGCCCGGACGGCGCTGGCCAACCTGGCCCGGAAGCGCCCCGAACTGCTGGGCGCCGATCCCGAGGTGGAGCTCGAACCGGCCCGGTTCTTCGAGCAGGTCATCGAGATCGACCTCTCGAAGCTGGAGCCCCACGTCACGGGACCCCACACCCCGGACCTGGCCCGGACTACCTCGGAGCTGAAGGCCGCCGTTTCCAAGGAGGGGTACCCGGAGGCCCTGACCTTCGCTCTGGTCGGTTCCTGCACCAACTCCTCCTACGAGGACATGGGCCGCGCCGTCCAGGTGGCACGCCAGGCCTCGGCGCGCGGCATGAAGACCGCGGTGCCGCTGATGGTCACCCCCGGGAGCGAGCAGGTCAGGGCCACCATCGAGCGGGACGGACAGATGGCCGCCCTGGAGGCCATCGGCGCCACGGTCCTGGCCAACGCCTGCGGCCCCTGCATCGGCCAGTGGAAAAGAGATGACCTCAAGCCGGGAGAGAGGAACTCCATCATCTCCTCCTTCAACCGCAACTTTCCGCGCCGCAACGACGGCAACCCCAGCACCCTCTCCTTCCTTACAAGCCCCGAGCTCGTGGTGGCCTACGCCCTGGCGGGCCGGCTGACCTTCAACCCCGTCACCGACAAGCTGAGGGCTCCCGACGGCTCGGAATTCGTTCTGGAAGCGCCCGGCAGCGCACCCGATCTTCCGGAGAAGGGTTTCGTGAGGGACACGGCGGGCTACGTTCCTCCGGCCGCCGACGGTTCGGCGGTGGAGGTGAAGGTCGCCCCCGACAGCGGACGCCTCCAGATCCTCACCCCCTTTCCCGCGTGGGACGGCAAGGACTTCACGGAGCTTCCCCTGCTCCTGAAGGCCAAGGGAAAATGCACCACCGACCACATCTCTCCGGCCGGACCCTGGCTCCGCTTTCGCGGCCACCTCGACAAGATCAGCGACAACATGTTCAACGGGGCGGTCAACGCCTTCACGGGCGAGCCGGGGAAGGGGCTGAACCAGCTCCTTGGCCGGAAGGACGAGCCCTTCGCCCAGACCGCCAGGGAGTACAAGGCCAAGGGCCTGCGTTGGGTGGTCGTGGGAGACGAGAACTACGGCGAGGGCTCCAGCCGGGAGCACGCGGCCATGTCCCCGCGTTTCCTGGGCGCGGCTGCGGTCATCGCGCGCTCCTTCGCCCGGATCCACGAGAGCAACCTCAAGAAGCAGGGGATCCTTCCGCTCACTTTCGCCAATCCGCGGGACTACGACAAGGTCGAGGAGAGCGATCGCATCAGCATCCTGGGGCTTCGGGAGCTGGCTCCGGGCAAGCCGGTGCGCGCCGTTCTGCACCACGCCGACGGCACGGGCGAGGAGGTCCAGCTCCGCCACACCATGAGCGCGGAACAGATCGAGTGGTTCAAGGCGGGCAGCGCCCTGAACGTGCTGAAGGCCTACTGAGACGGATTCTCTCGCACCGAAGCGAGGCAGGACGGGGCCGGGGCATCCCGGCCCCTCTCCCGTCCTACTGAAGATCTGACGGGGGACGGTCCGTGCGGCGCTTCGGAGGCTCGGTTCTCTTGGCGGGACATGGCGCGCCGGAGATTCCGGGCGCCTCCATTCCCAGCGCCCGGGCCAGCAGGGTGAGGGGGTGAATCACCGGCCAGGAGAGGTGGCTCTCGTCCTGGGTCTTGCACGACCCGCAGGGCGTCACGACGGCCTGGGGCGAAGCGCGCCGTATCCGCTCGTAGAGGGGCGCGGCGATGGTCTCCGACAGTCCGGCGTTCCTGGACTCCGCCCCAAAGGAGCCCGCCAGGCCGCAGCACTCTGCCGTCACATCCAGCACCTCCAGCCCTGGTATTCGTTTGAGCAGTTCTACCTCGTCCTTGAAGCTCCCGAGAACGGCACCGTGGCAGGGAGTCTGGTAGACCACGCTTAGGGGCACCGGCCGCAGCCTGTGGGGCTGTCTCTTGAGAATTCCCAGCAGGAAGGTGAAGAGGCCCGTGGAGGCCTGGGCGAGTTCCTGCGCTTCGCCGCACGGGAAGAAGCGCGGCTGCTCCTTGACGAGGGCGAGCAGGCACGAAGGGGCCGAGGCGACCAGCGAGAATCCCTCCCGGAGGTACGGGAGGAAGGAGCTTCGGTTGAAGAGGACGTCCGGCGCGGCGGCGTCCGCGAGCCCCCGGGTCAGCTTGCTCACGCCGCAGCAGGCCTGGGGAGGCACCACCACCTCGACGCCCAGCGCGTGGAGGACGGCCACGGCCAGCTCCGCCTCGCCGCCGGGGTTGTAGGTGTTACCGTAGCACCCGTAGAAGTAGAGGGCCTTGCCCGCGCCATCACCGGGATAGTGGTAGAGGCGGCCCGGGTCGAAGGCGAACCTGCCCGCCATCTCTGGGGCGTGGAGGTCGTTCCTGAGCCCCAGCAGGGCTCCGTTCAAATGGCGAAGGGGGAAATGGCTCCCGGCCTTCAGGGCGAGCCGGCCCGTCCTCGCCCCGACCTTGTACCCCAGCGACGGAACCTGGCCGAGGAAGCGATCTCTGATGCGGTCGAGGGGGGGCGTGAACACTTCGCGGAAGGCGGCTGCGAGGGGGGCGATGTCCACCCCCGTGGGGCAGTGGATGGCGCAGAGGGAACAGCCGAGGCAGGAGTCGAAGATGGCTCGAACCTGCGGACTGGAGGCATCGCCACGGCTCATCTCCCCGTCCAGCAGGGCCTGCAGCAGGTGGCCTCGGCCGCGGCTCGAGAGCAGGTCGTGGTCGGTGGCCTGGGCCGTCGGGCAGAAATCTCGGCACGTTCCGCACCCGTGGCAGCGCTCGGCCTCGAAGGCCCAGGACTCTGCGGAGAGGCGCCCGGGCAGGGCGGCCCTCCGGTAGTCGGGGTGGAAGCGGAGGTCCGACTCCATGGGCTCGGGCTCCGATGGGGCGATGATGCCTGGGTTCAGCACCTCGTCCGGATCGAGGGCCAGCTTGATCTGCCGGAAGAGCTCCGTGAGGTTCCCGTAGATCATCGGGAGGAAGGGGGTTCGCAGGCGTCCGTCGCCGTGCTCGCCGGACAGGCTGCCATGGAGGCCGGAGAGCAGCTCGGCAACCTCCCGGGCGATGAGCGGCACCTGCGCGAAATGGGAAGGGTCCTTCAGATCGAGGAAGGGGTTCACGTGGAAGTTCCCGTCGCCCGCGTGGCCGAAGATGACCGCATCGATCCGCCGGGAGGCCAGGATCTCCGACACCCCGTGCAGATAGGCCGGGATGGCCTCCGTGGGCACGGCACCGTCCTCGATGAAGCGCACCGACTTCAGCCGCCCCCTGCCCTTGTTCAGCAGAGGGCTGGCCGCCTTGCGGAAAGACCAGATGGCGGCCCGATCGGCGGCAGTGACGGCGCGGTGCACGCCGGTGGGGCGCGCCCATGCCGCGGCTTCGAGAAGGCGGTCCATGCCGAGCTCTGCCTCCTCCCTCGTGGCGCCGTCCGATTCCACCAGGAGGATCGTTCGCGCCCCATCGTCCACGGGCAGCGGAAAGGTGCCCAGTCCGGCGCGGATGATCTCCAGAAAGGTGTTGTCCAGAATCTCGCAGGCCGAGGGCCCGCGCGGCAGGAGGTCCAGCACCGCCTGCCCGGCCGACTCCACGTCGCCGAATTCGAGCATGACCATGGATTGATGAAGGGGAACCGGGGTCAGGTCGAGAACGGCCTCGGTGAAGATGGCCAGGGTGCCTTCGGAACCGATGAAGAGCGGAACGAGGTCCACGAAGCCCGGCTCGCCCAGGCAACCCTTCAGGTTGTACCCCGAGGCGTTGGTCCTGCTCCTGGGCCACCGTTCGAGGATGGCGTTCCGCCTGCCCTCAATGAGTGCGGCGGCCTTGGCCAGGGCCGGGTGGCCGTATTCCTCCGGACGCCGGGCCCCGCGCTCAAGGGTGAGGTGGCTGCCGTCCGCGAGGATCAGGCCGAGGGCCTTCACGTGGCCGCTGGTGGTGCCGTACTTGACCGACCGGGCCCCCTTGGAATTGTCGGCCAGCATTCCTCCGATCGTGCAGAAGTCCTGGCTGGAGGGATCCGGGGCGAAGCGGAGAGAATGGGGGGCCAGGGCTCGGTTCAGGTCGGAGAGCACCACGCCGGGCTGGACGAGGGCCTCCCGGCGCTCCACATCCACGGATAGGACGCGGTTCATCCACCGCGAGACGTCGGCCACCAGGCCCCGTCCCACCGTCTGCCCGGCCAGGCCCGAACCGCCGCCTCGCATGGTCAGGGGAAGGCGGTTCTCCCTCGCGTAGGAGAGGCCCCACTGGAGGTCCTCTTCCGCCTTTGGAAACAGGACTCCGGCGGGGCGGCGCCTGTAAATGCAGGCCGCCCGCGAATAGACGGCCAGGTGGGCCGGATCTTGGTGGAAACTGCCCAGAGGCGGTGAACCTCGCATCGTCCGGCTCCTTTAGGCTCTCCTAACGCCAGGGAGGATGGATTATTTGCCCCTTCGGCGCCCAAGGCAAGCACCACCATAATCCCAAATTCCGCGATGGAAACGCGGGTGCCTTCGGCTAGTGTTCGGGTTCACGGGAGAAAGGCGTTGTCTCCTGGACGGGGAGGGCCATGGCCTTGCCGCCCCGAACCGCGAGCGAAGCCCGACGGTTCGGGA
>JBMFSH010000022.1:0-43917 GCA_049967655.1 Acidobacteriota bacterium
CCGCTCGGGTTCACCGGGGAAAGGCGTTGTCTCCTGGACGGGGAGGGCCATGGCCTTGCCGCCCCGAACCGCGAGCTTAGCCCGCCGGTTCGGGAGATTGCCCTGCGGGGCCCCGCTCCACGGGCCAAGCCCGTGGAGCCTCACCCCACCCTTGGCGTCCTTTCGCGGTTGCATCGCCAAGCCCCTTTGGGGCAGACTGGGCCGGCTAGGAGAGCTGCTCTTGCCGGTCGCGCCGCCTTCCAGTCAAATGCCGCCTTGGCAGACCGCCTACGACCTGTTGCCCAAGGTGTCGCGGACCTTCGCGCTGGGTATCGCCGGGCTGAAGGACCCGCTTCGCGGCTCGGTCTGCGTGGCCTATCTCCTCTGCCGCATCCTGGACACCGTGGAGGACGCCCCGGGCCTGAGCGCCGCCGAGCGGTGGGCGCTGATGGAACCGCTCCTCTCGTGCCTGGAGAACGGAGGGACGCCTCCGCCGGCCTGGATCGCGCGGCTCATCGCCCGGCTCGAAAGCCGCGCCGCGCCGGCCGACCTGACGCTGCTCAAGCACAGCGGCGACGTGCTCCTCTGCTACGCCGCTTGCGGAGAGATGGACCGCCTGAGCATGACGCGCTGGGTCACGGAGATGGGCAAGGGGATGGTGGCCTGGAGCGAGCGCATGGGCGAGGAACCCGGCGCGGTCAAGACGCTCCCCTCCCCCGCCGCGCTGGACCGCTATTGCTACTACATCGCCGGAACGGTGGGCTACCTCCTGACGGACCTCTTCTACATCCACGCGCCGGGGGTGGACAAGGCGCTCTTCTTCCGGCTCGAACGGGACGCCGAATCCTTCGGCCTGGGGCTCCAAAAGGTCAACATCTTGAAGGACCTGGCGGACGACTACCACCGCGGGTGGTGCTTCCTGCCGACCTCCCTGCTCAGGTCCGAGGGGCTGACCCCTTCCGACCTCGGCAACCCCTCCAGGGGCCCCGCCGTCTACCGGGCCGCCCTGCCCGTTTTGCTGAGCACCCGGGGGCACCTGGAGCGGGGCTGGCGGTACCTGACCCTGATACCCCTGGAGGAGCGGGAGATCCGGCTCTTCTTGGCGCAGAGTCTCTTCTTCGCGGTGCGGACTCTCGCCATGGTGGCTGAGGACCCCGCACGCCTGGCGGCGCCCGAGAAGCTGAAGATCTCGCGGATGGAGGTGGCCGCGCTGGTGGCCGCGCTGGCTCTCAAAATCTCACGGCCCGATGCACTGCGGGACTACTTTGCCGAGTGCGCCACCCCGCTGGCGAAGTTTGGACGGTGAGTGAGGAGTGGAAGAATCGGCCGCCAGTAGTCTTGAGATGGGATGAGGAGGCCGGCCTCATCATGGAAGACGCGCAGGAGGCCTCTCCAGGGGCCGATGCGCCGTGCCGCTTCCACCCGTCGCGCTCTGGAGAGCGCTCCTGCGTTGGCCTTGGGTTGAGCGTGCGTGGACGGACGCGAAGAGGAAAGCGGAGAGCAGGCCGCCTGCCGAGTTTTCCCAAAATCCCGAATCACCAATACTTTTCCAGGTGCACCTGGCCGGGCCGGGCCTTCGTATGCTCGGTGAAGCCCTGCTCCGACAGGAGCTTCAGCATGCCCTCGATCATGAGGGGGTTGCCGCACAGGAAGACGTGGGTGTCGGAGGGATCGGGCCGAAAGCCGAGGAATTCTCGCGGGTCCCCTCCAACCAGGTTCTCGTGGATGAAGCCCGTTCGCCCCCTCCAGGGCACCGACTCCTCCTCGGGATCGCTCACGATGGGCACGTAGGCGAAACGCGGGCAGAGGCGGCGCATGGTCTGAAGCTCGGCGTGGTAGCCGAGGTCCCAGGAGTGCCGGGCGCCGTGGACCACAGCCACTCTCGCCTGGTGGATCTCCGAGAGGTGGGTCCTGAGCATGCTCATGTAGGGGGCGATCCCCGTGCCGGTGGCGATGAGCAGGATGTTCTGCCCCTCGGGCACCTGGTCCATGGTGAACATCCCCACCACTTTGGGTGAGAGCCACAGGGCATCGCCCGGTCCCAGTGCGAAGAGGCGGGGCGTCAGGGCCCCGGAGCGCACCAGGGTGATGTAAAACTCCACGTACTCGTCCTCCACGGAGGAGGAGGCGATGGAGTAGGCCCTGCGGATGAGCTTCGCGGGGTCGGCCGGGGGCTCCTCGGGATCGGTGAAGGGAGCCCGCCGCGCCGCGCCCAGGAGGCCCAGGACGGTGTACTGGCCGGCCTTGAAGGAGGGCAGCGCCCACCCCGACGGTACCACCCTCAGGATCATGAGGCCGGAGGCCACGTCCACCCGCTGCGCCACCACCGCGTTATATTCCGTAATCGCCATCTGGATTCCCCCCGGCAGGTGCCCTCGGCTCCGTATCTGCCGCGATCAGTGCCGCTTGGGCTTCCTCTTTTTCGGGCGCTCCCGCTTCTGGATGTAGCGGCGCGGCCGTTGCGTCTCCACCTCCACCTCCACCAGCTCCTCGGCCCGGACCGTGTGGAAGGAGAGGAGCACGAGGTGCTCGTTCCCCACCTCGAAGGCGTGCGGCGTTCCTTCGGGGATCACCAGGACGGAGAGCTCCGGAAAGGCCGGATCGAAGGGCTGCAGGTAGAAGCTCTTGTCGCCCACGTGGCCCGTCCCGCCGCCCGCGATGACCGAGGTGTACTGCACCGAGTTGGGGTGCTGGTGGGCCGGCGTCACGGTCTGGGGCTTGAGGACGAAGACCCAGGCGCTCTCGACGCCGGGGGGGAGCCGGTCCGTCACCGTCTCCTCCGGGAGGGGCGCCCCTTCGAAGGCCGCGCTGCCCTTCGAGAGCTTCTCCGTGAGCTCGCGCACCAGGGCCTTGACGGGCGTCGTGTAGCGCCAGCCGTCCACCAGTGCCGCCAGCTTCGCGATGCGGAAGGAGGTCATGAATACGTGGCCCGCCGGTTTCAACGGTCCGGCGGGCATCCCCAGCGACGTAGTATACACGATTCACCGGGAGCTAAGGACCCGCGCAGGAATAGGCTAACGGAATTCGCGCCCAGATTCGTGTGAGATTGGCGCGATTGGAGGGAGCAAAACCGCAGGCGCAGTTGAAGACTACGTTGAGGATTTTGCGAGCGAGAATCGCGTCAAGATCGCGCGAAGATGGGATGCGAAAACGTTAAGTTATTTCTGCGCTGATCCTAAGGCCGAAAGCGGAAAGAAGGAATCACCACAGAGGCACAGAGACACAGAGGGAGAGGAATTTTTGGAGAAGAGCGTCTACCCCATCTTCCCTCGTTCCCAATCTCCGGTTCAGCCCTCGCTTCATGCGCCCTGCGCCGCTGAGCGGCTAGTGCCGAGCAAAAAGAAGGAGAAGAGGAAAGGGAGCTGGTGACCGGGCACAGGGATGAGGTGATGAGGACATGAGGTGAGCTGGCACTTTTTCTTAATGTCTATCTTCGGATTCCAGATTTTCTCTGTGCCTCTGCGCCTCTGTGGTGAGTCATTTCCTATTTGGCCTCGTCCCTTCTACCTCCCTGTTTCCATCCTTACGGCTTCCCTCGTAGAGTTCGAAGACGAGCAGGCGGCACTCCATAGGGCCGTTGAAGAGCGGGATCTTGCGCGAGGGGTGGAGGCCGACGCGCTTGGCGAGCGCCGTGTTTCCCGTCAGGACGGCGGCCCTCCAGCCGGCGAAGCGCTGCTTCAGCACGTCCCCGAGGCCCCGGTAGAGAGGCGCGAGCTCCTCGCCGGCCCCCGCGTGGTCGCCGTAGGGAGGGTTGGTGACCAGGAGGCCCGGCCCCGCCGGCGGACGGAACCCCGAGACGTCGGCCCGCCGAAACCGAACCCAGCGGCCCACGCCCGCGGCCTCGGCGTTGGCCTGAGCCGCCCGGATGGCCGAGGCGTCGGCATCGCCGCCCACGATGGGCGAGGGCGCGGGGCGGACGGAGGAACGGGCCTCCTCCACTTGCCGCTTCCAGATCCGCTCCTCGAAGCCGGCCCAGCGCTGGAAACCGAAGGGCCGCTTTCTCAGGAGCCCAGGGGCGGTCCGGGTGGCGATGAGGGCGGCCTCCACACAGATCGTCCCGGAGCCGCAGAAGGGATCAACGAAGGGAGCGCTCCCGTCGTAGCCCACGAGTAGCAGCATGCCGGCCGCGAGGGTCTCGTTGAGGGGGGCCGCCACCGAGCGCTCCCGGTAGCCGCGCTTGTGGAGCGGTCCGCCCGAGGAGTCTAGGCTGACGGTGCAGGTTCCGCCCGCCAGGTGGACCACGACCTGCACGTCGGGGTTCCGCCGGTCCACGTCGGGCCGGCTGCCGAGCCTCTCCCTCAGGGCGTCGGCCACGGCGTCCTTGACCTTGAGGGCCGCGTAGCCCGAATGGGTGATGGCCGAGTCCCGCACGCTGGCCTCCACGGCGAAGGTCCGCCCCGCCGAGAGGGCGCGATGCCACGGCAGGGCCAGCGCGCCCGAGTACAGATCCTCGCCGCTCTTCACCTCGAAGGAGCCCAGAGGCAGCAGCACCCGTCGCGCGGCCCTCAGCCAGAGGTTGGCCCGGTACGCGTCGGCCATGCTTCCGCTGAATCCAACCACCCCCGGTCCGGCCTCTTCGGGCTTCAGGCCCAATCCGCGCAGCTCCTCCCGCACCGCCCCTTCCAGCCCCTTGGCCACCGTCACCAGGATCTGCATGGCGCCTCCTCCCGACATGGTACAGGCCAACGGTCGGCAAGAACAGGGAGGAGAAGGACCCCAATCCCGCGATGGAGGAGGGGAATAGCCGTGGAAGGCGCGACAGATCACGTACGGTCCCAAATTCCGCGATGGAACGGGGGAAAGAGCATGAAAAGCAGGCGGAACAAGCCATTGAATGAAGAGGCCCTTGTCACCTATCAAGGGATTGGGGCGCCCTCGAGCCTAGCGCGAGAGGGCGCCACGGGTGGGGTGAGGCTCCACGGGCTTGGCCCGTGGGAAGGGGCCCCGCAGGGCAATCTCCCGAACCGGCGGGCTTAGCCTGCGGTTCGGGGGCAAGGCTATGGCCCTCCCCGTCCAGGAGACAACGCCTTTCCCCGGTGAACCCGAGTGGTAGTCGGAGGCACCCGCGTTTCCATCGCGGAATTTGGGAAAGAGCGCGAGGCATTGAAGGCCATGGTTCCCAAGGGCCAGACCGAAACGATCACCGTGGTCGACCCTGACGGCGTCTCCTCGCAGGGCTTCAGCTTCAGCTGGACCCCCTCGGGCGGTGCAGGCGGCGGCGGGGGTGGAGGAGGCGGCTACTGAGATCGGGCATGGTGCCCCGCCGGTCGGGGCGGCAGGTTGATAAAAAAAAGCCCCCGGACCGGCCGAGGGCATCATGGAGAAAAAATGAACAAGGGGTCTAGCACGGCTCTCCCGGAGGGCCGGTGCCGGCACCCCTTCCTCGGCCGGCCGCCCTCCTCCGGGAGCTGGAACCGAAGCCGCCTCAGCCCAGCTGGTGCCGGACCGAGAGGGCGATCTTGTAGAACACCGTGATCATGAGCATGCCGATGGCCCAGATGGAGGCCACGATGGTCATCTCGGGCAGCGTCGGTACGTAGCTCGTGACCGTCTCCAGCGGCGAGGGGATAAATCCACCGATGATGAGCCCGATGCCCTTGTCAATCCAGAGCGACAGAAACACGATGACGCAGGTGAAGGCTAGCAGCTTCTCGTTCTTTCGGTAGCGCGGCACGATCAGCAAAACGAGAGAGAGGAGCGCGAAGGTCACGGAGGTCCACATCCACGGCACCAACTCCGTGTTGCCGTCGAGGCCGACAAAGAGGAACTTCAGGTGGGCGGCGTCCTCGGGGATATTGCTGTAGAGCGAGGTGAAGACCTCCATCAGCACGAAGAAGACGTTGATGAGCATGGCGTAGGTCACGATGAGCGCCAGCTTCTGGATCGCCTCGGAGCCCGCGTCGAACTTGGTGAGCTTGCGAATCACCATGGCCAGCAGGATGAGCAGCGAAGGGCCCGCCGCGAAGGCGGAGGCGAGAAAACGAGGGGCGAGGATGGCGGTCAGCCAGAAGGCGCGGCCGGGCAGGCCGTTGTAGAGGAAGGCCGTGACGGTGTGGATGGAGACCGCCCACGGGATCGAGAGGAGGATGATGGGCTTGATCCAGTGGGGAGGCGCCACCCCCTCCCGCTCCGATTCGAGCATGACGTAGGAGATGAGGGCGTTCAGAAACAGGTAGCCCGAGAGGGAGACCATGTCCCAAAACATCATGGAGTGAGGCGTCGGGTGGAGCATCACGTTGAGAACCCGCATGGGCTGGCCCATGTCCACGAAGATGAAGAGCATGCACATGGTCACCGCGGAGACCGCCAGGAACTCGCCCAGGATCGTGATCTTCCCGAAGGCCTTGTAGTTGTGGAGGTAGTAGGGCAGGACCACCATGACGGCGGAGGCCGCCACGCCCACGAAGAAGGTGAACTGGGCGATGTAGAGCCCCCAGCTCACGTCCCGGCTCATCCCCGTGATGCCGAGTCCCTCCTTGAGCTGTAACAGGTAACAGAGGAAGCCGGCGAGGATGACGGCGAGCAGGCACCCCACCCAGATCCAGTATCTCCGGCTTCCGACGACCGCTTTCTCGAGCATGAACATAGCCGGCTCCTCACACCAGATAGTAGACTTCGGGCTGGGTGCCCAGCTCGGGGTTCCGCCGGATGCTGAAGCGGGCCTTGAGCAGCTGCCGGACCTCCGAGTCGGGATCGTCCAGGTTGCCGAACACCATGGCCTTGGCCTCGCAGGCCTCCACGCAGGCCGGCCCTTCGCCCCTGGCCAGCCGCTCCTCGCAGAAGGTGCACTTCTCCACCACGCCCTTGGTGCGCGTGGGGAAGTCGGTGTCGAGGTGGGCGATGTGGGGGCGCGGGTCGAGCCAGTTGAAGCTCCTGGAACCATAGGGGCAGGCGGCCATGCAGTAGCGGCAGCCGATGCAGCGGTGCCAGTCCATCATCACGATGCCGTCCTCCCGCCTGAAGGTCGCCTGGGTGGGGCATACCCGCACGCACGGGGGGTTGTTGCAGTGGTTGCACATGAGGATGAAGGGGCTGTCCTTGTATTGTTCGACGGTGTATTGGTCCTCCTGCCCAGGGAAGGCGTCCTTGAAGGGCTCCTTCCAAATCCACTTGACGGCGTGCTTGGGGTTCTTGAAGTCGGGAATGTTGTGCACCTTGTCGCACGCCGCGATGCAGGCGGTGCAGCCCTTGTCCTTGAGGCACTTGGCCGGATCAATGACCATGGCCCACCGCGTGTTGGCCAGGGTTCCGCCCTGCTTGGGCTGGGAACCGCTGGCGAGGGCGTCTACGGAAGCCTTTCCGGCCAGGACCAGCGCAGAGGCGCCAGCGGCGACGCCGAGGAATTTTCTTCTGTCCATGCTCATCCTCTGCTCCTCTGGGCTAGCGCGGGGTCGATGTGGCACTCCCAGCAGTAGGGCGCGACTCCCGCATAGGCGTGACAGCGGTCGCAGAACTCCTCCTTGTTGGTGTGGCACTTCAGGCAGGTCCCCGTGAGGCGCATGTCGTAGGTCTTGCCGTCGAAGGCCTTGTAGGTGAGCCGATCCTGCCGGACCACCTGGTCCCGCCAGGAGAGGAGCAGGTCCATGTGCGAGGTGCGCATGTACTCCAGGGGCGCCACGCAGTCCTTCTCCGCCGTGGGCAGCTTGGGATCGGGCCCCTTGCTCGTGGTCCCCGCCGCCAAGTCGTACCAGACGGGGAAGGTGATGAGCACCAGGAAGAACACGAGGCCCGCGAAGATCAAGCCCTTGTCACGCATTGGCCTTCACCTCCTTCGCAGGGAAGGGCGTGCCCCTGAGGTCCGCCGTGCGCTCCTTCTCGCCCTTCATGACGAGGGCGTTGCCCACGAGCTCGTGGATGCCGCCCACCTCCACGCCGCCGACCCAGTAGTCCACCACCGCGGGCAGGGTCGCCTTGTCGATGGCGCAGATGGTGGTCAGGAGGTTGACGCCGTGCTTCTCCTTGACGTACTTGACGGCGTTGCCCCTCGGCAGGCCGCCGCGCATCCGCATCTCCATGTTCTCGTCGGTGCCCAGCCCGGCCCCCGAACCGCAGCAGAAGGTCTGCTCGCGGATGGTGTTCTCGGGCATGTCGTGGAAGTGGTTGCACACGCTGTTGATCACGTACCGCGGTTCCTCCAGCAGGCCCATGCCGCGGGCCACGTTGCAGGGGTCGTGGTGCGTCACCCTCCAGTGGTCGTTGCGGCTCTTGTCCAGCTTGAGCTTGCCGTGGTGGATGAGGTCCGCCGTAAACTCCATGATGTGGGTCATCTTCGTGGACTTGGCGTTCTCGAAGCGGGTGCCGGTGATGGGCGAGACCGGCACCTCGAGGAAGTCGGGCGGTCCGTTGAGCGTGTTCATGTACTGGTGGGCGACGCGCCACATGTGGCCGCACTCTCCGCCGAGGATCCACTTGACCTTGAGCCGCTTGGCCTCCTCGTAGATCTTGGCGTTGAGCCGCTTCATCATCTCGTGCGAGGTGAAGAGGCCGAAGTTACCTCCCTCGCCCGCAAAGGCGCTCATGGTGTAATCCAGCCCGATCTCGTGGAAGAGCATGAGGTAGCCCAGGAGCGTGTAGTAGTGGGGCGAAGCGAAGTAGTCGGCGGAGGGCATGACGAAGAGGACCTCAGCCCCCTTCTTCATGATGGGGGCCTCCACCCGGATGCCCGTGATGTCCTCGATCTCGTCCACGGCGAAGTCGATGGAATCCTTGAAGCCGTGGGGCTGGATACCCAGATGGTTGCCCGTTCGGAAACAGTTGGCCACGGGCTCGATCACCCAGTTGATGTTGCAGCCGATGAGGTTCAGGAGCTCCCGGCCGATGATGGTGATCTCCGCCTGGTCGATGCCGTAGGGGCAGAAGACCGAGCACCGGCGGCACTCGGTGCACTGGTAGAAGTAGTAGAACCACTCCTTGATGACCTCTTCCGTGAGCTCCCGGCCGCCGGCCAGCGGCCCGAACATCTTTCCCGCCGGCGTGAAGTAGCGCCGGTAGATGGAGCGGATGAGCTCGGCCCTCAGGACGGGCATGTTCTTGGGATCGCCCGAGCCCACGTAGAAGTGGCATTTGTCGGCGCAGGCGCCGCAGCGCACGCAGATGTCCATAAAGAGCCGGAAGGAGCGGTACTTCTCCAGGCGCTCCTTCATGCCGTCCAGGATGATCTGCTTCCAGTTGGGGGGCAGCTTCCAGTCCGCGTCAAAGGGCTGCCACTCGCGCGGGTTGGGCATGCCCAGGTATTCGATGTTCTTGGCCAGCGCGCTGTAGCAGAAGGTCCCCTTGCGGAATTCGACGTGGGGGTCCATCCAGCCCCTCTTCGGCGGATGGTAGTCAATCTTCGAGAGTTCTTCGGGCTTGGGTGTCTGTTCCGCCATGGCCTATTCCTTCTCCATCGGCAGCCCGGCCGCCTTGATCTTGTCGTGGAACTCCTCTTCCCACTCGGCGTAGGTGTGGACCTTGACGGGGTAGTCCCAGGGATTCACGTGTCGCTTCATGCGGTTGTTGTTGGCGAGGTTTCGGGTGGGGCTCAAAAAGACCCCAGAGAAGTGCATGAGCTTGCTGAAGGGGAAGTAGGCGAGCAGAAGGCTGAGCAGGAAGAGGTGCACGAAGAAGAGTCCCCCCACTTGGGGGGGCACCGTCGGCGTAAAGGTTACGAGCCCCAGGGCGAGCTCCTTGACGGCCACGATGTCGGGCCGGAAAAAGTAGCGCATGAGCACGCCCGACCCCGCCAGCCCGATCAGCACAAACAGGGCGAAGTAGTCGGTGAAGAGCGAGATGTACCGGACCTGCGGGTCGCGGAAGCGGCGCCAAAGCAGGTAGGCCAGCGCCACCAGGATCACCACGTCCGTGAGGTAGAGCACGGGCGCGCCGATCTGGAAGAAGCCGTCCGCGTCGCTCAGGAGGTTGACGAAGGCCGGTACGGGCTGCATGAAGAAGCGCAGGTGGCGCAGGAAAATGATCAAGAATGACCAGTGGAACGCCAGAGCACCGAGCCAAAGGTACTTATTCTCCCCGTAGACGAGCTGCGGGCCGCTCCTCAGCTCCGCCTTGGTGTTGCGGAAGAGGGAGCGGAACAACAGGACTTCCAGTGCCATTCTCAGCGTCACGCCGAGGGTCGTGTAGGGGCTCTCCAGGTACCCGGCCTTCATCCACGGGAGCGTCTTCTGCTGCCCGCACGTCGTGGGGATGCGGAACGGCACGGGCGACAGCGCCCACCGCACCACCCGGTAGGCCACCCCGGCGAGGAAGGTGAGGATGGCCGCATAGGGAATGATGACCCCGAAGAGGGTCCGCAGGCCCTCCACGCTGCCCCCCACGTAGGCGAGCGCGCCGAGCACCAGAACCACGATGAGCGATAGGAGAGCGTTCATCAATCATCACCTCGCTTCCCGCCCTTGTCTGTACCTTTCTCTGTGTCCGGGGCCCCCTCGGCCTCGGACCCCTCGGCCCCGTCCCATTCCAGCGGGCCACAGGCCGGGTGGGTCCGCTCGAGCCAGTAGACCCTCCGTTTCATCTCGTCAAAGCGGATTCGGTTGAGCTGTTCCTTGCAGG
Organism: Acidobacteriota bacterium; assembly: GCA_049967655.1. GTDB lineage: Bacteria > Acidobacteriota > UBA4820 > UBA4820 > DSQY01 > DTPS01. The sequence continues at coordinate 10,525 of JBMFSH010000022.1, forward strand.
CGGCGTAACAGTCGAAGCCGAGGAGCACCGCTCGGTCGATCCGGGCGTCCAGCTCGGTCAGGGCCTCCGACAGGCCGGCGGCCCCCGACGCCCCCAGCTCCTCGCGGACGGCCCGCTTGAGCAGGAAGATGAACCCCACGGCCTGGCCGGCGCCGAAATCCTGGACGTTCCGGATCCGGATGACGGCGTCCAGGTGGGGGCGCAGGCGCTCCTCGTCCTCCCCCTCCAGGAGCACCTCGCAAAGGTTTCTGATCTCCGAGGAGATGGTCGCCCCCACGGGGTTGCGGAAGGGATCGCGCTCCGCGTTCAGGAAGTGGACGGTCTGATCGGGGTAGGTTTCAAAAACCAGCTCGCACCATCGGCTGGCAATGGCTTCCCCCCTGGCTTTCAGAGAAGGGTGCGGCACGGCCGCTGACCTCCAGTCATATTCCGCGATACCGAACGCGCGCCGCCCGGGTTCCGGCGGCTCTCCCCTTGCGGGCCCCGGGCGGCGGCGGTCGGAAGGACGAGGGAGGCGGGACGGGCGGCGCGCTGAATCGTCGTGAAGCGATCCGCCTCCGCCGCGAGTCCGCGCCTCCCCTCGCCGCTCTAGTTCACACGCACCCCGTGGGCTTCGGCAGGCCGGCGAGCTTGCAGGCTCCCTTGGCCGGTCCCGAAGGGAAGAGCTCGTAGACCTTGTTCAGCGGGAACCCGGTCTCCTTGCAGAGCTTGCGGATCATGGGTGCGATGCCGAACTGGAGGTAGTAGTTCCGGAGATAGTTGATCATCTTCCAGTGCTCCTCGGTCAGTTCGGTGACGCCCTCGGTGGTGGCGAAGTCCTTGGCCACCTCCTCGTTCCAGATGGAGGGGTCTTCCAGGAATCCGTCCTCGTCCACTTGGTAGGTGTGTCCGTTCAGTTCGATTGTAGGCACCGTCTTGTCCTCCTGCCGGTTTTCCGGCGACTGTCAACCAAACAGCGGATGGCGGCATCGGCACCGGCGGCCCCCCCCGGGCGCGGCCCCGGCTCCCCGGCGCCGCCGCCATCCGCCCCCCCTAAACCATCTCGATGTACCCGCAGGGGCACTCCTCCGCGCACTTCTTGCAGCCGTTGCACACCTCGAGCTTCACCTTGTAGTGCTCGCCCTTGGGCAGCTTCACGAAGGCGCTGTTGGTGCAGTACATCCAGCAGGTCTCGCAGTCCATGCACATGCCGCAGGACATGCAGCGTTTGGCCTCGTCCAGGGCCTGCTGCTCGGTGAGCCCCTGCTCGATCTCCGTATCCATGCCACGCTGCTCGACGGGCAGCTGCGAGCGCTCGTTGCGCGCCGCCTCCTTGTACCAGGAGAGCTTCATCTTGTCGGACTTGATGATGGGCGGCTGCTGGTGCTTCTCCAAGGTCTTTCCGCGGAAGCGGGCGTCGATGGCCTCGGCGGCGAAGCGCCCTTGGGAGATGGCGATGGTGGCCAGCCCCAGCTCCACGTCGTCGCCGCCCGAGTAGACGCCGTCCTGCTGCGTCGTCCCCCACTCGTCCACTACGATCCAGTCCTTGCCCTTCCGGAGCGATTCGAAGCCGTCGAAGGCCGGCTCCTGACTGATGGCAGCCACGATGGCCGTGGCCTCCAGCTCGAACTCCGAGCCCTCCTTGGGGACGGGCCGCCTGCGCCCGGAGGCGTCGGGCTCCCCGAGTTCCATGCGGGTGCACTTTATGCCCACGGCCACGCCGTCCTTCACGAGGATTTCCACGGGCGCCGCGAGGTATTCGATCTTCACCCCCTCCTCGAGGGCGCCATCGATCTCCGGCGCGATGGCCGGCATCTCGGTGCGCGTCCGGCGGTAGAGGATGGTCACGTCGGCGCCGAGGCGTTTGCTGATGCGGGCCGCGTCGATGGCTGTGTCGCCGCCCCCGATGACGATGACCTTGCCCCCCACCTTCACCTCTTCGCCGCTGTTGACCTTGTTGAGGAACTCGGTGCCGGTGAAGACGTTCGGAGCATCCTCGCCCGGCACGCGGAGCTTGATGCCCTTGTGCGCGCCAATCCCCACGAAGATGGCCTGGTACTGCTTGCGCAGGTCGTCGAGGGAGATCTCCTTGCCGATGACATAGTTGGTCTTCAGCTCGACGCCCAGGTCGAGAATCCGCTTGATCTCAGCGTCGAGCACCTCGCGCGGCAGGCGGTACTTGGGGATGCCGTAGCGGAGCATGCCGCCCGCTTCGCTGAAGGCCTCGAAGACCGTCACCGAATAGCCGCGGCGGGCCAGGTGGTAGGCGCAGGAAAGCCCGGCCGGGCCGGCTCCCACCACCGCCACCTTCTCGGGATGCTTCTCTTCGGTGAGCTTCGTGGGCTTGATTCCCTTCTCCAGAGCGAAGTCGCCGAGAAAGCGCTCGACGGCGTTGATGGCCACAGGGCCGTCCTTGTCTTTTCGATTGCAGCCCGCCTCGCAGGGATGGGGGCACACCCGCCCGCAGGTCGCCGGAAAGGGGTTGTTCTCAAGGATCATTCGCCAGGCGATCTCGTAGGCCTGCTCGTTGGTCCGTCCGTAGGCCTCGGCCTGGGCGATGGTGGTGAGAACCCCGCGGATGTTGGTGCCGCTCGGGCAGTTCCCGATGCAGGGAGGCGTCTTCTCGATGTACTTCGGCCGGAGGGGGCTGATCTCACCGCCGGAGGTCGGTCCCGCCTTGATGACCGGCTTCTTTTGCTCCTTGAATAGACCCATGGCCTCGTCCTTTCATGGTGATCAGTGGGATGTGAGCAGTCTAAAAATACAGCAACACCTCGCTCCTTGACGCTCGCCCTCGTTCTTTCTCCTCACTCTCTCACTTCCCACTCCTCACCGTTTTTACGCGTACGGATAGATCTTCCGCTTGAAGTCCTCGAGCTGCGACAGAAGACGGTCATGCTTCTGCTCGTCTTCGATGAGATAGGTCAGGAGGTGGCGCTGCACGAAGAGGCGGCAGTTGCGGCGCGCCTTTTCGGCCAGCTCGATGGTCTCCTTCTCCATCTTCGCGTGCTCTTCGATCATGTCCCACACGTCCGCCAGCTCTTCGGGCGACAGCGTGAAGGCCTCCTTCTCCAGGCTGTCGATGATCACCTGCTGGACCCGCTTGTGCATCGCCGAGTCCTGCCGGATGATCTCCATCACCAGACGGATCAGGGAGTTCTTCGTCTTCTCCATGATGGCCGAGGTCTGGGAGACCGTCGCGGTCTCGATATCCTGCCATCGTTTGAGAATACTCAACAGTTCATCGAGGTTCTCTGCCGCTTTCTGGGTCATCCTGGCCTCCTATCTCGTTCCTTCCATCCATCCACCGAGGGAGGCGGCGGGGCCGGGCCCCGCCGCCCTCGCTCAAGCCGGCCTTATTCGGGCGCAGAGCCTTCCTTGTGGGGCAGGGTGATGAAACTGCCGCCGAAATAGCTGTAGACGCAGCGCCCCGAATCCATCAGCATGCGGATGGCGTGCTTGCAGTCGTCCTTGCTGACCTCGCCCTCGCCGTACTTGGCGATCATGGCCTTAGTGAGGTCTCCCGCCTTGAGGTTCTTCTTCCCCATGGTCTCTTTCACCATCTGGTACATCTCTTCGGCGAGCTGTTCCGTCGTAACGGCCATGTCAGCCTCCTAGAAACGGATGTGCGTGGACCTGGCGTAGGTCGTCCCGGCCAGGCGGAAGTCGTCGATGTGGTACTTCGTGAAGGGGATGCCGGTCAACTCAAAGAACTTCGGCCAGCCGATCCTCTCGATCCACTCGCCCATGCGCTCGAACTTTTTGGCGTTCTTGGCATACACCTCGACGATGTTCACAACCGCGTCCACCACCCCCGGCCACCGCGGCGGCTCGTTGGGGATGAAGGGTATGGCGAGCTTGGAGAACTTGGGCGTGCTGCGGGCGTTGCTCACCTTGCCGCCGACCCAGATGGAGATGCCGTCGTTCTCGGGGTCGTTGAGCGGCATGGCGGGGCAGACCGTGTAGCAGTTGGCGCAGAACATGCACTGCTCCTCCACTACCTCGACCGACTGCTTGCCCTCCACCGTCGCCGGGCGGATGGCGCCCGTGGGGCAGGAGGCGATGAGGGTCGGGACCTCGCAGACCTTGGGAAGGATGTCGTGCTTGATCTTCGGGGGCTTGCGGTGGACGCCTAGGATGGCGATGTCCGAACAGTGCACGGCGCCGCACATGTTGAGGCAGCAGGCCAGCGCGATGCGGAGCTTGGCCGGCAGGTCCTCGTGGGTGAAGCGGTCGCAGAGGGCGTCCATGACGCTCTTCACGATGCCCGAGGCATCCGTGGCGGAGGAGTGGCAGTGCACCCAGCCCTGCGTGTGGACGATGTTGCTGATGGCGTTGTTGGTGCCGCCCACGGGGAAGCCGAGGGCCAGGAGCTCCTTCTTCAGGGGCTCGATGCTCGCCTGGTTGTCCAGCAGGAACTCCACGTTGTTCCGGCTCGTCCAGCGAAGATACCCTCCGCAGTACTTCTCGGCCAGGTCGGCGAACTGCCGGATGGTGGTCGTGCTCAAAAGCCGCGGAGAAGCGGCGCGCACGGTGAAGATCTTTTCTCCCGACTCGGCCACGTGGCAGAGCACGCCGGGGGCCAGGTTCTCGTGGTACTTCCACAGGCCGTAGTTCTTCTTGATGACCGGGTGGAGGAACTGTTCATAGTTCGGCGGCCCGATATCCGTAATCCTCTTAACAGGTTCTGCTGCCATCGTTCGGCTCCTTATCTCAAGGCGCCCGCTCTCGTGGGGGCGCCATCTTCAACCACGGCCCGATTACGCCTCGTCCTTGAAGTAGATGTACGGGTTGTCCCTTGGCGCCGTGATCATCTCGGGCACCGGGTCGAGCCCGATGGCATCCAGGAAGTTGCCCATACCGACGCGCTGGATGAGTTCGCCGACGCGCTCGCGGTTCTTGCCGTACTCGTCCCAAAAGTCCCACACGCGGGAGACCAGCTCCTTGATGGTGTCCATGAGCTCATCCGCGGGGACGAAGGGCACTAGCACGGAGGAGAGCAGGGCGCCCTGGACGATGGGGGCCTTGGCGCCGATGAGCAGGGTGGCGCCGCGCTCCTTGCCGGGAGCCAGGGCCTTGGGCATGGCGTTGATGCAGTGCATGCAGCGCACGCACTCGCGGTTGTTGATGGTCAGCTTCTTGCCGTCCCACTTCATGCACTTGGTCGGGCAGCGGCCGCAGACGTCCTCCTGGATGTCCAGGCCCTTGGCGGCGTAGGCGGCCACCTCGGCGTCGTTCTGCTGGATGTCGTCCTTCCACGTGCCGATCACCGACAGGTCGGCGCGGGCGATGGAGGCCACGCAGTCGTTGGGGCAGCCTGAGAACTTGAACTTGAACTTGTAGGGGAAGGGCGGGCGGTGCATTTCGTCCTGGTACTCGTGGGTGATGTCATTGCACATCTTCAGGGTGTCGTAGCAGGCCCACTCGCAGCGCGCCTTGCCCACGCACGCCGAGGGCGTGCGCATGCAGGAGCCCGATCCGCCCAGGTCGAAGCCGGCCTTCGTCAGCTCGGCAAAGGTGGGCTCGAGCTCGTCGGTCTTGGTGCCCAGGAAGACGATGTCGCCCGTGGAGCCGTGCATGTTGGTGAGGCCGGAGCCGTGGCGGTCCCAGATGTCGCAGAGGGTCCTGAGCGCGTTGCTCGTGTAGAACCAACCCGACGGCTGGTTCACGCGCATGGTGTGGAAGTGCGCCACGTTCGGGAACCTCTCGGGCAGGTCGCTGTAGCGGCCGATGACGCCGCCGCCGTATCCCATGACGCCGACGATGCCGCCGTGCTTCCAGTGGCCGACCTTCTCCTCGTAGGAGAGCTCGAGCTGCCCGAGGAGGTCGTCGCAGACGGGGGAAACCTTCCTGGCCTTCTTGATTTCCTTCACGAAACTCGGCCAGGGCCCCTTCTCGAGCTCGTCCAAGAGCTTGGTTTGAACCTTTTCATCCGCCATATTCTGTCCTCCTGTTATGGCCTGCGGCGTCCGGCCCCCCTCATCGAGTCCTTGGCCTCGGCCCTTTCCCGTGACTTGGTTTCGTCCTCTCCCCGTTCCCTGCTCTGTCTCCCTGTTTCTCTGTTTCCTGTCTCTCTGTCTCTATCTCTTTCCCGTGGCCGCCATGGCCACCGTCCGGTAGAGGAGGTGCGCGAACTTGGAGTAGGGCGCGTAGACGAACAGCGCGAAGATCAGCACGAGGTGCACGAAATAGATGGTGTACATGGCTGTCACGGCCTCGCTGAGCCTGAGGACCTCGGAGAGGATGCCCGTGAAGACCACGCCCATGATGGTGAGCAGGAAGAACCAATCGAAGTAGGTGGTGGCCTTCCGCTTCTCCTCGTTCAGGACGCGGTCCCCCAGCAGGATCAGACCGCCCACCAGGATCACCGCCGCGCAGGCGTTGGCGAAGAGCTTCAGGATCGATTCCACGGGCATGGCGGGGTCCCAGAAGGGAAGCGGCGTGTGCATGATGCCCACCATGCTCCCGATGCCCACCACCGTGCCCATGAAGGCGAGGCCCGCGAAGCCCCAGAAAGTGAGCAGGTGCCCCCAGTAGCGGTTCTTCTCCTTGCCGCACTCCTTGAAGCGCTTGTGGGTCAGGATCTCCACGAAGGCCGGGAGGAGGCCCGCCAGGATGGGCCCGTCGGCCCCGGCCTGCCGCAGCGCCTTCACGAACCTCGCCAGGCCCACGGCGAAAGCCAGGAGCACCAGGCCCGAGATCAAGAAGAACAGGGGTTCGAGCACGTGCAGCGGAAAGACGTTGGCGAACTCCCGGGGCTCCGTGACCTCCTTCGGCGCCCAGAGGGCCAGCGCGCCGAAGACCAGGGCTCCGGGCACGAAGAGCAGGGGCCAGGTCTTGGGATTGGCCACGGCGCGGCCCAAAAACCTCGGCGCGGCGAAGTGCTGTATGGCCTGATTGCGCAGAGCCCCCATCACCTCGCCGGGCTTGGCGCCCCGCGGACATCGGCTGGTGCAGTCTCCGCAGTTGTGGCAGAGCCAGATCGCGGGATCGGCGAGCAGCCGGTCCTTGAGCCCCCACTGGGCCTCGATCATCTGCTTGCGCGGGAAGGGCGACTGCTCCGGGGAAAGATTGCAGACCACGGAGCAGGTGGCGCACTGGTAGCACTTCTTGAGGTCGCCGCCTCCCGACTTCATGACCTCTTTGATGAACCCCACGTCCGGTTGAACCGTCATTGCCTCAGCCATGGACTTGGCTCCTTTTTTCCTGGCCCCCTGGTCACCTAGTCCCCGAGTCACGATTCCTCAGAATCCCTTGTACGGGTTCGGTCCCATCTCGCGGATCCGGTCCATGAAGTCGTTGATGAGCACGGGGAGCTTGCCGTACTCGTTGATGGCGAGCTGGGTCACCTGAATCCGCTCGGACTCCAGCTGGAGGCGCGTGAGGGTCTCCTTCACGTTCTCCAGGCGCCGGTTGGCAAGCTCCGACCCCTTGGCAAAGTGGCACTGGTAGTCGTCTCCGTACTTGCAGCCGATGAGCATGATACCGTCGATGCCCCCTGAAAGGGCGTCGGCGATCCAGACGATGTTCATGGAGCCCAGACACCTGAGCGGGATGACCCTCACGCTCGGATCGTACTGGGCGTGGTTCATACCCGCGATGTCGAGGGCCGGGTAGGCGTCGTTCTCACACATGAAGACGAGCACCCGCGGCTTCTCCTCATCCTCCTCGGGCACCTCGACGGCCTTGATCATGGAGGCGATCATGTCCACCGAGTAGTTTTTGAAGGAGATGATGCGCTCCGGGCAGGCGCCCATGCAGATGCCGCAGCGCCGGCAGCGGTAGGGGTTGGGCTTGGGAGTTCCCTTGGCGTCCTCGTCGAGGGCGCCGAAGGGGCACTCCTCGGTGCACCGCTTGCATTGCGTGCAGCGCTGGAGGAAGAACTCGGGGAAGGAGAGGTCCCCGGCCCTGGGGTGGACGGCCTGGCCCTTGGAGGCAAGCTCCACCGACTGGATCGCCTTCATGGCGGCCCCCAGGGCGTCCTCCGCCGCGTGGGAGGAGTCCATCGGGGCCCGCACCGTACCCGCCGTGTAGATCCCCGTCCGCCGGGTCTCGTAGGGGAAGCAGACGAAGTGGGAGTCGGGGAAGCCGTAGCGCAGCACCGGAAGGTCGGGGCCCTGGCGGTAGGTCAGGTGGAGAATCTCCGTACCCTCGTGGTGCTTGAGCTCGGCGACCTTCTTCTCTGCTTCCTGGCGCTGCGTGTCCGATTCGTTGCGGAGCACCTTGGCCTCGGCGTCGTGCAGCTGCCGGATGGCCTCGCCGTCCGCCGAGTTGGGCACCATGCCCGTGGCCAGCACCACCATGTCCACGGGGATCTGGACCCAGCCGCCGAGGAGGGTGTCCTTCACCTCGACGACGAGCCCGCCCTCGCCCTTGCGGACCGAGGCCACCTCTCCCTTGGTGAGGAAGGTGGCCGGGTGGTTCTGGGCCTTGGCGTAGTACTTCTCGTACTGACCCGGGGTGCGCATGTCCTTGTAAACGATGTAGGCCTTGGCGTCGGCGTTCTGCGCGTGCAGGTACTCAGCGTGCTTCAGGGTGGCCATGCAGCAGACCGAGGAGCAGTAGGGCAGGTGCTCCTTGTCCCGCGAGCCCGCGCACTGGATGAAGAGCACGCTTTGGGGCGGCTTGCCGTCCGAGGGGCGGGTGATGGCTCCCGATGCCGCCATGCGCTCGAACTCCACGTTGGTCACCACGTCCGGGCTCAGCCCGTAGCCGAGGTGGCCGAGCTTGGTGGCGTCGTAAGGCTTCCAGCCCGTCGCCATGATGATGGAGCCGACCCGGAAGGACTTGGAGACGCCCTCCACCTCCACGGTCACGTCGAACATGCCCGGCTGGCCCTCCGTCTTGACGATGTTGGCGGAGGTCAGGACGGTGATCTTGGAGTGGTAGGTGACCGCCTGGATCTTCTCGGCCATGCCGTCGGTCGAGAGCTCCGTGTAGGGCGGCGTCTGCGGGAAGCGGCTCTTCAGCGTGCCCACAAAACCACCGAGCTGCGCCTGCTTCTCCACGAGGGTCACCTCGTAGCCCGCCGCCGCCGCCTCCAGGGCCGCCGTCATGCCCGCCACGCCGCCGCCCACCACCAGGATGGTCTTGGAGATGGCCTCGGAGACCGGCGCCAGGGGTTCGCTCTTCTGGGCCTTGACGATACCCATGCGGAGGTAGTCCTCCGCCATCATCTGCGTGTCCTCGTCCTTGGGCTTCTGGCACCACGCCACGTGCTCGCGGAGATTGACGCGCTCCATGATGACGGCCGTGGGGTCGAAGGAGAAGGCCGCCGTCTTCACGCGGGGAGAGCAGGCGGCGATGACCGCCGTGTTGACCGTCCCCTCCTCCAGATCCTTGCGGATCTGCGCCACGCTTTCGGTGCCGCAGAGGAAGGGATGCACCCGGCAGACGGGCACCTTGTACTCCTTCTGGGCCACCTTGGCGAGCTTCTCCATGTCCAGCGATTCGCCGATGGAGCAACCGCTACAGAGGTAGACGCCGAGCTTCTTATCCATGGTGGGCGCTCCTTACGACACACTGGTAAGCCTTCAAGGCGGCGCCGGTGGCGTCCTGGACCGTGGCGGAGACCTCCTCGGGGCGCCGCACGCACCCGGCCCCGTAGAGGCCCGTCTTGCCCTCGGGGACCGCGATGAAACGGAACTCGTCCAGGGTGAAGCCGGCGGGCAGGCCGTCGGTATTGGGGACGATGCCCGTGGCCAGGACCACCATGTTGAAGCGCCGGGTGATCTTTTTGCCACCCAGCACGTCCTCGGCGGTGACCAGTAGGTCGTGGGTCGCCGGGTCCTCTTCCACCTTGGCGACCTTTCCCTTCAAGAGCTCCACCCCCCGTTCGTCGGTGGCCTTACGGTAGAAGTCCTCCAGCCGTCCTGGCGTGCGGATGTCGATGTAGAACACGGTGGCCTCGATGGCCGGATCCTGGTCCTTCAGGTAGATGCTCTGCTTGAGCGAGGCCGAGCAGCAGACGGCTGAGCAGTAGGGCAGGTGGTTCTCGTCCCGGGAGCCCGCGCACTGCACGAAGGCCACGGACTTGGGCTGGGCCTGATCGGAGGGCCTGAGGATCTTTCCGGCGGTGGGCCCGTTGGGGGCGGCGAGCCGCTCCATGATGACGTTGGTCACCACGTTGGGGAAGCGGCCAAACCCGAGGTTGTCGATCTTGTTGGCGTCGTAGGGCGCCCAACCCGTGGCGGCCACCACGCTGGCCACCTCGAAGACCTTCTCCTCCGGCTTCTGCGCCAGGTCCACGGCGCCGTAGGTGCAAGCCTCTGCGCAGGCGCTGCAGCCCTCCTTGCAGGCCGCCCGGTCGATGGCGTAGGCCGCCGGGAAGGCCATGGAGTGAGGAAGGTAGGCCGCCTTCGTGGTGCAGAGTCCCAGGTTGTAATCGTCGGCCCGCTCGGCCGGGCAGACCTCGGCGCACTTGCCGCAGAGGGTGCACGCGTCGGTTACGAACCTGGGTGATACCTTGACGGTCGCCCGGTAGTCCCCCGGCGTGCCCGTCACCTCGGCCACCTCGGCCTGGGTAAGCACCGTGATCCGGGCGTTGTTCTTGATGCGCTTGAAATTGATCTCCAGCCCGCAGGTCGGCGGACAGAGCTTGGGGAAGTACTGGTTGATCCGGGCGACGCGGCCCCCCAGGGTCGGAGCCTTCTCGACGAGGACGACGTCGCAGCCGGTCTCCGCCGCCTCGATGGCGGTAGTCATGCCCGCGATCCCCCCTCCGATCACCAGGATCCCTTTGCCGTTGGGACTCTCAGTCGCTGGTTGCATCATGCCTTTTCCTGCCTCTCCGAAGGCTCAACGGGCCGGGGAAACCGCCGGTTCTTCCGCGCCGGCCGCCCTCTGCCTGGCCTCCATGACCGAATGCCGGACCCTCATGGTCTTATCGCCGAACAGGCTGAACCGCAGCCACTGCATGGCGAAATCCAACAGCTCCTCGTCGTCTGTCCGCAGGGCCTCGACCCTCGCCTCATCCACGTCGAAGTACTCGAGGAACCGGCTCTCGAAGACGAAGCGACGGAACCGGTCCAGGTCGTAGCAGGCCATGTAGAGCATGTCCAGCTGGGCCGGCGTGAGCGCCTCGCCCTTCTTGGTCCATTCCGGGTGGAGCATGAGCGCCTTGAAGGAGGCACCCATCATGTCGTACTCCTCGATGCCCTGGTCCAGGACCCACTCCCGAACGGACCAGCTCCGGCCTTCGCCGTGGCCCTTGCAGAGCTCCTCGCGAATCAGGAAGTGGAAGCCGTGCTCGTCGGGATTGGGGTTCTGCGGTTCGGCGGCGCCAAGGGGATACATGCGGCACGCCCACGGGCGGTTCCCGTAGACCGTGCATCCCCTCTCGCCCACGAAGGGGCACCGCTTCTCCTCTCCCTGCATCTTCAGGAGGACCACCGGAAATCTTGGCTTCTCGGTGAAGCCGCTCAGCGTGTGCTTCTCAAGAAATTCTGAGGAATCCATGCGCAGGGCGCGCGTCAATCTAAGGACGTCGTAAGGGGTGAGCACGATGGAGACGTCCTGACAGCAACGGGTAAAGCAGGAGACGCCCGGCCGGCACTCGAAGGTGAACCGGTCGTCGGGTCCCATGCGGGGATAGTCTTTCAGGATCTTATCGCGGGTTACGCCGTTTTCACTCATGGGGGGTTCCCTCTTCGGTCAGGATACTGCTGCGCAGGGCCTCCCTCGACCAGACGGGAAGCGGGCCCGTCTCCCCTGTGCCGGGATCCAGGCGGTGGCGGTAGGAGGCCGATACGTTGTAGTGATCGCGCATCCAGTCCCAACCCCGCACGAAGTAGGGGCACTCGTCGTTGAAGCAGACGAACTGGTACTCGCCGCTCCACGAGCCGAGGCTGGGGTTGGCCCATTTCTCCATGGGCTTCTGGCAGTGGGGGCACCGGACATCCGATTCTGACTGCATGGCAGCATCCTCCTTGAAAAGTAGAGAGGTCCCCGCCCCCCCGCGGGGACCTCTCTTCGATGCCGATCCTAGAAGATGCGATGGATCGGGCGTTTGATCATTTCCCAATTGCCGTTCTTGGGATCGTACTTGCAGTTGGCGAAGCAGAGCCAGTTCTGTTCGTCGATCTTGGGCTTGTCGGCGCGGAAGTAGTAACCGGGCCAGCGGGTCTCTTCGCGGAACAGCATGGTGCGGACGTGGGCCTCGGCCTGCCACATGCGTTGGACGTTCTCCCAGCAGCGCATGAGTTCATGCAGGTTGGACGCGCCCAGCTTGTCCGAGTCTTCCTTGAGGAGGGCGAGGAGCTCCAGAGCCCTTTCGAGCTGAGCCTTGTTGACGGTGAAGTTGGAGGTCACGCCGCCGGCGTACTCGTCCATGATCTTCTGGAGGCGGAACATGAACATCTTGGGTTTGATGTAGTTGGGGTTGACCTCGGAGTCCGTGGTGGCGTTCTTGAAGGCTTCGAAGGTGTCCATGGGCTTGAGGATCTCGGCCTTCATGGCATCCACCGTGGCCTGGTCCACCTTGGGCATGGTGTTGTTCTCGAGGATGAACTTCACGGCGGCCTTGGCGGCAATGCGGCCCTCGGCGTGCGACCCGGAGGAGAACTTGTGGCTGGAGGCGCCGGAGGCGTCGCCCGCGCAGAAGAGGCCCTTCACCGTCGACATGTTGTCGTAGCCCCAGAAGTAGTCGTTCTTGGTGCCGGCGGTCTGGAGGTCGGCGGGACCGCTGACCCAGGCGCCGGAGGCACCGGAGTGGGAGCCGATGAAGTAGGGCTCGGCCGCCGCGATCTCGGAGGACTTCTCCTCGGGCTGCACGTTGCTCGCCGCCCAGAGGATGGCCTGGGAGATGGTCATGTCGAGGAAGTCCTCCCACGCCTCGGACTCGAGCTCCTTCATCTTTTTCTTGTAGGCCTTCTCGTCGTCCTTGTACTGCTCGGCGATCTTCTGGATGGCCTCCTCGGTGCGCATGAACAGGGGGCCCTTGCCTTCGGTGCAGTCAAGCATGCCGAGGTAGTTGCGCAGGTTGGCGGGGATGGGCTTCACACGGCCGTACGGTCCCCAGTTCTCCAGCTCGGGCTTGCGCTCCACCATGTACTCACCGCCCATGGCGTTGGTCGCGCGGGACTTGAAGAGCAGGAACCAGGCACCCACGGGGCCGTAAGCGTCCTTGAAGCGGACCGGGATGAAGCGTACTTCCTGGCAGGTCATCTCGGCGCCGGCCTTCAGGGTGAAATAGGCGGAGGAGCCGGAGTTCCACGGCGGATACCAGGCGCGGCCGAGGCCTTCGCCGGCGCTCCTGGGCTTGAAGACGTGGACGGCACCGCCCATGGCGGTCAGGACGGCCTTCGCCTTGAAGGTGTAGAACTTGTTCTCGCGCACCGAGAAGCCCACGGCTCCGGCGATGCGGTCGCCGTCCATGATGGGCCCCACGATGAAGACGCGCTCGAAGATCTGGCCCACGCCGCTCTGAAGCAGCGCGTTCTTGGCGGCCTCGGCCACGATGACCTTGTAGGACTCGCCGTTGATCATGAGCTGCCAGCGGCCCTCGTGAACGTAGGCGCCCTTCTCGTCCTTCCAGATGGGCAGGCCCCACTTCTCGAAGAGGTGCACGGTGGAGTCCACGTGCCGGGCGATGTTGGCCACCAGGTCCTCGCGGGTCACGCCCATGAGGTCGTTGCGGACGTAATCGACGTAGTCCTTGACGGTGTTGGCGCCGTCCTTCAGGCCCACGTACTGGTTGATGGCGGAAAGGCCCATGGCCACGGCGCCGGAACGATCCATGGCGGCCTTGTCCACGAGGGTCACCTTCAGGCCGTTCTTTTTGGCCCAGTAGGCGGCCTCTACCGCGGCCCCGCAGGCGGACATCCCGCCCCCGAGGATCAGCAGATCAGTCTCGACGGTAACGTTTTCGAAGTTGGCCATCTCTACTCTCCCCCTTTACTTGTTCAGCGTGAATACTTCGGCCATGCCAGTCGAAGCGGGTTCGGTGAAGAGGGCCGGGCTGTTGATGTCCCCCTTGGATTCGAAGCCGCCGTCCGGAACCGCGGAGCCCTCAGCCGTCGTCCGAATGGGGAACTTGAAGCGCTTGAGCATGCCGTTGCGGAATTTGACGGTCCACATGATGGAATCGGTGGAGCGCAGCGGCGTCACCTGGGCGCCCATGGGGACGAAGTCCGCGTAGCCGCGGATCTCGATGGCCTGGGTCGGGCAGATCTTGACGCAGTTGTAGCACTCCCAGCACATGGCCACGTCCCGGTTGAAGGCCTTCATCTTCTCTTTGTCCAGGACCATCAGGTCGTTGGGGCAAATGTACTGGCAAGCGGTCTTGTCCAGCGCTTTGCACCCGTCGCACTTCTCGGGGTTCACATAACTTGGCATCAGGTCACCTCCTAGATACGACGTCCAAAAGGCCAATCCACGTTCCGCATTTCCGGTCCCGGCGGCCCTTGGCCCTTTCCGCCACCGGTTCCCCCACCTCTCAAAAGTGCGTACCTCTCCTCTGGGGGCGAGCCCCCTGTTTTTTGCCCCCCCGGGGACCACGTCCCGGCTGTTGGGGCCATCGTCCTGAATTACTTTGGGTTTTGAGCGTTGCCCAAAGCCCCGCCAGAGCCACACTCAATGTAGCCCCCCCCATTTTCGGGGGTCAACGAACGGGTGGCTCAGCGGGGTATCTTGGGTGATATGTCACAAAGAGGGACTTCCCCGACGGTCTTTCCGTTCGAGTTCACCAATTTTATCCCTTATTAGTCAGGCAATTATGACACACCCTCGGGCCGTGGATTATAAGGCTCATGCACAGATCGATTCATTATGATACATCTCTGTTCAGATCGCCCTTCGGAACCGGCCCCGCTCCTTGACGGTCACGCTTTGCCTCCATACACTCGGTGCGGCCGCTGGGGCAGCGGCCGCACGAGGGGGGAAGGGGCGTGGTCACCCGGAAAAGCCTGGCACTCACCTTCTTCTTGATCGGATTGACCTCCTACGGGGGGCCGGCCATCGTCGCCCAGATCCGGCAGGTGGTCGTCTTGAAAAGACGCTGGCTCACCGAGGAGGAATTCCAAGAGTCCCTCGCCTTCTGCCAGACCATCCCAGGCCCCATCGCGGTCCAGACGGCCGCTCACATCGGATGGAGGATGTACGGAGGGCTGGGCGAGGCGATCGCCCTAACGGCCTACGTGTTTCCCGCCTTCGGCCTCATGCTGGCCCTTTCCGCCGCCTACTTCCGCTTCGGCTCCGTTCCCCTCGTGGCGGCCGTCTTCAAGGGGCTGGGGGCCGTGGTCGTGGGCATCGTGGCCGAATCCATCCTCTCCATGACCCAGTCCGCCCTGAGGGATTGGAAGGGGTTGCTTATCGCCTCGGCGGCGGCGGCCGCCTTCTTCACGCGGCAGAGCACGCTGCTGGTCCTGTTCGGGTCGGCCGCGATTGGAGCGCTTTGGATCGGCGGGCCGCCGTGGCGCTGGCGCGCGGGCCAGACGGAGGGGGTTGCGGCCACGGGGAACCGCACCCCCTGGCGGGAAACGGTGGCGTGGGCGTCGGGGGTGGGGCTCCTCTTCGCCGCCCTTGTGGCGGCATCGGGGTTCCTTCAGCCCCTCTTCCCGGCCCTGGGGCTGGTCATGGTAAAGGTCAACCTGCTGGCCTTCGGGGGGGGCTACACGGCAGTGGCCCTCATGTACGAGCAGGTCGTCGCCTCGCACGCCTGGCTCACGGCCAAGGAGTTCATCGATGGCCTAGCCCTCGGCCAAATCACACCGGGGCCGGTCATCGTCACGGCCACCTTCATCGGGTACAAGGTGGGCGGCGTGGGGGGAAGCTGCTTCGCCACCCTGTGCGTCTTCTTGCCCTCCTCTCTCCTGATGGCGGTTTTGGCTCCCCAATTCCAGCGGATCCGCCGATACGCCGTGGTGGGTGCGGCGGTGCGCGGCCTGCTCGCCGCCTTCATCGCCATGCTCTTCCTGGTGCTCTGGCAGGTGGGCAAAGCCTCCCTCCTCGACTGGCCCACGGTGGTCATGGCGCTGGCCGCGCTGACCGCGCTTCGTCTCAAGGTGAACCCCGTGTGGGTGATCCTCGCGGCCCTGGGGGTGGCCGCGGTGTTCTTCCGGTGAGCCGAGGGCTGGCGGGCGCGAGAGGGGAGACGCCAGAGGCAGGAGACTTCGCCGAAACATCGGAGTGCTGCCGAGGCCTTGTGGTACTCCTCCGGCTCCTGCCCTCGCCTGCTCCGACCCCGCCGGCTTCAATGCCCGGAGTTTTCCAGCTCCTGCTGGCGCGTGATGTTCATGAGGCGCAGGGCGACGTGCACGCCGCCGCGGTCCCTGTACACGATCCGGACCTCGTCCCCTACGGCCGGCTCGCTCCCGATCTCCGCCTGGGCCACATCGAAGGTGGCGGCGGGCTCTCCGGGCTGCGACTCGTTCTGAACGCTCACCTGTTTTCCGTCCGCGCTCACGGCCGTCACCTTCCCTTGCACCACGGGAGCCGTGGCCACACACGCCACGGCGAGCAACGCCACGAGCAGGAGGGCCACCGAACGGGCGGCCCGGAGGACCCCCTGGGGACCGCGGTTTCTCGTTCCGAAGCTCATGCCATCCCCCTCTTCGCCCGCAGCTCGCGGGCCGCTCCCTTGACCATGCCGACGATGACGACGAGGGTCATGGTAGAAACCGCGGTCATGACCATCCACGAGGCCGCGTCGCTCAGTTTGAGCTGCTTCAGAATGACCGACACCATGGCGCAGGCCACCGTGAGCCCGAACATGAGGCGGATGCCGTAACCCCGGATGTACTTGGTGGCGATGGTGCCCACCTGGGCACCGGGCGCCGCGCCCAGGAGCATGATGATCACGGCCAGCAGCTCGATCCTCCCCTTCATACCGTAGGTGAAGGCCCCGTAGAAGCCGGCGATCATCACGGTGAAGAGGTCCGTACCCACCGCCACGTAGGTGGGGCAGCCGATGAGGTAGACGAGCGCGGGCATCATCAGCAGGCCGCCGCCGATGCCCAGAAAACCGGCCAGAATTCCCACCATGAGTCCCACTCCCGCGGGGAGCCACATGGAGCAGCGGACTCCCGCCACCGGGAAACTCACGATGGGAGGGAGGCTGATCTTGTGCAGGGTCTCGTGCCACCGGACCCCCGAAGCCTCTTCGCCCCCTCCGGGCCCGCCCCGCTTCTCCATGGACCGCTTTTTGAAATAGTCGAAGAAGACCAGCGATCCGATCAGGAAGAGGAACACCACGTAGACCCAGCGGATGACCGGCCCGGCGAGGCCGAACCGTTCGAGGTGCATGACCAGCCGGGCTCCGATCTCGATGCCCACCACGTCGAAGAGGAGCATGGTGAGCCCCAGCTTGGCGTCCACGTTGCCGAACTTGGCGTGGCGCCTCGTGGAGATGATGGACTTCCCCGCCATGTGGCACAGGTCCGTGCCCACGGCGAAGGGCATGGGGAAGCCGAAGATGTTGAGGGCGGGGGTTACCATCCAGGCCCCGCCCATGCCGAAGAAGCCCCCGAGCACCCCCACCGCCACGCCGAGCAGGACGAGCAGGAGCACGTTGATGGGGACACCGGAGATGGGCAGCGTGATCGTGAAGAGCTCCATCATGGCGGCCACCTACTCCTTCCCCTCGCGCTTGGAGAGGTCCAGGCCGATGAGGCCCACGATCCAATCCATGAGCAGCCCGAGCATGAGGCCCATGAGGGCCGTCAGGAGCACGGCCTCGAGGGTAAAGAGGAGGCGGTTGGTGTTGTAAAGGTTGGCGATGTAGAGATTGAAGCCGGCGAGGTTCCTGGTGTCCGCCACGTGCACCAGCTTGCCCTGCTTCTCGCCCCCGCTCGCCCACGCGGCTACGGGGGCCAGAAACATCAGCACCCCGCAGACCGTGGGACCCAAGGTCCCTATTCGTTTCATGCTTCCCCCCCCACTTTTCTTCAGGGCGGTACCCCCCCGCCGGCTGAAGTTCCTCCTCAATATGAAGAGCGCCCGATCCCGGAATCAAGGCCGGGCCGGGACCACCCCCTCCGATTGGTCAAAGGGCTCAAAAGACCAGTTGGTACTGGAGCCGGAATTCGTAGGAGCGGTACTTGGAGGTGTCGTTGTCGAGCCGGCGGTAGTCCGCCTGGAGCTTGTTCGCCAACCCGTTGAAGTACCAGTTCACGCCGATACCGGTCTGCTTCTGGCTGTCGTTCAGCTTGTCGGTGTTGGGGTCGTAATCCCATCGCCCGACCACCAGCTCAAGCCGCTTCGGGATCAGCAGGAATCCAAGCTGGGCGTTGACTCCGGTCGAGTTCGTCCCCAGGTTCTTGAGGTCGTACGCCGTGCGGTTGAAGTACTCTCCGTAGGCCGTGAACCAGTGGTACTTGACCATGAGATCGCAGCCCTTGGTGGCGTATTCGGAGCCCGACTTGTAGAGGCGCGTCTTACCGTCCCTCACCCTTTGGTCGTTGTGTTCGTATTCGAAGCCCAGCGACAGCTTGGGGGAGGGCGTCCCGTTCGGGTTCGCCTCGTCGTAGCCCGTGCTACCCCAGGGGCTCACCACGAGACGGTAGTCGGTCTGGTAGTTGCCGTCGGGGTTCGCGTAGACGCTCCTTCCCCCGCCGTTGTAGACGCCCACGCTGTACTCGAAGAGGTCCTTCACCGCGCTCGGCCCGAACTGTCCCGTGGCCATGAGGCCCACATCCCGGATGGAGCAGAAGGTCGTGGTCACGAAGGAGCGGTCAGCAAACATGTCCGTCGCCGTGGAGGCGATACTCTGGCGGCCGAAGGGCGTCTTGCACTGACCGGCCCTCAGCATGAACCACTGGCGCCCGTGGGTGAAGTCGTATTGCACCCACGCGTCATCCAGAACGCCGAGGGAGGTGTTGGCGTTGGCCCAGTCCACCTGGAGCCGGAAGGTCAGGTCCTCCGTGTAGGCCCATCCCGTGATCTGGGTCTTGAATCGGCGGACCGCGAAGGCCCCGTTGGCCTGTTGATGGGGGTCGTCATAGGTGTCGTTCGTCCAGCGGTACTGCAGACGGTTAGAGAGGTTCACCTCCGCATTGGCGAAGCGAAAGGTCGCCTTCCCGTCCTTCCAAGACACCGAGAAGGGGGCCGGGGTTGAAGGGGGCGAGGAGACGGCGGCGTGCATCGGTGCCGGTTGCCCGGGTGCGGCGGCCTCGGTCCGGGCCCGTCCGGCCTCCAGATCGGCCACCCTCTTCTGGAGCGCCTCGATGATGGCCTGCTGGCTCTTGAGGACCTCCTGCGCCTGCCGAAGTTCGCGCTTCAACTCCTCCATATTTTCATTCACGGATTGCGCCCAGAGAGGCGAGGCTGACAGCGCCACGGCCGAGGCCGCCAGAAACCGCCCCACCCCGATCCACCTCGTCCAACGGCTCATCTCCGCCCCCTCCTTCCCCCTCGCGCTTCCTGCCGAGGCTGGGTTGCCCGCCAGACGCCGCGCACCTCCGGCTCAGGCGATAGAGGCACACGTCCAGAACCTCCAGCCAGCGCACCGGCTCCCGAATTGAGTTCGAATCCCCCTGGAAGGCCCCTGCCCCCGACCGCGGGGACGTTCCTCCTCCGCCCTCATCTTGGGAATCGACGGTGGTCAGGCGTCAACGGCCCCTCACGGACGCACCCCCGCCTGGGTTAAATGGCTCATGAACTGGTGCATCCGCACGACTCCGTCGCCCCAAGAAGCGGTGCCTCCCCTCATCGTCCGGCCGCCGTGCTACATTGCCTATAAGGGGGCTGGGCCATGGGAGGGCGAGGGGAGATCAAGGCCATCGCGCCGGTGGGGGGCCGGTCCCTACGGACCGCGCTGCTCGCGCTCGCCGCCCTGCCGACCCTCGTGCTGCTGGCCTTCGCGCTCCTTCTCGCGCTCACGGGGGCCCGCCGGCCGGGCGCGCTGGCCGGCCTCCTGCTCCTCGCCCTCTGCGCCGCGCTCCTCGCCTCCATTCCCCTGGTCCTCCACCTCCTCCACCGCCTCTCCGCCCTTCAGCGCGAGAGCGCGGCCTTCTACCACGAGCTGACGCGGCTCGCCAAAGTGGCCTCCCTCGGCGAGGTCTCCTCCAGCATCGCTCACGACCTCAACAACCCGCTGGCCATCATGAACGAGGAGGCGGGCTGGGCCATGGATCTCCTCCAGGGGGCGGGTGGCGACGACCGGGCCGCGCGCGAGGAGATCCGCCATTCGGTGGAACAGATCCAGATCCAGATCCGGCGCTCCCGTGAGATCACCCAGCGCATCCTCAATTGGGCCCGGGACACCGACCAATCCGCCGCGGCCGTGGACCTGAACCTCCTCCTGAGCAAGACGCTCTACCTCCTGGAGAGCGACCTCCAGACCGTACAGGTGCGGGTGGTCAAACGGCTCGCGAGCGTTCCGCCGGTGGCCGCGGGCAGCGTGGCGGAACTGAGGCAGGTCTTCCTGAACCTCATGAAGAACGCCCTGGACGCCATGGGCGAGACGGGCGGGACGCTGACCATCGCCACGAGCTCGTCGCCCGGCGAGGTTCGTGCCTCCATCGGCGACACGGGGGCGGGAATTCCCCCGGAGGCGCTGCCCCGCCTCTTCGAGCCCTTCTTCACCACCAAGGAGGAGGGCAAGGGGACCGGGCTGGGGCTGGCCATCAGCTCCTGGATCGTGGGCAGGCTGGGCGGGCGCATCGAGGTGGAGAGCACGCCGGGCCAGGGCGCGGTCTTCACGGTCGTTCTCCCGGCCCGGACTCTCGAAGCGATGGAACTCTGTAACGGAGGGTCGCATGCGGGTCATCCGACTGTTGCTGGTTGACGACGAAGAGCGATTCGTGGAGACGCTCTGCAAACGGCTCACGGCGCGAGGGCTTTACGTCGAGGGGACCCACTCGGGAGAGGCCGCGCTCGCCCTGCTCCAGGCGCGCCCCTTCGACGTGGTGCTCCTGGACGTCCGGATGCCCGGGATGGACGGCATCCAGACCCTGCGGGAGATCAAGAAGGTCCAGCCCCTGGTGCAGGTGATCCTCCTCTCGGGGAACGCCTCCATCAACACGGCCGTGGAGGGCATGCGCCTCGGGGCGGCGGACTACCTGCTCAAGCCCGCCGAGATCGAGGAGGTCATGGCCAAGGTGGAAGAGGCCTTCGAGAGGAAACGGCTGGAGGAGGGGTGAATTCTCCATTCGGAGTTCGGGGAGGAAAAGAAAATGATCACCAAGACACCAGGACACCAAGGGTGGGGATTGGGAATGGCGAAGGGCTATAGGCGAATCGAAAGACCATCGTTCGTACGAAACCAGGGCGTAGAAGCGCTCGCCAGAAGGCGCTCTCTGGAAGTGGCAAGGCACATTGGCCCCTGGAGAGGCCTCCCGCGGGCCGTCGCTTCCCGCGTCTCGCCTCTTTGCGTCTCACGTCTGACGTCTCGCCTCTTTGCGTCCCATCTCACTTCCCACTCCTCACTTCCCCAGGAGCCATGCCTAATGGGGTGACGCGGCTGCTTCGCAAGCTCTTCGGCCTGGATCACTGGCGTCCGGTGGTGGCCCGCCCGGACCGGCGGACGGCGCTCTCGCTCCAATACCGCCTCTTCAAGGAGCTGATCACCTCCAACGACGAGATCCTGGAGCTCATCGCGGACGTGGAGCAGAAGCTCCAGGGCGACAAGCTCTTCGGCATGACCTACGTGCGCTCCCGGTGCGTCAACGCCGCGACGCACGCCTATCGGATGATCCAGACCATCAACAAGCTGAGCTGCCGGCGCTACCAGGAGCTCTACGGCGTCTTCAACGGAATCCAGGCCCGGCTGGAGCGCCAGCTCGACAGGAGGCCGCACGCGATCGGGGCTCCCGCGGTCTACCCGCTGAGCGAAGTGGACCTGGGCCTGGCCGAGCGGGTGGGCACCAAGAGCGCCAACCTGGGAGAGCTGCGCAACAGGGCCAAGCTCCCGGTTCCGGACGGATTTGCCATCTCCACCGACGCCTTTCTCGCCCTGTTGCAAACCGGCCAGCTCCGGGAGGAGATCCGCGCCATGGAGATGGGGGTGGAGCTGGAAGATCAGGCGAGCCTGGCGGCGGCCAGCGCGTCCATCCGCGGCGCCATCCTCCGGGCGCCCCTTCCGGAGGGGCTGGAGGCGGCCATCCTGGGGGCCTACCTGCGGCTGGGGGAGCGGCTGAAGTGCGCGCCCAGGGTCTCCCTCCGCTCCAGCGCCGTGGGAGAGGACACCCAGACCTCCTTCGCCGGCCAGTACGTGAGCGTGCTCAACGTCTCGAGCGGGGAGATCCTCGGCGCCTACCGGGAGGTCCTCGCCGGGCTCTATACCCCGAGGGCCATCTACTACCGCGCCGTAAACGGAATCCTGGAAGAGGACGTGCCCATGGGCGTGGCCTGCGTGGCCATGGTGGACGCCCTCGCCAGCGGGGTGGCCGCCAGCGCGGACCCCGGCCGGCCCCACTCCGGAGCGCTGCTGATCAACGGCTCGTGGGGGCTGGGCGTGGGCACCGTGAGCGGTTCCGTGAGCCCCGATTTCTGGGAGGTCGAGAAGGGAGCCGAGCCCCGCGTCCTGAGCTTCCGCCTGGGCACCAAGGAGATCCGCGTGGATCCCCTTCCCCAGGGCGGGGTGGGGCCGAGCCCCGTGGAGCCGGCCCTGCGGGAACGACCCTGCCTGGAGGAGAAGCAGGTGCGGGAGCTCGCCCGCCTGGTGATGGCGGCGGAGGAGCACTACGGGGCTGCCCTGGAGCTGGAGTGGGCCCTCGACGGGATGGGCCGGTTCCAGCTCCTCCAGTGCCGTCCCCTGCGCCTCTCCGCGAGCCACGGAACCCTCCGGCGGGAGGCCCCCGAGGAGGTGGAGGGCCACCCCCGGCTTCTGACGGGCGCCGGCGCTTCCGGCGGCTGCCGGTCGGGCCCCGTGGTCCTGGCCAACAGCCCCGAGGAGCTGGGCCTCTTCCCCGAAGGCGGCGTGCTGGTGGCGCGCCACTCCTCCCCGCAGTTCGTGAAGGTCCTGGACCGCGCCGCCGCCGTCGTGACGGACGTGGGCGGTGCCACGGGGCACATGGCCTCCCTGGCCAGGGAGTTCGGGGTGCCGGCCGTACTGGACGCCCAGAAGGCCACGGCGGTCCTGAAGCCCGGCCAGGTGGTGACCGTGGACGCGGACCGCGGCGCCGTTTACGAGGGTCGAGTGGAGGGGCTCCTGGTCGGCCAGGCCCCGAGCGGGATCCGGCGCAGCATCCGGGGAACGCCCATCTACCAGGTGCTTCAGGAGGCGGCCCAGTTCATCGTCCCCCTCAACCTTACGGACCCCCGATCGCCCGACTTCCAGCCCTCATCCTGCCAGAGCTTCCACGATATCGCCCGCTTCATCCACGAGAAGGCCTTCGAGGAGATGTTCCGCGTGAGCGACCAGGTGGCCGATGGAGAGGCCCGCGCCGTGAGGCTGGAGGCGCGCCTGCCCTTCGAGGTCTACCTCATCGATCTGGGCGGCGGGCTGGCTCCGACCGCGGAGGGCGGCGCGGTATCCGCCGAGGAGATCGCCTCCGGGCCCATGCGAGCCCTCCTGGCGGGCATGACGAACCCCGAGCTGCGGTGGTGGGAGCCCCGCGGCATCAGCGTGACCGGTTTCGTCTCCGTGGCTACCGAGTCGCTCTTCTCCCCCCGCCACGACCTCGGCCAGCGGCGGCTGGGCGACCGCAGCTACGCCATCGTGGCCGAAGCCTACTGCAACTTCAGCTCCCGGATCGGCTACCACTTCGCCGCCGTGGACGCCTATTGCTCCGACTCCCTGCACCGCAACTACGTGAGCTTCCGCTTCAAGGGCGGCGCCGCGGACCCGGAGCGCAGGGCCCGGCGGTGCGCCTTCATCGCGGAGGTGCTCTCCCGGCTGGACTTCCAGGTGGAGAGGCAGGGGGACCTGGTGAACGGCCGCCTCCGCAAGTTCGGCAAGGAGACCCTGCTGGACCGGCTGGACCAGGTGGGACGCCTGATCATCGCCACCCGGCAGCTCGACATGCGGATGGGGCCCGGCAGTTCGGTGGAGTGGCACGCGTCGGCCTTCCTCTCGGGGAACTACCTCTTCGACCCCGCCATCCGGCCCGAAGGGGCCGGGCGTGAGGGATGACGATGGACTGGGAGGGGTGGGTCCGGGGGCTGAGGGAGCGGCTGGCGAGGGGGGCCGGCGAGGACCCGAGCCGGGCGCTCCAGCGCAAATACGAGGCCTTCAAACGCCTGGTCGCGGCCAACAACGCCGCCCTCGATCTCATGGCGGATCTCCAGGCCAAGGCCTCCGGCGAGTACCTCTTCGACATGGCCTACGTTCGGCAGGCCGTGGGCCGGCTGATGGAGGAGGGCCGGGCTTCCGTCGCGGCTCTGGACGAGCTCTCCGACGGGCGCTACCGGGGGCTCCGGCCGGCGCTGGCGCGCGTGGAGGAGGCGGTGAGCGGCTCCATGGCCCAGGCCGCCGGCCCGCCTCCCGGGCCGCCGGTGCTGGACCTGTCGGCCATCCCGGAGGTGCCCGTGGAGCTCGTGGGGAACAAGAACCTCCGCCTGGCCGAGATCCGCTCGAAGGTGGGGCTGCCCGTGCCCGACGGCTTCGTGGTCACCAGCCGGGCCTGCCGCGACTTTCTGGAGGCCGGCGCGCTGCTGGGAACCCTCTCGGAGACGGTCCAGGGGCTGGTGCTGGCGGACCAGGCGGCCCTCGTCCGGATCAGCGCCCTCATCGCCCGGGAGATCGCCGCCGTCCCCTGGCCCGCCGACCGAGCCCACGCCATCCTCGATAGCTACGACGGCCTCGCCCGGCGCCTGGGGCGCTCCTCCCCCCTGGTCTCGGTCCGCTCGAGCGCCGTGGGGGAGGACGGGGAGTTCAGCTTCGCGGGCCAGTACGCGACCCTCCTCAACGTGGGCCGGGACCGCCTCCTGGAGGCCTGCAAGGAGGTCATAGCGAGCCAGTTCAGCCCGCGGGCCCTGGTCTACTACAAGGCCAGGGGGCTCTCCGATGCGCTGCTACCCATGGCCGTGGGCGTCATCGCCATGGTGGACGGCCGGGCCAGCGGCGTCCTCTACACGCGGGATCCGCAGGAGCCGGACTCGGACGCCATGCTCGTGGCGGGCCACTGGGGGCTCGGCCCAACCACCGTGGACGGCCGCAGCACGCCCGATCTCTTCCGGGTGTCGAGGGAGGAGGGCCACGCCGTGCTGGGAAGCACCGTGGCCCGGAAGGAGACGATGCTCCTGTGCCGCGAGGGCGAGGGCCTCGTGGAGACCGCCGTGCCCGGCTGGATGCGGGAGCAGCCCTGTCTAACACGGGACCAGCTCGCCCTCCTGGGCGAATACGGCCTCCGGCTCGAGGAGCACTACGGGCGGGCCCAGGACGTGGAGTGGGCGGTGGACGCCGAGGAGCGCGTGCTCATCCTCCAGTCCAGGCCCCTGAGGCTGGCCTCCCGGGCGACGCCCGGGCCCGGGGTGGCGGCCCTGCGCCAGGGGCTGGAGCCGATCCTCTCCGAGGGGGTGATCGCTTCGCGCGGCGTGGGCGCCGGCCCCGTGGCCCTCCTCGCCAGCGAGGAGGAGTTGGGCGCGGTGCCCGCCGGGGCCGTCCTCGTCGCCCGAGCCGCCTCGCCGCAGCTGGCCGAGGCGGTGCACCGCGTGGCCGCCGTCGTCACGGAGGCGGGCTCGGCAGCCAGCCACCTGGCCACCGTGGCGCGCGAGTTCCGGGTCCCCGCCATCGTCGGTGTCCGGGGAGCCATGGAGCGCCTGCACCCCGGCCAGGTCGTGACGGTGGACGCGGAGATGGGCAACATCTACGAGGGGCGCCAGGAGTCCCTGCTCGCGGCGGCGGCCGCGTCGCGCGCGCAGGAGTCGGCCGACTCTCCCCTCTTCCGGCGTCTACGAGAGGTTCTCTCCCACCTCACGCCGCTGAACCTCACCGATCCCAGGGCTCGCCAGTTCAAGCCCTCGGGCTGCCGCACCCTGCACGACCTGCTCCGCTTCTCCCACGAGATGGCGGTCCAGGAGATGTTCCTGGCGGGCGGACGCGCCACGGCCGGCGCGCGCGGGGCGCTGAAACTCCGGAGCCCCATCCCCCTCGACTTCACCTTCATCGACCTGGGGGGCGGGCTGGAGGTGCCCGAGGGGAGCCGCACGGTGGCCCCCGAACAGTTCCGGTGCGAGCCGCTCCTGGCGGTGTGGCGGGGGGTGGCCGAGGTTCCGTGGGACACCGGCTCCGCCGTGGACGCCCGCGCCGCGGCCTCCACCATCGCCTCTACGCTGTCCTCGGGCGACCTCCTCCAGCGGATGGCCGAGCCGAACTTCGCGGTGGTCTCCCGCTCCTACCTGAACCTCTGCTTCCGCCTCGGCTTCCACTTCTCCCGCGTGGACGCCTCGCTCTCCGACGACGATGCCTCCAACTACGCCGCCTTTCTCTTCCACGGCGGGGCGGCGGACGCGGCGGGCAAGACGCGCCGCGTGGCCTTCATGGCCAAGGTCCTGGAGCAGGCGGGGTTCTCGGTCTCAGCCCGGGAGGACGCCCTCTTCGCCCGCCTCGACAGGTCTGGCCGGGCGGGGCTGGAGGCGGCGCTGAGGCTGCTGGGGCGGCTCCTGGTGGTGACGCGGCAGGCGGACACCCTCATGACCGACGAGGGGGCCGCGGAGAGGGCGACCCGCGCCTTTCTCGCGGGTGACTTCACGCTCGGGCTTCGGCCCGGCACCAGAGAAGGGAGGTAGCCGTGCGCTGGTACCAAAACCGAAGGGTCGTGCCCCTCGTCGGCATGGTCGCCGCGGCGGCCCTGCTCGTGGCGGCCTTCATCCTGGGGCTGGTCTCCTTCGGCAAGATGCGGCAGGTGGTGTCCCAGGAGTTCAACCAGCAGCAGCTCGTGCTGGCCGAGAACCTGGCCGTCCTGATCCACCAGGACCTGGATTTTCTGCGGCGCGAGCTGCTGGTCCTCAACGAGTCTCCCAGCCTGAGCCAGCCCGGGAGCAAGGACTGGAAGAGCCGCCTTCAGGTGACCCTCCGCTCGGTCCAGAGCGACGAGCTCCTGGAGATCCGGTACGTGGACGCCTCGGGCGAGACGTGCGAGGTGTGCGATGCGCGGGGGCGCGTCCGGCTGGAGCGGGGCACCTACGCCGAGGAGCCCTACTTCCGGTGGGCCCAGAGGCCCGAGAACCGCGGCCGCGTCTACCTGGGGGACCGGCTGCCGGTGGAGGAGGCCCGCCTCGGCGGCCGTCCGCTCCTCCTGCTGGCCACGCCCCACTACCCCGCCTCCCGCGGTGGGCTCGGGCCTCACCCGCCGCACGTCTTCTCGGGGGTACTCCTCTTCGTGGTGGACGCCTCCGCCCTCGCCACGCGCTTCACCGAGGACGCCCGGTCGGGCACCTCGGGCTACGCCTGGGTGATCAACGAGAAGGGGACCTTCCTGGCCCACCCCATGCGGGATTTCATCGGCCAGAACGCCTTCACCGCCCGCCAGAGAAAGGACCCCAGGATGGGCTTCGAGGGGATCAACGTGATCATGCGCGAGCGGATGCTCAAGGGCCAGTCGGGCACCGGCGAGTACGTCTCGGGCTGGCACCGGCAGATCCGGGGGCCCGTCCGGAAGCTCATCGGATTCGCCCCCGTGATCCTGGACCACGACCGGCGGGAGGTGCTCTGGTCGGTGGCCGTCGTGGCCCCGGTGAGCGAGGTCCAGGGCATGGTGCGCGCCCTCTTCCTGCGGCAGTTCTTCGTGCAGACCGCCATCTTCCTGGCCATCCTGGCGGGCCTCCTCTCGCTAATCCGCCTGGAGCGCTACTGGGGCCAGATCAAGAAGCAGAAGGAGCAGCAGATCAACCTCAGCGCCCGCCTGGCGGCCCTCGGCACCCTGGCCGCCGGCGTGGCGCACGAGATCAACAATCCCATCGCCATCATCCTCGGCTTCACGGACCTGCTCCTCGAAGGGGAGAAGCCGGGCACCAAGGTCTACGAACAGCTCAAGATCATCGAGAGGCAGGGGCTGGCCTGCAAGAAGATCGTGGAGAACCTGAACCGCTTCGCGCGGGTGCCCGAGCAGGCCGCCGAGACCGCCGACGTCAACGAGGAGCTCCAGCGCATGGTGGAGATGGTTCAGAACACCCTGCTCACAGAAAAGGTGCGGGTCGTGACGGAGCTGGAGCCCGGACTCCCTCGCGTCATCGGGGAGCCGCACGGACTCCAGCAGGTGCTCCTCAACCTCGTGACCAACGCCAGGGCCGCCATGCGCGACGGGGGCGTGCTCACGCTCCGCACGCGGCGCACCGGCGAGTGGGTGGAGATCGCCGTGAGCGATACGGGCCAAGGGATACGACAAGACGATCTGGAGAGGATCTTCGACCCTTTCTTCACCACGAAGGCTCCGGGCGAGGGGACGGGCCTTGGGCTCTCCATCAGCCACGGCATCATCGAAAACGCGGGCGGCACCATCACCGTGACGAGCGTCCACGAGTCCGAGGCGGGCGGCCAGCCGTCGGGGAGCACCTTCGTGATCCGCCTCCGGACGGCGCCCCCGGAGGAGGAGGCGTGATACCATTTCCAAGACGAGATCCGGCTAAGGAGCACACGAGGGGCACGGGGTTCTGCAATGAAGGAACGCATTTCCCTGCGCCCTCTTTGTGCTCCGCGGCGCCGATCTCATGGGCCTTCGGCGCGGGGGGCCGCGAGAGGAGATAGGCCATGGCGGAGAGAATTCTGATCCTGGATGACGAAGTGGACATGCTCCTGCTGCTGGAGACCATCATCACCTCCAAGACCGACCACGAGGTCGTCACCACTAATAACCCGCTGGAGCTGGAGGAGCTCCTGAGGACCCACTCCTTCGGAATGGTGATCTCGGACCTGAAGATGCTCGGCCGGGACGGCCTGGAGGTCATCGGCGTGGTCCACGCCCACGACCCCGCCCTCCCGGTGGTCATCATCACGGCCTACGGAAGCCTGGAGTCGGCTCAGGAGGCCGTCCGGCGGGGCGCCTACGACTACATCACCAAGCCCTTCCGCAAGGAGCAGGTGCTCATCGCCATCGAGCGCGCCCTCGAATGGCGCCGTATCACCCGGGAGAACGAGCAGCTCAAGGGCCGGTGAGGTCGGGAACGCCGTGGAGCGACCATGGCCATGGACGGGTTCCTGAAGGACCGGCCCGAGATGCACCTGGGCCAGGAACCCCAACCCCGCGATGGAACGGGGGAAAGAGCATGGAAATCAGGTGGAACAAGCCATTGAAGAAGAGGCCCTTGTCCCTTATCAAGGGATTGGGGCGCCCTCGATCCAAGGGCGAGAAGGGCACCAAGGGTGGGGTGAGGCTCCACGGGCTTGGCCCGTGGAGCTGGGCTCCGCAGGGCAATCTCCCGAACCGTCGGGCTTGGCTCGCGGTTCGGGGGGCAAGGCCATGGCCCTCCCCGTCCAGGAGACAATGCCTTTCTCCCATGAACCCGAGCGATAGCCGAAGGCGCCCGCGTTTCCATCGCGGGATTTGGGGGGAGGCCGGATTGCCGATTGAAGAGTGCAGTTCACAGATTGAAGACAGCAAAGGATCGGAGGGAGATCTTCGCAGCGGCCGCCAATCCTTGCGGCCGTTCGGCCGACGGCAGCATCGGCCGCTACGGGCGGGCGGCGGACTTGGAGGGAGCGCGACCTGGAGGCCGCTCCCACGGCGGGCACGGGCCACTGGCGCGAGGCAACTCAAGAGGCCGCCGCGCCGTCCTCGCACCATCCATCACGCCCCGGTCAATCTCCCCACCCCAAATTCCTAGTGCCTTCGTGCCTTGGTGTCTTGCTGGTAAATCTCCTTTCCCTTTCCGAATCCCGCCTTCCCTCTCGCCCGTTTGTCCCCGATCCCGGCGGGCCGTATACTACTGGTGAAGCCTGCACAGGGGCGCGGCGGGATCTCGCGGGAGGGGACTCGGCGGCCGCCGCCTGAGGGGGGGGACCATGAGCGATTCGCCGGTGGCCAACCGCCGCACCAGCCACAGCCTACCCCTTCAGCGGGAGCTGGAAGAGGCCCAGCGGGTGATCCTCTCGCGCCCCTCCATTCCCATCCGCCATCGCCTGATCCTCAGCCTGATGCTCTGCTTCATCCTCTGCGGCCTCTTCGGCCTGGTGGCGCTCACCCGCATCCGCCAGGTGCGCGGCCAGCTCGACCTCCTGGAGGCCCTGGAGATGCTCTACAGCCGGTCCCTCCGTGTCCAGCTCCTGGAGCGCCAGGAGGGAAGCTCGGTGGAGGCCCTGCGCGATGCGAGGGCGCGGGTCGAGGAGGCCGAGGCGCTCCTCATGGCGGACAAGGGACAGCAGCGCAGCCCGAGCGAGGCCGAGGCCTACTCCAAGCTGCTCTCCAGGCTGGCCGAGTACCGCAGCCTCCTGGGGCGGCTGGAATCCACCGCCAACGCAGAGGAGCGCGGCCGGGAGATGGCCGCCGCCCAGGCCCTGGAGGCCGAGATCGCCTTCCGGGGGCGCGAGCTCGTCCACCGGGAGCGCAGTTCCGTGGCGCGTCTCCTGCACAGCTCCGAGATGCTCTTCGGCACCATGCTGGCCGTCCTGCTGGGATTCTTCCTCCTCATCACCTTCTTCTTCACGCGGGCCCTGATGGACCCCATCCGGCGCTTCCAGGCCTACACTCGGCGCATCGCCCAGGGCGACTTCAGCCTCATCCGGCCCGCCCGGGCTTACCGCGACGAGTTCTCCGAGCTCGCCCTGGCCGTCAACCAGATGCTGGCCGAGTTCCAGGCCAACCAGGAGAAGCTCATCCAGGCCGGCAAGCTTACGGCCATGGGCACCATCACCTCGGGCATCGCCCACGAGCTCAACAACCCTCTGAACAACGTCGCCATCACCGCCGAGGCCCTCATGGAGGACTTCAAGGCCCTCAGCGACGAGGAGAAGTGGAGGCTGCTGCAGGACATCTACTTCGAGACCGAGCGGGCGGGCGAGATCGTCAAGAGCCTCCTGGACTTCACCCGGGACGAGCGGCCCGAACTGGTGCCCGTGGACCTCCTGGAGGTGATCGAAGCCACCCGCCGCATCGCCCAGAACGAGATGGTCCTCAACGGCGTCCGCTTCGAGCTGAGGGCGCCGCCCGGACTGCCGCGCGTTCGCGGCGCCGCCAACCAGTTGCGGCAGGTCTTCCTCAACCTCTTCCTGAACGCCGTCCAGGCCATGCCGGGGGGCGGGCCCCTGACGGTGGAGGTCGCGGTGGAGAAGGGCTCGGACCGCGTCTGCGTGGAGGTCCGCGACGAGGGCACCGGCATCCCGCCCGAGCACATGCCCCACGTCTTCGACCCCTTCTTCACGACCAAGGAGCCGGGCAAGGGGACGGGGCTCGGCCTCTCCATCTGCTACAGCATCATCCAGAAACACGGCGGAACGATCGAAGCGACCAGCGAGCGGGGGCGGGGCACCACCTTCCACGTCTGCCTGCCCCTCGCAAACGGCGAGAAGACGGGAACAGCCGGCCCGCGCCTTGACCGCGGGCCGGCGAAAGCCTAAGAGTAGGACCATAGGGGGGGTGAACCATGGCCGAGAAGAGTGTGATGGTGCTGGACGACGAACCGATCGTGGGGGACCGGCTCAAGCCCGTGCTGGAGCGCGAGGGGTTCGAGGTGGAGGTCTTCACGGAGAGCGAGAGGGCCCTGGAGCGCCTCAAGGAGCGAAGCTTCCACGTCCTCGTGACGGACATGAAGATGAAGGGCCCCTCGGGCATGGACCTGCTCCGCTTCATCAAGGAGAAGGCCCCCTCCACCCAGGTCATCGTCATCACCGGCTACGCCACCATCGAGACCAGCCACGAGGCCCAGGCCCTTGGCGCCTTCCAGTTCATCGCCAAGCCCTTCAAGATGAAGGAGCTCGCCAAGCTCGTCAGCAAGGCCGCGCGCGGGGGTTGAGGGCTCCACTCAGGCTGGACACGGTGCCTGCCCAACGCTCCGCCTCGTCATTCTGGCGAGCGGGGCGAGTCCAGAATCCAATTCGGGGCAGGCCCGACCGGCGGGGTCGGGAATTCCAGCGAAGAGGGAGCTTTCCCGATATCCGCGCGTCACTTGTCTTCCGGCTCCATCTGCCGGATCGCTGGAAGCTTCCAACGCCACCCATGAACAGAGGAGGATTGCCGAGGATAAACACCGGCACGGCGTCCCCTCGGCACCTTCCCTCGATCAGGACATGATCTTCCGGAGAATGTGGTAGGCGACCAGGAGGATGACGGCGCCCACCACGGCGCCGATGAACCCCGCGCCCTGTCCCGCCTTGTACCAGCCGATCATCTGGCCGAGGTAGGTGGCCAGAAACGCCCCCGCGATGCCCAGGAGCATGGTGACGATGCACCCACCGGGATCCTTGCCCGGCGTGATGATCTTCGCCACGATTCCCGCCAGAAGGCCGATCACCAGTGTCCACAGGATGTGCATGCGTTCCTCCACGATAAACCGAAGCCCCCAGGGCGTCCTCTTTCCCGTCGCTCCGGCAAGCGCGGCGCGTCCGGAGTCCTTCTTTCCGCCGTTCCCCAGCCCCCTTCCGCCTCCGTATCCTCTCCGCGGGAGCCGGGTTCAGCCCGCGATTCTCAGCCCGGCCGCGGCCTGCACGTCCACGTGCACCGCCGTCAGGAGCGCCGCCTCCAGCGACTACCGGACCGCCGCAGACTCCAGTGCGAACCCTTCACGCCTGCCTCCAGGCTCCGGCTCCGCCGCCCGTGCTTCGGAATCACGCTTTGAGCTTGGGCCCGAACACTATCCGAAGTCAAGAAGAGGAAGGGCCTTGAGGAGGGTTGAACCGCGGAACTCCGCTATTCCGCTTATCCCCCGCACGGTGAACCAGGGATGGCGTCTCCGGGTTGGGCCCATGCGGCATTCCGGGCTCTGAGCCCGCTTCCCGCGCTGGGTCAGCGAGTCGAGGCGCGAACCGCCTGCTCACAGGAAGAACTCCGGCGCACGCCTCTGGAGGCAGCGCCTCTCCAGCCAGCGCTTCAAGGTGAGGTAGCCGCCATCGGCGAAATACTTGGCCTCCGAGGGGCAGGTCTTGACGCAGGCGTTGCACCGGATGCACTCGCCGACGATGGCCGAGACGTCGTCGGGATCAATGGCGCTCATGGGGCAGACCTCGACGCACTTCCCGCACTGTTGGCAGGCCGGCGACGTTTGGGGCTTGGCGCGGCTGAGGTCGATCACCTCCCCCCTCTCGTTCCTCGGCACGGGCAGCTCCCGGTAGGGAATAATTAGGGACAGCCACCTATTTTCCCTCTTCTTTTCTCGGCCGGCCGATGGGGAGCGGCCTGATGCGGTGTCCCACGAGCGCCTCCATCTTGGCCACGAACTTGTCGCTCCCGAGAGGGCGGCCCCGACGCGTGTGGAAGCGCATTTCGTCCATCCCCTCCTCCGTGCCCTTCCTGAGTTCCGCCTTCCAATGGCGGATATCCACCCAGCGCGACCATCGCTTCATCTCCAGCCACGGCGGCGGCGAGTCGAGCCCGGCGTGGAAGCGCGCGCTTGACCATTCATAGTCCCACGCCATCCGGACCATCTTGGCCCGGACCGGGTTACGCT
>JBMFSH010000023.1:0-43222 GCA_049967655.1 Acidobacteriota bacterium
TCCAGGAGACAACGCCTTTCCCCGGTGAACCCGAGCGGTAGTCGGAGGCACCCGCGTTTCCATCGCGGAATTTGGGAATTGCTGCGAGAAGGAGCGCGCCACTCCTGGTGGCACAACCCGTCTCTGCACAAGCGCTCCGCCATTCCCCGGCACATCGAGATCGTGGATCAGCTCGCGGCGAAGATCTGCCGCGACCTCGGGGTACCCACGCCGAAGAAGCCCTGAGTTATTCCTCCAAATCCGCCACCGTTCTCGCAGCGGTGCCCCCCCTTTTTACCGCATACCCGCCATCCTTCTCCTGGCCGTCCTTCCGGCGACCGCAGGGAGTCCGGAATCGCGTGTTTCACCCACTCACCCACTCACGGCGCGAACCCCGAAGCGCTTCACCTGCCGGGGTGACCGGCTGAAAAAGCCGCAGCGGCCGCGTGCGTGCGGCCGATCACCGCTCCGCCGCCGCGCCCGGCTGCCTTGCGGCCAGAGTGTCGGTTGGCCTGCGCGCTGGCAAAGCCAGGCGCTCGGCCGTGCCGTCCGCGCTCGCGCCTCGCCCGGCTCGGCGCGCGACATCTCGAGCGCCAATGCCTTCTCGCGTCAGGCTGGACAAGCCCGGTAGTACACGTTATACATGTTGTACGAGGAGGCCGCCCATGATCGGTGTCCGGCTGGACAAAGAGACGGAAGACCGGCTCGAACGGTTGGCGAAGGAGACGCGCAGGAGCAAGAGCCACTATGTGAAAGAGGCCATCGCCCAGTATCTCGCGGAGAAGGAGGACGTTCTTCTCGCCGTCGCCCGCCTGGAAAAAGGCGAAACGCCGGTTTCCGCCGAAGAGTTATGGAAGAGCCTCGGTTGGGACCAACGGCGCGCAGCCGCGCCGAAGAAGCCCGTCCGCCGTTCCGCCCCGCGCAAGAAGGCCGAGAAGTGAAGCCCGCTTGGAGGGGCCTATGGGACCCTGAAACGGCCAAGGACTTGAGGCGCCTCGGCCGCCCGGCGGCGGAGCGCATCCGCGAGGCCGTACTTTCGCGCCTCACCAAGAACCCCCATCTCGGCAGTCCCTTGGAAAGCACTGCACGGTGGCCTCTCTTCCGTTTCCGCGTGGGCGACTACCGTGTCGTCTACACCCTGCACGAGGAGGAGCTGGTCATCCTCGTCTTGCGAATCGGCCATCGCCGCGAGGTCTATCGCCGCCTGCCTGGATGATGCGCCCCCCGCCTGCTTCGCAGGCCCTCCATTCACTGGTGTGCCGGGCATGTTCAGCAGCTTGGGGGTGCAAGTCCCCTACCCAACCTGATGGAGGTGAAGGGTTAGCGAAGCGCAAGGGCGTCACCGTGAGGTGGGGTCTGAAGGAAGCGTGGAGCAAACGCGCGGGCCGATGGACAAGAACCAGATAAGGGGCCCATCTCCGCAAGCTGCGAAGCAGCGAGCGGGAGGGCCCTCCGGTGGAGGGTCCGATAGATGGGATTGCGTGAGCGCCGGACGAGCGGGCCAGTGACCGCGAAGTCCATATCCATCAAGGGCGCAAAGCGACAATCTGGCGGTAGTGCGCGGAAGGCGGCTGGACTTACCCCGGGAGGCCTGCGCCGTGTCCCGGAATCGGGACTGGGAAAGCCGCGAGGCTCTCCGATCGCGGTGCAGGAGTCAGCAGAGGGCATAGTAGGGGAGAGGTTTCCCGAAGGCCCGAACGGTGGGAGAGGCGAGTAGGACGCGGCCATGGCGGATGCAGAGCGGCGGAAAATCCGGGGTGACCTGACCTTCGAAGCGACGCTTGAGGGTGAAGCCCGAGGGCGCGTGGAGGGAAGGGCCGAAGCGGCTACCGCAGGGCGCGGGACCGAAAGCCCGGCGGAAACAGCGCGGCTCATGGAGAAAGTGCTGGCGGCGGAGAATCTAGGGTGTGGGCAAGCAACTGTCGGCGAGACCTGCCGGTAGCGCGCACCGCCCCTGGCGCATCAGCAAAAGCCCAGCATTAAGCTACGCTCTTCCCAACGCCTTCTTCACGAGACTCGGCCTGCCCTCTCTCGCACCGGGCTGAGCGCACAACTCACCGAACCGCCGTGTACGGACCCTTACGCACGGTGGTGTGACAGGGAAAGCCCACGAGGGCTTATCTATGCCGATTGGGCAGAGAGGCCCTCCGGGAGCTATTCTGCGGGGCTGGCCGCGACCCGAATGGTCAACGGATCGGCTTAGTCGGCTGGGATTAGGTGCGGAGATTGAGCAGGAGGTAGCCCCCGGCGCAGCCGAAGAGGATGGCCGGAGCCCAGACGGCCAGGGCTGGGTTGAGCCAGTCCATGGCGCCTACGGAGTTGAAGATCGCCATCATGACGTAGTAGGCGATGGAGAGGCCCAGGGCGATAGCCATGCCGTACAGCGAGCCTCGGCGGCCCGTTGCGAAGGCGAAGGGAAGCCCCAGCAGGAGGAGAATCAGGGGGGCCAGGGCGTCGGGGAGCTTCTCGTAGTAATCAACCACCTGCTGCCGCGACGGGTACCCCTTGGCTCGCAACTCGCGAATCAGGGCCTTGAGCTCCCGGGAGGAGAAGTACTGCCCCTCCAGGAAGGCCGGCGCCACGAAGTAGTGCAGTGGCAGGCCCAGTTGCCGGGTGCCCTTGGGCAGCTCTTTGAACACGGGTGAGCCACCGCGCCGCCAGCTCCATCCCTCTGTGAAAGCAAGGTCTCCGGGGTCGGAGCTGGGTGCGGGAAAGTGGGCCTGTTTGGCGAAAAAGCGCGAATCGAGCCTGAAGCGCTCGGGAGAGAAACGGTACTCCGAAAAGCCCTGGAAACTCTTGGTGCGCGAGTCGTAGTGGTTGTAGTGGAAGAGGACGTGGCGGTCGGGGGCGAAAAGCCAGACGTCCATGGTGCTGGAAAGGTTTCGGCCCACGAGTCCCTTGATGTGATCGCGCGTGGACTGCGCCCTGCGGCTCGTTCCAGGCACCACGGCCTCGCCCATAGCCCAGAGGAACAGGCAGGCCGCGGCGGCCAGGGCGAAGGCCGGAAGGCTGATGCGGTAGACGGAGACTCCCGAGGCCTTCATGGCCAGGATCTCGTTGGTGCGCTCCAGTACCCCGAAGGTGACGAGGACGGTCATAAGGACGGCCAGGGGGACGAGCATGACCAGGACGCCCGGGGATTGGTTGAGAAGATAGCTCCCCAGGAGCTTTAGCTTTTGGCTCCCGGTGATGAACTCCGAGAGGCCCCGTATCTCGATGATCCAGTCCAGCAGGAGGACTGAGGAGCTGATGAGCAGGAAGGTCTTCAGCATCCTGGCGAGAAGGTACCGATCCAGGATAGGCAGCCCTCGGCCGGCGGCGATTTTCGGCGATTCGGGCGGAGCCGCGCCGGAGGCCGCCTTCTCCTGGCGGGCCGGAAAGAGAAGGGCGAGGGGGCGCATCCAGGTCGGCGTCGTGATGCGGTCCCGCGTGGTCACCAGGAGGAGGCCCACGAGCATCAGCAGCAGGTCGGGCAACCAGGCGGCCAGGGAGGGGGTCAGCCGCCCCGCCTGGGCCATGTCGCCGAGGGCTGAGGTGAGAATCCAGTATCCCAGGAGCACGATGAGCGAGAGGCTGAAGCCGGCCCCCTTGCCGCCGCGGGTGTTGACCATGCCGAGCGGGACGCCGATGAGCACGAAGAAGAGGGGCACCAGGGAGGCCGACAGCCGGCGGTTGATCTCGTAAAGCAGGGCGTAGCGCTGCCTCCGGATCAGGGCGGGATCGCTCTCCTGGGGCGGCAGGTTCAGCGCGCCCAGGAGCTCGGCCGTG
The DNA here is from genome assembly GCA_049967655.1 of Acidobacteriota bacterium. GTDB lineage: Bacteria > Acidobacteriota > UBA4820 > UBA4820 > DSQY01 > DTPS01. The sequence goes on from JBMFSH010000023.1 coordinate 3,748, forward strand.
GAGTACTCCATGATCCCCTTCTGCGGGGGGCTGACCTGCCCCCCCTGGGTTTCGACGGTCAGGGCCTGTTCCCGGAAGGTGGAGGTCTGGACGGTGCCGGGTCGCTTCCGGTCGAACTGGACCGTCTCCCCGTCGGAGAGGAGGAACTGGAGGCTCTGACCGTCCGCCGAGCGGATGGCCCGGCCGTAATCCGCCAGGGTGAGCAGGTCCTGGGAGGGGCTCCCGTGCTGGAAGACTAGGATGTGCTCGTATCGGCCCGCCTTTACGTCGGCCCGGCCGGCGTAGAGCAGGACGCCCGGAATCCTGTCGAAGAAGACCCCCGGTCGCAGCAGCCGCACGACGTTGAGCCCCTGGCTCGCCTCCGACTGGATCTCGTCCGAGGCGCTGCGGCTGGCGGGGATGAGCCAGAGATTGATGGCCAGCAGCAGGAGAGTCATGACCGAGGCGAACAGAAGGGGCGAGGTCAGGAGCCGGGTGCTGGAGACCCCGCCCGCCCTGAGGGCGATGATCTCGCTGTCTCCCGAGAGCCGGCTGAAGGCGATGATGGTACCCAGGAGGAGTGCCACGGGGAGGGTGTAGCTGAGCAATCCCGGCAGTCCCAGGAGGAAGAGCATGCCCGAGGCCCCCGCCGAGAGCCCCTGCTGGATCACCAGGCTGGCCAACTGGAAGAGCAGGTTGATCAGGAACAGGAAGGAGTAAACCACGAGGCCGATCAGGAAAGGCCCCGTCATCTCCTTCAGCACGTAGCGATGCAGAATCTTGAGGTTCAACGCGCCTCCCGGGAGACCATGGTACCGCCCGCCGCCCCTCGAACGGAAGGGAAGGTCCCGAATTCCGCGATGGGGGCGGGAAGGGGCTGGTCTGAGGGTGTTCGTGGGGAGGAACAGGGACACGGAGGAGCCTGGAATCTGGCTCCCATCGATGGTTTGGCGTCCCCCATCTCGTGTCTCGCCCTCCCCTGTCGTTTGACCGCCATGGACACCCCGCCTACACTGTTTGGGCACCATGTCCTTGAAGAGGGCCGGTGCTCAGGAGGATCGGTATGCGCAAGCTCAAGATGGCAGGGCTGTTCGTTCTGGTCTTATGGGTGGGCCTCACTCCCGTGGCGGCCCGCACCAAGGTGGGCGAGACCATCGACGTCCGAGTCGGCTCGCCGCACCCCATCCAGGCGAAATCGTGGCATCAGGAGCTGGCGTTCCCCGGCTCCACCTTCGTGAAGCTCCACTTGGCCAAGCTCGCTCTCGGCCCCAAGGACGTGCTGCTGGTGATGGACGGAACGGGGAAGGAAATCTACCACCACGAGGGGTCGCTGACCGAAGGGACCTGGATCCCGGCGGTCCTCACCCAGGTCGTAACCCTGGAGATCCGGGCAGCCAAGGGCTCCAATCCCTGGGGCGTGGAGATCGACCGGGTGGGCTTCGGCTTCGCCCCGCTCGCCGAGGCCGCACTCGTGCCCGAGTCCATCTGCGGGAACAACGACATGCAGGACGCCGCCTGCTACGCCGGCGACGCCGGCAAGACGCGGGCGGGCGAAGCGGTGGGGCGCATGCTCTTTCAGGAGGGGGGAGCCTGGTATCTCTGCACCGGCTTCCTCGTGTCCAAGTACAATCATTTCTTGACCTGCAATCACTGCATCAGCGACCAGTCGGGCGCGAACTCGCTGGAGGTCTGGTGGGAGTACCAGACGCCCGCCTGCGGCTCCGGGACGGCGGCCTACGCTTCCGCCAGCGACGGCGCCACTCTGGTCACCACGAACTACGACCTGGACTACTCCCTGCTGGCCTTCTCCAACGACAACCCCGCCCAGCGCTACGGTTGGCTCACCCTGAGCGGCGCCGCGCCCACGGTGGGCGAGACCATGTGGATCGCGGGCCATCCCGGCGGGCAGCCCAAGCAGTTCTCTGTCAACTCCGACATGGACGGCGGCCTGGCCAAGGTGGACGGCGTGGGGCTAACCGGCAACGTGCCCGGCAGCGACATCGGCTACTACGCGGACACGGAGGGCGGCTCCTCGGGCTCGCCCGTGATGGACGACGCCACCAACCTGGTCATCGCCCTTCACCACTTCGGGATCAGCGGGTATACGTGCACGAGCACCGACATGAACCAGGGCGTGGAGATGGCGCAGATCCTTCCGGAGATCGCGTCCTACATCAGTCAGCCCTACTTCGGGGTGACCGCCAGCGCCTCCGTGGGCCAGGGCGACGTCCCTCTCACCGTGGATTTTACGGCCCAGCCCGTCCAGGGAACGGCCCCCTACACGTACGACTGGGACTTCGGGGACGGCTCGGCCCACGGGAGCGGTCCCTCGGTGAGCCACACCTACACCGCAGCCGGCAACTTCACGGTTGTCCTCACGGCCACCGATGGTTCCGGCGCCACTGCCACGGACAACCACCTCTTGATCACTGTGAGCGTCACTTCTCCCACCATCAGCGGTGTCAAGAAGCTGCAGAACCCCTTCCGCCTGAAGGTCCTGGGCACGCTCTTCCAAGACGGGGCGAAGGTACTCATCGGCGGGACCGAGGTGCCCGAAACGACCTTCAAGAATGCCGGGACCCTGATCGCCAAGAAGGGCTCTGCCCTCAAAACCATGGTGCCCAAGGGCCAGGTCGTCTCCATCCAAGTCCAAAACCCCGACGGCGGCGCCTCGGCGCCCTTCTCCTACCAGCGGGCAGCCCCGGCGACGCTCTCTCCGGGCGGGCAGGGAACGCTCCCGCGGCCCAAGGGGGCCGTGCCCAGGGACCTCGAGTAGGACGGCGGGAGCGGCTTCTAGAACCGCCGGGTGCGAGGGTGCCGCGGGGCGGCGGCCGGATGGCCTGGAGAAACCGTTGGCGGAAGAGGGGAGGGGAGCGTGAAGCTGGCTTCGGGCGCGGCCATCGCCGCCAAGGGGGGCGTCCTCAACGCCCTCTGGACCTTCCCCTCCATCATCGGCAGCGCCCTCATGCTGGCCTGGGCCGCCGAGTCGGCCCAGTTCTTCATCTCACAGGGTCTCTCGCTCGCGATCCTGGCCTGGGTGCAGACCCTGCCCGAGTTCGCCGTGGAGGCCGTCATCGCCTGGGAGGCCCCGCGCACGCCCCACGGCATCGCCCTGATCTCCGCCAACTTCACGGGCGCCATCCGCCTCCTCATCGGCCTGGGCTGGCCCATGATCTACGCCACCGCCGCCCTCTTTCACCGACGCAAGCACCGGCGCCCGCTGAAGGCCATCCACCTGGAGAAGGAGCACAGCGTGGAGGTGGTGGGGCTCATCGCCTCCATGGCCACCTTCGTGGTCATCGCGGCCAAGGGCACCCTGACGATCTGGGACGGCCTCATCCTCATGGCCGCCTACGGCCTCTACATGGTCGTGCTCAACAAGATTCCGCCCAAGGAGGCGGAGTCGCCCGAGGAGGAGGAGTGGCCGGTGCGGCGCATCATCGTCATGCCCAAGGTCCGGCGCGTGCTCACCATCACGGGCCTCTTCGTGGGCGGCGCCGTGATCATCTACTTCACGGCCGAACCCTTCCTCCACTCCCTGCTGATCCTCGCCGCCTCCCTCGGCGTCTCCCAGTACGTCTTCGTCCAGTGGGTCGCCCCCTTCCTCAGCGAGTTCCCCGAGAAGGTCTCGGCGCTCTACTGGGCCCGCAAGGTGACCGGGGCCCCCATGGCCCTCATGAACATGGTCTCCTCCAACATCAACCAGTGGACCATGCTCGCCGGCATGATCCCCTTCGTCTTCGCCCTCTCCGCGGGGCACGTCGGCCCCATCGTCTTCGATTCCGAACAGCGCATGGAGATCATCCTGACCCTCGCCCAGTCCGCCTTCGCCATGTCCCTCCTCGTCAACATGAGCTTCGCCTGGCACGAGGCCCTCGTCTTGTTTGTCCTGTGGCTCGCCCAGTTCCTCGTCCCCGGCCTCCGCGAAGGGGTCACCTTCCTCTACCTCGCCTGGTTCCTCTTCGAGGTGATCACCTGGCTGGTGTGCTACCGCAAGCCCATCGCCTTCACCGAGTTCGGCCGCCTCTTCAGGGCACGCGTTTTGGGGCGGCCCTGAAGGCCCTTCGGCGCCGGTTTGGCTCTTCGGAGCGAGTGGTTTAGAGAGGGGCAGTCTCGGCTGGCTGGGTGGCTGGAGCTAGGGCTGCAAAACAAAAGAACGCGGGGGAAGCTCGGCCCTGTTGCCGGCGAAGTCGCTGATGGAGCCCGCTAGTACGTGCCGGCCTCGCGCCACGCCCCTGAGATCGAGGCGGATGGTGCGGGTGTCCATGTCCCAGTCGGGATAGACGGCCTTTCCGTCGAGGGTCAGCCTGAGGGTGCGGGCGTCCGGACCGCTGCCCAAGTCGGTGACGCGGATCCAGACCTGGCGGTCGCCGAGGTGGGGAACCGTCACGAGCTGCGGCTGGCCCCATGATGGCGCCGTGTCGTCCACGCGCAGGGCGTAGAGGCCGGCGTCCAGGTAGGGCACCGGCTTCCCCGTCCAGTTGTCCAGGAACAGGTCCCGGCTCCCGAAGTAGACGCCGAGCCCGCGGCGGGGTGCCGCGGCTGGGAAGGTGACAGCGGCCCGCGCGCAGACCGAAAAGGGCTCCACCTTCAGGGCCACGGCGCCATCGCGCACGGCGCCGCCCTCGGCGGGGGCGGCGGTGCCGAGGGCCCCCTCGGGCAAGGTCAGCAGCGCTCCCCCGGCGCTGATGCGGCCCGGCCCCGCGGCCACCCGCCAGGGCGTCATGACCTCGCCGATCGTGAGCGCTTCTCCCTCGTGGGGCAACGCCTCCCGGGGGATCAAGGCCAGGACGCGGCTTCCCGATCTCTCCTCCACGTACAGCGCGGCGACGGGCGAGGCGCCCAGGCGCAGGGGCGTGACGCCTCGATTGGAGGCGCGCGAGAGCTTGAGCACCAGGCCGTCGGGAAGGAGGCTCTCGCCTTCGAGCCGGTAGCCGGAACCCGGCAGGGAGAGGCGGGATTCGGCGGCGGGCCGGGCGGCCTCCTCCACCTCGCCCGAGACCACCGAGCGCTGGCCGGCGCGGTTCTCCGCCACCACCTCCAGCGCGTGGCGGCCCGGCGCGAGATCGCCCGGCAGGCCGGAGCCCTCCACGTGGGGCACCTGGAGCCAGGGCAGGCGCCGGAGGCGGAAGGTGTTGGTCCCGGGCCGGTCGTACTGGGGATCGAAGAGGGCCGGGGCCTCCTTGAAGCGGGCCAGGCTGATGCGCCTCAGGTCCATGCTGAAGAAGCCCTTCCCGTCCAGGCTCGCGGTGACGATGGGAAGGCCCGTGGCGATGCTGGCCACGCCGAGGTGGTCGCCCGCCACGAGCTCCGCGTCCACGGCGCCCGAGAGGCGCACCGGCTCGGCCAGCCGGTAGCCGCCGCGGCTCCGCACGGCGGGCACGAAGCGGGGCTCGAAGCTCCCGTCCACGGTGGCCGGCGCCTCGCGCGGGACGAAGACGAGGCCCGCGATGGCGGGAGGGGTCATGCCAGCGGGGAGCGGAAGCCCCTCCACGAAGGGGTCGCAGAGGTCGTCCCCGCGGCGGATCTCGAAGTGCAGGTGGGGAAAGCCCACGCCCAGGTCGCCCGAGTAGGCCACCACCTCGCCGGCCCTGACCGGCGCGGGAGGGGTGATCTCCACGTCGCCGGGGAAGGAGGTGCCGGCGCGCTCGCAGGCGGCGAGAAGGCGGCTCTCCAGGTGGAGGCGCTTCTCCTCGAAGCGGCAGAGGTGGCCGTAGACCGCCGTCCGCCCGTCGTTCAGTTCGAGGTAGAGCACCCGGCCGTAGCCGCCCGGCTCCCTCCGGACGCGCACCACGCGGCCGTCGGCCACGGCGAAGACCGGCCAGCCGATCTCCTGGTGGGTCCGGATGTCCACCCCTCCGTGGAAGTGCGTCCGGCGGTACTCGCCGAAGCTCGACGTGCAGCCCTCGTGGATGGGCAGGGGCCAGAGGAGCGGAGGCGGCCCGGAGGCGGCGGCGAGCGTGGCACAGGCGAGGAGCGCCGAGACGAGCAGGAGCGGAGAGGAGCGCCGAAGCCGGAAGCGCGACCCCGGCGAAGCCCCGCCTCCGCCGCGCCCGCCCCTGGCCGCGTTTAGCGTCTCACGTCTAGCGTCTTGCGTCTCCCCTCTCGCCTTTCGCATTTCGCCTCTCACCCCAGCCCCGCCACCAGGCGCTTGAGGTAGGCGGCGAAGGGCCCCTGGAGGTCGGGCCGCGAAAGGGCCATCTCCACGCTGGCCTCGAGGAAGCCCAGGCGATCTCCGGTGTCGTAGCGCCGCCCCTCGAAGGTGAGGGCGTAGACGGCCTCCTGCTCCATGAGCAGGCGGATGGCGTCGGTGAGCTGGATCTCGCCGCCGGCGCCGCGGCCGGTGCGGCCGAGCGCCTCGAAGATGGCGGGGGTGAGGATGTAGCGGCCCACCACGGCGGTGGTGGAGGGGGCCTCGTTGGGTTTCGGCTTTTCCACCATGTCCCTGACGCGGATGAGCCGCTCGCCCGCGGGTTCGCCGGCCACGATGCCGTACTTGCCCGTCTGTTCGCGCGGCACCTCCATCACGCCGAGCACGCTGGCGTGTCTCTCCTCGAAGACGTCCATCATCTGGCGTATGCAGGGCCGTTCGGAGACCACGATGTCGTCCCCCAGGAAGACGGCGAAGGGATCATCCCCGGCCCAGGTCTTGCCACAGAGCACGGCGTGGCCCAGCCCCAGCGCCTCTCTCTGACGGATGTAGGAGACCTCCACCATGGCCGCGATCTCCCGGACCACGGCCAGCTCCTCCGTTTTGCCCTTCTCCTCGAGGAAGCGCTCCAGCTCGTAGGAGACGTCGAAGTGGTTCTCGATGGCGTCCTTGCCCCGGCCCGTCACGATGAGGACCGACTCGATGCCCGCCGCCACGGCCTCCTCCATGACGTACTGGATGACCGGCTTGTCCACGACGGGGAGCATCTCTTTCGGTGAGGCCTTGGTAGCCGGCAGGAACCGCGTCCCCAGGCCGGCCGCGGGGATGATCGCCTTGCGGATGCGCATGGGCTCCTCCTGAAGGCCGCTGCTGGGCCGAAGGGCGCAGTGTAGCACGAGCGGAGGGGGGATTGAGTGAAAAGTAAAAAGTAAAAAGTAAAAAAGTGAAAGGAAAAAGCTCGCCTTCCGAGGTGGGTTCTGGCCTGCGGCTGTGTCGCGGAAGGGCATCACGATAGGTCCGGCCCCTTGCGTCCCCTTGCGTCCTTGACCCGCCACGCCCGGCTGGGCTAGAGTACCGGCCCATGGCGATGGCGCGAGTGCGACGCACGCTCAACCTGCTTTTGCCTCTTCTCCTGCTGGTGGCCCTTCTGCACGGGCACGCGGAGCAGAAGGGGACCCTGCGCCATCCGGGCCTCTCGGCGGACGAAGGGCCGTGCCCCATCTGCGCCGCCGTCCGCGGCGGGATGGAGGGGCCCGCCCCCCTGGTGCGCCTGCCGAGCCTCCCGGCTCCCGTCGTGCCAGTGGTCCTCCTCCCCGCCCTCTCGCCTTTCCACACCGCGCCGGCCCCCTCGCCGGCCCGCGGTCCCCCTCCCACGGCCTAGGCCGCACCCAGTTGGAGGAAACCGGTCGCCCCCCGCTCGGGTGCGGAGACCGGAATGCAGCCGTTTGTCGAATTCATGAGGAGCGCCCGCGGGGAGCCCATGCACGCCTCGCCCCGCTTGGCGCCCGAGGGAGTGTGTGATGCAGCGACTTTGGAAGGGAGCCCTCTGCGCGCTCCTGCTCTGCCTGCCCCTGGCCGCTTTGGCCACGGGGTCCACCGGGTCGGTCCGGGGAACGGTGATGGACCGCCACGGCCAACCGGTGCCCGGCGCTTCGCTCCGCCTGTCGGGGCCCGCCTTGCCCCACGCGCTCAGGACGGCGAGCGACCTCAAGGGCGCTTTCCTGTTTGCCTCCGTGCCCGAGGGGAAGGGCTACCAGTTGCAGGTCTCGGCCGTGGGCTACACGAGCGTGGGGCTCAGGGGCGTGGTGGTGAGCGGAGGACGGGAGACGAAGCTCTCGGTCCAGCTCTCCTCCGGTGAGACCTCGGTCACCGTGACCGCCGATACCCCCAGGGCGAGCCTCCGGCAGAAGACGACGGGAGCCAGCGTCTACCGCCTCACCTCCGAGTCGCTTCGCGCGCTGCCCCAGGGACAGAGCACGCCGCTCAACCAGGTGATTCTCCAGGCGCCGGGGGTAGCCCAGGACTCCTTCGGCCAGCTCCACGTGCGCGGCGACCACGGAGACGTGCAGTACCGGATCGACGGCATCCTCCTGCCCGAGGGGATCAACGGCTTCGGCCAGACCCTGGACACGCGCTTCGCCCAGCGGCTCGACCTGCTGACGGGGGTGCTGCCGGCCCAGTACGGCTACCGCACGGCGGGCGTGGTGGACATCACACCCAAGAGCGGCGCTCAGGAGGCCGGTGGGACGACGGAGGCGGGAGGAGGGATCGACCTCTACGGCGGCGCCCGCGGCACCTTCCAGACGAGCGTGGACGCTGGAGGCTCGCAAGGATCGTTCCTCTACTACGCCACCGCCACGGCGCTCACGAACGACCTGGGGATCGAGTCCCCCACGCCCGCCGTGGATCCCCTCCACGACCACACGAACCAGCTCAAGGGATTCGCCTACCTCAACTGGCTGCTCTCGCCCGCGCTTCGCCTGAGCCTCATCACCGGCAGCGCCGCGGGGGAGTTCCAGATCCCCGACAATCCGGGCCAGCAGCCGGCCTTCTCCTTCGCGGGGCTCCCGCCGGACCGCCTCGCCCTCCTCTACCCGAGCGCGGAGCTCAACGCCACCCAGCACGAGGTGAACCACTACGCCATCTTGGCCCTCAAGGGCGAGCCCTCCTCGGACCTCAGCTACCAGCTCGCCCTCTTCTCCCGCTACAGCAGCGTCCACTACCACCCCGACCCCGTGGGCGACCTCATCTACAACGGCGTCGCCTCGGACGTCTTCCGAAGCGATACGGCCACGGGGGTGCAGGGCGACGGGAGCCTGAAGTTGGGCAAGCACACGCTCGGGGCCGGCTTCTTCGTGAGCGGGGAGAACGCCGTGAGCGACAACACCTCCTCGGTCTTCCCCGCCAACGCCTCGGGAGAACAGACGGGGCAAATTCCCTTCTTCATCACCGACGACCACTCCAAGCGGGGCTGGCTCTACGGCCTTTATCTCCAAGACCGCTGGCAACCGACGAAAAAGCTGAGCGTGCTCTATGGGGTTCGCCTGGACCGGGTGTCGGCCTACGTCCAGGCGAGCCAGCTTTCGCCGCGGCTCATCGCCACCTACGAGCTTTCGCCCGCCGTGAGCCTGCACGCGGGCTACGCCCACTACTTCACGCCTCCACCCCTGGAGCTCATCGCGCCCACGAGCATCGAGAAGTTCCAGGGCACGACCAACGCCCTGCCCACGCAGGTCAACACGAACGTGGTGCCCGAGCGGACCGACTATTTCGACGCGGGGGCCTCCTTTCGGGTGACGCCGCGCCTGCAGCTCGGCCTGGACGGCTACTACAAGGAGGTCCACGACCTTCTGGACGAGGGGCAGTTCGGCCAGGCCCTGGTCTTCTCGCCCTTCAACTACCGGAGGGGAAGGGTCTACGGCGTGGAGGGGACGCTGGAGTATCGCGAGGGGCCGCTCGATCTGTACGGCAACCTCGCCTACGGCACCGCCCTGGGGAAGGAGGTGGTCTCGGGCCAGTACAACTTTGATCCCGCCGAGCTGGCCTACATCGCCACCCACTACGTCCACCTAGACCACGACCAGACCCTCACCGGCTCAGCGGGGCTCTCCTACCAGTGGAGCAGGGTGCGGGCCAGTCTGGATGCACTCTACGGGAGCGGCCTGCGTCGGGCCTTCGCCAACACCAAGAGCCTGCCCTCCTACCTTCAGGTCAACCTCGGCCTCACGGGCCAGATCCCCACGCGGCGCCTCGGCCCCTTCTCCTGGCGGATCAGCCTCGTCAACCTGCTGGACCGGGTCTACGAGATCCGGGACGGCTCGGGCATCGGCGTCGGGGCCCCGCAGTACGGCCCGCGCCGGGCGCTCTACGTGGGCCTGAGCAAACGGTTTTGAGGGGATGAAAAATCCACCACAGAGGAACAGAGGCCCAGAGGAATCAGAAAAGAAAAGCGATTCACGCTGAAGGACAAGAAACGAAAAAGGATAAGGGCGCGGGGCGTGGTCGTACCCCGCGCCTGCTCACTTCCTCACTTCCTCACTTCCCCTTGCCACCTGGAGCACCTTGGCGCCGCGGATCTTTCGCTCCTTGAGTTCCCGGAGGGCCCGGTTGGCCTCCTCCAGCGGGTAGAGCTGAACCTCCGGACGGATGGGGACGGCGGCCGCCAGGTCGAGGAAGTCGCGCACGTCGGCCCGCGTCACGTTGGCCACGCTCTTGATCTCCTTCTCCATCCAGAGGTGCCGGGCGTAGTCGAGGCCGCCAAGCACCGCCTGGTCTCTAGACTCCTTCCGGATGGCGTTGATGACGAGGCGTCCCCCCGGTTCCAGGCACTCCAGCGCCCGCACCACGGGGCGCCAGACGGGCGTCGTGTCGATGATGGCCCGGCAGAGGCGTGGAGGCGCCTCCTCCGTGTCGCCCGCCCAGGAGGCACCCAGTTCCCGCGCGAAGGCCCGCTCTTGCTCGCTTCGGGCGAAGACGATGAGGGGACTGCGCGGGTAGAGGTGGTGGGCTAGGGAGAGTACTAAGTGGCCCGAGGCCCCGAATCCAGTAAATCCTAGCACGTCGCCGTCGCGCAGACCGCACAGTCTCAGCGAGCGGTAGCCCACGGCGCCGGCGCAGAGAAGCGGCGCGGCCTCGGCATCGGAGAAGAACTCCGGGATGGGGTGAGCGAAAGCCTCGGGAACGACCATGACCTCGGCGTAACCTCCGTCCGCGTCCCGGCCCGTGGCCTGAAAGGAGGAGCAGAGGTTCTCCTCGCCCGTCCGGCAGTGGTCGCAGCTCCCGCAGGCCGAGAAGATCCAGGCCACGCCCGCGCGCTGGCCGGGGGCGAAGGAGAGCGCTCCCGGGCCGCGTCTCGCCACCCGTCCCACCACCTGGTGACCCGGCACGACCGGCAAGCGCGGCGGCGGCGTGCGCCCCTCGATCTCATCCAGCTCCGTGTGGCAGACCCCACAGACCGAGACGCGAAGAAGGAGCTCCCCGGGCCCGGGGACGGGCACGGGCAGATCGGCCAACTCCAGCGGTTCCGGCTCCGTGGCCATCTCCGTCAGCCGTTTTAGCACCATGGCTCTCATCAGCGATCCTCCCGGCAAGGCTTCATCCGCCGTTCTCCACTCTCCACTCTCCACCTTCAGTATGGCTCTTGCCTGGAACCGATGCACGGATCTCCGAGGGATAAGCCCGAGGGTCCGATCCTGAATTACAGCGGTGGCCGCCGCCCCGGGCCGAGCCCGGCGCCGCCCGGGAGGCTTGCCGGCACGCCGGTGGGGGCGCATCATGAGGCGCCGGCACGGGGCCGGTCGTGGCGAGGGGGAACGATGGCCGTCGTTTGGACGCTGCTGGTGGTGATCTGGGGGTCCACCTGGCTGGTGATCAAGGTGGGGCTGGGGGAGCTGCCGCCGTTCCTCTTCGCGGGCATCCGGTTCGCCATCGCCCTGGTGCCGCTCCTCTTCCTCTTGTCGGCGAGGGGTTTGCGCTGGCCGCGGCCCCGGGAAGACTGGATGCTCCTGGCCGGCACGGCCTTCCTCTCCTTCACCCTGGGCTACGGGCTGGTCTTCTGGGCCGAGCAGTACATCCCCTCGGGCCTCACGGCGGTCCTCTTCACGACCTATCCGCTCTTCGGCCAGCTCTGGGCCCACGCGCTCCTGCCCGCCGAGCGGCTCACCCTGAGGAGGCTGGCCGGAGCGGCCCTCGGGCTCGGAGGCGTGGTCCTGATCTTCGCGGGGAGGCTCAGCCTGGAGGGACCCATGGCCGTGTGGGGCGGCTTGGCCGTGGTGGGCTCGGCGGCCTCGGGGTCGCTGGGATCGGTGCTCATCAAGGCGCGCGGCGGCCACCTCGATCCGGGGGTGGTGACGGCCGTGCAGATGAGCCTCGGCGGGCTCCCGCTACTGCTGATCGGGCTGGCGGTCGAGGGAAACCCCGCCCGCCTGCATTGGACGCCCACGGCCGTCCTCTGCCTGCTCTACCTGGCGCTTGTGGGCTCCTCCCTGGCCTTCGTGCTCTGGTACCGGCTCCTGAAGACCACCGAGGTCACGCGGGCGCAGGTGATCCCCCTGCTCAACACCGTGGTGGCCGTGATCCTGGGCTGGCTGGTGTTGGGGGAGACCTTCGGCCTGCGCGGCGCCGTCGGCACCCTGGCGGTGCTGGCGGGAACGGCCCTCGTCCTCCGCAGGCCCGCGACCCGTCCCCGCTGAGGCAGACCCCTCTGCCCGTCGGCGCTGGGACGCGCGCTTTTCGCTTGCAGCGAAAAGCGAAGCCGACTGCACAATCGTATGCTGAAATTGCTGTGGGCACCAGTGGTTCAGACGTGCTTCCTCTCCCTTCGCCTCACCCGGTCCTCAGTCTTTGCGAAATCTTGAGGTTCCCCGGTCCGCCGTTTATGCCTCCCTGACGCGGCGGGCCCTACTCTCACCATCGGAGGAGAGAGGAGGTCCGTCGTGGACGCCCTGCTGGTTGCCCTGCTCCTCGTTTCGTTCTGGCTCCTGGCCAGGCTGGTGGACGCCCTGGACAGGCTGTGAGGCGATGGCGATGAACGTTCTGCACCTCCTGGGCGGGTTGCTCGCCGCGGCCCTCCTGATCTACCTCTTCTTTGCCTTGCTCAAGCCCGAGGCCCTGCAGTGACGACCAACGGTCTGCTCCAGGTCGCACTCTTCATCGGGCTGCTGCTGGCCCTGGTCAAGCCGCTGGGCTGGTATATGGCGCGCGTTTACGAGGGGCAGCCGTGCGGACTCGACCGGCTCCTCGGGCCCCTGGAGCGCCTGATCTACCGGGCATGTGGCGTGAAGCCCGAGGAAGAGATGGATTGGAAGACCTACGCCAAGGCCATGCTCCTGTTCAACCTCTTCGGGCTCCTAGCCGTGTACGCCCTGCAGCGCATGCAGGGGTTCCTGCCCCTCAACCCCCTGCACCTGGGCGCCGTGGGCCCCGAGTCGGCCTTCAACACGGCCGTGAGCTTCGCCACCAACACCAACTGGCAGGGCTACGCGGGCGAGAACACGATGAGCATCCTGACGCAGATGGCGGGCCTCACGGTGCAGAACTTCCTCTCCGCGGCCTCGGGCCTGGCCGTCCTCGTGGCCTTGATCCGCGGCATCGTGAGGCGGCGCCAGGAGACTATTGGCAACTTCTGGACCGACGTGATCAGGAGCATCCTGTACATCCTCCTGCCTCTGTCGCTGGTGCTGGCCGTGGCCCTGGTCTCGCAGGGGGTGGTTCAGACGCTGGCCGGGAAAAGATCGGTGGCGCTCCTCCAGCCCGTGACTTACGAACAGCCCAAGACGGACGCGGCGAGCAAGGCCCCTCCCCATGCCTCGGGAAAGCCCGAGGTAGAGAGGGTGACCCTCACGAGGCAGTCCCTGGTGTTGGGCCCCGTGGCGTCCCAGGAGGCCATCAAGGAGCTGGGCACCAACGGCGGCGGCTACTTCAACGCCAACTCGGCCCACCCCTTCGAGAACCCCACTCCCCTGTCGAACCTCCTGGAGATGGTCGCTATCCTGGCCATCGGAGCGGGGCTCTGCTTCACCTTCGGCGCCATGGTGGGCGACAGGCGGCAGGGCTGGGCGCTCCTGGTGGCCATGCTCATTCTGCTGGTTCCGCTGCTCCTCTTCTGCGCGTGGCAGGAGCAGGGCGGCAATCCGGCGCTGTCCCGCCTGGGCGCCGACGCCAAGACCTCGCCGCTTCAGCCCGGCGGGAACATGGAGGGCAAGGAGGCGCGCTTCGGCATCACCGACTCGGCCCTGTTCGCCTCCGTCACGACGGCCGCCTCCTGCGGCGCCGTCAACTCCATGCACGATTCGTACACGCCCCTGGGCGGGCTGGTGCCCCTCTTCCTCATGCAGCTCGGCGAGGTGGTCTTCGGCGGGGTCGGTTCCGGTCTCTTCGGGATGCTCCTCTTCGTGATCGTGGCGGTCTTCACCGCGGGGCTCATGGTGGGGCGCACGCCCGAGTACCTCGGCAAGAAGATCGAACCCTACGAGATGAAGATGGCCACCCTGGCCATTCTGGTCATGCCCCTCGCGGCCCTGCTGGGCACGGCCGCGGGAGCCGCGTCCAAGGCGGGGCTCGCCGGCCTCGGCAACCCGGGCGCCCACGGCTTCACCGAGATCCTCTACGCCTTCACCTCCTGCGCCAACAACAACGGCAGCGCCTTCGCGGGCCTCAACGCCAACACCCCTTTCTACAACTTGCTCTTGGGATTCGGCATGCTAGCCGGACGGTACCTGGTGAAGCTACCCGTCCTGGCCATAGCCGGTTCGTTGGCCCGCAAGAAGATCACGCCCGTGAGCGCGGGCACGCTGCCCACGCACTCGCCCCTCTTCGTCATCTGGCTCGTGGCGGTGGTGCTCATCCTGGGAGGCCTCACCTTCTTCCCCGCACTCGCCCTGGGCCCCATCGCCGAGCACCTGGCGATCCTTCGATAGGAGCTCTCTCCGTGCCCTCGCAACCCCAATCGCGGCTCCTCTTCGACCCTGCCATCGTTCGGCAGGCCGCCTGGGAATCCCTCCTGAAGCTCTCCCCGCGCCACATGATCCGCAACCCCGTCATGTTCGTGGTGGAGGCGGGCGCGGCCTTCTCCACGCTCCTGCTCGTCGAAGCCCTCCGTGGCCTGGGCGAGGCGCCGACGGGATTCGTCTTCGCCGTCAGCCTGGGCCTTTGGTTCACGGTGCTCTTCGCCAACTTCGCCGAGGCCATGGCCGAGGGGCGGGGCAAGGCCCAGGCCGCCTCGCTCCGCAAAGCCCGTCGGGACATTCCGGCCAAGATGCTCCTGGAGCCCAAACGGGGAGCGAGCCACGTCGTGACCCCCTCGGCCAACCTGAGGAAGGGCCACTGGTTCCTCGTGGAGGCGGGGGACGTGATCCCCTGCGACGGCGAGGTGGTGGAGGGCATCGCCTCGGTGAACGAGGCGGTCATCACCGGGGAAAGCGCCCCCGTCATCCGGGAGAGCGGCGGCGACCGAAGTGCTGTCACCGGCGGGACTACCGTGCTCTCCGACTGGCTCGTGGTGAGGGTTACGGCCGATCCGGGAGAGACCTTCCTGGACCGGATGATCCATCTCGTGGAGGGAGCGCGCCGCCAGAAGACCCCCAACGAGATTGCCCTGGACATCCTGCTGGCGGGCCTGAGCATCGTCTTCCTCCTCGTGACCGTCACCCTGCTGCCCTTTTCGGCGTACGCCGTCCGCGCCAACGGCTCCGGCTCCGTGATCACGCTCACCGTCCTGCTGGCCCTCCTCGTCTGCCTGCTCCCCACGACCATCGGGGGACTGCTCTCGGCCATCGGCATCGCGGGCATGGACCGGATGCTCCAAGCCAACGTGGTGGCCATGTCCGGGCGCTCCGTGGAGGCGGCCGGAGACGTGGACGTCCTCTTGCTGGACAAGACCGGCACGATCACCCTGGGCAACCGAGAGGCCGTGGCCTTCCGCCCGGCGCCGGGCGTCCTGCCGGAGGAGCTGGCCGAGGCCGCCCAGCTCGCCTCCCTGGCTGACGAGACCCCGGAGGGCCGGAGCATCGTGGTCCTCGCCAAGGAGGAGTTCGGCCTGAGGGGGAGGGACGTGGGCTCTCTCGGCGGGCGCTTCGTCCCCTTCACGGCCCAGACCCGGATGAGCGGCGTGGACGTGGACGGGATGAGGATCCGGAAGGGGGCCTCGGACGCCATCGCCTCCTTCGTCCGCCAGCTCGGCGGGACGATCCCCAGGGAGGTCCAGCGCTCCGTGGAGGCCATCGCTCAGGGGGGAGGCACGCCCCTGGTGGTCGCCGACGGCCCCAAGGTGCTGGGTGTGGTCCAGCTCAAGGACATCGTCAAGGGCGGCATTCGCGAACGCTTCGGGCAGCTCAGGCGCATGGGTATCCGAACGATCATGGTCACGGGCGACAACCCGCTGACGGCGGCGGCCATCGCCGCGGAGGCCGGCGTGGACGAGTTCCTCGCCGAGGCCACCCCCGAGACCAAGCTCGCCCTCATCCGGCGCCTCCAGGGGGAGGGGCGGCTGGTAGCCATGACGGGCGACGGTACCAACGATGCGCCCGCCCTCGCTCAGGCCGACGTGGCCGTGGCCATGAATTCGGGTACCCAGGCGGCCAAAGAGGCAGGCAACATGGTGGACCTGGATTCAAATCCAACCAAGCTCCTGGAGGTCGTGAACATCGGCAAGCAGCTTCTCATGACGCGGGGAGCGCTGACCACCTTCTCCATCGCCAACGACGTTTCCAAGTACTTCGCCATCATCCCGGCCGCCTTTGCCTCCACCTACCCGGGCCTGCGAGCCCTCAACATCATGCACCTGGCCACGCCCCAGAGCGCCATCTTGTCGGCGGTGATCTTCAATGCCCTCATCATCGTGGCCCTCATCCCGCTGGCCCTCAGGGGAGTGAAGTACCGGCCCGTCACCGTTCCCGCCCTTCTGAGGCGCAACCTGCTCCTGTACGGCCTGGGCGGACTGCTCCTTCCCTTTCCTGGAATCAAGTTGATCGACATGGCCCTCTCGGCCCTGCACCTGGCGTGAGGCTCCGATGAAAAGGCAGGCGCTCTCCGCTTTTCTCTGCGTTCTGGTGCTGACGGTCCTGCTGGGAGTAGCCTATCCCCTCATCGTCACGGGCTTAGCCGATCTCCTTTTCCCCCGGCAGGCCTCCGGAAGCCTCATCCTGCGAAACGGCCGAGCCGTGGGCTCAACCCTCATTGGACAGCCCTTCAGCGAAGCGCGCTACTTCTGGGGTCGTCCCTCGGCCACCTCGCCCTTTCCCTACAACGCGGCTCTCTCCGGCGGCTCCAACCTGGGGCCCACCAATCCCGAGTTGGCCGCGCGGGTCGAGGCACGGATCAGGGCGCTCCGCGAGGCCGACCCCGCTCAATCCGCCCCCGTCCCCGTGGACCTCGTGACCGCCTCAGCCAGTGGCCTCGATCCCGACATCAGCCCAGCCGCCGCCCTCTACCAGGTGCCCCGCGTGGCCCGCGCCCGAAACCTGTCCGAGGCCCAGGTTCGAGCCTTGGTGGAAAAGCACGTGACGGGCCGTGCCCTGGGCCTGTTCGGGGAGCCGACGGTGAACGTCCTGGAGCTGAACCTCGCCCTGGACACCCTCTCGGAGAGGGGCTCCCAAAGCTCGGGGGCGCGTATAATGGCCCCAAGCACAGGAGAGAGCCGTGGAAAGGCGCCCATCCCCTGACGAGGCCCTGGCTCGAGCCCAGGAAGAGGAGGCACGGAAAGGCCGAGGCAGCCTGAGGATCTTCTTTGGAGCCGCCCCCGGGGTGGGGAAGACCTTCGCCATGCTCGAAATGGCCCGGCAGAAGAGGGCCGAAGGGCTGGACGTGGTGGCGGGCTGGGTACAAACCCACGGACGGGCCGAGACGGAGGCGCTGCTGGAGGGCCTGGAGCTGCTTCCCCCGCGCCTCCTCAGCTACCACGGCAGGAGGCTGGAGGAGTTCGATCTGGACGCCGCGCTGGAGCGGCGGCCGGGCCTTATCCTCGTGGACGAGCTGGCCCACACGAACGCGCCGGGAGCGCGCCATCTCAAGCGGTGGCGGGACGTGGAGGAGCTCCTTCAGGCCGGTATCAGCGTGTTTACCACCCTCAACGTCCAGCACCTCGAAAGCCTTAACGACGTGGTCGCCCAGGTCACCGGCGTCACCGTGCGGGAGCGCGTCCCCGACTCCTTCTTCATGGCGGCCGACGAGGTGGACCTAGTAGACCTCTCCCCCGACGACCTTCTGCAGAGGCTCCGCGAGGGCAAGGTCTACATCCCTGAGGACGCGGCCCGAGCCGCGCAGAACTTCTTCCGCCCGGGAAACCTCATCGCCCTCCGGGAGCTGGCCCTCCGCAAGACGGCCGAGCGGGTGGACGCCCAGATGGTCCTCTACCGGCGCACGCACGCCGTCCAGGAGACGTGGCCGACGGCCGAGCGGGTGCTGGTCTGCCTGGGCCCCAGCCCGTACGGCCAGCGACTCGTGCGCTCGGCCCATCAGCTCGCCCGCCAGTTGAACGCCCAGTGGCTGGCCGTTTACGTGCAGACTCCAGCGCACGCGCGCCTGAACGAGGAGGACCTGGAGCAGCTCCACCGGACCATGCGGCTGGCCGAGCAGCTCGGGGCCGAGGTGGTGACCCTGACGGGCCGGAACCAGGCGGAGGAGATCCTGGCCTACGGCCGCTCCCGCAACGTGACCAAGATCGTCCTGGGCAAGCCCCCGCGCCTTCAAGGGTGGCGCCGGTGGAGCAGGAGTTCCTTCTTCGACGAGCTCGCGAGGGGGAGCGACCGGATCGACGTTTACCTGATCGGGGGAACCGGGGAGGCCCGCGCCCAGCACCTGCTGGCTGCCATCAGGCGGCCGGGGCCCCGGCCCGCAAGGCTCCTCACACCCTACCTGTGGGCCGCCGCCACGGCCATCGCCTGCACCCTGGTCTCGGCTCTGCTCGGCCGGTACGTGACCCCCGTCAACCTCGCCATGGTTTACCTCGTCGGCGTGGTTTTTGCAGCCACGCGCTTCGGCGCCGGGCCCGCCGCGCTCGCCTCTCTCCTGAGCGTGCTCGCCTTCGACTTCTTCTTCATCCCCCCCTACCTGACCTTCGCCGTAGGTGACGCGCAGTACTTCATCACCTTCGTGGTCTTCCTCGGGGTGGCTCTTCTGACGAGCGACCTAGCGAGCCGGGTGCGCCAGCAGGTAGAGATGGCCCGGCAGAGCGAGAGGCAGACCCTCTCCCTCTTCGAATTGGCCCAGGACCTGGTTAAGGCCGTGGAGCCCGAGGAGGTGGCCCAGACCGCGGGCCGCCACCTCCACGAACACTACGGGATGCAGGCGGCGGTCCACCTGGCGGAGGAGGGGGGGGAGTTGCGGATCGTGGCCAGCTTCGACGCCTCCTTTGCCCACACGGCCGCGGAGATGGCCGTGGCCCGCTGGGTGGCCCAGAACGGCCAGGCCGCCGGGCTGGGCACGGAGAGCCTGCCGGGGAGCGCCGGCTTCTACCTTCCCCTCCAGGCGTCCGGTGGCATCCTGGGCGTGCTGGCCCTGAGGCCCGCCGATCCCGAGGCCTTCAAGCTGCCAAGATTCCGGCGCTGGGTGGAGGCGGTGGCCCACCAGTCCGCCGTGGCCCTGGAGCGGGCGGTGCTCGCGAGGCACGCCCGCCAGGCGCAGCTGGAGGCCGAGTCGGAGCGGCTCCGGAGCTCGCTGCTGAGTACCGTCTCGCACGACTTCCGGACCCCCCTCGCGAGCATACTGGGGGCCGCCACCACGCTCCTGGGCACCGACCTGCCGGGTGGGGACAGGCGCGAGCTCGTGGAGACCATTCACGAGGAGGCCGTGCACCTTCACCGGCTCATCACCAACCTGCTGGCGGTGACGAGGCTGGAGTCGGGCAAGGTGATCCTCCATAGGGAGTGGCAACCGCTGGAGGAGGTGGTGGGGGCGGCCCTGGGACGGCTGCGCGATGAGCTGGAAGGGCGGCCCCTCGTGCTGGACATCCCGGAGGACCTGCCGGCGGTGGCCATCGACGCCCCCCTCGTCGAACAGCTCTTCATCAACATCCTGGAAAACGCGGCCAAGTACACTCCCCTCGGGCATCCCTTGGAAATCCACGCGCGAGGGGCCGGCGAGTTCGTGGAGGTGCAGATCGCCGACCGGGGGCCGGGACTGCCCGAGGAGGCAGTGGAGAAGATCTTCGACAAGTTCTACCGGGCCTCGGAGAGCCGGCCGGGAGCGGGGCTGGGGCTGGCCATCTGCCAGGCCATTGTCAGGGCGCACGGCGGGACCATCCGCGCCGCGAACAGACTGGGAGGCGGCGCCCTGTTCACCTTTACTCTGCCCGTGGCTCCCCCCATTCCCGAGGAGGATCGGGCCGGGAGGGCCGCGAAGGCGGAGGAGGAGGCATGAGCGGAGCCCCGCCCACGATCCTCGTAGTCGAGGACGATCTGGGCATGCGGCGCTTCCTGCGCGTCACGCTGGTGCGGGCCGGTTACCGCGTGGTGGAGGCCGACCGCGGCGGCTCCGCACTGGACGCGGCCGCCACCGAGATGCCGGACGTGGTGGTCCTGGACCTCGGCTTACCGGATCAGGATGGCATGGAGGTCCTCAAGGAGCTCCGCACCTGGAGCGGGGTTCCGGTGATCATCCTGTCGGCCCGCGACCGGGAGGGGGACAAGGTGAACGCGCTGGATGCCGGCGCCGACGACTACCTGTCCAAACCCTTCTCGGCCCAGGAGCTGCTGGCCCGCATGAGGGTGGCCCTGCGCCACGCCTCCCGGGTGGAGGGGCCGGACCAGCCCGTCTTCCGGACCGGCGGCCTGGAGGTCGACCTCTACCGCCGCCAGGTTTGGGTGGACGGCCGAGAGGTCCACCTGACGCCCAAGGAGTACGGCCTGCTCGCGGAGCTCGCCCAGCACGCGGGCAAGGTGCTCACCCACCGGCAGCTTCTCAATGCCGTGTGGGGCCCCGAGTACGGCTACGAGGCCCACTACCTGCGGGTCTTCATGGCGCAGCTTCGTCGAAAGATAGAGGCGGACCCGGCCAACCCCCGATACCTTCGGACCGAATCCGGGGTGGGCTACCGCCTGGCGGCCGAGCCCTGAGAGACTCGGTACCGAGGGGTGGGGGCCTCTCCGCGAGGGAGCGGATTGCCGGCGCCGAGCGAGCCGTGCGATACCCGATCACTGTCGAAGGCGGGGCCCAAGCCGGCCGCCTCGTCCCGTGCGCCCCGGCGGGCTCTCGCAGGGGAGGAGTTTCGGTTATACTGAAAAACAGAGTGGAAGGGGAGGAGCAACCGTGAACAAAGGCGTGTTCATGGCGCTGGTTTACTTCGCGGCTCTGGCCGGCGTCGTGGCCCTCATGTTGTTCCTGTTGTCGCCCTTGCTCTCCTCCATCGCCTGGGCCGGCGTGCTCGCCCTGGGGGCCTATCCGGTCCGGACCTGGTGCTGCCGGCGATGCAGGGGTCGGCGGAACCTCGGGGCCTTTCTGGCCACCGCCGTCGTGACCTTCATCATCGTGGTGCCCCTCCTGGTCCTCCTCGTCCTCTTCGCCAGCCAGGCCACACAGGTGGTGGGCGCACTCCAGCAGGCCGAGGCGTCGGGCCACATCCCCGGTCGCGAGGAGATCCTGGCCAACCCCCACGTGGCCGAGCTGATGACCAAGCTGGAGCCCTACCTGAAGGGCGTGGACCTGAAGCCCGTCCTCTTCAACGCCATGAAGGCCGTCACGGCCCTGCTGGTGGGGGCCTCCAAGAAGTTCGTGCTAGGGGCCATGGCCGCCATCTTCAAGTTCTTCATCATGATCGCCGTGCTCTTTTTCGCCTTCCGGGACGGGCAGAAGGTCACCACCGCCTTCTGGGAGATGGTTCCCCTGAAGCAGGAGGACAAGGCGGTCATCGTGGGAGCCGTGAAGCGCGTGGTGTCGGCGGTGCTCTACGGGATCGTCCTGACCTGCATCGTGCAGGGGGTCCTGGGCGGCATCGGTTTCGCCATCGTGGGGCTTCCCTCGCCGGTTTTCTTCGGCGCGGTCATGGTGATCACGGCCTTCATCCCTGTGGTGGGAACGGCCCTGGTGTGGGTCCCCGGGGTGCTCTACCTGCTGGCCATGGGGGAGATGGGGAAGGCGGCCATCCTTGCCCTCTGGGGCTTGGCGGTGATCTCCTCCATCGACAACTTCATCCGCCCCTACTTCATCAGCGGGAAGAGCAAGGTGCCCCTGTTGGTGGTGCTGCTGGGCGTACTCGGAGGGCTGGCCACCATGGGCTTTCTGGGCATCATTGTGGGCCCGCTGCTCTTCACGGTTTCGCTCGAGGTCTTCCAGGTCTACCGGAGGGAGATCTTCCCGGGCCTCATGCCCTCCTCGGACGCCGGCGCGCAGGGAGCGGGTGAGCCGCCGGGCTGAAGAGACCGGCTCTGGGGGAGGGGACATGGCCCTGACCGAACCGAGCGCGCTGGCCCCGGCGGACGGGGCGGGAGCCGAGGGCGAAGCGCGGTCCGAAGCCTTCCGGCGCCAGGAGTCCGGCCTCATCTTGCTCCACTTTCCCGTGGGCCTGCTCCTGGTGGTCCCGGTGTTCATCATCCTGAGCCTGGTCTCGAAGAGGTCGGGGCGGGCCTACGCCATGGCCGCCCTGGTCCTCATGCTCCTGGGCACGGCGGCGGTGTTCGTGGCCGTCTCCACCGGCGAGGCGGCGGGGCAGCTCGCCGAAAGGACGCCGGAGATCAACCGGGTGCTCACCCACCACGAGGAGCTGGCGGAGACCACGCGCATCGTTTTCTCGGTGCTGGCGGCGGCCTTCGCGCTGATCCTCTTCGGCCCCAAGCTTCTCAAGCGCGAACTCGGCCGGGTGCCCTCGGCCGTCCTGACCCTGATCTTTCTCGTTCTCTACATGGCGGGAGCGCTGGTGCTGACCAACACGGCCCACAACGGCGGCGTGCTCGTCCACGGCTACGGCGTCCGCGCTCTGATGGACACCCCGCCCGTATCGGGGCAGGCGGCCCTGAAAGAGACCTCGCCTCGCACCTCCGAACCCGACTGACACGCGCCGCCATTCACGCGCCGGAAAAAGCAGGGGGCGGGACTGAAGCCCCGCCCCTCCGTGGGTTTTAAGGAGGCAGGTGGTTTCCCCCGTGGACGGCGTCTCATGCTCTTCCCGGCGTATACTGGCCTCTTTGAGGAGGCACCATGGACCGGTTCATCATTGAAGGCGGGATACCCCTCAGGGGCCGCGCGGCGATTCGCCCGGCGAAGAACGCGCTTCTGCCGTGCCTGGCGGCGGCCCTGCTCACGAAAGAAACCGTAGAATTGCTCGATTCGGCGGCCCTCGGGGACATCGTCTCCATGCTCACCATGCTGGAACACCTGGGTGCCGAGGTGGAGGGGCGGCCGGGCGGCCCGCTCCGCGTGCGGGTGGCGAACGGCGGCGGGGACCTCGAAGCGCCCTACGACCTCGTACGCAAGATGCGGGCGAGCGTGCTGGTGTTGGGGCCCATGGTGGCGCGCTACGGCCGGGCGCGGGTCTCGCTGCCGGGAGGTTGCGCCATCGGCGCCCGCCCCATCGACCAGCACCTGAAGGGGCTTGCCGCACTGGGGGCGGAGGTCCGCGTGGATCACGGCTACGTGGAGGTCCGGGCCTCGAAGCTGAGGGGCGGCGACGTGCTCTTTGACCGGGCCACCGTGACGGGGACGGAGAACCTCCTCATGGCGGCCACCCTTGCCGGCGGCACGACGACCCTGCGGAACGCCGCCAGGGAGCCGGAGATCATCGATCTCGCCGAGCTCCTCGCGGCCATGGGGGCGCGCATCGAGGGGGCGGGCACGGACACGATCCAGGTGAAAGGGGTGGAGGGCCTGCACGGCGCCCGCCACGCCTGTATCCCGGACCGGATCGAAGCCGGCACCCTGCTCATGGCGGGCTGCATCACGGGGGGCGACGTGACCTGCGCGCCCGCCGTACCGGCCCACCTGGAGGCGCTCCTCGCCAAGCTGAGGGAGATGGGTGCCGAGGTGGCAACCGGCGACGGCTGGATCAGGGCCGCCAGTCCGAACGGCCTCGCCTCCGCCGACGTGGTCACGGCCGCCTTTCCCGGCTTCCCCACCGACCTCCAGGCCCAGTTCATGGCTCTGGCCACCCGGACGCGGGGGGCCTCCACCGTGAAGGAGACGATCTTCGAGAACCGCTTCATGCACGTGCCAGAACTTATGCGCATGGGCGCGGAGGTGAGCGTCGAGGGCAACGTGGCCATCGTGAAGGGCCCCACGCGGCTCACGGGCGCACCCGTCATGGCGAGCGACCTGCGGGCCTCGGCGGGGCTCGTGCTGGCAGGCCTTTGCGCGGACGGGTGCACGGAGGTCCGCCGAATCTACCATCTCGACCGCGGCTACGAGCAACTGGAAGAACGGCTCTCCGCCCTTGGCGCGGCCGTACGCCGCGTCGGCGAGGAGGAGAAGTGAGACCGGGATTCGGAACGAAGAATCACCACCACGACGCCAAGACGCAGCGGGATGCGGTAGTGGGAATCGAAAAGATGGCGAACCATCGGGTCTCCAACCTTTCGCTTTTCACTTTCCCCTTGAGGTGCCCATGACCGACCTCCTCTTCGCCACGACCAACCCCGGCAAACAGCGCGAGATCCGAGGGCTCCTCTCGGGTCTGCCGCTGAGGCTCCTCTTCCTGAACGACCTTCCCGCGGTTCCCGAGGTGGAGGAGACGGGGACCACCTTCGAGGAGAACGCCCATCTCAAGGCGAGGGGCTATGCGCCCCTGCTTCCCGGCGGCTACGTGGCCGCGGAGGACTCGGGCATCGTGGTCCCCGCCCTGGGCGGAGAACCTGGCGTCTATTCCGCGCGCTTCGGCGGGCGCCCCGACGACCTCGCGCGCAACGAACTCCTGCTGGAGCGCATGGCCGGCCTCGACGGGGAGGCCCGGGCGGCCTACTACGAGGCCATCGTGGTCCTGCTGGAGCCCAATGGTACGGAGCGCCTCTTTCGCGGGCGGGTCTACGGCTTCATCGCCAAGGCCCCCGAGGGAAGGCGCGGCTTCGGCTACGACCCCCTCTTTTTTCACCCGGAGCTCGGCAAGACCTTCGGCTGCGCCTCCCAGGAGGAGAAGGACCGCCTGAGTCACCGGGGCAAGGCGATGCGGGCCCTGCGATCCTATCTGGACTCGGTTCTGAAAGAGCGCGCGCCAGACGCGGCGAGGGAAGAGAATGGATAGGGAGATCAAGGATTTCGAAGCCTACCTCCGGGACGAGAGGCGCGTCTCCGACCACACACTGCGCAACTACCTCTCCGACCTCGACCAGTTCCGCGCCTTCCTGAAGACGCTGTTCCCGGCGGGCTTCGACCTGAAGTCGGTGGACACCCTGACGCTCAGAGCCTATCTGGGATATCTCCACCAGCGGGGGCTGGGAAGGTCCACGGTTATGCGCAAGCTGGCCACCATCCGGAGTTTCTTCCGTTTTCTCCACCGCGACGGGCGGATCGCCTTCAACCCGGCGCGGGCCCTGCACACGCCCCGGCAGGTGCGGAAAGTGCCGCGCGTGCTCACGGAGGAGGCGGCCGCCGCGCTCGTGGAGGCGCCGCTCCAGCCGGACACCAAGACGCTCGCGGGTCTGAGGGACCGGGCTCTGCTGGAACTCCTGTACGCCACCGGCCTGCGGGCCTCCGAGGTCGTGGGCCTGGACGTGGAGAGGCTCCTGCTCGGCGAGCGTTTGGTGCGCGTGGTGGGCAAGGGGCGGAAGGAGCGGATCGTGCCCTTCGGCGAGCCGGCGGCGCGCGCCCTGGAGGGCTACCTGGCGGCTCGCGCCGAGGCCGGCAAACTGCGCCCAGGCGGCCCCGTCTTCTGCAACCTGCGCGGCGGTCGGCTCACCTCCCGAAGCCTCCAGCGTATCGTGGAGCGCTACCTGACGGCCCTTCCCGAGGGGGGCGACGCCTCGCCCCACACGCTCAGGCACTCCTTCGCCACCCACCTGCTGGCGCGGGGGGCCGACCTCCGAACCATTCAGGAGCTACTCGGCCACGCCAGCCTCTCCACCACGCAGAAGTACACCCACGTGGCCACGGCCCAGCTCAAGGCCGTCTACGACAAGGCCCATCCGCGAGCCAGGAGAAGGGCGCCGGAAAAGGCCCAGGAGCCCGACGCATGAACGTTTATCTGGAGGCCATGGCGGCGGCGGCCCAGGCCGCAGGCCGGATCTTGAAAAAGGCGAGGGCCGAAGGCCCGGCCTGGATCGAGGAGAAGGGCCAAAACGACTACGTGACCTCGGCGGACAAGGCCTGTGAGGAGGTCATCCAGACCGCTCTCGCCAAAGCCTTCCCGGGCGTTCCCCTCCTCGCGGAGGAGGGGTCGGGGAGCGCCTCGGGGAAGGAGGGCCTGTTCTTCTGCGTGGACCCACTGGACGGTACCAACAACTTCGTGCACCGGCTGCCCGTCTACTGCGTGTCGGTGGGGCTGATCGAGGGAGGGCGTCCCAAGCTGGGCGTGATCTACGATCCCGTCCACGACGAGCTGTTCCGCGGCGGGGAGGGAGAGGGTCCGACGCTGAATGGGCGGCCGTTCGCCACCTCGGGCCGGACCGATCCGGGGGGCGCCTTCGTGGCCACGGGCTTCCCCTTCAAGGAGCTGGACCACCTGGACGGTTATATGGGGGGATTCCGCCGGATGGTCCTGGCCACCGCCGGCATCCGGCGCTGCGGGGCCGCCGCCCTGGATCTCGCCTGGACGGCCTGCGGGCGGTTCGACGGGTTCTGGGAGCGGGGCCTGTGGCCCTGGGACGTGGCCGCTGGTGCCGCCATCCTCAAGGCCGCGGGCGGGGAGTGCTGCGATTTTTCGGGCGGGTCGGACTACCTCTTCGGCCGAACCATCGTGGCCGGGGCCACGCCCGCCCTCTGCCGCACCCTGCAGGGGCTGGTGGAGGGATAAGAAGGCGGCGCCGTCCGGAGGTGCATCGGAGGCCGCCCACCCGGGCCCTTTCCACTGGCGAGGGCCCGCTTCCTCTCTCAATTCAGAAAGAGGCCTATATTTAGGTGTCGGCTGCTCGTCGGGCTTGGGCTCGACCGACGGGACGCGGGAAGGGGCGCTCCCGCACTCTGCCGAGAGGCCGCCCGGGGGAGAGGCGAGCGTGGAAACGGAAAGCGATCCCATCGAAGGAGAGTGGTACCTGGAAGGGCTCCTCCCCGACGGCAAGTCGTGGATCATCCCCCTGGTGCCGCTGCCCTTTCGCATCGGACGGCACGCGGACTGCCATCTCTGCCTCTCATCAAGCAAGATCTCCCGTTTCCACGCCGAGATCTTCAGCGAAGGCGGGCTCCTCAAGGTGAGGGACCTGAGGAGCACCAACGGCACCTTCGTGAACCGGAAGCGCGTGGTCCGGACCGCCCCTCTCCGCGGCGGGGACCTGCTGCACGTGGGGGACTCGGCCTTCAGGGTTTCACTCAAGACGGCCGGTGGGCAGGAGGAGGAGACCAGCACCTCCCTTCAGCTCGCGGAGGTCTTCCAGGACCTCTTCCCGGCCTACGAGCGGCAGATGAAGGAGCTGATCGAGAGCCGCTCGGTCCAGTGCCTCTTCCAGCCCATCCTCAGGCTGCAGGACCGGGAGCGGGTGGCGTACGAGATCTTCGGCCGCGCCGGTCGGCCCGGACTTCCCTCGAATCCGGGGGCCCTCTTTCGGATCGCCGAGGGGCTCGGTCTGGGAGCGAGCCTGAGCCGGGTGTTCTGGGAGGAGGGCATCCGGCAGGGCTCGTTCCTGCCAGGTCATCCCACGCTCTACGTCAACCTCCACCCCGCCGAGACCTTCCGGCCCGACCTCGCGGATTCCCTTCGCGCCGTGCGCGAGCGCTATCCCGAGACGCTGCTCACGGTGGAGATCAGCGAAAAGGCGGTGACCGATCTGACGTTGATGAAGAGGCTCCGGGACCGCCTGTCCGAGCTGAAGGTGGGGCTGGCCTACGACGACTTCGGGGCCGGGCAGGCGCGCTTCCTGGAGCTCATCGAAGTGCCACCCAATGTCCTCAAGTTCGACGTCTCGCTGATCCGCGGCATCCACGAGTCGCCCCGCCGCCGTCTCCACCTGGTGAGGACGCTGGTGCGCATGGCTGCGGACATGGGTGTGGCGTCGCTGGCCGAGGGAATCGAGTGTGAAGAGGAGGGGGAGACCTGCTCCCAGTTGGGCTTCCGCTACGGCCAGGGGTTCCACTTCGGCAAACCCGCCAGAATCGACGTGGCCTGAGGCGTCGGGGCCTCGAAGCGCCGGCCCCAAGTGCGGAGGCGCTCAGCCGCGGCGCGGCCGTCGAAGGGCGTCGTCCCCCGCATCCGCCTCTTCTCGCCCGAAGCTTGCAGCGAAACGCTATGTGGACGGTCGTGGCGCCGGAGCGCCTTGGACGACGTTGCTGAGGTGGCGGGTAGTCTCGTAGACCTTGGCCTCGATGAACAGCTCTACGAGGGCTGGGTCGAGCAGCCCCGCGCCGGCCTCGTCCCGCAGGATGTCCAGGGCTCGGTCTACGGGCACGGCCCTCTTGTACGGGCGGTCGGAGGCCGATAGGGCGTCGAAAATGTCCGCCACCGTCATCATCCTCGACTGGACCGGAATGGACGGGGCCCTGATGCCCCGGGGGTATCCTCGGCCGTTGAGCTTCTCGTGGTGGGCGTAGGCGATCTCGGGGATCTCCCTCAGCTCTGGGGTCCAGGGGATCTGCTTGAGGAAGTGGAAGGTGTGGGTGACGTGGCTCTCGATCTCCAGCCGCTCCTCCTCGCTCAGACTGCCCTTCCGAATGGAGAGAAAGGCCACCTCCTCCGGCTCCAGCAGCGCCCGCCGGCGGCCCGTGCGGTCCGCGAAACTCGTCGCGGCAATCTCACGGAGGGCCGAGAAATCGCCCTCGGGCAGGACCGTGGGCTCGTCGGCGCGCAGGACCACCTCCTGGAACCGGTCCAGCTTCGCCATGGTCTCCCGCAACTCCCGCGCGAAGGCCTCCATCTCCTGGGGGCGGACGGCCCCGGCCATGAGGCGCTCCACCTGCCGCCTCAGGAGATCGCGCTCCGCGCAAAGGCGGGCCGTCTCCAGCCGGGTGAGGACCCGTTCGAGCTCGAAGGGGTAGAGCTTCTTGGCCTTCACGAGCACGTTCTCGCGAACGCCGACCTTACCAAAGTCGTGCAGGAGGGCGGCGTACCGGATCTCCCGCAACTGTTCAGGAGTGAAGCGCAAGCCCGCCAGCGGGCCCCTCTCCACGCGCCCGGCCTTCTCGGCCAGGTCTACCGTGAGGATAGAAACCCGCAGAGAATGGCCCGACGTGGTTGGGTCGCGTTGTTCGATGGCGGTCACCGAGGCGCGCACGAAGCCCTCGAACAGCCGCTCGATGCTCTGGTAGAGCCGGTTGTTGTCGATGGCCACGGCGGCCAGGCTGCCCACGGTCTTCATGAGGCCGCGCGTGGCCCCATCGAAAGGGATGACCTCGGCCTCCACCTCCTCGGGCGAAGCGAGAAGGGCCGAGGGGTTCCGCTTCTTGTTGATGAGTTGGAGGACGCCCGTGATGTCCCCCTTCTGGTTGATCATGGGAATGATGAGCTGGGACTTGGTGCGGTACCCCACCCGCTCGTCGTAGGCCCTGTTGAACCGGTACGGAGCGTCGCGCGGGATGGCGTAGGAATCGTCGATGACGAGCGTCTCGCCGGTGGCGGCCACGTACCCGGCGAGGCTGGACTTGGAGATCCACAGCTCGGTCTCCTCGAACGGGATCGGCCTGGAGTCGTTCTGCACGGCCGCGAACAGCAGCCTGGCCGGCGGGCCCTCTTCCTCGGGGATGGTCAGGTAGAGGCTGCCCGCATCGCAGCCCGCCAGGAGCAGCGCGCGGGAGAGGATGAGCGAGAGCAGACGCCGGTAGTTGTGCTCGCTGGAGAGGGCCAGGCTCACCTCCGTGAGTTGGTCCAGCACGAGCGCCTGCGCGTCGAACTCCTGACGCAGGCGGGCGAAGGCCATGGCCACCGGGATGAAGGGCCACCGGGTCCGGGTGAGGTTGACGAAGGTCTCCAGGGAGGAGGAGCTCCCGATGGTGAGCCACGCCGCCTGGGTGTCGTCGGGCTCTCCGTCGGCCGCCCCGCCGACCACGCAGACGTAGGACTCGCTGCCGGCCCGCTCGGGGGCGCTCTCGCCCGGCGCGAGGAGGTAGAGCACCGGGACGCCGGGGGCGGGAGGTTCGCCCGAGTCGAGGGGAGCCAGGTCCAGCCCGTCCAGCAGGGCGCAACTCTGAACCAGCTCCGTGCGCAGGAGCCGTGGAGAGAACCGGATCGCCAGAAGATCCACCGTGGAAGGCCTCCAGTGGATACGATGCCTCAAACCGGTGGGGTTGTAAATTGTTTGGGGGACAGGGGACAGGGGACAGGGGACAGGAAGCGACAACTGCACGGCCTACCAGTCCCTTTCGGCATCTCCTCATCTCCTCATCCCCTCATCACGACCCGACAAGAAACGCGGCAAAAGAGATCGTGTCCTGGTGACAATGTGTTGGGGGACGTCCTGGGTTGCTGATGGTATACTATTCACCATAGGACTTTGCCCGGCAAGGGCGCGAGCAGGGGGAGCGCCCGAGGAGCCAAGATGGCCCACAATCCAACCTCGCGAAACGTGGCCTACATCATCGTCTGTCCCACCTGCCGGAACTCCTTCGATGCGATGCAGGCCCCCTGGTGCTCCTGCCTGACCACGGCGCGGACCTTCGTCTGCCCCTCCTGCCTGAACTGCTTCTGCCAGGCCCCACGGGGGTATAAGGACCGCTTCTGGTCCCAGGCCCCGCCCGAACTCTGGCGGCGCAAGATGGAGGAGCGGGGCCTCCCCTTCCAGCCGGAGGCGCCGCCCGGCCCGGAGGCGGTGGTCCGGCCGCTGGTGCTCGTGGCCGACGATGAACGCGAGATCCAGCGGATCGCCTCCGGCGCCGTGATGAGCCTGGGGTACTCCCTCCTTGTGGCCCGCGACGGCCAGGAGGCCCTGGAGCTGGCCCGGCGGTACCTGCCGGACCTGGTCCTCACCGACGCCCTCATGCCCAAGGTGGATGGGCGGGAGGTCTGCCGCCGGCTCAAGAGCGATCCCGCGACGGGGGCCATCAAGGTCGTCGTCATGACCTCGGCCTTCACGGCCGGCCAGTACAAAACCGAAGCCATGAAGCAGTTTCGCGTGGACGACTATTTGGCCAAGCCGGTGGACTTCAAGACCCTCAGGGCCCTCCTGCAGAAGCACCTGGGCTAGGGGACCTTCGGAGTGGAGTACCGGACCGGCCAGAGGGAAACATGGAATCGTGGGACGCCCAAATCGCCTCGCTCAGGGAGCAGTTCCTGCAGGGAGCGCCGGAGCGCATCAGCCAGCTCAGGCGGAGTCTTGATCTGCTGGCGGCCAATCCCGCCGACCAGGACGCCCTTCGGGATCTCCAACTGGGCTTCCACAAGCTGGCGGGATTGGGTACTACCTTCGGTTTCCCCGAGGTCACGGAGGCGGGACAGGCCGGCGAGGCCGAGGCGGGGCGGCTGATCCAGGCCGCCCTGCTCCCCGACGCCCGGCAGATCGGCGGCTGGGGCCAGCTCGTGGACAGGCTGGAGGAGGTACTCTTCCGGACCGCTCCAGCGGCCGCGCCCGCCGCCGCAGATTCGCCAGTCGCCGAGTCCCGCCGCGAACAGCCCTACAAGATCGTGGTGGTGGAGGACGATGCCGAATTCGCCTCCGCGCTCGGGACCGTGCTGGAGCAGAGGGGCATGACGGTGGCCCTGGCGAAGGGGGCGGCGGAGGCCCGGGGATTGCTCGAACGAGACCTCCCCGATGCCGTGGTGACCGACATCCGGCTGGGCGACGGCTCGGGATTCGAGTTGGTTCGCTGGTTCAGGCTGCAGCCTGGCGGGGAGAGCCCGGCGGTGCTGGTCGTGAGCGTCTTGAGCGACTTTCTCGACCGGGTCGAGGCGGTCCACTGTGGGGCCGACGCCTACTTCGCCAAACCGGTCCGGTGGGAGGAGCTTGTGAAGCGGCTGGAGGGCTTCCTGGAAGACCGCCGGACCCAGCCACCGAGGATTCTGTCGGTGGAGGACGACCCCCTGGAGGGTAGGCTCCTGGCCGCCATCTTCGAAAGCGCCGGCTACCGCTTCAGGCTGTGCAGCGACCCGGGAAGGCTGGAGGCTGAGCTCGCCGCCTTCCGCCCCGACCTGCTGCTCATGGATGTGCTCCTGCCAGGCCTCTCCGGCTTCTCCCTCGTGCGCTACCTACGGCAGTCCGAGGCCTTCGCGACCCTACCCGTGATCTTTCTCACCACGCAGGGCCAGCTCAGGGACCAGATTCAGGCGCTGAGGGCGGGCGGCGACGCCTACCTGACCAAGCCCGTAAACCCATCGCTCCTGCTGGCGTCTGTTGCATCGCAGCTGGAGAAGGCCCGGCAGCTCAGCCGCCTCGTGGACCACGACGGGCTGACGGGTCTGCTGACCCACTCGGCCTTCTTCGATCGCGCCGCGGCCGTCTACTCTCGGCGGGCCAGACCCAGGGGCCGGGGTGTGGTGTTGGCCATGCTCGACCTGGATCACTTCAAGGAGATCAACGACCGCTGGGGCCACCTGGCTGGCGATCGCGTTTTGGTGGCCCTCGCCGGACTCCTGCGGCAGCGCCTCAGGCAGTCCGACGTGATCGGCCGTTACGGGGGGGAGGAGTTCGCGCTGATCCTGGAAGATCTGACCGGCGAGGAGGCGCTCCGGCTCGTGCGGCGGCTGCTCGGGGAATTCAGCGCCACGGCCGTGTCCATCCCCGGCGGGGGAAGCGTCCGGGCCAGCTTCAGCGCGGGTTTGGCCCTCCTCGCCCCCTCCCTGGCCGGAGTGGATGCGTGGATCGAGGCCGCCGATGAGGCCCTCTACGCGGCCAAGGTTCAGGGCCGGCAGCGGGTGGTCCTGGTGAAGGGGACGCCGTGAAGCAGCCCTCCTATGGGGAAGGCCCCGGCCGGAGGGAGGAGCTGGCTCGCCTCCGAAAGAGCGAAGCACGGCTCAGGGCCATCTTGCAGCAGGCCTCGGACGGCATCGTCACGGCCAGCGAGGAGGGGGTGATTGAGTCTTTCAACCCGGCGGCGGAGCGGATCTTCGGCTGGAGCGCCGAGGAGATCGTGGGCCAACCCCTCTCGCTCCTCATGTCCGAACCCGATCGCGGTGAGCACCGCGGTTACATCGAGCGCTATCTTCGAACCGGCGAAGCCCACGTCATAGGGACCACGGTCCTGGTGGAGGCGCGGCGCAAGGACGGGGCGGTCTTCCCGATGGAATTGAGCGTCAGCGAGGTTCGGTTCGAAGAGGGGCGGTTCTTTTTGGGCATCCTTCGCGACGCTTCGGCCTCTCAGTCCGCCCAGGAGGCCTTGGCTGACTCCACGGAACGGCTGCAGACGGTGCTGAATGCGGCCACGGAACTGGCTATCATTACGACCGACCCAAAAGGAACCATCACCCTCTTCAACCGGGGCGCCGAACGGATGCTCGGATTTACGGCACAAGAGGTGGTGGGCGAGGCTTCTCCGCTGATCTTCCACCGCGCCGACGAGGTGGAGGCGTGCGGCCGCAGTCTGAACCTCCCTGCCGGTGACCAGATCCAGGGCTTCGCCGTGTTTGAGGAGTGGGCAAGGGGAGGCCGGCGCGGGGAGCGGGAGTGGACTTGGCTGAGGAAAGACGGGCACAGGCTGCTGGTCCTCTGCACCATCACGCCACTCTATGACGCCAAGGGACTGCCGGCTGGCTACCTTTGGATCGGACGCGACGTGACGCAGATCCGGCGCCAGGAGATGGAGCTTCGCGACAGCGAGGAGCGATACCGGTCGATCATCGGCGCGCTGCGGGAGGGGGTCGTCCTGCTGGGAGACGACGGCAGAATCCTGGCTTGCAACGCGAGCGCCGAGCGCATCCTGGGGTTGGCACCCGGACAGCTCGAGGGACTCAGCTCCCTGGATTCCATGTGGCAGACCCTGCACGAGGATGGATCCCCGTTCCCCGTGGAGCGACACCCGGCGACCCTCACCTTGAAAACGGGAATACCGCTCTCAGAGGTGGTGATGGGGGTGCACCGGCCAGACGGCTCCCTTGCCTGGATCGCCATCAACTCCCGTCCCATGGTTCGCTCGCCAGGCGGCTCCCCCTACGCCGTCGTGGTCTCCTTCACGGACATCACGGAGAGAAAGAATCAGGAAAAGGCCCTCAAGGAGAGCGAGGAACGCTTCCGCACCCTGGCCACCGCCTCGCCGGTCGGTGTGTTCCAAACCGACGCGGAGGGGCAGTGCCTCTATACGAATCCGCGCTGGTGCGAGATCACAGGGCTCACTCGAGAGGCGAGCCTTGGGGTGGGCTGGATCCGGGCTGTCCATCCGGATGACCAGGACGACCTCCTCATAGCCTGGCGGCGGGCACTGCTCTGGGGCAAGGAACTGGTGCACGAATTCCGTTTTCGTCATCCCGGTGGCGAGGTGCGCTGGGTGCTGGCGAGAGCGGCGGCCGTGCGGTCCGAGGGAAATTCGATCCGTGGCTACGTGGGCACCGCCGAGGACATCACCGACCGCAAGCGGGCTGAGGAGGCCCTCAGGGACAGCGAGGCCCGCACCCGTGCCATCATCGAACAACTCCTGGGGGGCCTCATCACCATCACGGAGGAGGGGATCATCGAGTCGGCCAACCCTTCGGCCCAACGCATGTTCGGGTACACCGAAGAGGAGTTGGTGGGGCGTCATCTCTCGCTTCTGCTGCCCGAGACGGCGGGGGAGGACCCGAAGGAGTTCCTACGGCGCGCCCACCGGCAGTCCATCGGACGGGTGACTGAATGGGAGGCTCGGCGAAGAAGCGGTGCGGTCTTCCCCGTCGAGGTCTCTCTCTTTGAGTTCCAGACGCCGCAAGGACGGCGCTTCGCAGGGGACGTCAGGGACCTGACGCAGCTCAAGGAGGTGGAGCGGCTCAAGCGAGAATTCGTCTCCACCGTGAGCCACGAGCTTCGGACGCCGCTCACTTCGATCCGAGGCTCTTTGGGGCTTCTAGCCGGCGGAGCCGCCGGGCCGCTTCCA
Source organism: Acidobacteriota bacterium (assembly GCA_049967655.1). Taxonomy (GTDB): domain Bacteria; phylum Acidobacteriota; class UBA4820; order UBA4820; family DSQY01; genus DTPS01. Next base: position 38,363 of record JBMFSH010000023.1, read on the forward strand.
GAGAAAGCCGGGGAGTTGGTCTCCATCGCGCTGAAAAACAGCGAACGGCTGATCTTGCTCATCAACGACATCCTGGACCTGGAGAAGATCGAATCGGGACGGATGGACTTCACCATCCAGACCGTCGATGTGATGACGAGCGTTGAGCTGGCCTTGGCCACCAATGAGGCCTATGCGAGCCAGTTTGGAGTACGACTCGCCCTGGTCAAGGCCGCTCCGGGCTGCCAGATCCTGGCCGATCCCAACCGCCTGGCCCAGGTGATGGCCAACCTTCTCTCCAACGCCTGCAAATTTTCTCCGCCGGATGGCACGGTAGACGTATCGGTGGAGGAGGTGCAAGGGATGGTGCGCATCTCCGTGACCGACCACGGCCCTGGCATTCCGGAGCAGTTCCGCGACCGCATTTTCCAGCGCTTTGCCCAGGCCGATGCCTCGGATGACCGAAAGAAAGGGGGGACGGGTTTGGGGCTAAACATCAGCAAGGCCATCGTGGAGCACATGGGGGGGCGGATCGGCTTCGATACGGAAACGGGACGCGGAACGACCTTCTATTTTGACCTTCCAGCCGCCGGGAGCAGCGGGCTAGGCAGCCTTATGCCGGATCAAGGCGGGAGGCCGGTCCTGATTTGCGTCAAAGACGTCGAGACCGGCCGGATTCTCCAGGAGACCCTGGCTCAGGAGGGGTACGCGGTGGAAAGCGCGCGCACGCTTTGGGAGGCCCGGGGCCGGATTGAGCGGTTACCGTTCGGCGCCCTCCTTCTGAGCCCTGAACTTCCCGACGGAGATGGTCTGACCTTCGTGCGAAACCTGAGAGCCAGCGACGCGGGCCGCTCCCTCCCCGTCGTTATGATCTCGGAAGCCAGACCTGGGCCCAACGAGCCCTTGGCGGGGGAGGCCCTCCTCGTCCTCGACTGGCTCAGCCCTCCCCTGGACCGGGTCCGGCTCGCCTCCGCCATCCACCAGGCAGCCCGCCTTGGGAGGACGAAGGAGCGGCCCCGCATTCTGCACGTGGAGGACGATCCCGATGTGGTGAGGGTGCTCGCCGTGGTGCTGGCGGGCGAAGCCGGGGTGGCGTCGGCCCGTACCCTTGAGGAGGCGCGGAGGTTGCTCGCCGAGGAACGATTCGATGCCGTCATCCTCGATCTGGACCTGCCCGATGGCACGGGATTGGACCTCCTGCCTGAACTTAAGGCGCGCGATGGAAGGACGCTGCCGGTCATCATCTTCTCGGCTGCCGAACTGCCGAGGGAGTTGGCCCGCAGGGTCGGCGCGGCCCTGGTCAAGTCCAGAAGCACCAATCAAGATCTTGTCGCCGCGGTCCACGCGCTGCTTCGAGGCGGAGGCAGGGCGGCCGGGAACGGCCAGGAGTAGTGTATGGACGCATCTCCGTTGGTTCGAATCCTGCACGTCGAGGACGACACCGATATCCAGGCCATCGCGCGTCTCGCCCTCGCCGGGGTGGGAGGCTTGGAGGTGGAGACGTGCGGTACGGGGGAGGAGGCCCTGCGCCTTGCCGTGACGTTCCAACCCGACTTGATCCTCCTGGATGTGATGATGCCGGACATGGACGGAGTGACCACGCTGAGAAAGCTGCGCCAGAATCCACAAACGCAGGCCGTGCCGGTGGTATTCATGACCGCCAAGGTTCAGATGGAGGAGATGGCGCGCTTGAAGGCGGAGGGCGCCCTCGACGTCCTCGTGAAGCCCTTCGACCCCATGACCCTGGCCGACCAGCTGAGGCGGATCTGGGCGCGGCGCAGGTAGGACTGGACGCTGATGAGTTAGCGCCAGGTGTCTAAGACCGAGCGCCGAAGCAGGTTTTCTGCTCATCACCACGAACCCTTACGGGCGAGAGGCGGCGTGAGGGCGGCTCGCCCTTTGGGGGATCGCGGGTTGAAGGCATCCTCCGAGCCGCTCTATGGTGCTACAATCATTCGTGCCCGGCCCGCGCGCGGGCCGCCGAGGGGAAGACCATGGGTAAACCGGAGGATGAAGGGAGCACCAAGCTGGCGGAGCCCCCGGCGGGACCGAGGGATTTCATCCGGGCGATCGTGGAGCGGGATCTGAAGGCGGGTGTGCACCGAAGCGTGGTGACGCGCTTCCCGCCGGAGCCCAACGGCTACCTGCACATCGGCCACGCCAAGTCCATCTGCCTGAATTTCGGCATCGCCAAGGAGTTCGGTGGGCGGTGCCACCTGCGCTTCGACGACACCAACCCCTCCAAGGAGGAGCAGGAGTACGTGGACTCCATCCAGGCGGACGTGCGCTGGCTGGGCTGGGACTGGGGCGGGCACCTCTACTTCGCCTCCAACTACTTCCAGCAGCTCTTCGAGTGGGCCCTGCACCTGGTGAGAGCGGGTAAGGCCTACGTCTGCGACCTCTCAGCCGACGAGGTCCGCCGGTACCGCGGCACGCTCAAGGAGCCTGGCCGGGAGAGCCCCTACCGCAACCGGAGCGTGGAGGAGAACCTGGATCTTTTCCTGCGGATGAAGGCGGGCGAGTTCGCCGACGGCTCGCGTACGCTCAGAGCCAAGATCGACATGGCCCATCCGAACCTCAATATGCGCGATCCCGTCCTCTACCGGATCCTCCACGCCGAACACCACCGCACGGGCGACGCCTGGTGCATCTACCCCATGTACGACTTCGCGCACGGCCAGTCGGACGCCATCGAGGGGATCACCCACTCCATCTGCACCCTGGAGTTCGAGGACCACAGGCCGCTCTACGACTGGTTCATCGAGAACCTTCCGGTGCCACACAAGCCCCGCCAGTACGAGTTCGCAAGACTCAACCTCACCTATACCGTGCTCAGCAAGCGCAAGCTCCTGGAGCTCGTGAACAAGGGGTACGTCTCGGGCTGGGACGACCCGCGCATGCCCACCCTCGCGGGGCTCAGGCGGCGCGGCTATACACCCGAGTCCATCCGGGCCTTCTGCGACCGCATCGGCGTGGCCAAGAGCAACAGCACGGTGGACGTGGAGATGCTCGAAGGCTGCCTGCGGGAGGACCTGAACAAGACGGCGCTCCGGCGCATGGCCGTGCTCCACCCCCTGCGCGTCGTGGTCACCAACTACCCGGAGGGAAAGGCCGAGGAGCTGGAGGTGCCCAACAACCCCGAGGATCCGGCGGCCGGGTCGCGGGCCGTCCCCTTCTCGCGCACCCTCTACATCGAGCGCGAGGACTTCCGCGAGGATCCGCCCAAGAAGTTCTTCCGCCTGGCCCCCGGGCGCGAGGTCCGCCTCCGGGCCGCCTACTTCATCACGTGCCAAGAGGTGGTCAAGGACGAAACCACCGGAGAGGTGGTGGAGCTCCGATGCACCTACGACCCCGAGACTCGAGGCGGCTCGGCCCCCGACGGCCGCTCCCCGAAAGCCACGCTCCATTGGGTGTCGGCCCTCCACGCCGTGGACGCGGAGGTGCGTCTGTACGACCGCCTTTTCACGAAGGCCAACCCCGACGACTATCCCGAGGGAGAGGACTACAAGGCCAACCTGAATCCGGCTTCCCTGGTGGTGGTCCCCGCGGCCAAGCTGGAGCCCGCCCTGGCCTTCGTCCGACCGGGGGACCGCGTCCAGTTCGAGCGGCTGGGCTACTTCTGCGCCGACCTGGATTCCACCCAGGCCCACCCCGTCTTCAACAGGACCGTCACCCTCAGGGACACCTGGGCCAAGATCGAGGCGGCCCAAGCCAAGCGGTGAGCCCCTCGCCTCGCTCCTGGCCCCCAGCGTCTTGCCCGCGTCTCGCGCCTCGCGTTTCGCGTCTCTAACCTAGGAGGAGCGGGTGGACCTGTGGACCGTTCTGGCTCTGGCCGTGGCGCTCTCCATGGACGCCCTGGTGGTGGCGGTGGCGACGGGCGCCTCGCTCCGGCAGGTCTCCCGCCGTCAGACCTTCCGGCTGGCCTGGCACTTCGGCCTCTTCCAGGCCCTCATGCCGGTGGTGGGCTGGGCCTCGGGCATGGCCGTGGTGCGCTTCATCCAGGCCTATGATCACTGGGTGGCCTTCGGGCTCCTCGGATTCATCGGGGGCCGGATGGTCTGGGCGGGGCTGAAACCGAAGGACGAGGGGGCCGAGACCAAGGACCCTACCCGAGGCCTCAGCCTCATGCTGCTCTCCCTCGCGACGAGCATCGACGCCCTCGCCGTGGGCTTCAGCCTTTCGCTCCTGAACGTCTCCATCTGGTGGCCCGCGCTCGCCATCGGTTTGGTCACCGCCTCCATCACCGCCGCCGGCTTCCGCGCCGGCCAGGTCCTCGGCCGCGTGCGAAGGCTGGGGGCCATGGCGGATCTTCTCGGGGGAGTGGTCCTCATTGCCATAGGCTTTGGCATTTTACTGAGGCACGGCTGAGGGGTGGGCGGTGGCCCTTGACAAAGTGCCGGGGGGGGTACCATTACTACGCTAAGAGCCACCGCCCGGAAGACGGAAAGGAGGATGTGCTGAAGCGTGGTATTCTCGTGGGAACGATCGCCGGAGCTCTGCTGTTGGCATTCACGCTGAGCCTGTGGGCCATCTCTGTACAGCCCATGGCGAAGGGAGTGTATTACACCAGATTCATGGACCCTCAAGGCAATCTTTGCTCGGGCCCTGCTACGCAAGGGTGCTACACCATCGACGTTCCTCTACCTCCGTGGCCGTAATAGGGTCTTTCTGAAGGATTCTCGCTAGGTCTCCTGCTGGGCGGTGGCTCTTGGCAATCTGAGGGAGGAGGTTGAAGGATGCGGATGAGAAGCGTGTTCTTGGCCGTTGTGGCAGCCACTCTCGGTGGTGCGCTCTGGGCTTCGGGCCCACCAGTTCTGCCCACACTGGGGCCTCCCGTGGAGCTGAAGCTCCCCGGCCGGCCCGCCGCGGTGGCGGATGTCA
>JBMFSH010000024.1:0-40453 GCA_049967655.1 Acidobacteriota bacterium
CGAGGCCCTGCGCCCGGCCAAGAACCACGAGGCCTTCGCGGAAGGGCTTCGGGACCGCGGCGTGACCGCCCGGCTGGATGAGGACGGCCTCTACCGGTTCTCCTTCAAGGACCAGCATGGGCTGGACCACACCGAGGTTTCGGCGGCCAAGCTCTACTGTGCCACTCCCGACCGCATCACCAGCCGAATCGAGGAGAACGCCGGGCGGGCCGAGGCGGCTACCGCACTCAGCGTGGGCAAGATGGCGGGGCGTGAGGCGGGCGGGCTCGTTGCAGGCCTAATGCGGGAGGTAGAGTCCGCCACCCGTGAACCCTACGGCGCGCGGGGAGACGAAGGAATGCCCACGCGGGAGGATCTTCGGGCAGAGCGGCCCCGCCATCATGAGGACCACGAGGACGTTTGGAGCCGTTAGTAGGACTAGCCATCTCATGAGCGCGGCCACATATTGGAGAAGCTCCTCGATGCCGCAGATGGAGGAATAAATGGATCAAAAACGGGAAAGAGGCTTGAAGAGGCTTCCCGATGGGCGCTGGCAATTTTCATGGTGGTACGAAGGACGTTATCACCGTCGCATCGTGCCCACGAAAGGCGAGGCCAGGGCCTACCTGGAGAAGATCCATACCCAAATCCGGGAAGGCCGATACTTGGACCGAAAAGAGGAGGTCAGGACCAGCTTCGAAGAAGGCGTGAGAAGGTTTCTGGAATGGAGTGAAGCCAACACGAGGCCCGCCAGCCACAGGAACGATCAGGTGAACGCGCCCCTCTGGCTGGCATCACCGCACTTCAAGGGTAAGACCCTCGACAGGATCACGGCTGGGGATGTAGAGAAATTCAGGTTGGACCGCCTGAAGGGCGTGGATAGGCGCGGCCCCTCCCTGCGCGGCTTGATGCTGCTTGCAGGGAGGCGTTACAAGGAGAAGACCGGCAAGACGCTCAAGCACGAGAACCGGCAGGAGGTGCTTAGCGCCCTCACGGGGCTGCTCTCTGACCACACGGGAGCTCAGATCAGGGATGCCATGGAACTGCTCATCCTTGATACCCGGCCCTTCCAGATCTCCCGGTTCCGCATCCAACTCGCACACCTTCTTGCGCAAGCGTCGACTTCGGGGAAGGTGCGGCACCTCACAAAGCGGACCGTGGATGTTTCCCTTGCCCGACTGAAGCGCATGTTCACCCTCTGCGTGGACTGGGGGCTGTGCACCGAGAACCCGGCCGCCAAGGTCCGGCTCTTCCGGGAGGACCAGAAGCGGGTCAGGTATCTCACGGAGGAGGAGGAAGCCCGGCTGCTGGACGCCTGCAGCCCCTACCTCCGGCAGGTGGTGACCTTCGCTCTTCACACGGGGATGAGGCGCGGTGAGATCCTCGGGCTCAGGTGGCAGGACGTGGACCTTCGGAATGCTGTGGCGACCATCCCAGCCGCCAGAGCCAAGGGACGGCGCGATCGTTACGTGCCGCTAAACACCGATGCAATGGATATACTCGTAACCCTTCCCAGCCCGATTGAGCGATCTGCGCTGATCTTCGGCAACTCCGCGGGGAAGCTCAACGAGAACTTCAGGCGCCAGTGGCAGGCCGCCATCGAGCTATCCGGGCTGGAGGACTTCCGTTTTCACGATCTCCGGCACACCTTCGCCTCCCGCTTGGTCATGGCCGGAGTGGACCTGGCCGTGCTTCGGGAACTGCTCGGGCACCGGGATTTCGAGATGACCCTGCGTTACGCTCACCTCGCCCCGTCCCACCTCAGGGCCGCCGTAGCCGTTCTGCAAACCAACTTGCGAAAAACTTGCGATCGCCCGACAACCCGCGAGGGCGACCCCCTGTCGGCCAAGCCTAACAACTTGATAAATAATGGGGTTAAGTGGTGCGCTCGGCGGGATTCGAACCCACGACCTTTGGCTCCGGAGGCCAACGCTCTATCCAACTGAGCTACGAGCGCATGAAATTGGGGTGAGCGACGGGGGTTGAACCCGCGACAACCGGAGCCACAGTCCGGGGCTCTACCAACTGAGCTACGCTCACCGTGCGTCGGTGGCCGGAGGGGCCGCTTCCGCCCGATTAAGCTACACCGAAGGGGCCGCCGGGTCAAGGGGTAAGGGCCACGGAACGGTGGCGGGAAGGGGTCAGAGGAGGTCTTGAAGGTCTTCGCCGGTGATCTCCATTTCCGGAAGTCCCCCGGCCTCGGGAGAGGGGATCGAAGCCGTTTCTGTGGTGCGAACGTACCCCAACATGAGGAGCACCCAGAGGAACTTGAGAAGCGGGAACTGGGGCATCTTGGCGGAGGCGCAGAGGGCGCGCAGCTCGCAGGGGGCGGCCAAGGCTCGGACCACCTCCCTCTCGGTTGTTCCCTCTAGCGTCAGCGCCGACAAGACGCCGGAGGCGTCTCCGGCGAGCTGGAGATGGACGCGCGCATCGGAAAAGGCGCCCAGGATGGGGACGATCTGGTCCATCCGGTTCACCCCCTGATGGAGGAGTTCGGGGGTGTTGATCTGGAGGGTGATCATCTCATCGCCTGCGTCCTGGCCGTCGAGGAACTGGTAGGGGCCGGCGGGCAGGCCGAACAGGGAGAAGACGATCTCCTTGACCTGCTCGGTCACGGCCCAGACGAGCTGCTGGCCGTCGATGATCTCCCGCTCCACCAGGAGGGCGCCGAAGCGCTTCCCGGGCACCATTGATGCGGAGGCCTCAAGGAAGTCCGAGAGGCCGAGGACGCCCCTGCGCACGAGCATCTCGCCCAGCCGGTCGTTACGGTCGTTGGAGGCGGCGAATACCACCCGCCCTCCCTGGAGGTAGATGCGCTTGCGGAAGGTCCCCAGGGCGACGGACAGGGCCCCCGTGCTACCGCGCTTGAAGTGATCGGCGAGCAGGAGTGGAAAGGGGGTGGCCGAGAGGTCGCCTGAGTCGGACATGGATCTCTCCCGGGGCCATGATACCGGCGCGGACGAAAGGGAGCAACGGCAGGGGAGGTGGCGGTGGAAAAGCGGGCGGGGGTATGCTGGACTCCTAAAGGAGGTGCCCATGAGCGACTGCCTGTTCTGCAAGATCGCCGCGGGCGAGATTCCCAGCCGGCGGGTTTACTCGGACGAGGAGTTCTACGCCTTCGAGGACATCAACCCGCAGGCGCCGACGCACGTGCTGGTCATACCCAGGCGCCACATCGCCACGCTGAACGACCTGCGGGACGAGGACGCCCCTCTGATGGGCCGGCTGCTGGTGCTGGCGTCCAGGATCGCCAAGGAGCGGGGGCTGGAATCCAAGGGATTCCGGCTGAACGCCAACTGCTTGGAATCGGCCGGCCAGTCCGTTTTCCACGTGCACCTTCACCTCCTCGGCGGCCGCTCCTTCGGCTGGCCTCCGGGCTGAAGCGCGGCCCGCATTAACACCGGCGGCGCTCCTCTCTCCAGCCGCCGCGGGTGGGGGCGGAGTCGGATGGGGGCCTCCGTGTGGTACAATCCCCGTTTACCGGGCACGGCGCGGGAGCGCGAAGGAAATAGAGCGCATCCCGGGGACGTTCCCTCGAGGAGAGGTCATGAGGCCGATGGAGAGCAGCCTGCGGGTGGAGACGCACCAGGTCGGACCCCTGGAGAACAACACCTACCTCGTGGTGGACCCCGCGTCCGGGGAGGCGGTCCTGGTGGATCCCTCCATCGGCAGCGAGGGGCTGACGGACGAGATCCGACAGCGGAACCTCCGCCTCAAGGCCGTCATCAATACCCACGGGCACTTCGACCACGCTTACAACAACGCCCTTTTCACGGAGCAGTTCGGGTGCCCCCTGATGATTCACGAGGGGGACCTCCCGATCCTCAGGGACATGGTCAGGCACGCCCTGCTCTTCGGCTTCGCGGTGCAGCCGAGCCCGGAGCCGACGGCGTTTCTGAGGGACGGACTGGAGATCCCCGTGGGGAGGTCGAAGCTTCGGGTTCTGCACACGCCCGGCCACTCTCCGGGCGGGGTCTGCCTGGCGGGGGACGGCTTCGTGCTCGTGGGGGACACGCTCTTCGCCCAGTCCATCGGTCGGACGGACCTGCCGGGCGGCGACTACGACACCCTGATCCAGTCCATTCGGCGAGCCCTCTACGCGTTGCCGGATGCGACGGAGGTTTTCCCGGGGCACGGGCCCTCCACGCTCGTCGGCTTCGAGAAACGGCACAACCCCTTCGTGAAGGTGGCCCATGCTCACGAGGAGTGAGAAGGCACGAAATCCGGAGGGGACGGGCGGCTCCTCGGGCGGAGGACGGAGGCCATGAACCTGCGTGTGAGGAGCACCATCCAGCTCCAGCAGGGCATCCTCTACGGGCCGGTACTCTCCCGCCGGCTTGGACGCTCCCTGGGGCTGAACATCCTGCCCGATGAGATCAAGGTCTGCTCTATGAACTGCGGATACTGCCAGTATTCGTGGACCGGGATCCTGGCCATCCAGCCGGCCCTCTACGCCGGTTTCCTGCCTTCGCGTGATCAGATTCGGGCGGCCCTGGAGGCCAAGCTGGGCAGCCTGATGGAAGAGGGTACACCGCCCGACACGCTGACCTTCTCGGGTAACGGGGAGGCGACGCTGCACCCCGAGTTCCCGGCCATTGCAGAGGACGTGGTGGCCCTGAGGGATCTCTACGCTCCGGCCTGCCGGACGGCCATCCTGTCCAACTCCACCACCGTAGACCGGCCGGAGATTAGGGCGGCGCTGGAACTGTTGGATGATCCGATCCTGAAACTGGATACGGCCGTGGAGGCGACCTTCCGGCGCCTGAACGGCCCCGCCAAAGGGGTGAGCCTGGCCGCCGTTCTGCGCGGGCTTAGGGCCATGGGCTCTAGGGCGATCCTCCAGTGCATGTTCGTCAACGGGAGGGTGGATAATACCACGCCAGAGGAGGTGTCCGCCCTCGTGGAAGCGGTCAGGGCCATCGGCCCGAACCACGTGCAGATCTACACCCTGGACCGAGGCCCCGCGGATCTGGAGCTGTGCCCGGTGCCGGCTGAACGGCTCGAAGCCATCGCCTCGGCCATTCGGGAGGGCGCGGAGACCGACGCCAGGGTGTTCTTGTGAGCCAACACCCTCATAGGGAGCGTTGAACAATGGCAGCCCATATCCTGATCTATTCGATCGTGGGTCTGCTCCTGGGGATAGGCCTGGGGTTGCTGGGCGGCTGGATCCTGAACAGCCGCATCGGCGAAAAGAGCCTTGTCCGGGCCCGGGAGGAGTCCGCGCGGCTCCTGGAGGATGCCAAGATCCAGGGGGAGAACCTCAAGAAGCTCGAGCTGGCAAAGGCCCGAGAGGAGTTCCAGCAGGAGCGCTCGGCGGTGGAGGAGGACTACCAGAAGCGCTTCGAATCGGTGAAGAACATCGAGCGGGCCATGAATCGCCGCGACGCGCACCTCCAACAGGTGGAGCGCGACCAGAAGAAGCGGATGGACGAGCTGGCGGCCATGGCCGCGCAGATCGAAGCGAACGAGTCGGCGCTCGAGGGCCGACGGAACGAGATCGAAGCCGTGATCGCCGAGTACAACAGCCGGCTGGAGAAGGCGGCGGGCCTCTCCATCGAGGACGCCAAAAAGCAGCTCGTGGCCAATCTCAAGAGCGAGGCCGAGCACGAGGCGGCGAACATGATCCGCCGCATCAAGGAGGAGGCCCAGCGCACCGCCGAGATCGAGGCGCAGAAGATCGTCACCCTGGCCATCGAGCGGGTGGCCGTGGACCAGGTCGTGGAGCGCACCACCTCCCAGTTCAAGCTGCCCGACGAGGCCATCAAGGGGCGGCTCATCGGCCATGAGGGCCGGAACATCAAGTTCTTCGAGGAACAGACCGGGATGCAGCTCCTCATCAACAACGAGGATCCCAACACGGTGGTGATCTCGGGCTTCAACCCAGTGGCCCGCGAGATCGCCAGGCAGTCCCTGGAGAGGCTCATCCAGGCCGGCAAGATCCACCCGCGGAAGATCCAGGAGGTGGTGACCAAGGTCAAAAAGAAGGTCCAGCGGGAGATCCAGGTGGCCGGCGAGGAGGCCTTCACCTACTTGGCCCTGGAGCCTCCCCACCCGGAGATCCTGAAGCTCGTGGGCAAGCTGAGGTACCGCACCTCCTACGGGCAGAACGTGTTGAACCACTCGGTGGAGGTGGCCGAGCTGTGCGGGAACATGGCTGCGGAGCTGGGCCTGGACGTGACCCTCGCCAAGCGGGCCGGCCTCCTGCACGACATCGGAAAGGCCATCGACGTGGAGCGGGAGGGGACTCACCCCCAGCTCGGGGGAGAGGCGGCCCGCAAGTACGGCGAACACGAGGTGGTGATCAACGCCATCGAGAGCCACCACGAGGACGTGGAGGTCATCCACCCCATTTCGGTGCTGGTGGCGGTCTGTGACGCCATCTCGGGCTCCAGGCCCGGGGCGCGCCGGGCCTCCTTGACCGACTACCTGCGCCGAATCGAGACCCTCGAGAGCATCGTCACCTCCTTCGAAGGAGTGGAGCAGTGCTTCGCCATTCAGGCGGGGAGAGAGGTGCGCGTGATCGTCAAGACCGACCAGGTGGACGACGACAAGATGCCCTTCCTGACCTCCGAAATGGCCAAGAAGATCCAGGACGAGATGGACTATCCCGGCCACATCCGCCTGACCATGATCCGGGAGGCGAAGGCGGTCCAGTACGCCGGGTAGTAGGGCCTGAAAACGAGACCACGAATCCTTGGGCCAGGGTCCCATGGGTTCTTAACCATAGGGGGTTGCCCGTGAACACGACGCAGGCCTCCGAGCAGGCCGTTCAGGGGTGGGCCGGATCCTGGGTCCGTCGGAGACAGGTACGGGATGCCTCCCTTCACCCCATCATCGACAAGCTTGAGGCGGGCGAGCGGCTGGGGTTCGAGGACGGCGTCGCCCTCTATCGAACCCCCGACCTCGCGACGCTCGGCATCCTCGCCAACCGGGCGCGGGAGGCCAAGAATGGCAATCGGGCCTACTTCAACGTGAACCGCCACATCAACCACACCAACATCTGCGTCACGGGCTGCTCCTTCTGCGCCTTCGCCAAGAAGCCTCGGCAGGAGGGCGCCCACCGCATGAGCATCGAGGAGATCGCCGGAAAGGCGGTGCCGGCCCCGGGCGAGCGGTGGGAGGAGATCCACATCGTCGGCGGTCTGGACCCCGGTTTCAGCTTCCAGGACTGCCTGGAGATGCTGCGGGCCATCCGCGCCGTAAACCCGTCGGTTCATCTCAAGACGCTTACCCTGGTGGAGGTGGACTACTACGCGAAGCGCGAGCGAAAGAGTCCCCAGGAGATCCTGGCGGCCCTTCGGGAGGCGGGCATGGGCTCCATGCCCGGCGGCGGGGCGGAGATCCTCGGAGAGGAGTTGCGGCGGAAGATCTGCCCCAACAAGATCAGCGGCCAGCGCTGGCTGGATCTTGCACGGATCGCCCATCAGATGGGCATCCGCAGCAACTGCACCATGCTCTACGGCCACGTCGAGACCGTTGAGGACCGGGTGGACCACGTGCTGAGGCTGAGGGAGCTCCAGGACGAGACGGGCGGATTCATGGCCTTCATCCCGCTCCAGTTTAACAAGCACAATACCCCGTATGAGAACCTGCCCGACGTGACCGGGGAGGACAACCTCAAAACCCTGGCTGTCTCCCGCCTGCTGTTCGACAACATTGACCATATCAAGGTCTACTGGATCATGGTGGGGTTGAAGATCGCCCAGACCGCCCTCTGGTTCGGGGCGGACGACATCGACGGGACGGTGGTGGAGGAGCGTATCACCCACGATGCCGGCGCCACCACCCCCGTGGGCGTGGGGCTCGAGGATCTGCTCCACCTGATCCGGAAAGCCGGTCGCGTCCCCGTCGAGCGCGATAGCCTCTACGGCATTCGTCAGGTCTACGCCTAGGGGATTTGGCCAGTTGGAAATGGGCAAACCACACAGAGGCACAGAGACACCGAGGCAATGGCGAAGTGAAAGAGAACCACTGGAGACAAAATACGATGGGCTGAGGGATTGGGATTAGTGAAGCGTACTCATCCTCGGCCTCTCCACCCTACACCGATCCATGAACCCGCTCCCAGCTCCTCGCCTCTAATCTTCTCCCCCATCCATCATCAACAACGAAAAAGGGGCGAGGCCTAGGCCTCGCCCCGTGCCAGGAAGAGGGAGGAAAAGGAAACTATCGCCGCTGGTTGCTCCGACCGGGCGGCGGTGCTGAAGGCATGCTGAATCTGGGCTCCGGCACACTCATGCCGGAGGGCGGGCGGCTGGGGATGCGCCGCGGAGCCTGTGGGAAGGGCTCCATGCGAGGGGGCCCCTCCACGCCCTGCCGGTCCCACCGGGGCGTCACGCGAACCGGTGGCTCCACCGGTCGGGGCACGTACCGGTTAGACTCGATTCGCCTGGGAACGTAGGGTTCGGTCCTCACGCCGCCCTCGGCGGGTATTCGAGGGTTCCGCGGCGCTCGGTCGGTCCAGCTCCGGTTCGGGGCTGCCGGCCAGTCGCGGCTGCGGGATTGGTTGGGGGTGGTTGCCCGATCCCCGGCTCCGCCCCTGACCGGGTGCGTGTCCCGCCATGCGGGCTGAACGGAGGGGAAGGCACGGCTCGTGGTCCTGATGGGCTCCACAATCTGCCTTCCCAGCTCGCTTGCCGTGATCCGTCCCTCCCGGAAGGCCCTAACGCGCTGGGGCGGCAGGTTGATGGAGGTGTAGCTCCCTCTGCCCCTGGGGCCGCCGCCGCGAATGCCGACGGGGTTGCCTGGCGCCCTCGGGTAAATGGGACGGGGGGGCGGGGCGCTCCGATGGTGCACGATGATGGGCCTCAGGTTGCTCTGGTAAATGTAGCCCACGGGACAGCTGTACCAGCCGGCCGGACCCCAGATGGGATAGCCGTCAACCCCGAGGGGGCACCAACCCAGCCAGCCGTCGTCTCCCCACCAGAAGCTGACCCACGCGGGAGCGAAATAGGGACCCGGAACCCATCCCCATCCGATGCCCACGTCGAACACCCATCGGCCGTAATGGAAGGGTGCCCAGCCCCAGGCCTCATAGGGAACCCAGGTCATGCCCCAGGGACTCCAGACCCAGCGGCCGTCGGTGTAGGGAGCCCACCCCGCGGGCAGGCCGCTAGGGTACCAGACGTCTCCGTAAGGGGCCGTGTAGGACCAGCTGCCGTAGTCATCGAGCTCGGAGGAGTAGGCGTAAAGATCCGAAGGCAGATAGCGTTGCGAGACCGATTGCACGGGCCTGGGAAGATTGCTGTCCCGGTACTGCACGAGGGTCGATTGCACCGGTTGGGCGGTCATGGGCTGCAGCGGAGGATAGCCGTAGTCCGTGTAGGTCATCTGGTGGGCCTGAAGGGCCACGGTGGAGCCAGCGCTCGCCACCAGGCACGATCCATCCAAAGCCGTAACCTTAGTCCTGTCGACGTTCTGGACCTGCAGGTAGTAGACCCCTGGGCGTGAAGGGCTGAGCGAGGCCGAGGGGGTCGTGACCACGTAGTCGGCCGTCTGGTCATTCCAGCTCCGCACGTCGAGGAGCATGGCCCCCTTCCACAGCCGGACGACCAGTCCCTTGCCGCTGGCCGGGTCGGCCTGGGGGAACTGGTCCACTTCGATCCGCGAATCGTAGTCCACCCAGAGGTGGTTGCCGTCCTGCATGAGGATGTCGAGCTGACCGCTGGGCCCCGTCCAGATGTTGTCGCCGTTCATGAGCGGAACGTTGATGCCGAGGCTCTGCGTTTGTTCGTCGGAGGAGCCCTGGACGTAGCCATCCCCCCTGACGTTCTTCACCACCGCGTAGTCTTCGGCCCGGAACACCGTCGCTCCCGCCAGCAGGAAAAGGCTGGTGAGCGCCGTGACCATCAAGGGCTTCGTGGTCCACATGGCCTGACCTCCACGCTTTTCCTGCTTGCAAAGGATGTGCCAGATAGAAAGACCGGCCATCCCCTAGAAGTTCTTGAAAGCATCGCTAGAGCGAATAGGAGTTGTCCTGTGCCCGGCGCAGAATTCATCCGGCTTACCGGACACTGCCGGAGCACCGGTTGGAATGGTCCCAAGCCGTGGGACTACTTGTTCCCCTCGATGACCACCGTGGGTGGAACGGCGGAGATCTGCTCCTGGACGCTTTGAATCTGGCTGTCCAGGCCGGACAACTGATCCCTCACGCTGTTCAGCTGGGACTGGGCCTGGTCGATCTGCGCCTGAATCCTCTGTTTGTCGTCGTACTGGGTGGAGAAATTGAATTTCTGCTGTAGCTCCTGGACCTGCTTGCTCAGGTCGGCCTGCTGACGCTGGGCCGTGAACCTGTCACTCATGAGCGAGTTTAGCCGGTTCTGCAGTTCCTGCCGGGCGCGCTGCGCGTGAGCCGCCTCCGCGGCCTGCCTGTCTTCCCTGGGAGCGGGCTTGGGCCCCTCCTCGGCGGAGGAGGTCTCCCCGTTGGCTGGAGAGGTCAGTTCGCCCTCGTTGGCAAGGCGGGAATGGGCCGTGATCTTGTTGAGCATCTCGTCGGTAATGACGAGAGGCTGGGGCTTTTCAGGAGGAAGCACGGAGGCGGGAACCACGCCCTGCATGTCCGGGGTGGCCTTGAGCGTGTTCAGTTTTTGGCTCGCCTCCAGGTCCACCTGATTTGCGGGCAGGTAGAGCGTGAGCCCTTCCTTCGTGAAGAAGGCGAGATCCTTCTTGATCACCGGTTTTTCTTCGGCGGTGATGATCTTGCCGTTCTTGAGCTGGATCTTGTATTCGGCAAGGACCGAAGCCCCCACCAGACAGAACATCGTGGTTAGAAGGAGAATCCGCTTCATTCCTAACCCCCTTTCGCGCTTTTATAGTATGGCGCCTTGAGGGCGGCCGGTCAAGATTGGGGACAGGGGATAGGGGACAAGGGACAGGGGGGATCAACGGCGGCGCCTGGCGATTTCTCGTCGGCGCGCGCAGTGGGGGCGGGCGAGGCGAGTGGGACCGATTTGACACACATGCCCGCCGTTGATAGTCTGGCCAAGTCGGAGGCACCCTTGTCCCAGCTCTCGCGGGAAGCCTGGAAGGCCTTTTTCAGGGGGGACTATCTCAGGGCGGGAGATCTCTACAGGGCGGCCGGTCTCCAAGAAAAAGCGCTGAAGATGTACCTGAAGGCGGGTGCCCTATCGGCGGCCTCCCAGGTGGAGGAAGCGCTCGGGCGGGTATCGCAGGCGGTGGATCACCTGATGCGGGCCGGCGATCCGACCTCCGCCGCCCAGATGCTGGCCCGCCACGGCCAGTTCGGCCGTGCAGCCCAGATCATGGGTGAATCGGGCAATAAGTTCCAGGCGGCCCAGCTCGCGCTCAAGGGGGGCCATAAGACCCTTGCCGCCCAGTACCTGGAGCAGTCGGGACGGTACCTGGACGCTGGCCGTCTCCATTTTCAAACCGGCAACGTGGAGCGCGCTCTCCTTCTCTTCGAGAAGACGGTCAAGGCTCTGCCCTCCATGGATCTTCTGACGGCGGCGGACCAGCTCCAGCAGCGGGAGCAGCTGACGGAGATCGCCCGCTTCTTCGAGGAGGGGCAGGCCTATACCCGCGCCGCCGAAGTCCACGAGAGCCTGAACAACGTGATGCAGGCGGCCCAGTGCTACGAGGCCGCCAAACAGTACACCAAGGCCATGGAGCTCTACCAGCGGGCGGGTGCCATGGAGAGGGTTTCGGCGCTCGCGGACCGGCAAGAGAACACTCCCACCGAACTCCGGGCCGAGGCGCTCCTGGCCAAGGGTGAGATGGGGGAGGCGGCCCTCCTCTTCGTCAAGGCCGGCCGCAAGGAGCGGGCCGCGGAGCTGCTGGAGAAGGCGGGGAACGTGGCTGGAGCGGCGGAACTGCGGAGGGAGATGGGAGATTACGAGGCGGCCGGCAACCTCTTCTTCCGGGCCCAGGCCTACCTTCCCGCCGCTGAGAGTTTCCAAGAGGCCGGCCTCCACGGCATGGCCAAGCAGTGCTATCTCGAGGCGGGTGACCTCGGTCTAGCCTGTCGGATGGCCTATGAGGCGGGTGACTGGGAGGAGGCGGTCGATCTGGCGGCCAGCAGGGAGGATCGGGAGTACCTCCTCAAGCGGTTGCAGGCTCTCCCGGAGGGGCGCGAACTCCAGGCGCGGATCGGCGTCCTGAAAGCCAGGCTCTTCGTTGAATTGGACCAGCCGGAGCTGGCGCGGGTGTGCCTGGAGGGCCTGCCCGCCTCCTCCGGGGCGGAGGATCTCTGGCGCCTCTACCTGCTGGGGCGGACGCGGGAAGCCGAGGGAAGGCTGGATGAGGCCTCCTCCGCCTACCGCCAGGTCATGGCTCAGGACCTCTCCTTCCGGGACGTCAAGAGCCGGCTGGAGGGCATCAAGCGCCAGCCCCAGGCTGCGGCGCCCTTGAAGGACGAGCGGTACCGCGCCGTGAGGCCCAGGGGGAGGGACGCCTTCGGCCCGTGGTTCGAGGGGGAGGATGGCTCTCTCCGCCTGCCCGTTCTTATCCACACCGCCAGGACTCCGAGATCGGGCGATCCTCTCTCGGCGCAGGAGGGCCTCCAAGCGAAACTGGAGCTCCGGCACTCGGCCATCCTTTCGCTCAGGGACGCGGTACCCAGCGGGGATGAGACGATCCTGATCTACGAGTCCTTTGACGGACGCCCTCTGTCGGCTTGGCTCGGGGAGGGTTATGCTCCCTCCGCCTACGGCGCCGTGGACAAGCTCCGGCAGAGCCTGGAGGCGCTGGCCGAGGCGCACAGACGCGGGGTGGTTCACGGCCACGTATCGCCGGACGCCGTCTTTATGGACGGGGAGGGGCGGATCAAGATCCACGGTTTCGGTCTGCTGGGCGCGTGGAGGGATCTGGAGCCTTCGCCGGAGAGGGAGGTGCTGAGGCCCTACCTGGCGCCCGAGGTTCTGGCCGGGGGGATTCCGACGGCGCGGTCCGACCTCTTCGGGGCCGGTGCGCTCTTCATTCGCCTGGTCACCGGAGCCGCCCCCGACCGGCCAAAGGAGGGGGAGGGCTCCAGTTCCGCCGATCCCCTCCAGGGGGCATCCGTGGCGGAAAACGTCCGGGCCCTGGTGTTCAAGCTCCTGGAGGTCCAGCCCGACGGGCGCTACGCGGATGCCGCCGAGGCGCTCCAAGAGCTGTCGGCCCAGGAACTGCCTCCTGGCTCCGTGATCGCGGGTCGGTACGAGGTCCTCGAGGAGCTGGGGCGAGGCGGCATGGGCCAGGTCTTCCGCGTCAGAGACCGGGAACTGGACGAGGTCATCGCCCTCAAGACCCTGCGCCGGCGGCCCGACCTGAGCGAGCAGGCGCGCTCCAGGTTCCTGCGGGAGATCAAGCTCACGAGAAAGATTACCCACCCCAACGTCGTCAGGGTGTTCGACCTGGGCGCCTGGAGAGACCTCTCCTTCATCACCATGGAGTACATCCCCGGGAGGACGCTCAGCCAGTGGGTGCGGGACGGCGAAGGGAAGAGCGCGAACCTCAGACAGAAGGTGGAGATTCTCCGGGCGGTGGCGGCGGGACTGGCCGAGGCCCACAAGCTGGGCATTATCCACCGCGACCTCAAACCGCAGAACGTGATCCTCACGCCCAACGGCATCCCCAAGCTCCTGGATTTCGGCATCGCCTACACGGAGGCGGAGGGGAACGAGGAGCTCACGCAGGAGGGCCACTTCGTGGGTTCCCCCAAGTACGTGTCCCCCGAGCAGATCCAGGGCTTGCCCCTCGACTCGCGGTCCGACATCTACTGCCTGGGGCTGCTCGCCTATTTCCTGCTGACCGGCCACGACGCCTTCACGGGAGACAAACCCTCGACGATCCTGATCAAGCAGCTCAAGGAGTCGCCCCTTCCCCCCTCGCGCCTGGTCCGCCTTCCGCCCAGCCTGGAGTCGCTCGTCCTGAAGTGCCTGAACAAGAAACCCGACGACCGCCCGTCCGACCTAGCCGAAGTCTCACGGACGCTCAAGGAGATCGTATGAGCCGCATCTACGTCCTGGACACGAACGTCCTCCTTCATGACCCCTATTGCATCTACAAATTCCACGAGCACCACGTGGTGATCCCCATCTGGGTCATTGAGGAGGTGGACCGCTTCAAGCGAGACGTCACCGAGATCGGGCGCAGCGCCCGTGAGGTCTCCAGGCAGCTGGACAAGCTGAGGCGGGAGGGTCCCCTGTCGAGCGGCGTCTCCCTCCCATCGGGCGGCACGCTCCGGGTGGTGATCGAGGAGGTGGAGAAAGACCTCCCGCCCTCCATCCGGGAAGGGAGCGCGGACAACCTCATCCTGGCCGTGGCGCTCTACTTCAAGCGCCGAAAGCAGGAGGTGGTCTTCGTCACCAAGGATACCAACCTCCGCATCAAGGCCGACGCCTTCGGCATCCCGGCGGAGGACTACGAAACGGACAAGGTGCAGATCGAGGAGCTCTACGCGGGGCACCGCTCCATCGCGGTTCCGAGGCAGACCCTCGACGAGCTGTTCTCGAAGCGGGCCGTCGCCTGCCCCGAGCCCCTTCATCCCAACGAGATGGTGCTTCTCGTGGACGAGCAGAGCCCGTCCCACACGGCCCTCGCGCGCCATTCGCCGGAGGATGACCTGGTCGTTCCCATCGACGACGTGAAAGGCATGTGGGGCATCACGCCTCGGAACAAGGAGCAGCGCTTTGCTCTGGACCTCCTGCTGAACGACCAGATCCCGCTCGTGACGCTGGTGGGGAAAGCCGGGACGGGAAAGACCCTCCTCGCCCTGGCGGCCGGCCTCCACAAGGTCGCGGACCAGCAGGTCTTCAAGCGGCTCCTGGTGACCCGGCCCATTTTTCCCATGGGGCGGGATATTGGCTACCTGCCGGGAGAGCTGGAGGAGAAGCTCAAGCCCTGGATGCAGCCCATCTTCGACAACCTCGAACTGCTCCTGAACCTCTCCTACAGCAACAGGGGCCACGACGCCTACAGGGAGCTGGTGGACCAGAGGATCCTGGAGATCGAGGCCCTGACCTACATCCGCGGACGCTCCATCCCTCAGCAGTTCATGATCGTGGACGAGGCGCAGAACCTCACCCCCCACGAGGTCAAGACCATCATCACCCGCGCGGGGGAGCAGACCAAGATCGTGCTCACGGGCGATCCCTACCAGATCGACAACCCTTATATCGACGCTTCGTCCAACGGGCTGACCTACGCCGTGGAGAAGTTCAAGCACCAGAAGCTGGCCGGGCACATGAGCCTGAGCCGCGGTGAGCGCTCTCCGCTCGCCGAGATCGCCGCCAACGTACTCTAGGGCGGCCGTGGGGAGGCGGTTGTGAAGGGGAGTCCAAAGTCGCCCCGTTCCTTGACGCACGCGCGCCGGCCCTCCTTGCTTCGGGTGGCCGTGGCCGCCCTGGCCCTGCTCTCGGCGGTCGCGGTCTGGGCTGCGGGCCCCTACGTCGAAGGTCTCACCTGGGAATACCGGGGCCGAGACCTGGTGGCCTCCTTCGGCGTGGGAGACGCGCTGGACCGGCCCGACCTGAAGGAGCTCATCCAATCCACCCAGCCCGTGAACCTCTTCTTCACCGTGGAAGTGGTGAAGCACCGCACCCTCTGGAGGGACAAGCTGGTGGTGCGTCACGTGGTCGTCCACACGGTCCGATTTGACAACCTGACGCGCCAGTACTCCCTGGAGACCAAGGTGGACGACAAGGTCACCGACCGGAGGGCGGTGGGGAGCTGGGCCGAGATGGCCAGCTACATGAAGGAGGTCAAGGACCTCACGGTGACCTCCGTGGCGAACCTCGAACCTTCCGAGGGCGGCTATTCCATCCGGGTGAGGGTGCACGTGCTCACCAATTTCGTGCTCTGGATCTTCCCCTGGGACGTCCAGACGCCGTGGGTCAGCCAGACCCTTGAGACGCCATGAGGCCGCGCCTGACACCCCGCTCCTTCATGATCCTCATCGCCTGCGCGGGCCTGCTCATGGTGGGCGGGTTCATCCTGGTCATACGGCGCCAGCAGGAGGCGGAGAACATCACGCCCGCCGGCAACTACCTCCTCACCGCGCTCTCGCTGGTCAACCTCCTGCTCATGATGGTGTTGCTCTTCGTGCTCTTCCGGGAGCTGGTGAAGGGCTTCATCGCGTGGCGGAGGCAGCGGGAGGGCGCGAGGTTCAGGACCCGCCTGCTGACCGCCTTTGTCCTCCTGGGCCTCCTCCCCTCGCTCCTGCTCTTCGTGAGCGCCATCCTCCTGATCGAGTCCACGGTGAACCGGTGGTTCCGTTCCCCCGTGGGCACGGTGGCCTCGGCCAGCCAGGAGCTCGTGGACAAGACCCTCGACATGGTGCGGGACGAGAGCTACAGGAAGGCCAAGGCCCTGGCCTGGCAGCTGAAGAAGATCTCCCCCGAGCTGCGGCCCGCGCTCACCAGCCACCTCTGGCAGGCGGGCGACATGGACGCCGTGGCGCTCATCAACCGCGACGGGACCGTCCTCACCAAGATGCCTCCGGGGTTTCCCGCGCCCACGGCCTACAAGGTGGACAAGATCTTCCAGCCGGGCGGGCTCCTGGGCTGGATCGACCTGACCCCGGTGCCTACGGTGGTGAGCGGTGTGGAGGTGGACGACCACACGGGCATCATGGTGGGAATGTTCCTGCCGAAGGGGCTCTTCGCCCAGGCCAAGGTGATCTCGGACAACAACAAACAGTACCTCCAGATCCACAGCCAGCGGCAGACGCTCAAGATCTCCATGATCTCCTCCTTCCTGGCGCTCACGCTGCTCGTAACCTTCGTGGCGGTCTGGATCGGCTCCCAGCTCTTCCGGGAGGTCAGCCTGCCGCTGCAGCTGCTGCTGGAGGGCACGCAGGAGCTATCGAGGGGCAATTTGTTGCACCGGATCAGCTACGACGGACGGGACGAGATCGGCCAGGTGGTCTCCTCCTTCAACCAGATGACCCAGGAGCTCGAGGCCAGCAAGGCCGAGCTGGAGCGCAGCAATGCCGAGATCCGCGCCGCCTCGGAAGCGGCGGAGCGAGGCCGCCGGTACATCGAGACCCTCCTCGAGACCCTGAACATCGGCGTCATCTCCACGGACGCGGACGGTCAGCTCAGGACCCTCAATCCGAAGGCGCGCGACATCTTGGACATGCACCCCGGAGAGCCCATGAGAAACCTGGTCTCCCGGCCCGAGTGGGGCCCCGTCGGGGCGGTCATCGCGGGGGCGGCGAAGCGGAGCGTGGCCAACCGCGAGGTCATGCTCAACACCCGAAAGGGCCACGTGATCCTCTCCGTCACCGTGACTCCGTTGAAGGGCCCGGACGGGAAGGTGTTCGGGAGCCTGATCATCCTGGAGGACATCAGCGACCTAGCCAGGGCCCAGCGCATCGCGGCCTGGCAGGAGGCGGCCCAGCGGATGGCCCACGAGATCAAGAACCCGCTGACGCCGATCCGCCTGTCTGCCCAGCGGATCCGCAAGAAGGTCCGGGAGGGCGCCTCCGATCTCGAATCCGCGGTGCTGGAGGGCACCGCCACCATCGAGCGGGAAGTCGAGGCCATGATGACCATCGTCAACGAATTCTCCCGCTTCGCGCGGCTTCCCGAGGTGCACCCGAAGGCCGCCTCGTTGCCCGCCCTCATCCAGGCCACCGTCGCCTCCTACCACGCCGCCTCCTCCACCGTGGATTTCCGGCTGGATCTGCCCAGCGACTTTCCCGCCGTTCGACTCGACCTGGAGCAGATGGGCCGCGTGTTCAAGAACCTCTTCGAGAACGCCATCCAGGCCATGGACACCTCGGGGCAGCTTTTCGTGGGGCTGCGCGAGGAGGCCGGCCAGGCGGTGGTCACGATCAGGGATACGGGCCCCGGGATCCCGCCGGAGGCCCGCTCCAGGCTCTTCCTTCCCTATTTCTCCACCAAGCGCAAGGGCACGGGCCTGGGACTGGCCATCGTGGCGCGCATCCTGGAGGAGCACGGGGGGACGATTCGGGTGGATGAAGAGTACCGGGACGGGGCGGGCTTCATCGTGACGCTTCCGATCTGAAGGAGCGAGCATGGCGCGCGGACGCATTCTCGTGGTGGACGACGAGGAGGGTATCCGGAACACCCTCCGGCAGATCCTCGAAGACGAAGGCTACGACGTCGAGGAGGCCGAGACGGGCGAGTCGGCCCTAGGGCTGCTGGAGTCCAGGGACTACGAGGTGGTGCTGCTGGACGTCTGGCTCCCCAGCATGGACGGCCTTCAGGTGCTGGAGCGGCTGAAAACGGGCGGCCACACGAGCGAGGTGCTCGTGATCTCCGGCCACGGCACCGTGGAGACCGCCGTGAAGGCCTGCAAGCTGGGCGCCTTCGACTTCATCGAGAAGCCCCTCTCCCTGGAGCGGGTGGTTTTGACGGTGGCCAACGCCCTCCGGAAGCACCGGCTGGAGGAGCGGAACCTGCTCTTGCAGGACCAGATGAAGCAGGAGGTGGCCCTCGTCGGGGAGAGCAAGCCCATCGCCCTGCTCAAGGAGCAGATCCGCCGCGCGGCTCCCACCGCGGGGCGGGTGATGATCTTTGGCGAGAACGGCACCGGCAAGGAGCTGGTGGCGCGGCTCATCCACCGGTTCAGCGACCGCTCCGAGGAGCCCTTCGTGGAGCTCAACTGCGCGGCCATCCCCACGGAGCTCATCGAAAGCGAGCTCTTCGGCCACCGGAAGGGCTCCTTCACCGGAGCCATCGAACACAAGAAGGGCAAGTTCCTGCTGGCCGACGGAGGCACCCTGTTCCTGGACGAGGTGGGCGACATGAGCCTCGCGACCCAGGCCAAGGTGCTGCGGGTCCTGCAGGAGCAGACCTTCGAGCCCGTGGGCGGGGCCGAATCCATCCGGGTGGACGTGAGGGTCATCGCGGCCACCAACAAGAACCTCCCGGATCTCATCGGCGAAGGGGGGTTCAGGGAGGACCTCTACTACCGCCTCAACGTGATCCCCATCCAGGTTCCGCCGCTGCGGGAGCGCGCGGAGGACGTCCCCCTCCTCTGCACCTACTACCTGGAACTCTTCGCCAGGCAGTACGGGCGGCCCGCCAAGACCCTCTCCCGCGAGGCCAGGCAGGCCCTGCAGCGGTACTACTGGCCGGGGAACGTCCGGGAGCTGAGGAACCTCATGGAGAGGCTGATCATCATGGTGCCGGGCGCCGAAATCCAGGAGGGAGATCTCCTCCTGCAGACGCCTCCCTCCGGAAGAGGCCAGGAAACCATACGCTGGACGGGTCCGATCCGAGAGGCCCGGGAGGGGTTCGAGCGGGAGTTCATCCGCCGGGCCCTCCAGCGGCACGGTGGTAACATATCCAAGACGGCCGAGGAACTTCAGATCGAGCGCAGGCACCTGTACCGGCGCATGGCGAGCGTCGGCCTCCAGAAGGAGAGCGATCATGGTCATGATCAATAGGGCCACCAAGGAGATCACGCTGAAGATCGTCTACTATGGCCCTGGCCTGTGCGGGAAGACCACCAATCTGGAGTACATCTACAAAACGGCCAATCCCGAGAAGAAGGGCAAGCTCCTCTCCGTGGCCACGGAGACCGATCGGACGCTCTTCTTCGATTTCCTTCCCATGGAGCTGGGCACCATCCGTGGTATGCGCGTCCGCGTGCAGCTCTACACGGTTCCCGGGCAGGTGTTCTACGACGCCACCCGGCGCATCGTGCTGCGCGGAAGCGACGGCGTGGTCTTCGTGGCCGACTCCCAGAGCGCGATGATGGACGCCAACCTAGAGAGCATGGAGAACCTCAAGCACAACCTGCGGCTCAACACCCTGGACCCAGACGGCATCCCGCTCGTGCTGCAGTACAACAAGCAGGACCTCCCCAACCTGTCACCCGTGGAGGAGATGGAGACCCGGCTCAACTGGCGCGGCGTGCCCTCCTTTACCTCGGTGGCCACGGAGGGTCAGGGGGTCAACGAGACCCTCCGCAAGATCATCGAGCAGGTCATCCGCAAGCTCCAGGAGAGCGAGGAGAGCCTAAAGGCGGCCAAGCGCGTGAGGCGTCCCGGGGTTTACGGCGAGCCCGCGGAGGACCGGTTCTCCTCGGGAGAGAGGCCGACCGTGACGGCGTCGGAGGCCCGGGGTGGGGAGGGGATGGCCCGCGCGGAGGATTCGGGCGAGCGGATCGCCCCCCCCGCGGCGATCTTGGGGCCGACACGCGAAGAGGCGGCCGGGTGCGCCCCCGCGGGCCCCGCCTCGTCCGTTCCCGAGCCATCACCCGCGCAGGGCCCCGAGGCCACGTGGCCCTCGCCACCGGCGGGGCCCGCGGAGGAACCCGAGGTGGATTTCGACCTGGACGCCGCTTCGGTGCGGGGCTCGGCCGTCGCGGTGAAGGTGGAGGCGGGCCTGTCGGCGGAGGATGCCGAGGAGCTCGATCTGGAGCAGGCGGCGCCAGCGGGCGAGGAAGGGGCCCGCGTGGAAGCGAGGCCGGAGCCGCGGCTGGCTCCCGCCGAGCTCGTGGCGCCGGGGATCGAGCTGGAGACGCCGCTGTCGGAGATCGCGCAGCCGGCGCCCTCGCCTTCCGGCGCATCCAGGGCGGAGCTGCGTTCCCTGGCCGAGGGCCTCGAAGGCTGCGTCGCCAAACTCCGTGAGGTGACCGACGAGGTGGAGGTGCTGCGGGAGCGCCTCCGGGCCCTGGAGGCGAAGGCTGGAGAGCCCGGAAACCAGGCCTAGCCGACGCCCCCGGAGGCGGCGGCTCGGAGGTGGGTATGGTATGGTAATAGATCGGAAAGGGCGGTCATGAAAGAGGGCTTCAGGAGCACCGACGGGAAAGAGCCGCACCCCCTGCTGAGGTTGGTAGATCCCCAGCGGGTCCCCCAGCACGTGGCCATCATCATGGACGGCAACGGCCGCTGGGCCAAGAGCCGGGGGTTGCCCCGGATCGAGGGGCACAAGGCCGGCATCGAGGCGGTCCGCCAGGCGGTGACCGCCGCCGGGAACCTGCGCGTGCGCTACCTCACGCTCTACGCCTTCTCCATGGAAAACTGGAAGAGGCCCTCGGCCGAGATCAGGGCGCTCTTCAGCCTATTGAGGCGCTTCATCACCTCTGAGTCGCGGGAGATCCTCAAGAACGGGATCCGCTTCAGGACCATCGGCCGGATCGACGACCTGCCCGCCGGAGTCCGCACCCTTCTTCGGGACCTGGAGGAGCGCACGAAGCACTTTGAGGAGCGGACCCTGACCCTGGCCCTCTCCTATGGAGGCCGTACGGAGATCGCCGACGCCTGCAACGCGCTGGTGGCTGAGGCTCTGCGCACGGGTTTGCCCAAGGAGGTGACCACCGAGGACGTGGCCCGGCACCTCTACGCGCCCGACCTGCCCGATCCAGACCTCCTCATACGGACCAGCGGGGAGTACCGCATCAGCAACTTCCTCCTCTGGCAGATCGCCTACGCGGAGATGGTCATCCTGGACATCTTTTGGCCGGACTTCCGGGCTGAGCACTTCTACGAGACGGTGCTGGATTACCAGCGGCGCGAGCGCCGATACGGCGGCGTCTCTCCCTCCAAGGGGGAGCCGCCCGAGCGGACCCGAAGGAGCGCCCGGTGAAGCGGGTCCTCACGGCGATCGTGCTCCTTCCCATTTTCATCGTGGTCGTGCTGGCCAAGGCCCCGATCTACTTTACGGCCCTGGTGTGCGTGGCCGCCGTTCTGGCTGCCTGGGAATTCGAGGCGGTGGCCGTCCGGTCCGGCGCCCCCCCCTCCCGCTTTTTCGTCTGCCTGCTCTCCCTGGCCCTGCTGGGCTCTTGGCTCTGGCCCGTGCAGATGGCGCCGGAGCGGGTCTTGTCGGCGGCCTTCCTGGTGCTCCTGGTGTGGGGGCTCTCCACGAAGAGGGACCTCAAGGTCATCCTGGCATCCCTCTCGGCTACCCTCTTCGGGGCGCTGTACGTGGGCTTCCTGCTTGGCTTCATGCTGGGCCTCCACCAAGTGGAGGGAGACGGGGCGCGGCTCATCTTTCTCCTCTGCATCGCCATCTGGGCGGGCGACAGCGCCGCCTACTACGTGGGCAGCACGCTCGGGAAACATAAGCTCTATCCGCGCGTTTCTCCCAAGAAGACGTGGGAGGGGGCGGCGGCGGGTGTCGCGGGCAGCGTGCTGGCGGCGGCCATCGTGAAGATGACCTTCTACGCGGCCCTTCGATGGGAGGACGTGGCGGCGCTGGGCATCCTGCTCTCCGTCGTGGGCCAGCTCGGAGACCTCTTCGAGTCTCTGCTCAAGCGGGGCGCCGGAATCAAAGACTCCTCCAACCTCCTGCCGGGGCACGGCGGCGTGCTGGACCGGCTGGACAGCCTGCTCTTCAACGGACCTCTGCTCTACTACTACCATCAGGTGTTCATGCGATGAGCGTCGGGATTGCAATCCTCGGATCGACGGGCAGCGTGGGAGAGACCACCCTGAGGGTGGTCCGGAATCTCCGGGACGAGTTCCACATCGTGGGCCTGGCCGCCGGGCGGAAGGTCGAGCGGCTGGCGGAGCAGATCCGCGAGTTCTCCCCGCGGGTGGTCTCCGTGGCCGATCAGGCCGACGCCCCGGCGCTGCAAAGGCAGTTCCCGGGCGTGGAGATCTACCACGGACTCCACGGGGCCTCCCTGGTGGCGGATGCCCCCGAGGCCAAGGTGGTGATGGCCGCCATCGTGGGCGCCGACGGCCTCGAGCCCACCTACAGGGCGGTCCAGCGGGGCAAGCGCGTGGCCCTGGCCAACAAGGAGTCCCTGGTCATGGCGGGCCGCTTGGTGATGGAGGCGGCGCGCCGCTCGGGCGCCGAGATCCTCCCCGTGGACAGCGAGCACTGCGCCGTGTTCCAGTGCGTCCGCGGCGAGAGCAAGAAGCACATCCGGAGAATCCTCCTGACTGCCTCCGGCGGCTCCCTGCGGGACCGCCCCGTCGAGGCCATGGCCGGCGCATCGGTGAAGGAGGTGCTCGCCCACCCGACCTGGAAGATGGGCCGGAAGATCACCGTGGATTCGGCCACCATGATGAACAAGGGGCTGGAGGTCATGGAGGCGCACCACCTCTTCGGCGTGCCCTCCGAGCGCATCCACGTTCTCATGCACCCCCAGAGCATCGTCCATTCCCTGGTGGAATACGTGGACGGCTCCATGATGGCCCAACTGGCGACGGCCGACATGGCGCTGCCCGTGCAGTACGCCCTGACCTATCCGAGCAGGAGCGCCGGCATTCAGGAGTTTCTGGACCTGACGGCCATCTCCTCCCTCACTTTTTCGGAGCCCGATCCCCGGCGTTACCCGTGTCTCGGCCTCGCTCGCCAGTCCATGGAGAGCTCGGAATCCCACATGATCGCCCTGAACGCGGCGAACGAGGTGGCCGTGAAGGCCTTCCTTGACGGCGCCATCCCCTTCGGCGGTATTCCCGATCTCATCGGGCGGGTTCTGGACGCCACCGTGCCCATGTTCCCCTCCTCCCTGGAGGAGATTCTGGCCCTGGACCAGGCCGGGCGAGCCGCAGCCCGGAAGGTCCTTTCGGCCATGGAGAAGACGTCTTGATCGTCCTGAACTTCCTCTTTTCGGTGCTGGCCTTCGTGGTGGTTCTGGGTGTGCTGATCATCATCCACGAGTTCGGCCACTACCTGGCCGGACGGATGCAGGGTTTCGCCATCGACGCCTTCTCGTTGGGCTTCGGCCCCAAGATCGGTCAGGTCAGGGGCCGCTACAACCTCTGGCAGTTTCGGTGGCTCCTCCTGGGCGGCTACGTGAAGTTCCGGGAGGAGGCCGGGGAGGGCAGCGGCTCCGGGGAGGCCGACGCCGAGCAGCCCCAGGGCCCCGGCGAGCCCTTTTTCAAGAAGAAGCGGTGGCAGCGCTTCATCGTCATGATCATGGGGGTCACCTTCAACATCCTTCTGGCCTACGGGATCTACTCCTCCCTTGCGATGTACGGCATGGAGGAGTCGGTTCTCCGCGACCAGCCCCCCGTCATCGGATGGGTGGCGCCCAATCTACCGGCGGCCAAGGCGGGGATCAAGGCCGGCGACCTGCTCTATAGTCTGGACGGCCGACGCGTCTCGAATTGGAATCAGGCGCAGGAGCAGATCTACACGTTGACGCTGAGGCCCTACAACGTGGTCGTGATCCGCGACGGCAGAAAGCGGACCTTCCGAGTGACGCCCGAGACGGTCACCATGATGCACCAGCCCATGGGGGAGATCGGGCTCTTCCCGCAACTGCCGCCGGTCATCGGCGCGGTGGCGGCTCCCTCGCCGGCGGAGGCGGCCGGGATCCAGCCGGGCGACCGGATCGTGAGCGTGGACGGTGAGCGCTTTCAGTACTGGGACCAGTTTTACCAGGCCATGCTCCACGGTGGAGGCAGTCCCAGGCGGTTCACCATCGAGCGCGGCGGCAAGCTGCTCAATTTCACGATCACCCCCGAGTGGAACGCCCAGGCCGGCCGCTACCTCATCGGAGTGATGGCCCAGCAGAGCACGTGGGTCCGCTATCCCTTCCCCTCCAACTTCGGCAAGGCTTGGCGCATGATCGCCGACCAGTCCACCCTCACCTACCGAGCCATTCAGGGGCTCTTCCAGCGCAAGATCTCCCTTCAGTCCATGCAGGGGCCCGTGAGCATCGCCTACATCACGGCCCAGGCCGTGAGGGCGGGCTTCTACAGCATTCTGTACTGGATGGCGCTGATCTCGTTGCAGCTCGCCCTCGTGAACCTCCTGCCGGTACCGGGGCTGGACGGCGGGCAGATCCTCATCCTGGCGGTGGAGGGGGCGATCCGGCGGGACCTCCCGACCGTGGTTAAGGAGCGCATCATCATGGCGGGCTTCGCGCTGGTCATGGTCTTCTTCGCCGTGGTGCTCTTCGTGGATACGGCCAAGTTCTTCCACTGATCGGCCTAGGCAGGGGGCAGGTGAAGATGGCGGCGAGCGACATCTTCGAACCGTTCGAGCGGCTCCTTTCCCTGCGGATCTTGAGCCGGGGGGCGAAGGTTCCGGAGAACAACCTCCTCCTCAGGTGCTACCAGTACCTCGCACCCCATACCGTCCCCTACGGCGATTTCTGCTGGAACGGTGACTGCCGGAACTGCGCTGTGACGCTCCAGCGCTCGGGACGCACCGAAGAGGTGCTCTCCTGCCAGACCGTGGTCCAGGAGGGGGACGAGATCGTGGATCTGGGCCCCGAAGTGGAGTACGTGCTGCTGCCCTGGCTCCAGGGATGGGAAGGTCCGTGAGGACCGCCGCCATTGAACTCCACCATCTGGGATGGCCGGGGCGGTTGGAGGAGGCCCTGGCCTCCGGCGCGGCCATCGTCCTGGCCGGGAGGGGGGCCGCCGAGGGGCCTCCTGTTACCGGGGAAGCGGTGGAGGCCCTGCTCCGTCACCCGTGGCCCGTCCTGGGTGTGGTGGCGGGACGCGTGGGAGCCGGTGTCAGCCCCCTGTTCCTGGCCTGCGACGGTCTTTCGTGGTGCAGGGGCGGCCTCTTGGAGCTGCGGCCGGAGGGCCGGGGCGAGGCCACGCTGCTCGCGTGGCGCCTGGGCGCGGCGGGAGCCGCCCGGTGCTGGTTCGGCGGGGGGCATCTGACGCCCGCCGTGGCGCGCTCCTCGGCCTGGATTCGCACTACCCGTTCGGGTTATGCCGAAGCCCTGGATCAGACTCTTCACACCTTCGAGGGATTCTCGCCCACGGCCCTCGGTCTCCTGCGCGAACTCCTGATCCACCAGCACGGGCTCGCGACGGGGCCAGCGCTGGCTTTGGAGCGACGCGCCTTCAGCCTACTCTTCGCCTCGGGCGAACCACTGGAGGGGATCGGCGCCTTCCTGGAGCGGAGGCCGCCGCGGTTCGCTGAGTGAAACCTGAAAAGCAGAAGGCGCAAGGCGAGTGTTCCGGCGGGGGCCGGTGTTGGCGGGCCGCGCTTCCGGTTGCTATAGTGGGGTGCAGCCCCGCCGCCGAAGGCCGGAGGGGGTGCGTCAGGCAAAAGGAGAAAGGGCCATGGACTTCGAGCTGAACGAAGACCAGAAGATGATCCGCGGGATGGTGAGAGACTTCGCCGAGCAGGAGATCCGGCCCGGGGTCCAGAAGAGGGACGAGGAAGGGCGATTCATCGGCGAGCTCCTCCCGGGGCTGGCGGAGCTGGGCCTGCTCGGGATGATCGTGCCGGAGGCGTACGGCGGGTCCGGACTCGACAGCGTGGCCTACGCCATTGCCATCGAGGAACTGGCCCGGGTCTGCCCTTCCACGGCGGTCACCGTCTCGGTCACCAATTCGGTCTGTCAGGAGCCCATTCTGCGCTTCGGCAGCGAGGAGCAGAGGCGGCGCTTCCTTCCGCCGCTGGCGAGCGGCCGGCAGCTCGGGGGCTTCTGCCTGACGGAGCCCGGCGCCGGCTCGGACGCCGGGGCCCTCAAGACCCGCGCCGTGCGCGACGGAGACCACTACGTCCTGAACGGCTCCAAGGCCTGGATTACCAACACGCACGTTGGCAAGACGTTCGTGGTGCTCGCCAATGTCAATCCAGCTCTTGGCCACAGGGGGATCACCGCTTTCGTCGTGACCTCGGACCTGCCGGGCTTCACCTTCCTGCCGGAGGAGAAGAAGATGGGGCTCCGGGCCAGTGTGACCTCGGGCGTCGCCTTCGAGGACTGCCGCGTTCCGGCCGCCAACCGGCTGGGCGAGGAGGGGATGGGTTTGAAGATCGCCCTGGCCACGCTCGACTCGTCCCGCATCGGCATCGCGGCCCAGGCCGTGGGCATTGGGCAGGGGGCGCTGGAGGAGGCGGTCCGTTACGGCCGGGGGCGCGAGACCTTCGGCAAGCCCATCGCCGAGCACCAGGCCATCCAGTTCATGCTGGCCGAGGCGGCCACCAACCTGGAGGCGGCCCGCCTCCTCACCTACCGCGCGGCGTCCATGAAGGATGCCGGAACGCCAGGGCTGTCGCGGGCCTCAAGCATGGCTAAGCTCTACGCCTCGGAAGCGGCGAAGGCCGTGTGCGACGCGGCCGTGCAGATCCACGGCGCCTACGGCTACAGCCGGGAGTACGCCGTGGAACGCTTCTACCGGGACGTCCGGGTGACGACCATCTACGAGGGCACCAGCGAGGTGCAGCGCATGGTCATCGCGCGCTCCCTCCTGAAGTAGCGGACCGTCCGGCCGCGGTCCCGTGCCGTGCTTGACGGCGCTCGGCCCGCCTCCCTACATTTGCTCAGAAGCAATGAAGGTGAGTCCGATGCGGCAGGCCCGGCTTAGCTTCGCGCCATTACCAGGCACGGGGCCTCGCGGGGGTCGGCTCGCGTGGGGAAGGGCAACATGCTCTGGATCGGTCTTCTCGGCCTGCTGACGAGCTTGGCTCTGGGTGGGCTGGTGCTTCAGGCCCTCAGGCGTCGCTTCCGGGACCGGGAGCAGGCGCTGGCGAGCGAGGCGCAGGAGGCGGTCCGGGCTCTCGCCGACACCCGGAAGCGCCTAGCCGCCGTGGAGGCCGATCTGGCGGCGAGCCGGGCCTCCCTCGAGGCGGCCGCGAGGAAAGACTCCTTGACGGGGCTTTTCAACAAGGAGGTCTTCCGGGAAACGCTGGAGAGCGAGTGGCGGAGGGGATTCCGTTACGGCGCATCGGTTTCCCTCCTGCTGATCCAGACGGACGCGGACGGTCCTCAGAGCTCGGCTGCCCGCGAACCGGCAACCATCAAGACGATCGGCGAGCTGGTGGGCCAAACCCTTCAGAGGCCCGGAGACATGACGGCGCGCCTGGGCGAGGCCACGTTCGGCGTCATCCTTTCCGGCACCGACGCGGAGGGGGCCGCGGAAGCGGGCGAGATCGTTCGATCAAAGATCGAGGAGATCCGGCTGGAGCACAACGGCAGGGGGGCCAAGGGGGGCGTGACGGTCAGCATCGGGGCGGCCACGGCCTATCCCGGAAAGGGGCTCAGCTCCGAAAGGCTCATGGGGGCGGCGAAGGAGGCCCTGAGCAAGGCCCGCGGCGGAGGCGGAAACCGCGTGGTCCTCGCGGATATGCTGTGGCCGGGGTAGAGTCCCGAGCCGCCCGCGCGCTCTTGACCCCCTTGATCGCATACCCTATCCTCACAATCGGAGGTGCTTCGGGGCTGGTGCCTTGCGCGGCCTTCAAAGCCGTTGGACCGGGGCTAATCCCCCGGCCGGTGGGTTCGATTCCCATGCGCCTCCGCCAAGGGGGGTCGAAACAGGGAGACAGGGAGAAGAAGCCGGCGTGAAGCCGGCTTCGCGCGTTTTTCGGGTGAAAGCATGGGAATCGAAGGGCGGGGGAGCGTCCGTGGTTTTCGAGGCGTCGGCGCCGGCTGCCCGGCGCCGACGCCGTAGAAAGCTCGGCCAAGCCTCCTCAATCGGTAGGATGGTGGTATAGGAGCGCTCTCCAGAGCGCGATTCTCCGAAGGCCCACCCTGGCCGGGCCGCTTCACCTCCATCTTCGCTCATCTCTCGTCGCTTCCGCCGTCGCTTCCGCCGTTGCGTGCGGCGGCCCGCTCCGCTAGACTGTCCCGGCCTGGAGGGAGTTCCGAGCCCGCCCCTGCGGCCAGCGCGCCACGAAAGGACTTGCATGCCTGTGGATCCCAAGGAAACGCTCTGTTGCGACCTGCTCGTCCTGGGATCGGGCATCGCGGGGCTGCGGGGGGCCATCGAGGCGGCCGGGGCCGGATGGGACGTGCTGGTGGTTACCAAGGACCACCCCCGCGAATCCAACACCGAATACGCTCAGGGCGGCATCGCCGTGGCCCTCTCCGAAGGGGATGACCCGGAGGCGCACCTTCACGATACGCTGGAAGCGGGGGACGGCCTCTGCGATGAGGGGGCGGTGCGCGTTCTCGTGGAGGACGGGCGAGAACGGGTTCGCGAGCTGATCCGATGGGGAGCCGAGTTCGACCGCCAGGACGGCGAACTGCACTACACGAGAGAGGCGGCCCACGGCAGGAACCGCATCCTCCACTCCCAGGGAGACGCCACGGGGAGGGAGCTGGAGCGGGCGCTGACGGTCAGAGCGGCTGCCCAGGAGCGGATCCGGACCCTTCCCTTTCACACCGGCATCCGGCTGGTGTCCGACGGAAGCCGGTGTCTGGGCGCCTGGGTCCTGGACGAGGCGGACGACCGGCCGGTGGCCGTGAGGGCGCGGGCGGTGCTGCTGGCCACCGGAGGCCTGGGGCGGCTTTTCCGGGAGTCCACCAATCCTGCGGTGGCCACGGGTGACGGCATGGCCATGGCCCTCGAGGCCGGGCTGACGATGGCCAACCTCGAGTTCGTGCAGTTCCACCCCACGGCGCTGTTCCTCAAGGGAGCCCCACGCTTCCTCCTGTCGGAGAGCATGCGCGGCGAGGGGGCCGTCCTGCGAAACGCCGACGGGCGGAGGTTTATGGAGAAGTACCATCCCTTGGGAGAGCTGGCCCCCAGGGACGTGGTCTCCAGGGCCATCACATCGGAGATCAAGGCCACCGGCGGCCGACCCGTGACCCTGGACCTGACCCATCTTGATCCGGCCTTCGTGGCCCAGCGCTTTCCCATGATCCACGCCACCTGCCTGCAGTTCGGGCTGGATATTTCCCGCGAACCGATCCCCGTTTCGCCCGCCGCTCATTACATGATGGGCGGCGTGGAGACGGACACCGAGGGCCGGACCTCCCTGGCCGGGGTCTACGCGGCGGGGGAGGTGGCGTGCACGGGCGTCCACGGCGCCAACCGCCTGGCCAGCAACTCGCTCCTGGAGGGGCTGGTCTTCGGCACCAGGGCCGCCCGGGCCGCCCTGGGGGAGAGTCCGCCCCTCGGCGCCGGCGGTTCCTTCCCGCCGCCGGAGCTGCCGGCCTGTTCCGACCTCGACCGCGCGAACGGTCTGCGGCGCCGCATCGCGGAGGTGATGTGGAACGGCGTGGGCATCATCCGCGAGGCCGGCGGATTGCGGGCCGCGCGGCTCGAACTGGAGGGGATGAGGCGGGAGCTGGGCAGGGGCTGTCTGCACCGCCGAGTTCTGGAGACGGCCAACATGGCCCTCCTGGGGGACGCCATGGCGGCCAGCGCCGTGTACAGAACCGAGAGCCGGGGGGCGCACTACCGCGAGGATTACCCCTCTCCGAACGACCTCCGCTGGCGGCGTCCCACGCGGCTCAGGCGGGATCATGACCGGCTTTCATTCCTGGAGGACTAGCCCATGAAGAAAGTGCTCATCGCGAACCGCGGGGAGATCGCCGTCCGGATTATCCGCGCCCTCAGGGACATGGAGATGTCCGCCGTGGCCGTCTTCTCCGAGGCCGACCGGGCGGCGCGCCACGTCCGCCTGGCCGATGAGGCCTATTGCATCGGCCCTCCGCCCTCCAGCCAGAGCTACCTCAACATGGATGCCATCCTCGACGTGGCCAAGCGCAGCGGCGCCGAAGCCATCCACCCCGGCTACGGCTTCCTCTCCGAAAACGCCGAGTTCGCGGCGCGATGCGCCGAGGCGGGGCTCGTGTTCATCGGCCCCCCGCCCGCGGCCATCCAGGCCATGGGAGAGAAGACCCAGGCTCGGAGGATCATGGCGAAGGCGGGAGTGCCCGTGGTGCCCGGTACGCTGGAGCCGCTGCGCGACGCCGAGGAGGCGGCCGCCGAAGCGGAGAAGGTGGGCTATCCCGTCATGCTCAAGGCCGCAGCGGGCGGCGGCGGCAAGGGGATGCGCCTGGTGCACGAGGCCAAGGAGCTCCGCGGCGCCTTCAGAGACGCCTCCTCGGAGGCCGTGCAGTCCTTCGGGGACGGCTCGATCTACATCGAGAAGGCCATCCTCAAGCCTCGCCACATCGAGATGCAGATCCTCGCCGACTCCCACGGAAACGTGGTCTACATGGGCGAGCGCGAATGCTCCATCCAGAGGCGGCACCAGAAGATCGTGGAGGAGGCCCCGTCGCCCATGGTGGGGCCGGAGATGCGGGCCGCCATGGGCGAGATCGCCGTGAAGGCCGCCCGGGCCGTGGGCTATGTGAACGCGGGGACCATCGAGTTTCTCGTGGACGAGCGGGGCCAGTTCTACTTCATGGAGATGAACACGAGGCTCCAGGTGGAGCACGCCGTCACCGAGATGGTCACGGGCATTGACCTGGCCCGGGCGCAGATCCGCATCGCGGCGGGTCAGAAGCTCCGCCTCCGGCAGGAGGAGCTCTCCATCCGAGGCTCGGCCATCGAGTGCCGGATCTACGCCGAGGACCCCGAGAACCACTTCCTTCCGTGCCCCGGCAAGATTGAGGCCGTGCGCCTTCCTGAGGGGCCCGGAGTGAGGGTGGACTCCTCCGTTTTCACCTCCGGGGAGGTCAGCCTCTACTACGATCCCATGGTGGCCAAGGTGGTCACGTGGGGCCGGGACAGGGTCATCGCCGCCCGCTCCATGATCCGGGCCCTGCAGGAGTTCCAGATCGTGGGAATCCGCACCAACCGGAACTTCCTGCTCCAGATCGTCTCCCATCCGGAGTTCCTGGAGGGAAAGCTGGACACCGGGTTCATTCCGCGGATCTTGGGAAAGAGCGAGTTCCGCTCGCCGGGCCCCCATCCGGTGGCGGACATCGCCGCCGCCATCTTTGCCTACGAGTCGGCGAGGCGGCAGCAGCCCTGCGCCGGCGCCGCGACGACGGGGCCGAGCGCCTGGCGGCGCGCCATAGGAAGGGGGTGAGCCGTGCGCTACGTGATCCTTCGCGATGGCGAGCAGGTGCCGGTGGAGATCCAGGAGCGGGACGGCGGCTACCTCGTCAAGGTGGGCGGGGTGAGCCACGAGGTGGACAGCCGGGAGGTGGTTCCGGGTCTCCTTTCGCTCCTGGTCAACGGGAAGAGCTGGGAGGTGACGGTCTCCTCCCCCGAGCCCAACTTCTACCACGTCCACCTGTGGGACGGCATGCGGCGCGTGGAACTCCTGAGTCCCATCGACGTGGTCATGCGCAGCCAGGGAGGCGCCACGGCGGGCCGCGGCCTGCACGTGCGTTCGCCCATGCCGGGCAAGGTCGTGCGCGTCCTCGTGGCTCCCGGCCAGCGAGTCTCCAAGGGCGATGGCCTGGTGGTCGTGGAGGCCATGAAGATGCAGAACGAACTGCAGGCCCAGGGCGATGGCATCGTGAGAGAGGTTCGGGCCCGCGAGGGGGAAAACGTGGAAGGGGGTGTGGACCTGGTGCTGATGGACCCGGTAGAGGGTGATGGATGAGGGAGAGCTGGCGGGGGTGAAAGGCTCCCCTGGAGGGATTCGGGATGAGGCGGTGAGGTGATGAGGTAGTGACGAGAACCCTCAGGGAGCCTCCCGCAGTCGGTCCTCAGCGCCCAGCATTCGGCACGAAGCACAAAAAAAAGGGGCCCGGGGGCCCCTTTCGTCACCGAAACGAGGTACGCCTTGTTACTTGATGGTCTCGGCGAGGCCCTTGCCCGGCTTGAATTTCGCAACCTTCTTGGCCGCGATCTTGATGGGCTTGCCGGTCTTGGGGTTCCGGCCAGTGCGGGCATTGCGCTTGCCCACGCTGAAGGTCCCGAAGCCGACCAGGGTCACCTTGTCGCCCTTCTTGAGGGCCTTGGTGACGGAGCCAGTGAAGGAATCGAGAGCCTTCTGGGCGTCCGCCTTGCTGATTCCGGCACCGTTCGCGATGTGAGCAATCAGTTCCGCCTTGTTCATTCGAACCTCCTTTCCAAGGTTTCACCCCTAATATATTCCTGCAATCTCCGGCTGTCAAGGGTTTCTTGGGATGCGACCCGCTGAGAAGGCCGTTTGTCGGTAGTTTGGGATTATTCTATATAACAGATTGAGTTTGCAATGCCTTATGGAGATGGTGACCACCTAGCTGAGGCCCTTCGGGCATTTCTGGAGGGTGCCAGCCCCGAAAGGTTGGCGGCGGCGGCCTTTGAACGCATGGCGAGGAAGGGCGGAAAGCCAGCGCGGGTACTCTGCCTCGGCAAGGCCGCGCCGGCCCTCGCTCGGGCCGCTGAGGCTGTGTGGCCGGGTGTGTCCGGGTTTCTGTACGGCACTTCGCCGCAGGGTAGGGCGCCTGGCTCATGGACCGAACTCTACGGTGACCACCCCCATCCCAGCGCAGGCAACCTCCGGCGGACCCGGGAGGTGCGGGCATGGATCGAGCGGGGGAGCGGCCCCCTGCTGGCCTGCGTCTCGGGCGGGGGGTCGGCGCTCCTGGTGGAGCCACGGCCACCCTGGACCCTGGAGGAGAAGGCGGCGGCAACGGAGCTCCTGATGCGGCGCGGTGCATCCATCGGAGAGATCAACGCCTTCAGGGCGCGACTCTCCACGGTGAAGGCTGGCGGACTGCTCGGGAGCGTACGGCCGTGGCCCGTCCTCACGGCCATCTGGAGCGACGTGGGGGCGGGCCGGGGGCGTCTCGTGAGTTCAGCCCCCACGCTGCCGTGGCGGGCGCGCGAGAGCGCGGAGGCCGTGGTGGCGAGGTACGATCTGCGGCTCGCGCGCCCTTTGCCGGCACCCGACCCGAAGGCAAGCGCTGGGCGAGGAGACCGATGGATGGTGCTCTTCGATGCCCTCGCCCTCCGGCGGCTCGTGGCTGCGAGGCTTCGCGAGGAGGGATACGAAACCATCGAGATGCCGGTCCCGGAAGGGGTCCATGCGGAGCGGCTCGCTGCAAAAATCGCCCAGTGCTTTGCGCGCCGGCGCTCTCGGGCTCCGCTGGCCGTGTTGGGAACGGGCGAGGCAACCGTCGTCGCGCGGAGTGCCGAGGGCCGGGGAGGTCGCTGCAGCCACCTCGCCGCCGCTCTCGCCCTGGAGATGGCGGGGCGAAGCCGGGAATCGCCGTGGCTGTTCGCGGCGCTCGCCACGGACGGGGTGGACGGCTCGGGCGGCGCCGGGGTCTTCACCGATTCAGCGCACGCGCCGCCGGCGGAGGAGCTTCGCTCGGCGCTGGAGCGCTGCGACACGGGGCGGCTCTGGGAGGAGTGGGGCGGCATGCTTCGACGCGGGCCCACCGGCAATAACCTTCGGGACCTCTGGGTCCTGGCCGGTGGTCCGCGCCCCTCCGTGGGCGCGGACCACCGGGAAAAGGGGAGCCAGGCATGAAGTTGCTCTTCGACCCCTCGGCGGTCGGGCTCTATGTCCACGTTCCGTTCTGCGCCTCCATCTGCGGCTACTGCGATTTCTACAGGGTGCTGGATCGGGGCGGCGGCGTGCCCGCCGATTTCGAAGAGCTCCTCCTGATGGAGGCCGCCCTCTATCGGGAATCACCCCCCGTAGAGCTGGATTCGCTCTACTTCGGAGGCGGCACCCCCTCGCTGCTCGGACCCGAGCGCCTGGGGCGATTGATTCGGGGCCTGGGCGCGGTCTTTGCCTTCCGCCCGGACTCGGAGGTGACCCTCGAAGCCAACCCCGAGACCGTGACACCGGCGGCCCTTCGCGGATGGCTCGACGGGGGCGTCACCCGCCTCTCCATCGGCGTGCAGAGCTTCGACGAGGGGGTCCTCGCGGCGCTGGACCGCCGGGCCGGCCCCGCCCGGGCGCTGGAGGCGGTGGAACAGGCGGCGTCGGCAGGCTTCAGGCGCCTCTCGGTGGACATGATGACGGGTGTGCCGGGCCAGGATGCGGATTCCCTTGAAGCGGACCTGGAGCGCGCGGCGCAGCTGCCCGTGGACCACCTCTCCTTTTACAGCCTGGATCTGCACCCGCAGACCAAACTCCACCGAGCGGTGCTGCTCGGCCGCCAGTTGCTTCCGGATGACGATGCCGCCGCCCAGATGTGGGAGCGCTCCCACGAGCTCCTTACCGAGCGGGGCTTCGAGCATTATGAGGTCTCCAACTTCGCCCGGCCGGGCGGTCGCTGCCGGCACAACCTCCGGACCTGGCAGGGGGGGGACGGCATCGGCCTCGGGCCCGCCGCCTGGGGACGCTTCCGGGCTCGGCTCCTGGCCAACCCGAGGAGCCTCGCGAGGTGGAGGTTGGCGCTGAAGGAGGGGAGGACTCCCTGGGAATCGGTGGAGCCGCTCTCTGCGCGCAGGCAGAAGCAGGACCTGCTCATCTTCGGCCTGCGCGTCTCCGACGGAGTGCCCCTGGAGTCGGTGGAGGAGCTCCTAGCCGAGGACGGCCGGGATCCGCTGGCGATCGTGAAGGCCTTGACCGACCACGGATACGCGGTGTGCGAGGAGGGAGTGCTCCGCCTGACCCCCTTGGGATTCCTCATGTCCAGCGAGGTGCTCGTCTACCTTCTGCCGCGGGGATGGGCGGGATCCTCATCGAGAGCAAGGGCTACGCCAGGTCGGGGCGCGGGCCGATGCGCTACGTGATGGTCCCGCTCCACCGGCTCCTCTCCAAGCGGTCCTGCCCCCCGCGGGCTGCGAATCCCCAGGAGGAGGACCGCCCCCGAGGGCAACACCAGCTCCCCCATGTCCGGAAAGAGTCGCGAGAGCCAGAGAAGCTGCGTGCAAGCGTAGCAGATGGGCCGGCCGTCCAAAAGCGCCTCGGATTCAATGGCGCGTCGCTTTGCCGAAAACCGCGGCCTGGAAGGTGAGGAACTCCGCGCCGCCGAGGAGAATTCCCCACCGCGCCGATTTCTCCAGGAAGGCTCGTCGACCCCATGATGCCCGCAGGTCCGATCTTCCGCACGTACACCAGGCCCATTGCAGGAAAGGTAGGGCTGGAGCCACCACCTGTTAAAGGGGTGATCGAATGCGGGCGGAGAGAGAAGGAGAGGGGCCGGGCTGAGGAGGTTGCCGTGTGAGCCAGCGGGAGGTGCGGGCCGTCACGAGAGCCCACGCCGAGAGCCAGGAGAGCCCCACGAGCCAAAAGAGGGAGTAGGGCAGCGCCCAGCGAAAGCCGAATCCGCTTCGGTGGCGGCGCAGGTAGACAATCGCCGGCACCAACGAAGCGAGGAGGGCGCCCGAAAGCAGGGCGCGAAGACTGTCCATCGGGGCCAAGAACAGGTGCATGAAGGTGCTCAGCTTGAGGGCTTCGCCCACGGACATCAGGAAGAGGTGCCAGCTTCCCATGAGGCGCAGCCAGCCCTTGCCCGTATCGCCGACGCGGAAGGGGGTGAAGAGGAAGCTCCCCAACACCATGCTCTCTCGGACGTTGCTGCGCGCCCAGCGGAGCATCATGCGCCTGAGGCCGCCGTAACTCACGGGCAGTTTGGTCAAGACGACGGCCTCGCGCTGGTAGACGACGCGGTAGCCGCTGCGAAGGATCCGGTTGGTGAGCGCCCGGTCCTCGCCGATGGTGGCGGGATTCCCCAGGAACCGCTGTTCCAGCCAGGCCGGAAGCTCTCCGCGCACTGCCGAAGCGCGGTATGCGGAGAGGGCGCCGGGCGTGCAAAGCACTCCCCCGAAGACGCTCTGCCCCGATCGAATGAAGTCGAAGGCGGCGGTGAAGGAGACCTCCATCATCTTGGGCAGGACTCCTTCGTCGCGGTTCAGCACGCGCACGTTTCCCGCCACGGCCCCCACCCTGGGGTCGAGCACGAAGGGGCTCACGAGGTGGCACAGGGTCTCTGGCGGGATCTCCGAGTCCGAGTCAATGCTCACGTAAATCGTACCCGCGGCCTGCTGGAAACCCGCCATCAAAGCCCTCCGCTTGCCGCCGTTGATTTTCTGGCGAAGCGTGAGGAGGCGAGTGGGGAATTCCCGCTTGGCTCGCTTCAGCCAGGCCCACGTGTCGTCGGTGGAACCATCGTCCACGGCTACCACCTGGAGCTTTGAGGGCGGATAGCGGCTCGCCATCACCGAGCGGATTGTTTGCAGGACTTGGCAGCCCTCATTGAAGGCGGGGATCACCACCGTCACCGTGGGCAGTGCCTCATCGGTCACGCAGGGGTAGGGTCGGTAGCGGCACGCCATCCAAATGCGAAAGCCAAGCACGCCCATGCCCGCGAGCGTGATCGCGGCGCCCAATAGACCCAGGGAGAGGCTGTAGGCGTGAAGAAACGTCGTACTCGCATGCCGATGGGTCCAGGTGAACCAGAGCATCCCAGCCGTGGTGAGGCCGGCCACGCCCAACAGAAAGAAGTAAAGCTTCTCCTCCCGCTGAAGAAGCCCCGCCGCGCGCGTTCCCCCCGCGCCCGAGATCTGCTCTGCCTGTCCTAGAAGACGGAAGGCGGAACGGGGCGCGTGGCCAGTTAGAGCCTCGCTGCCGCTCGCGGAGGTCGCGGAGCGAAGCGCCCTACCGGCCTCCTCCTCTCTTTTCAGAAGCTGTGTCGATCCGTAAGTCTCGTCGATCAAGCGCTCCACCTTGAAGAAGAAGCCCCGGCCGCCCGTTTCTGTCGGACGGTTCACTGGCTGGCGGGTCTCCCCTCGACACCCCTCCAGCCTATTCGGGTGCCCGGCAGACTCCACGCACGGCCTAGACCTCGCTGGTGCAGAAAAGGATTAGCCCTCTCCCTTCCATCCCGACTCCCCCAGAGCCTCCAAGACGAGATAGGAGAACACGAAGAAGGAGCAACATCAAGGGGAGGGCGCGCACTCTACCCCAGCAGCTCGTGGGCCTCCTTGAGCGTCTCGATGATGGGGATGGCCTGGGGGCACTTGGGCTCGCACTCGCCGCACTCGATGCAGGCGTCGGCGGCCAGCCCTCGGGAGACTAGGATTCCCTTGTAAAGCCGCGACGTAGCCTCCCGGGAGTC
This sequence comes from Acidobacteriota bacterium, assembly GCA_049967655.1. Classification (GTDB taxonomy): domain Bacteria; phylum Acidobacteriota; class UBA4820; order UBA4820; family DSQY01; genus DTPS01. The sequence goes on from JBMFSH010000024.1 coordinate 37,450, forward strand.
GAACATGGCGGTGGTGTTGAGCATGGAGAAGACGTCCGGGATGGAAACGCCGTTGGGGCAGGGCAGGCAGTAGCCGCACGTGGTGCAGGGGACCTTCATGCGTTCGAGGTAGTAGTGGCGGACCTCCGCGGCGAGCTCCAGCTCGGCTCCGCTCAAGGCACCCGGCGCCGCCGTATCGGCGACCGCGAGGTTCTCGCGGAGCTGCTCTCCGCTGTTCATCCCCGAGAGGGCCGTGACCACCTCGGGGTGGTGCCACACCCACCGCCAGGCCCACTCGGCGGGCGACAACGCCCTCCCGCCGCGCGCCCAGATGGCCCGCACGGCCTCCGGCTGGCCCGCGGCCAGAAGTCCTCCCCGCAGCGGCTCCATGGCGATCACGCCCACCTTCCTGGAGGCGGCGAGCCGCAGGCCCGCGAGGCCGGCTTGGAAATCCACGTCCAGCAGGTTGAGCTGGATCTGGCAAAAGTCCCAGTCGTAGCCCCCGATGATCTGGGCGAAATCGTCGGGCGACCCGTGGAAAGAGAAGCCCGCGTAGCCGATCCGCCGGTCAGCGAGGGCGCGGTCGAGGGCGCGCAGCCCGCCCAGGCGCGTCACGGTCTCCCAGCGCTCGGCGTTGAGGGCGTGAAGGAGGTAGAAGTCGACCCGGTCCGTCTCCAGGCGCCGCAGTTGCCCGTCGAGGAAGCGCTCCCAGTCGCCCTCGGCCGCCACCATCCAGGTGGGGCACTTGGTGGCGAGCTGGACGCGCCCGCGGTAGCCGCCCCTGAGGGCGCGGCCCACGAAGGGCTCGCTCTCGCCGCCGTGGTAGGGATAGGCCGTGTCCACGTAGTTGACGCCCTCCTCGATGGCCGCGTGGAGGAGCTTCGTGGCCTGCTCCTCGTCGATGCGCGCCGCGTCGCCGTTGAGCACGGGCAGGCGCATGCAGCCGAAGCCGAGGATCGAGATGGGCAGGCCGGGAATCTTGGGGAAGGTCCTGAATCGCAGAACGGGCCTCCGTGGCAGACAGTCGTCCCCGAGCATGGGCAGTGGCCGGCGAGGGGATCGCCACCCAACCGGGAGGCCGCTCGCGCGGCGCAGAAACATATCCTATACCCAAAAGCCAGGAGGCGGTGCCCCGTTGCCCTTGCGCCTCCATTAATGGCGGCCCAATGGAGGGGGCCTGCCCCTTGGAGGGTTCTGGCGCGCCCGGAGGGATTCGAACCCCCGACCACCGGCTTAGAAGGCAGGTGCTCTATCCAACTGAGCTACGGGCGCGCAGGAGGACAGTATAGTGGAAACGCGGGGGGTTCGGGAAGCTAGGAATCCTTGGAGGGTGTGACTTTCGTTGGTATACTGGCGGCCGCTTCGGGAGGGGGCCAGAGTGGATGTAAAACGGCGGGTCGCCATCACCTCGGTCGTAGCGGCCCTGTTTCTGACCGGGACCAAGCTGACCGTGGGGCTCCTGACGGGGAGCCTGGGCATCCTGTCGGAGGCGGCCCACTCGGGCCTTGATCTGCTGGCGGCGGGCATGACCTGGTGGGCCGTGCACGTCTCCGACCGGCCGCCCGACGCGGACCACCCGTACGGCCACGAGAAGATCGAGAACATCTCGGCCCTCTTCGAGACGCTCCTCCTGCTGGTGACGTGCGTCTGGATCATCTCCGAGGCGGTGCACCGGCTCTTCTTCAAAGCCGTTCAGATCGAGGTCAACGCCTGGAGCTACGGCGTCGTGGTTCTGGCCATCGTGATCGACCTGTCGCGGAGCACGGCGCTGAGCCGGGTGGCCAAGAGGACCCGCAGCGCGGCGCTGGAGGCCGACGCCCTCCACTTCTCCAGCGACGTCTTCAGCTCGCTGGTGGTCCTGGTGGGACTGGCGAGCACGCAGCTTGGCTATCCCCAGGCCGACCCGATCGCCGCGCTGGGTGTCTCCGCCTTCGTCATCTGGATCTCCGTGAGGCTCGGGAAGAGGGCCGTGCAGGCCCTCACGGACTGGGTGCCCGAGGACCACGTGGAGAGGGCGGAGCGGACAGCCCTGGCGGTGCCGGGGGTGAGGCGGGCCTACGACGTGCGGGTGCGCCAGGCCGGGGCCAAGCATTTCGTGGACCTCAAGGTGGCGGTGGACCGCGGCACCGGCTTCGCCGACGCCCACCGCATCACCGAGGCGGTCGAGGCGGCCCTGCGCGAGGCGTTCAAGGAGGCCAACGTGCTGGTGCACGCCGAGCCCGACGAGCGACAGCCCGCGGGCTTGACGGAGGAGATCTTCCGATTGAGCTCGGCGGCCGGGGCGAGCGCCCACGCCCTTCAGATCAACCGCACGGACGGGGGGCTAGAGGTGCAGATGCACCTGGAGTGGCCCTGCGACAAGGACTTCACCGAGGCCCACCGGAGCGCCACGCAGGTGGAGGAATCCCTGAGGCGAAGCTTTCCGGCCATCCGGATCCTCCAGACCCACCTGGAGTGCCCCAGGAGCCAGGCTCCGGAGCGCGTCGAGGTGACGGGAGACCATCCCGCCATCATCCGGTCGGTGAACGAAGCGGCCCTCTCGGAGAGGGGGGTGACCGCCTGCCGTGAAGTGCACCTGCTGGAGGGGGAGGACCGGTGGTGGCTCTCCCTGACCTGCGTCATCTCTCCCCACCAGACGCTGCAACAGGCCCACCAACAGGCCACGCGCATCGAGGAGCGGGTGCGGGCGGTCTCGGAGCGCATCGCGGCCGTCAGCGTGCACACCGAACCCGGCGAGATGTAGCCCGTTCCGCCGGGGCGGCCGGTGCGGACGGTTGTTCCTTCGCGCCCTCATCCAGAGGCGCCTATCGCCTATGCCCCCAAATTCCGCGATGGAAACGCGAGTGCCTCCGGCTACGGCTCGGGTTCACGGGAGAAAGGCGTTATCTCCTGAACGGGGAGGGCCATGGCCTTGCCGCCCCGAACCGCGAGCTAAGCCCGGCGGTTCGGGAGATTGCCCTGCGGGGCCCCACCCCACGGGCAAAGCCCGATGGGGCCCCACCTCTCCCTTGGCGCACTCTTCGCC
>JBMFSH010000025.1:0-39677 GCA_049967655.1 Acidobacteriota bacterium
AGGGCCTCTTCTTCAATGGCTTGCTCCGCCTGCTTTCCATGCTCTTTCCCCCGTTCCATCGCGGGATTGGGGCCCTAGCGGCCGAAGGTGCCCATGAGCTCTCCCAACGCCAGCACGTGGTCTCTCATGGCGGCCAGGACCTGAGTCTTGGACGCTCCGGGACCGAGTGCGAGAGGCGCATCTAGGGCGTAGACCTTGAAGAAATAGCGGTGGGGCTTCCCGGGGGGCGGGCACGGGCCGCCATACCCCGGGTTGTTCCAGCTGTTCATCCCCTGCAAGGCGCCGCCCGGTAGGGGAGAGTGGGGAAGGATGCCGGCGGGCAACCCCCCTTCTGTGGCGGGAAGGTCGTAGAGCACCCAGTGGACCCAGGTTCCCCCGGGGGCGTCGGGGTCATCGCAAATCACGACGATGGACCGGGCTTCGGGGGGCAGCCCCGACCATGTGAGGGCGGGTGAAAGATCACCCCCCGTGCACGTACACTTGCGCGGGATGGTGCCTCCGTTGGAAAAGTCCGGCGAGGTTACGGTAAGCCGGGCTGGAAGCTTCCCGCTCTGGGCAGCGAAGGCGACAGCGGCCCAGAGCGCCGCACCCGCCGCCATCCAAAACCATGTCTGTCGCATCATCGATGCCACCTCCGTGTGCCGGGACGGGCCACGGCCCTCCCGCCTCACGGCCTGAGAGCGGGATGGGCCGCCATCAGGCCATTAAACCAGGCCAGAAATTCCGCGGGGCTTTTGTAGCCCGTGAATCGTCCAAGCTCGCGTCCGTCGGGAGCCAGCAGGATGACGGTGGGAAGCCCGAGGATGCCGTACCGCTGCTGAAGGGATTGGTTGTCCCGGGTGCTTGCGGTCATGTCCAGCCGGACGGGGATGACTTGGTTCAAGGCGGCGCGCAGCTCCGGGGAGGACCAGGTCGTTCGTTCCAGTTCCACGCAGGCCACGCACCAGTCGGCGCGGAAGTCTAAAAGAAGGGGGCGCTCCTCGGCCCGTCCCTGGGCCTGAGCGCTGGTCAGATCCGTGGACCAGCCGGCTGGCGACGGACGGCCCACGGAGAACTCGCTCGCGGGCAGGAGCCAGACGACGGCGAGAAGTGCCGCGCAGGCGAGAACCATACCCGAGATCCGCAAGGGCACCGTGAAAAAGTGGCGGCTTCCGCCGAAGGCGAGGAATCCGGACAAAAAGCCCAGGGTCAGCCCGGCGACCAGCCAGAACAAGAGGGGTGTCAGATAGAGGCCGGCGAAGTAGAATCCGGCGGCCAGGATCAGAACACCGAAGGCGATACGCACGCCGTCCATCCACGTTCCGGACTTGGGCAGGGAGGCGATGACCCCCGAAAAGGTCCCGATGACCACGAAGAGCAGGCCCATGCCGAGGGCGAAGGAGAAGAGGTAGAGGAATCCCAAGAGGACGGAGCCGGTGGCGGCCACGGCCACCAAGATGGCCAGGATGAGGGGCCCGACGCAGGGGCTGGCCACGAGGCCGGAGAGCGCGCCGATGGCGAAGGCGCCGACAAACCCCTTGCCCTTTTCCCTCTGCTTGGTCTGCTCGATGCGGTTGGTCAGAAAGGCGGGGGTCTTAAATTCGAAGAGGTTGAACATGGAGAAGGCCAGGAGGAAGAAGAGGAGCGCGATGGGGACTCCCACCCACGGCGTCTGGGTCAGCGTCCCGAAGGTCTGGCCCGCCTTGGCGGAGACGGCGCCGAGCGTGGCGTAGACCACGGCCAGGCCCAGTACGAAGGCGAGCGAGAGGAGAAAGCCGTGGCTCTTGCCGCGGCCCTCGGAGCGGGAGCCGATGTAGGCCACCGTGATGGGGATCACGGGATAGACGCAGGGCGTCAGACTGGAGAGGATTCCGAAGAGGAAGGCCAAGAGCAGGGCGAAGGGGATGTTGTGCTGCGCGATGGAGGTGAAACGCTGCTGGTAGGACTTCTCGGCGGGCGCCTCTTGGGCTTGAGAGGCCAGGGGAGTGGGCGCCGCCTTGCCCGTGACGGTGGCGTTGGCCTGGGATGGGGGCGCCTGAGCCTGGGGGGGTTCGGGTTTCCCGGGGAGAGAGACCTCCCCCTTCCCGTTGGCTCGTGTGGCTCCCTCTGAAGAAGAGGGAGGGGGAGCCTTTGAGACAGTCAGGGGGAGCGAGAAGGGCACGTTATCCTGGGTCGGAAGGAAGCAGACCTTCTCGCCGTAGTCCTGGCAGCCCTGCCAGTGCAGCGTGAACGAGCCTTCCAGTCGCTTTGCCCGAAGGGGCCCCAGCGTCACCGGGAGGGTTACCGTCGAGGTGCCCCGCAGGACGGCGCCGCCCTCCTCCGGCGTGCCCTCGGGGTAGATGGGTGGGCCGAAGGTGACTCCCGGCAGGCTGGGAAGGCCGACCCGAAGATCCTTTCCCGCGAAGATGTGGTAGCCGGCAGGCACCGACACGGTCAAGACGAGGGAGCCGCTGCCCGGAGCGAGCAGGGGCGACGGCTTGGCGGTCACGCTGGTCTGGAGTTCGGGGGGAACTGGCCGGGAGTCTCCGAGGGGTCCCGAGGAGGCGAAGAGGGGGACGGCCAGCAGCAGGGCTCCGCTCAGGGCGGTCAGCCCCCGCCGGATGGAAGCATGAATCATGGCAGGTCTCCTGTGGTGTCGTTGGCGGTCAGCTCCCGGTACAAGCTCAGCAGGCGCTCGGCGATGGGGCCGGGCAGCCCCCCTCCGATGGTGCTTCCCTCAATTCGGGCTACGGGCATGATCTCCTTCAGCGTCGAGGCGAGAAAGGCCTCCTCGGCCTCATGGGTCTCTTCCGGACCGAGAGGCCGCTCCGCGCAGGGCAGGCCGGCCCGAGAGGCGAGCGCGAGAACCAAGGAACGCGTCACGCTGTCCAAAATGCCGGCGGAGATGGGGGGGGTCACGAGGCGGCCCTCCAGGACGAGGAAGAGAGAGCTGCTGGCCCCCTCGGCGAGCCATCCTTCCCCGTTGAGGAGGATGGCCTCGAAGGCGCCCCTGGCTTCCGCCTCCCGCCGCGCCAGAATCAGATCGGGGCTCCCGTTGACCTTGACGGCGGGGTGGAACCCGCCGGCGGGACTGCGCCGAAAGCGCGAGATTATGCAGTGCACGCCTCGCTCGTAGAGGGAGGGAGGAAAGGGCGGCAGGGGTGAGGCGTAGGCGGTCCAGCGGGCTCCCGCGGGCGCCTGCGTCTCCCAGAGCGGAAATCGTTCACCGGGGCTGAGTACCACCCGCAGGCAGGATTCCGCCGGAGCGCGGAGGGAGGCGAGGCGGCACAGCGCGGCGGCCAGCTCCTCCCGCTGCGGGGCAGGATACCCCATCCGTAGCGCCCCCGCCTCCAAGCGGTCCAGGTGCGCCTTCAGAGAAAAGGGGCGAGCGCCGTAAGTCCGCAGGGTCTCGTAGAGGCTGGTCCCCGTCAGATACCCGAGGTCCAGGGCCGATACCTTCCCCTCCCGCACCGGGAGCGGTTCTCGGTCACCCTGCACCCACGCCCAACTCTTCTCGTCTCGCATGGCCCGTCTCGGGGGCAAATCCCCGCCTCCATCATACTCTTCCAGGCGGACGGCTTCCCAGGAGGGGGCCGCTGTGAGCGGTCGGGCGGATGTGTACCTGTATGCATCATTACATGCGGACAGTTGGTGGGGCAGGTGGCGCTTTCCCGGGCGTGGGTCTCGGGAAGTTCCCATAACCGTCCCGGTGCGGGGCTACAATGCCGGGCTGATGAGCCCGATGCCACAGGCAGAAAGGCGCCGGATCTGGTGGGCTGCGTCCGGGTTCAGGGAGGAAGATGATGCACGTCATGGAAAAGATCAAGGCGAAGGCGCGCTCGAACCGGAAGCGGATCGTCTTGTCGGAGGGGATGGACCAGCGCATGGTTCTGGCGTCCGTGCAGGCGGCCCGCGAGGGGTTGGCGGAGGTGACCTTGCTCGCCACCGATGCCCAGGTAAAGGCGGCGACCAGCGGGGACCTGGGTGTGCTGGCTGGGGTCGAGGTGCTGGATCACACCGCTTCGCCCCTGCTGCCCGAGTTTATCCAGGAGTACTACGAGTTGCGCAAGAGCAAGGGCATGACCGAGGAAGAGGCCGCCAAGACCATGCGGGACAATGTCTTCTTCGGGGACATGCTGGTGCGGAGGGGGCTGGCGGACGGGTGCGTGAGCGGAGCCTACAACACGACGGCCCTGGTGACCCGTGCGGCCCTCCACCTGTTGGGGACGGCCCCCGGAATCAAGACCCTCTCGAGCTGCTTCATCATGGTCCACCCCGATCGCCAGTTCGGCGAGGGGGGGCTCATGATCTTCGCGGACTGCGCGGTTCTTCCCTTCCCCGACGAAAACCAGCTGGCCGATATCGCCATCGCCTCAGCGGCCAGCGCCAGGGCCTTCTGCGACATGGAGCCGCGCATCGCCATGCTCAGTTTCTCCACCAAGGGGAGCGCCAAACACGAAAACCTGGACAGGATCCTGCGCGCCCTGGCCATCGTTCGCGAGCGCCGCCCCGATCTGCTCATCGATGGCGAATTGCAGCTCGACGCGGCCCTCGTCCCGTCGGTGGGAAGCCGCAAGGCGCCCACGAGCGCCGTGGCTGGGAGGGCGAACGTGCTCATCTTCCCCGATCTGAACGCGGGCAACATCGTCTACAAGGCGGTGGAGCGCCTGGGCCGGGCCCAGGCCATCGGGCCCGTGCTCCAGGGGCTCGCCAAGCCCGCCAACGACCTCTCCCGAGGCTGCTCCGTGCAGGATATCGTGAATGTGGCCGCCATCACGGCGGCCCAGGCCATCGGATAGGCGCCCGAACGAACAAGAAAGGGGGGCAGGGTGCGCGCCACGGTGCGCGCCGGCCTCGGTGGCCGCGGTAGGCGGCCGTGATCAGGGGGGCTCCATCCCGGCCCGGGATCGGGAGTCTCTCTCCGGAGGAAGTCATGAATACCCTGGTCGTCAACTGCGGCAGTTCGTCCCTCAAGTACCAGCTCTTCGATATGGCCCATGAGACGCTGGTGGCCAAGGGCCTGGTGGAGCGCATCGGATCGGATAACGCCACCTTGAAACACGACTCTCTCGGCGTCGGCAAAATCACCATTCGCTCCGGCATCCCCAACCACGCCGTGGCCGTGCACGACATGTTCGACGCCCTTACCGACGGGGAGTACGGCGTCATCAAGGACGTCAAGGGGATCGCCGCCATCGGCCACCGAGTGGTCCACGGCGGGGAGAAGTTCCACGATTCTGCGCTGTTGCGGGGCGAGGTCGTGGAGGCCATCCGGGATTGCATCCGCTTCGCACCCCTCCACAACCCTCTGAACCTCATGGGCATTGAGGCCTGCCAGAAGTTCAGCCCCACGGTTCCGCAGGTGGCGGTCTTCGACACGGCCTTCCACCAGACCATGCCCAAGCACGTTTACCTCTACGCCATTCCCTACGAGTACTACCAGAAGCATGGGGTCCGGCGGTACGGCTTCCACGGGACCTCCCACCAGTTCGTGGCCAATCGGGCCGCCGAGATCCTGGGCCGGCCCCTGGCCTCCCTGAAGATGATCACGGCCCACCTGGGCAACGGCTGCAGCATGACGGCCATCCAGGACGGGAAGTCCCTCGAGACCTCCATGGGGCTCACTCCGCTCAACGGGCTCATGATGGGCCAGCGCTCGGGCGACATCGATCCGGCCCTCATCCCCTACATGGCAGAGGTGGAAAAGACGGATGCCGAGGGGGTCGTCGCCATCCTCAACAAGAAAAGCGGACTCCTCGGAGTCTCCGGAGTCAGCTCCGACATGCGGGACATCCGCAAGGCCATGAAGGGGGGCGACGAGCGGGCCGCCATGGCGTTCCAGATGTTCTGCTACCGCGTCCGCAAGTACATCGGCACCTATGCCTCCTCCATGAACGGGCTCGACGTCATCGTCTTCACCGCCGGCATCGGTGAAAATGACGCCGCCGTCCGGGAGACCGCCTGCTCCAACTTGGACTACCTCGGCGTCGAGATCGACCCGGCGCGCAACGAGTCGCCGGACCGGGAGAAGATCATCAGCTCGGACAAGAGCCGGGTGATCGTCATGGTGGTGCCCACCAACGAGGAGCTCATGATCGCCAGGGAGACGGTCCGCCTGGTGGGCGGAGCCCAGGAGGCAGCCCGTCCGAACAAGAGGAAGCACTGACGCTCAATGCCGGGAAAGCCCCAGGCGCTTCATCTTCTGAAGCAGGCTCTGGCGGCTGATGGCCAGGGTTCGGGCCGCGGCCGAGAGGTTGCCGCCCGAATCCTGGATGGCTTGGGCGATGGCCTTCCGCTCCGCCTCCTCCAGGATGGCCGGCAGGCTCCGGCCTCCCGACCCGTCGCGAGGAGCCTCCTTGAGGCGCCGGGGCAAGTGCTCCTCCCGCAGCTCGGGGGCGCCCGCGGAGGCGACGAGCATGGCTCGGGCCGCGTTCTGGAGCTCACGGACGTTCCCGGGCCAGGCATAGGCTCCGAGGCGCATCAGCACGGGCGGGGTGACTCGTGGGGAGGGGAATCCCTCGGCGGCCGCGGCCTCCTCCAGAAAGTGCGCAAAAAGAAGGGGGATATCTTCGGGGCGCCGCCGCAACGGGGGCACTTCGATTTCGATGACGCGAAGCCTGTGCAGCAGGTCCTGGCGGAACAGCCCTTCGGACGCCGCCGTCTCCAGGTCCCGGTTGGTGGCCGCCACGACGCGGGCGTCGGATTCTCGGCCGCGCACCGCGCCCAGCGGAAGGAAGGTGCCGTCCTGAAGAAACCGGAGGAGGTGCGCCTGAACCTCCTGGGGTAGTTCGCCAACCTCGTCCAGGAACAGGGTGCTGCCGCGGGCGGCCTCCACGAGCCCCGTCTGATCGCGATCGGCCCCCGTGAAGGCCCCCCGCCGGTGACCGAAAAGGAGGCTCGCGGCCAGCGTCGGGGTCAGGTTGGCGCAGTTGGCCGCCACCCAGCTCTTGGGCGCCCGGGGGGAGGCGGCGTGGAGGGCCTTGGCGCAGGCCTCCTTGCCGACACCGGGTTCGCCGGTGAAGAGGACGGGGAAGTGAAAGACCGACGCCCTCTGGATGGCCTCAGTCACGGCCCGCATGGCCGATGAGGCGGAGAGGAGGTGGCGGCCGATGGCGGGATGGAGGTCGCGGCCGGGCGGAGGTGGCGTCGGGACCGGGGCCGCGGGCAGCAGCCGGATCCAGATCGCGGCCAGCCGTCTCTGATCGGCGTCAAAGGAGCTGGCCCCCGCCTTGAAAAGGCCGCACCAGAGTCCCGATTCGGTGGCAAGACCGAGTAGCGATCCACCCGCCACCACCTTTTCTCCGAGGCTCCCCGCGGCCTGCAGCAGGGAGCGGCGCTGTACCTCGCTCCCCTCTCCCCACCAGCGAGGGGGTGACCCGGGACTCAGGAGACAGCCCGCCGTGGCACCCGTCCGCTCCAGGATGCCGGCCATGGTCTCTTCGGGAGCGGACTCCGCCGCGGCCAGAAAGGCGAGGGGGCCAGCTTCGGCCCGCGCTTCCGGGCCGGAGGGAGGTGGGGCCTCGGCCAGAAATCCGAGAAGGCCGCGCTCGGGTCCTCGCACGCGGTTTTTGACGAGGAAGTCGCGGATCCACTGCCGGTCCTCGGTAGAAAGGGGTGGCAGCGCCCCCAGGCACGCCAATTCCCATAAGGCCCTGGCCGCCAGGTAGGGGCTCCGCGCCCGACCGGCTTCGGTCCAGGCCTTAAGGAGCGTGGTTTCGGCGGCCTCTTCCGCCCCTCCCGCCGCCAGGAGATGCCAGAAGGCCCGGAAATAGGGGGTGGCTTGGCCGAGCAATCCGGCCGCCTCGCGGTGATCCTCGGCCGAAAAGGAGCCCGCGCCCCTGCGGGCGGCAGCGCACCGGAGGGCCGAAATGGCCAGCCGGTCGTCCGCGTCCACGTCGGGGCGCACCTGGTTCGAGATCTCCTTCACCAGGCGCCGAAGCTTCTGAATCTGCCGGGTCTGCAGGAGAAGCTCCCCCCTGAGGTACTGGAGGGGCAGGCGGACCTCCGGGTCCGTGCCGGGAAGGGAGGAGAGCCCCTTCTCCGTCCATTCCAGCGCGGCGGGATAGTCGCCGAGCTGCTGGTGGATGGAGCCGAGCCAGAAGCAGTCGACGGCGAGGTACTGCGGATTCTGAGGGCTTCCCTTTCGGGCCGCGGAATTCTCGAATTGCCGGAGGGCCGGCAAGAGGTTGCCGGCCTCGGCGGTGCACGCCGCCAGGTTGGTCCGCGCCACCTCCTCGAGGGTTGGAAGGCCCAGGGCGATGGCTCCTTCGAGGCCGCGCCGGAGGCGCCGAGAGGCCTCGTTGAAGCGAAGCAGGCGTCGAAGGACGTTCGCGCAGTCGCACTCGCATCCCGATTCCAGGCTTCTGAAGCCGAAGCTTGAGGCTAGGCTGCGGGCCTCCTCGAATCCGGAGAGCGCGGCCGCGTGCTCGCCGAGCTTCTGGTGGAGCATGGCGCGCCGGTGGGCAAGCAGGAAGCGGGTGATCGGTTGCGCCGGCCGGGGAGTCAGCGAGCCTGCCCTCTCCAGGAGCGCCAGCGCCTGCTCCGGCCTGTCGTCGTGGAGCGCCGCCGTGGCCCAGTGGCAGAGGGCCTGCACGCGAAGGTCCGGGTCCTTCGTCGTGGTGGCGACCCCCTCCAGGCAGGTCTCCGCTTCGGAAAACCTCCCCAGCAGCCAGTGGAACTGCCCCTTCAGGAGGAGGATGGCGTCTCGCTCGGCGGCCGGAAGCGAGCGGGCCAGTGCCTCGTCCGCTTGCCGGTCGGCGGCGCGGTAGTCCTGAAGCCTCTCCAGGGCCTTGATCCGCTGGAAGGCCAGTCCATCACCCCACCTGCTCTCCATGGAGAGCCCCTCCCACATCCGCATGGCCAGAAGCGGTTGACCCACGTGAAGGAGGACCACGCCCTCCCAGTATTGTCCCGCCTCCGCGTCCCTCGGATGGAGCTCCCTCGCCCCGTGGAGAAGGGCCGCCAAGTGGCCCTTGGCGGCCAGCCGGGCGGGCTCTGAGGCCGGCGCGGCCGGCGGGACGGCCTTTGGCCTCCCTGAGCCCAGGACGGGGCGAACGGGAGGGGGCATGGGAGCCGTCCTCGGCGGAAGGAGGGAGTCTCCGCACCGCGGGTGGTCGTCGTGATGACTGGAGAGGGCGGTGAGCAGAGGTTCGTGGTCCTCCCCGAGCAGAGCCCGGGCGTGGTCCAGGTACCAACCTTCGGCGGTCTCGGAGAACCAAAGCAGCCGCGGTGAGCCGATCTGTCCCCCGGGTTCCCCCTGGCTCTCGTACAGGATGACCAGCGGGACAGAGGCGCTCGCGGCGGCCTGATCGAGAACGGCCCGGCTGTCGGGGTCGAGGGCCTCGCCGGGCCAAAGCAGCCAGCCCGCTCCGCCAGGGGGACGGGCGAGCAGCGGGGCGAGCCTTCCCGCGAACCGGCGGGCCTCGCCGATCAGGCCTTCGCGCATCCAGGCTTCGGCCTCGCGCTGTCCCCCCAAGACCCGCCGAACCAGGGGCTCAAGCGCGGCGAAGGGGTAGGGAGGAGGGTGTCCCAAGGGGACGGGGTCGAGGGCCAGCCCTCCGCGGTCGACGGGAAGCGCGAGTCCGAACGCGCCCTCAAGGAGCGCCGAACGGGCCGCCGCGCGAACCGCGTGGACGCCGGGCGAGGAGCATTCCCCGCGAGGCAGCCACCGGAACCCCAGACCCCACCCCGGAGAAAGGCCGGGAGGGGGTCCATCTCCGGCCAGGCTCCAGAGGCCCAGCAGCCGGCTCCGAAAGGGAGCGGTCTCCTCTCCGTTGCCGGCCAGGGCCGAGGTCAGCCATTCGTTCCAAGCGGCGAACCGGTGGTGTCTGCGGGGGACGCTGGGCCAGGGGGCCTGCGAAGGGGAAGGGCGCCCGGAGAGGAGGCGGTAGATCAGCGCCGCGTATGCCGGCAACGGGGGGCCCTCGGGCGGAGGTGACTCCGCCCCTTGAAAAAGCGGGAGCCCATCGGGCCTCAGCACCCAATCCCGGGGCCCCGGCCGCAGAGGCCATCCCTCCGCTTCCAGAAAGGTCAGAGAGGAGAAGAGGCCCAGGCCGAAACGAAGGATCTCCTCCTCGCCGCGCAGGTTGAGGAGCGAGCGCGAGATGGCGGCGGACGATGGATCGCTCCCCCAGGAGAGCCCCGGACCCAAGGCAGGATGCACGAGTATCCCGGAAGACGGGCTGGGCGATACGGCGCCTGCCTGAACGCCGCCTTTCGGCTGGTGCGAGCGGCTCAACGATCCCCCCACCAAGGAAAACAGAAGTCTCCAGTCTATCGTGATCGCTGCGGGATCTCAACTGTGAACTGGATTCTCGGGGGCGCCCCGCGGCCTCATGCCCTGGGAGCCGGGAAAGATGTTGATAAATAAGGCAAGAGGCGTGGTTTGGCTTTCTGCCGATCCTTGCCTGGGCCTGTCGACCGAGGCTATACTACTAGACAGGGAGGAGGGAGTTTGGAGCCCCCCATCAAGGATCTCCACAACGAGTTGGTGGCTCTGCGCGCCTCTCTCTACGACGGCAACACTCGACTGCCGGCCTACACCGCCTGTTTCGAGTCCCTCAAGAGGATGGCCGAGAATCAGTTCCTCGGCGCGATCTTCATCCAATTCTCTGATCTGGAGCGGGTGGAGGGGATCTTCGGCTTTGAGCGTTACGAAGCCATCCTCCGCCAGGCGGCCTTCCAGATCGAGGACGTCAACCACCGTGAGTTCGACGGGGCCCTGCTCACCACCCAGCGCGGGGTCTACGACGATCAGTTCTGCATTTTTGTGCCCTGCCGCTTCTTGCGCGATGGGAACGCCCGGGCGCTGGAGGAGGTGGCGAACAAGCTCTATCTGGTGCTGGAAGAGGAACTGTCGGCGCAGGCGCTGCCCGGCCTTTCCCTCCACATGGGCTACTCGGTGCTCCACAACAACCCGTTTCTCCGCTTCGAACGACTGGTGCACCGGGCCGTCGAAGAGGCCGCTTCGGTGGCCCACCACCAGAAGGAGGCCGAGGTCGTCTTTCACGAGCTGGAGCTCAGACAGATTCTCGCTCGCCAGTCCCTCAGCACGGTATTCCACCCCATCGTCCTTCTGGACGGCTACGAGATCGTGGGGTATGAGGCGTTGACACGGGGCCCCGCCGGAACCCCTTACGAATCCCCGGAATCCCTCTTCTCCTCCGCGAGGCAGTCCAACCTGAGCCGGCAGCTCGACCATCAGTGCAAGCTCACCGCCATCGCCTCCGCCAAGCCCAAGCCGAAAGGGGCCAAGCTGTTCATCAACACGCTTCCCACCACGCTGGACGACCCCGATCTGATGGGCGATGGAGCGGTCAGGATGCTAGAAGCGTCGGGTCTGCATCCCGAAGAGGTGGTCTGGGAGCTGACGGAGCGCCTGCCCATCGATGACTACGCCGCCTTCGCAACCACCATGAAGGGGTATCTGGAGATGGGCTACCGCGTGGCCATCGACGATGTGGGCACGGGCTACTCTTCGATCCAGACCATTACTCACGTTCGACCTTCTTACCTGAAAATTGACCTCTCCCTCGTCAAGGACCTCCAGGCCAACCTGCTGAAGCAGGAGCTGGTGTCGTCGCTGGCCCTGCTCGCCAAGAACATCGGCGCGCTCATCATCGCTGAGGGCGTTGGGACCATGGGGGAGATGGGTGCGCTCAAGGAGCTCGGCGTGACCCTGGCCCAGGGCTACCTCTTCGGCATGCCCTCCAGGAAGTTCGCCGAGACGGCCCGTCCCCAGCAGTGAGCGCTGAGGACTGAGGACCAAGGGGCGAAGGAGGGATCTCGCGGGTCTTCTCCCATCCATCATCCATCATCCATCATCACGCCTGTCTAAAATAGACTGCCCTGCCGGCTCCGAACCACGGCTGGGTCTGGCCCGCGCCTTTGGCGCGGCGCTGGGGGCCTGGTCCGGGCACGTCCACACCAGCGTGGCCGCGCTCCGGCCTCAGTCCCTCCGCCGCCCTTCGGGTACCAGCCCCAGCCTCATCGAATACGACCGTCCCCCCACCCTCCACGGACGCGCCGGCGGCGACGGACCTCCTGGCGCGTCAGGTTTCGGCGCCCACATCCTCAGCGTACATGGAGTACGCTTCCGGTGTGGTCACCTCACCTTCCTTCTATGAGGAGGCCGGTCGTGTCAAGGGGGGCTCCGTTATCCTCTGGCTTCAGGTTGGGCGCCTTGGGGGAGGACAGCGTCCTCCACGCTTCTATCCGCACTTCGGGTGGCCCCGCTGAGGGGGGGCCGTGCAGTATGGGGTGCGATGAGGAGAGGGTGCTGCCATCTTGCATGAGGCCCATCGGCGCCGGGACGCGCCTTCCTCCGCTTCGCTCCGGAAGGCAACCCGCACCAATGCACACTGAAGTAGTTTTAGACAGCCATGTATTTTGGACAACAGTAATCCATCAGCCATCATCTGCCCACAATCTTTCTGTGGCCTGGATTTGGTTGTGAAAGCGGCTCAGTCGTCCGGCACCGTGAAGGCGAAGGCGCGCTTAATCCTGGCCGGGGGCGTCTCGGGCGAAAAGCCCTCGTGAAGCCACCGGCACCAGGTCTGCGCTTCGGCGACATCCAGCCCGCTCTCCTCCACGATCACCGCCCCGTAGGCGAAGCGGTCCCGGCTGAAGGGGACCTGGCTCCGTTTGTAGAAGAACGCCGCGAAGCGTCGCGGTCCGATGGGGAAGAGCTTCATCAACGCCCGGTTGGGGCGGCCTGCCACGGGTTCGGTTCCGCCCAGCTCCAGGCCGCTGGCATCGGGACAGAGCTTGAGCGGATAGGGGGAGGCCTGGGCGGCTTCGAGCACCGCCGTGTAAAGGGCCGTAGCGGCCAGCTCCTTCCTCTTTCTCTGAACCTCTGGATCGGAGTCGTTGACGATCATCGCCCCCTCCCCGAGAGGGAGGCAGAGGCCGAGAGAGCCCTGCTCGATCCCCTCAAGCCCTCTTCCAGCGGACGCCCTGGGGGGTGTCCTCCAGTAGGATGCCCCGGGCCTTCAGCTCCTCCCGAATGCGGTCCGCCTCGGCGAAGTTCCTCGCTTTCCGAGCCTCCTGGCGCGCCTGGATGAGGGCCTCCACCTCGGCGTCCAGAATCTCGCCGCGCTCGAGGCCGATACCGAAGACCCGTTCGAAGTCCTCCAGAAGAAGCCCCGCCTCCTCTCTCGCGCCGGGGCCCCAGCTCCTCCTGTCCATGGCTGCGTTGCTGGCCCGGACTGCCTCGAAGAGGGCCGAAAGGGCCATGGCGGTGTTTAGGTCCTCCTCGAGGGCCGCTGAGAAGGCGCTCCGGTGCCCCCGGATGGTCTGCGCCACGGCGGGCGCCTCCTCCGGACCGGGCGCCGCCTCGAGCCACCGGGCGCGGAAATCGCGGAGGCGCGCGAGCGCGGCTTTGGCGGCCTCCAGGCCCTCGAAGGTGAAGTTCAGCTGCTTGCGGTAGGGCACCGAGAGAAGGAGGTAGCGGATGGCCATCGGGTCGGCGCCCCGGTCCAAAAGGTCCCTCAGGGTGTAGAAGTTCCCGAGGGACTTGCTCATCTTCTCGCCGTTCACCAGGAGGTGTTCGGCGTGCAACCACAGCCGGACCGGAGCCTTGCCCGTAGCGCCCCGGCTCTGGGCGATCTCGTTTTCGTGGTGGGGGAAAACGAGATCGATCCCGCCCGTGTGGATGTCGAAGACCTCCCCGAGGTATTTGGCGCTCATGGCCGAGCACTCCAGGTGCCAGCCGGGCCGGCCAGGCCCCCAGGGGCTCTCCCAGGAAGGTTCGCCGGGCTTGGCGGCCTTCCAGAGCACGAAATCGCGGGCCGATTCCTTGTCGTACTGATCGCCGTCCACCCTGGCCCCATCCAGGTTGCCGGCCAGATCCATGGGGCAGAGCGCGCCGTATCCCGGGAGGCTGGCGATACGAAAGTAGACCGACCCCTGGCTCTCATAGACGTGTCCGTTCCTCTCCATGGCCTGGATGAGGGCGATCATCTCCGGGATGTGCTCCGTCGCCCGTGGGTAGACGTCGGCCGGAAGGCATCCCAGCGTGGCCATGTCCTCGAAAAACAGCGCCGCGAATTTGTCCGTGAGCGTCCGCAAAGGGACTCCGGCCTGGTTCGCGCGGGCGATGGTCTTGTCGTCGATGTCCGTCAGGTTTTTCACGTGGAGGACCGAATAGCCCTTCCAGATCAGGAAGCGCTTGAGAAGGTCCTCAAACAGGAAGGTTCTGAAGTTCCCGATGTGGGCCACGTCGTAGACCGTGGGACCGCACGTGTAGAGGCGCACGCGGCCGGGTTCGAGCGGCTCGAAGGGCTCTAGCTGTTTGGTCAGGGAGTTGGTGAACCGGATCATGCGGGCCTCGGGAATCGTCTGACCACCACGGGAGCCAGCTCGGCGAGCTCCCCGGCAAGTCGCAGGAGGTCCTCCGGAAGGAGTGCCTGAGGGCCATCGGAAAGCGCCGACTCGGGCGTGGGATGGACCTCCACCAGAAGGCCGTCCGCGCCCACCGCCGCCGCAGCCCTCGCCATAGGAGCCACGAGCCGCCGGCGGCCCGTCGCGTGGGAGGGATCCACGAACACCGGAAGGTGGGTCATCTCCTTGAGGAGGACGACCGAGGCGAGATCCAGGGAGTTTCGAAGGGCCGGGTCGAAGGAGCGGATTCCCCGCTCGCAGAGGATCACCCTTTCGTTGCCGCCGGCGAGGATGTATTCCGCAGCCAGGAGAAGCTCCTCCCGCGTGGCGGCCAGGCCGCGCTTCAGGAGGACGGGCCTGTTCAGCCGCCCGATCGCCTTCAGCAAGGGAAAGTTCTGCATGTTGCGGCTGCCCACCTGGAGGATATCGGCCAACTCGGCCACCGCCGGCAGGTCCTCCCGATCCAGGACTTCGCTCATCATGAGCAGGCCGTGGCGGTCGGCCACCTCCCGGTGGAGGCGCAGACCCTCGCGGCCGAGGCCCTGAAAGGTGTAGGGGCTGGTCCGAGGCTTGAAGGAGCCTCCGCGGAAGATGACGCCTCCGGCCCGCTTGGTGGCCAGGGCGCAGGCCTCCATCTGCTCCGGGGTTTCGACGGCGCACGGCCCGGCCGCCAGCACGAAGTCCTGGCCCCCAATGTCGATCGGGCCGCAGCGGATCACGGAAGGGCGCCCCCGCAGCGCCAGAGAGGCGAGCGGAAACCCCTCTTCGGGTGGAAGAACGGCGGCCACGCCGGGGATCGCGGTCAGGCGTTCGGCCGGCGGCTGGCCACCGTCGGAGGTGATCACCCAGATCGGGCGGGCGCCTGCCGCGGTTTTCTCCACGTGGAGCTCCAGTTGGCGCAAGCGATCCTCGATCTGCTGGAGTTGATCGGCGTTGAGGTCCGGCTCAAGGCTGAGAAGCATGTGGCCTCCATCGAACCTCCCATGCTAGTATGTCCCCTCCTTCAGTTCAATACGGCCGCGGTCCCACGGCTTCGGTCCCAGGGGCCAAAATCCGCGCTCTCAGGCGCGCTCCGCCGTGCGGCCCCCGCCGTTGACAACCATCGGCGGGGACGGATACACTCCGCACGGGAGGCGCGCCGTGATCGTCACCTGCCCCTCGTGTCAGAAGCGCTATCGCCTCGAGGAGAAACACTTCCGGGGAGGAGAGAGGTTTCGCTTCACCTGCCCCAACTGCGCCCAGGTCATCGAGGCCGTCCGGGAGGTGGCTTCGGCTCGGCTCTCCGGAGGCGCCCCCGCCAGCGAGGCTCAGCAGCCTTCCACCGAGAAGGTCCACAAGCTCGACAATACGTGGGCAGGGTCGGAGGTGCCGGAGTCGGAGCTCCTGGCCATGCCCGAGGGCAAGCGGGTTTCCCTCGCCGTGCTGCAAGGCAATGATGCCGGGACCATCATCCCCGTTGACAAGCCCGTGCTGCTCATAGGCCGTGCCGGAGCCGACGTGAACCTGAACGACAGCGAGGTCTCCCGGCGGCACGCTCAGATCGAGATCAAAGGGAAAACCATTCTTCTGAGAGACCTCAGGAGTACCAACGGCACCTACATCAACGAGCAGCGCATCACGGTGACTCAGATCGATCACCAGTGTGAGTTCCGCGTGGGCACCAGCACCCTCATGCTGATCGTCACCGACGAGCAGCCGTAGCCCCCATGTCCCATACCGTTCTCGTCGCCATGTCCGGGGGGGTGGACTCCTCCGTCGCCGCCCTCCTGTTGCTCGAACGGGGATACAGGGTCGTCGGCGTGACCCTGCGCCTGCACGATTCCTGCGGAAGCCCGGGGGCCAAGCGGTGCTGCGGCTTGGAGGACATTTTCGACGCGCGCGAGGTGGCGAAACTTCTCGGGATCGAGCACAGGGTTCTGGAGCACCAGGAGGCCTTTCGGCGGCTGGTGGTCCAACCCTTCGCGGAGGCCTACGCCCGGGGAGAGACCCCCAACCCCTGCATCCGTTGCAACGAGCGGGTGAAGTTCGGCACGCTCTGGGAGTATGCGCGGGAGCTGGGCGCGGGCTGGGTGGCCACGGGCCACCATGCGCGCATGGTTCATGAGGACGGACTCAGCCGCCTCAAGCGCGGCAGGGATCTCGCCAAGGACCAGTCCTACGTGCTCTTCCCGCTCACGGAGCAACAGCGCGGCCGAACCCTTCTGCCCGTGGGGGAGTGGACCAAGGAGGAGATCCGGGCGAAGGCGCGGGGACTCGGCCTGCCCACGGCCCACAAGCCCGAGAGCCAGGATATCTGTTTTGTTGGGCCGGGGGGCTACGCCGAGGTCGTTGAACGTGAGCTGGAGATGCTTCGGCCGGGCACGGTACGGCATCAGGATGGCCGGCTGCTGGGTACCCACGCGGGCATCCATCGGTTCACCGTGGGGCAGCGTCGTGGCTTGGCCATACCCTGGAGCGAGGCGCTCTACGTGACGGCCATCGATGCGGAGGCGGCGGAGGTGACGGTGGGGCCGAAGGAGGCCCTGGGCGTTCGAAGCTTCGAGGCCGGCGATTGGATCTGGCACGTGGGGGAGGGGGAGCGGCCCACGGAGGCCTGGGTCCAAGTCCGATACCACCAGCCTCCGCGGCGCGCGCGCCTCGTTGAGGCCGGTGAATCCGTGATGGTAGAATGGTTAGACGGCGCCAGCGCCGCGACTCCCGGGCAGGCGGCTGTGGCCTACCTGGGCGACGCGGTCGTGGGCGGCGGCTGGATACGCGGGAGGGTCGCATGAACCCCCAGAACTTCACCCTGTTCTTCTACGTGGCGGCCCTCTCTTTCGCCCTCATCTACGGGGGATTCCAGAAGCGCATCCTCTTCTGGCTCACCATGGCCTTCGCCTCGGCCGGATTTTTGGTCCAGACCGCCCGGATCGGGTGGTTGTGGGGGAAGCTGGGCTACCCCCCCGCCACCAACCTCCACCAGCTCTTTGAAGTCAGCGCCTGGGCCATTCTGGCCCTCTACCTCTCCCTTTACCCGCTGAACCGGAGCAAAATCCTGACCTTCTTTCTCATGCCGCTCGTGATGCTCATTTTCCTTCTGGGCTTCATGGTGCCCGACATTCTGGAAAAGCCCAAGAGCTTCTATTTCACCCCTTGGTTCAGCATCCACATTTTCTTGCTGGTGTTCGGGATGGCCTTTTTCTTCCTCTCCTTCTTGTACGCGGCCATCTTCATCATGCAGGACTACAGCCTGCGCCATCGGCACCATCCGTCGGAGCTTCCCATCCCCTCTCTGGAAGAGGCCGAGAGGTGGTCTTCCAAGCTTCTGCTGACGGGATATCCCCTCTTCACGGTGGGCCTCGCTTCAGCCATTCTGTACGGTGTCCTGTACGGCGAGCGAAAGGACTGGAGGCCCGGCCTCCTCGAAGGCGCCAGCATTCTCGCCTGGCTGGTCCTCGGCGTGGCCATCTACGGGTGGTTCTCGGCCAAGGTCCATCCCCGCCGGCGCTCCTGGCTCGTGGTGGCGGGAGCGGCCTTCTCCGTCCTCATCATCATAGGGATCATGTGGCATTGAGCGAACTCATCCTGGTGGGCCTCAACCACAAGCAGGCGCCCGTGGAGGTACGGGAGCGGGCGGCTTTCGAAGAGGGGGAGAGGCTCCCCTTCCTGGAGGGCCTCAGGGCTTCGGGTCTGGCCGAGGGGGCGGTCTTGCTCTGTACCTGCAACCGCGTGGAGCTGTACGCCGATTCGGCCAGTGACGACGGAGGGAAGGGGCTCCTCTCGACCCTCATGGCGGGCCGCCGACTGGACGCGGCTCACCGCGACCTCTTTTACATCCGCCGCGGGAAGGACGCGGTACGCCATCTGTTCCGCGTGGCGGCCGGCCTGGACAGCATGATCCTCGGGGAGCCGCAGATCCTGGGCCAGGTCAAGGAGGCCTACTTCCAGGCTCGCGACGGCGGGACCCTCTCCACGCCGCTCAACCTCCTTTTTCAGAAGGCCTTCCACGTGGCCAAGGTGGTACGGACGCAGACCGGCATCGGCCAGCGTCCGGTCACCGTCTCCTACGCCGCCTACAACCTGGCCAGGGGCATCTTCGCCGATCTCTCCACCAAACGGATCCTGCTCCTGGGGGCCGGGGAAATGAGCCGGATCGTGGCCACCCACTTCGTGGAGAACGGGGTCGGCCAGGTCCGCGTCGCCAACCGCACCTACGAGCACGCCGTGGAGTTCGCCAAGCCCTTCGGCGCCGAGGTGGTTCCCTGGGAGGAGTTCCCCAAGGCCCTGATCCAGAGCGACATCGTGGTTACCTCCACGGGCTCGCAGCGCCCTATCATCCTCAAGCCCATGATGGAGACCGTGATGAAGATCCGCCGCTGGGCCAGCCTGTTCATCATCGACATCGCCGTGCCCAGGGACGTGGAGGAGTCGGTCGGTAAGCTCGACGGCCTCTACCTCTACGACATCGACGACCTGCAGGAGGTGGCCGACGAGGGACTCGCCGAACGCCAGCAGAAGGCCGCCGACGCGGAGGCCATGATCCAATCCGAGCTGGACCTCTACGCCCGCTTCATCGGCCACCAGGACCTCTCGGAGCTGATCGGTTCGCTCATGGGCTGGGCGGGGCAGATCCAGGATTCGGAGCTCGAAGAGGCCCTCCGGCGCCTGCCGGAGCTGAGCCCCAAACAGCGGGAGATCGTTCGAAACACCGTCCGCCGGGTGGTCCACAAGATTCTCCACGCACCCATCACTCAGGTCAAGCGCCTGGTCATCGAGGAGGACTCGCCCAAGGCCTTGGATCTCTTTCGGCAGCTTTTCCCCCTGAACCAGGAGGAAAAGGGGCGCGGGGAGGGGCAATGACCAGGGGGCCCTATCGCATCGGGACGCGCGGAAGCGCGCTGGCCCTCTGGCAGGCCCGCTACGTGCAGAGGCGGGTGGAGGAGGCCGGTGGCGCACGGCCCGAGATCGTGGTCATCCGCACCAGCGGAGACCGGATCCAGGACCGGGCGCTCCTGGAGGTCGGAGGCAAGGGGCTCTTCGTGAAGGAGATCCAGTCGGCGCTCCTGGAAGGAGAAGTGGACCTGGCGGTCCACAGCCTGAAGGACTACCCCGCCGAGAATCCGGAGGCCCTGACCCTGGCGTGCATTCCGGAGCGCCAGGACCCCCGCGACGCGCTGGTTCTTCCGGTGGGCCGCGGCGTGGAGGATCTCCCGCCCTCGCCCCGGGTCGGAACCGGGAGCCTGCGCCGCCGTTTCCAGCTTCTCGACCTTTACCCCTCCTGGGCCATCCAGGGCCTGCGGGGAAACGTGGATACCCGCCTGCGCAAGGTGGATGAGGGCGAGCTGGACGGCGCCGTGCTGGCCGCCGCGGGGCTCGCGCGCCTCGGCCACGCCGACCGCATCACCCGGCGTTTCGAGAGGGACGAGATGATCCCGGCCGTGGGACAGGGAGCCATCGCCGTGGAGACCCGCCGGAACGACGACGGGCTGATCGCCCTCCTCTCAGGGCTCCAGGACCCGAGGGCCAGGCGGGAGATCGAAGCGGAGCGGAGGTTCCTGAGAGGACTGGGCGGCTCTTGCACCACGCCCCTGGGCATCCACGCCCAGATCCAGGGGGAGCGCGTGGTGCTCCGCGCCTTCCTGGCCAGCGTGGATGGTTCCCGGCGCATCCGGGACGGGATCGAGGGCGCGGCCTCCGAGGCCTCGGAGCTTGCCGCGAGCCTCCTCGATCGCTTCTGGGCGAAGGGGGCGCGGGAGCTCGTGGAGGGCTGAGGTGATCCACACGCTCATGGGGCAGAGGATCCTCATCACTCGCCCGAGGGACCAGGGCGAGGGGCTGCGCCGCGCCATCCTCGCCTTGGGGGGGGAGGTGCTCTGGATTCCTGCCATCGAGACGGTGCCTTCTCCTCTGTCCGACGGGGAGCGCTCGCTGTTGCGGGAATTGGGCGCCTTCGCCTGGCTGGCCTTTGCCAGCGCCAATGCGGTCCGCTATTTTCTGGCCGCCGCGGAGGTCGAGGGGATCAAGCTGCCGGCGCACCTTCGCGTGGCGGCCGTGGGAATGGGCACGGCCAAGGCATTGGAGGCCAAGGGGCTGACGGTGCACGCGCGCCCCGAGCGGGCCACCGGCGCCGCCCTTGCACAGCACCTGGTCTCCTCCCACCGGCCGGCCCGGTTGCTGCTTCCGCGAGGGGAGTCGGCGCGGGAGGAGCTTGCCGAACGGTTGGCCGCCGCGGGATGGGAGGTGGTTCCCCTGGTCTGTTACCGGACGCGGCCCGCACCCCTCCGCCCGGACCAGATCTTCGCCATCGAACAGGGCGTTCACGCCTCGGTTTTCGCCAGCCCCTCCGCCGTCCGGGCGCTCTGGGAGAACCTCCCCGAAACGGGCCGGGAGGCCATCCGGCGCAGCCGATGCCTCCCCATCGGCCCCACCACGGCTGAGGCCCTTCTCGAGATGGGCCTGAAGGCGGCCGCCGTTCCCCAGGACCACTCCGTCGAGGGCATCGTGGCGGCCCTCGAGAAGCTGGCCGTTCCCTAAGCTGCCGCGCCCCCCGACGATGGGCTCAAGGCCCGCCGCCGAGCCTTACGGCGTGCGCCGCGGGGTCAGGCCGGCCCCCTCATTTGTCTCCCTCCAGCGCGTGTGTTGAAATGGCCACCTAAGGAGCAACCGCCATGGCAGAAACGCTCTACCTTGTGGACGGCTCATCGATCCTCTACCGGGCCTTCTTCGCCATCCGAAACCTCTCCACGCGGGACGGGCGCCCCTCCAACGCCATCTTCGGCACGCTGAAGATGGTCCAGAAGCTGCTCAAGGAACACGCCCCCTCCCACATGGCCGTGGTGTTCGACCTGCCGGCCCCGACCTTCCGCCACGAGGCGTACGCCGAATACAAGGCGAATCGCCCCGAGATGCCCCGCGAAATGGCCGCGCAGATCGAACCGGCCAAGGCGATCCTCAGGGCCATGGGGCTTCCCCTGGTGGAGCTGGCGGGGTACGAGGCGGACGACTGCATCGCGACACTCGCCAAGCGGGCCGTGGAGGCGGGCATGGAGGTGATCATCGTGACCGCCGATAAGGACCTCCTCCAACTCGTTCGGCCCGGCGTGCGGGTCCTCCATACCAAGAAGGAGGACGTCCCGCTGGACGCGAAGGGGGTGGAGGAGCTCTTCGGCGTGCCGCCCGAGAGGGTCGTGGACGTGCTGGCCCTCTGGGGCGACCCGACGGACAACATCCCTGGCGTCCCCGGCATCGGCGAGAAGGGGGCCAAGGAGCTGGTGAGGCGGTACGGAGACCTGGAGAGCGTCCTGGCGCACGCCTCCGAAATCTCGCGCAAGGCCTATCGCGAGGGGCTGCTGGCCCACGCCGACCAGGCGCGGTTTTCCCGGGAGCTAGCCACCATTCGGGAGGACGCGCCTCTCTCCGAGAGACCCGAAGACCTGCGCGTGGGCGAGCCCCAGCGGGAGGCGCTGAATGCCCTCTTCGCGGAGTACGAGTTCACCTCTCTTCTGGACGAAAGCGCGCGGCCGCGGATCGAGGTGCTCAGCGCCCAGGCCGCGGCGCTGGACGAAGCGGGGCGGCACCGGCTGCGGGCGGCGGCGGCCGTGGGCCTTGCCTGGGAAGGCGAGGAGGCCTGGCTCTCAGAGGGTGAAGGGGCCTGGACTATCCCGCTGGACTCTTTGCCGGCGGAGGGGCTCCTCGGCCTCCCGCTCTGTGCCCACGGCTTCAAGGCGCTTCTGAGGCGATTCGCCGGCGGGGTCCAGGGCGGGGTGGCGCCGGGACTCGATACGGCGGTGGCGGGATACCTTCTCAATCCGTCCGGCTCCGTGCCCTCCCTCGAACAGCTCGCTCAGCAGCACCTGGACGCGGTGCCCGCCGCGGGAGATCGGGCCGGAGCGGCCGCGTGCCTGGCTCGCCTCAAAGCCCCCCTGGAGAAGCACCTGCTGGACCTGGGAATGGCCCAGCTCTACCGTGAGGTGGAATGGCCGCTCATCGGAGTCCTGGCGCGGATGGAGGCGGCGGGCATCTCGGTGGATCTCCCCTATTTCGAGGCGCTCGGCCGGGAGCTGGAAACCGCCTTGAAGGCGCTTGAAACCCAGATCCGTGAGGTGTCGGGGGCGGATTTCAACGTGTCCAGCCCCCGGCAAGTGGGAGAGGTCCTCTTCGAGAAGCTCCACCTGCCCGTGCTCAAGAAGACCAGCAAGACCAAGTCCTACTCCACGGACAACGAAGTGCTCGAAGGGCTCCGGCAGGCGCACCCCGTGGTCCCCCTGATCCTCGACCACCGGATGCTCAGCAAGCTCAAGGGTACCTACGTGGACCCCCTTCCGACGTGGGTGGACCCAGCCACGGGCCGCATCCACGCCCAGTTCCACCAGACCGTGGCGGCCACGGGGCGCCTCTCCTCCTCCGATCCCAACCTTCAGAACATACCCATACGGGGGGAGTGGGGAGGCAAGATTCGGAGGGGATTCGTGGCGCGGGAGGGAGGGCTCTTCGTGGGGGCCGACTACTCACAGATCGAGCTGAGAGTGCTGGCCTACCTGTGCGGCGATCCCGCGCTGCGCAGGGTCTTCGAGCGGGGAGAGGACATCCACACCTCCACCGCCGCTGAAGTTTTCGACGTGGCGCCGCCCTTCGTCACTCCCGACATGCGCCGCCAGGCCAAGGCCATCAACTTCGGCATCCTCTACGGCATGGGTCCCTTCGGCCTGGCCCGAGAGCTGGGGGTGGGCCAGAAGGAGGCAAAGGCCTTCATCGAACGCTACTTCGCCCGGTTTCCCGCGGTGCGGGGCTATCTGGACAACGTGCAGAAGCACGTGCTGGCGAAGGAGGAGGTGACCACGATCCTGGGGCGGCGGCGCCTGTTCCCCGGCATCGCGAAGGCTCCTAAGCCGCTCCAGGCGGCGCTGCTGAGGCAGGCGGTCAACACCACCGTGCAGGGCAGCGCAGCGGACCTCATCAAGAAGGCCATGGTGGCGGTGGAGCCCCGGTTGCCCGAGGGTTGCCGCCTGGTGCTCCAGGTGCACGACGAACTCATCGTGGAGGCGGACTCGGCCCGTGCGGAGGCGGCGGGACGAGTCCTCAAGGAGGCCATGGAGGGGGCCATGGCCCTCGCCGTGCCGCTCGTGGTCAGCCTCTCCACTGGCCAACGCTGGGATCAGTTGAAGTGACCGCGCGCCGAAGGCGCGCGGTCATCCCCAGGGCTTCCCCAACGGGCTGCGGACTGGGGATCGCGAGGAGCCGGGCGAAGGGTGGACCGTCGAAGCCGTGTGGAGAAGGAGCGCGCGGTCATCCCCAGGCGGTGGCGGAACCCCTCATCTGATAAGGCGGGCAGCCCCGCGGCTGGTCGAAGGGCCGCCGCGGGATCTCCGGCGGTAGGGAGGAGGCAGGCGTCATGAAGATCTACACCAAGACGGGAGACAAGGGCGAGACGGGCCTCTTCGGTGGCCGGCGCGTGTCGAAGGCCGACCCGCGCGTGGAGGCATACGGAACCGTAGACGAGCTGAACGCCCACGTGGGTTGGGCCGTCTCTCTCCTGGAAGAGCCGCCGCTCCAGGAGGCGCTGCGCTCTATCCAGTCGGAGCTGCTGACCGTGGGCGCCGACCTGGCCGCCCCTCCCGACCTGGCGCCCGCCGTCACGGCCCACACCGTCAGCCTGCTGCCGGGTAGATCCGCTCGTCTCGAGGCGCTCATCGACCAGTGGGATGCGGAGCTGCCCCCCTTGACTCAGTTCATTCTCCCCGGCGGGTGCCCGGCGGCCTCGGCGCTGCAGGTCTGCCGGGCCGTTTGCCGGCGGGCGGAGCGGGCCGTTGTGCGGCTTGAGAGAAGCTCGCCCGTGAACCCGGAGGTCGTGGTCTACCTCAACCGCCTGTCCGACCTCCTCTTCGTGCTGGCCCGGTGGGTGAACGCGAAGAGGGGGGTCTCGGAGCCGGGCTGGAGCCCGCCGAAGGAGCCTTGACCCGGCTTGCGCTCTTCCGGCGGAGGGTCGGCGGCCGTGGTTCGACGGGATGCTTTGTCTGCAAACATTTCACCGTGAGTCCGCGGCGTCGGCCAAGGGGCACACAATCTCCCCTTCGAGCGCAGGCCAACCCGAGTCCTTCATGGTGAAGACTCCCTCCGTGCCTGCCCGTCTCCGAGGTCCAATCCGCCCTGGACTCCGCGCTCAGCCGAGCGAATGGCGACGGTAGCGCGAGATCCGCCCCTCGGCCGAGGCCTGGAGCCAAGAGCGGATGCGGGCGGCGTCCCCGAGGCGGGAGTACTTGCCCTGGGAGTCGAGAAGAATCATGAAAACGGGCCTGTCCAGGATGGAGGTCTCCATCACGAGGCAAAAGCCCGACTCGTTGATGAAGCCCGTCTTGCTCAGCCCGATGGACCAGTGGTCGTTGTACATCAGGCGATTGGAGTTACCGAAGAGGCGGGGGCGCCCGGAGATGCTGGAGCGGACCTCGTACCGTTCGGTCGTCGTCATCTGTCGGATGAGGGGGTAGGTGTAGGCCGCCCGCACCATGAGGGCCAGGTCGCTGGCGGTGGAGACGTTCTCGCTGTGGAGGCCCGTGGGGTCGAGAAAGTAGGTGTGTTGCATCCCCAAGGCATGGGCCTTGGCGTTCATCCGGGCCACGAAGGCCGTCGTCCCTCCCGGGTAGGTCCGGGCCAGGGCGTTGGCGGCGCGGTTCTCGGAGGCCATGAGCGCGAGCTGGAGCAACTGCTCGCGGCTGAGGGTCCAGCCGACGGGCAGGCGGGAGAGGGAGTTGCGCAGGGTGTCCACGTCGTCTTCGGTGACGGTCACGGGGGTATCCATGGGTAGGTGCGAGTCCAGGAGCACCATGGCCGTCATCAGCTTGGAGATGGAGGCGATGGGGGTCACGGCGTCGGCGTTCTTCGCGTAGAGGTCTCGCCCGCTCCTCCCATCCACCACCAAAGCCGCAGCCGACCGAAGGCGCAGCCTCCCGGCGTCGAGGTGGGGCCAGGGGCTGTCGGTGAGACGCACGAAGCCCGCCCTCTGCGCCACGTGAGCCGCCTCGGGCGCGGATCCCGCCCGCGCGGAGGCGGACGATTCGGCCAGGGGGGTAAAGCCTAGAAGAACCGGGAAGAGAAAGAACAGAAACCCCACGGTCAAAGGCTTACACTGCATCGCGACCCTCGCTCAAACAGGCCTTCACGAGGAAGGCTGACACCGATCAGCCTTTTAAATTATCATCAGCGCGGCACGGAGACAAGGGGCCGGCGGCGGTGCGGACACGTACCCGAAGACAATGGAGGAGGGCCCTCTGACCTGCCTTGGTGGGTGGCTGTGTACCGCGTTATCGGAGCCCTCCGCCGCCTCCGCCGGGCTCCCTGGGGCGTGCGCTGCAATGGGCTGGAGGGTGTCCCCTGCGCTCGGTGCGCCTAGAGCCCCTGACGGACGGCCAGCCAGAGCCCCGCGATGATCGCCACGGCGATGGCCACCGACCAGCCGATGCTCCGGACGAAGTAGGGGTAGATCATCAGAGCCAGGCCGCTGATGAGCTGGGGAAGGCGCCCCTGCTTCTTCCCGTAGATGAACAGCGCCGTGCCGACGCCGCCCACGATGAGGGAGAGAAAGAGCCAGGCGGGGCTGAGGTTCATGGAGCCGCCCAGAAGCTGCTTGGGATTCATGACGGATTCCTCGGCTTGGGGAGGGGCGGCGCCGAGAGACGGCTCTTGGCCAGGGCCTCCTGAAGATCCTTGGGCATCTTTTCCCCCTGGGAAACACGCTCGCGAATCCACTCCAGACTCTCCGAGGAGAGGCAGGCGGCGTTCAGGCGGTACTGCTCGAAAGCCTCGTAGGCCAAGGGGGCGACCGCCCGCGCCATGGCCGCCATGACCTTCGCGTACTCGCGGATCTCCCACTGGGCGTGGGCGTCCATGCGGAGGGTCAGGAAGTGGAAGAGGTTGTGCAGGTCGATCTGCCAGTACCATTCGGTGTAGAGGCTGAGCGGCAGGGCGATCCGCGCCACCTCGCGTGCCAAATCCTTGTCGAGCATGGCCTCGTAGCGGGCGTAGGCCTCGCGCTGCCCGGCCTCCAGCTCCCGCACCATGGCCTCGGCCACCTGCGCGGGCACGGGCGTTTCCGCCCTCCCCTGCTTGTTCGTGGTGCTCTGTGTGCGGAGCGTGCCCGCGGCGGGGAGGTAGAACTCGTCCTTCATGACGGAGTAGCGGCCCGAGATCTCGTTGAGCCGGGCCGTCCGATGACGGATCCACTGCCTGGCCACGAAGATGGGCATCTTGCAGTGGAAGGTCAGCACCACCTGCTCGAAGGGGGAGGTGTGCTGGTGGCGCATGAGGTAGTGGATCAGCCCCCGGTCCTCGCGGGAGCTCTTGGTGCCCTTGCCGTAGGAGACCCTGGCCGCCGCTACGATGCGCTCGTCCGATCCCAGGTAGTCCACCAGGCGCACGAAGCCCTTGTCGAGAACGGCAAACTCCTTGTCCAGGATGGCTTCGGCTTCAGGTACGAGGACGTGGCCCACGGCTTCCTCCTTGGAGCCCAAGCTTAGCGGCGGGGAGGCGCCCCGTCAACGGCCCCGGTCCGGCCGCCGATCTACCGCCTCGGCCTGCGGGCGTGTGCGGCCGCTTCCTTGCGCCGGGCGTGCAGCATGAACAGGCTGGCCGTGAGGGCCTGCGGGAAGACGGTGAGCCCGGCACAGAGAAAATACCGGCCCGCGTGGGCCCCGCTGGCCGTGGAGAACCCCGCGGAGACCAGGGCGCTCGCCAGCCAGAGGACGGCGCCGGCCTCGCGGCTGCGTTTGAGCCCCCACACCATGAGCAGGGGAAGGGCCACGGGGCCGCCGGCGATCACCATGCCCCCCGACAGGCTGGCGGGAGAGAGGCCGCCGAAGAGGCCGAAGCCGGCCACCCAGGCGCCGATGTAGATCGCCTCCACGAGAACGCCAACAACCAGGGCCCAGGAGCGTAGACTCATGGGACCTGCTCTCCGCCGCGTCCGAGGGTGCCATCGTCACCGGCCATGGAGACCTCCCGAGAAAGACGTGGGTAGTGTAGCAAAGCCGAATTCCGAATGGCGAATGGGAAACACACCCCCAGTTCCGCGATGCAATTCCCGCCGGTGTGGGAGCCGTCGCCTGACGGCGACTTCCCCCTCGCGATTAAGCGAGTAAGCAATTAAGAATTTAAGCGGGACGGGATGAAAGGCAAGCCCCTTGCAGGTAAGCTGTCCTAGCTTGCGATCCATAGCTGGACGAGCCTTGCCCCCCCTTCTCCTCGCTCCATCGCGGGATTGGGGCACACCACAGAGGCCATGACGGGGTTGCGGCTCTTCGCCTCTCGCCCAATAGCTTAATCGCTTAATCGCCTAATCGCCTACTCGCCTCTCCCCTCTCTCTGCTCCCACTCCGCCCGGGGCGGGCGGACCGCCGGTGGCTCTACAGCTTGTGCAGCTTGATGACGTTCGTCACCTCTGAGTTGCCGGAGAGCATGGAGAGCGTGACGAGGACCGTCTGGCCGGGACTGGCCAGGCGGGCCCGCAGGGTGGCGTCCAGGGCCATGGTCACCGCGCGTTCGCTGTCGGCGGCGTGCTCCACGGCCAGGGGCGTCACTCCCCACACCACGGCCACGCGCCGCAGGACCTCTTCCCTCGCGCTGCACGCGATGACCGGAGCCGCCATGTGGAACTTGGAGAGCAGGCGCGGCATGCGTCCCGTGGGGGTGATGGAAAGCACCGCCGAGGCTCCAAGGTCCCTGGCGGCGGAGGCCGCGGCGTGGCTGGCGGCTTGGTGGAAGTCGGTGACCCCGGTGAAGGGCTCTCGGACGGGGTGGTAGAAGCGGCTCGTTTCGGCCTGATCGGCGATGGTCTTGAGCATGGCCGTGGCCTCCACGGGATAGCGTCCCGCCGCCGATTCGGCCGAGAGCATGACGGCATCCGTGCCGTCGTAGATGGCGTTGGCCACGTCGGAGACCTCGGCCCGAGTGGGACGGGCGTGGTCCACCATGGACTCGAGCATCTGGGTCGCCGTGATCACGAACTTCCCCCGCCGGTTGGCTTCGGCGATGATGGTCTTCTGGGCCTGCGGGACGTGCTCCAGGCCCATCTCCACGCCCAGATCGCCGCGGGCCACCATGACGCCGTCCACCTCGGCCAGGATCGCATCGAGGTGATCCAGGGCCTCGGGCTTCTCGATCTTCGCCACGACCCAGGGAGGATCGGGGCTCTCGGCCAGCCTTCGCCGCAGCGACCGGACGTCGGCGGCGCGCCGGACGAAGGAGAGGGCCACGAGGTCCACCCCCGCCGCCAGGCCGAAGGCCAGGTCCTGCTTGTCCTTGGCCGTCAGCGAGGGAGCGCTCAGCCGCACGCCCGGCAGGTTGATCCCCTGGTGGTCGCGGATGGTGCCGCCCCGGACCACGGTGGTGTGCACCTCGCTTCCGGCCACCCGGTCCACCAGCAGCTCCAGGGTTCCATCGGCCAGGAAGATTCGATCGCCCCGGCGCACGTCCTTAGGCAGGCGCTCGTAGCTGCAGTGGGCCCTGGCGGCCGACCCGGAGACGGGCCGCGTGGAGAGGACGAAGGGACCGCCCTCGTCGAGCTGGGCGCTGCCTCCCCGGAAGGTGCCGAGCCGGATCTTGGGCCCCTGGAGATCCTGTAGAACGGCCAAGTGGCGGCCACTCTGGCGCGCCACCTCCCGCACCATCCGAATCCTCTCTCCGTGCTGGCGGTGATCGCCGTGGGAGAAGTTCAGGCGGGCCACGTTCATCCCGGCATCGGCCAAAGCCCGGATGCGCTCGCGGGTATCGCTGGAGGGCCCCAGCGTGCAAACGATCTTGGTGTGAGGCATGCCTCCTCCTTCTTCTTGTGATTCTAACCCAAGGTCCCCCCGGCGATGGCCCCTTCCACCCGGGACAGCCCGGAGGGGAAGGAGGCGTGCCGAAAGGTATGCCTCAGGCCATCGTCATACGGATGGGCAGGACGACCGTCTGGAGCCCGGCGAACTGCAGGCGGCGCTGGACCGCGTAGGCGGTGTCATTGTGCAGGAGGCGGTAGTAGAGCTTCTCCTTGGCGAAGATGAGCTTGCCGAGGAAGAAGACGGCGCGCGGGTACTCCTTCTGGATCTCCTGGCAGAGCCGTTCCGTCTCCTCCAGCACATCGGTCCCGATGGCAAAACGGTAGCCGGCGGTCAGCCCGAGGCCGTTGGCGAAGGCCACGTACCGGCGCAGGCTCTCCTCGGTCTCCCGCTGCAGGGCTACCACCTCGTCGGCCCCCTTGAAGTGGCCCGAATCCACCACGCCCACGGAGATGAAGAGGATGTTCTTGTAGTAGCCGGGGAAGAGCCGCTGGATGGAGAGGACGGAGTGGATCCCCAGTCCTCCGTATCCAGAGACCAGAAGGGCGGCCACGGGCTGGGCGGGATCCACCTCGGAGGCGGCCTTCGGGGCTGAGGACGGGGCCGGGACCTCGGCCAAGATTGAATCGAGCTTGCCGATCTCCCGCCGGATGCCGGCGTAATGGCGCTGGACCAGCAGGCAGAGGATGATGAGGGAGGTGGTGATGACCACCGTGAGCCAGCCCCCCTCGGTGAATTTTTCGAGGGTCGTCACCACGAGGATGGTCAGGCAGAGCGTGAGCCCCGTCCCGTGCACCAGGAGGTTTCGCAGCCAGTGAGGGTGCTTTCGCCGCTCGCTGATCCAGAACCGGCTCATGCCCATCTCGGTCAAGCTGAAGGTCACGAAGACGTTGATAGCGTAGAGCACCACCAAGACCGACACCTTCCCTTGCGTGTAAAGAATCAGCAGGGCCGATCCCAATGCCATGATCAGGACGCCGTTTTTCGTGACGAGGCGGTCGGAGAGCTGGGCGAAGCGGTGAGGCACCCACGAATCCACGGCCATATTGGCCAGAATCCTCGGGCCGTCGATGAAGCCCGTCTGCGCCGCCACGAAGAGCAGGGCTCCCTCCGAAGCAAGCGTCGCGATGATGAGCCAATTCCCCACGGACCATCCTCCCCAGCGCCAGGAGGAGAAAACCCGGTCAAGAAGAACGGCGTTCATCGTTTTGCCCTGGGTTGGCTCGGCGTGCCAGAGAAGGTAAAGGAACAAGATGCCGCCGGCCGTGATCGCCAGGGAGAGGGCCATGTAGAGCATGGTGCGCTTGCCCGTGGCCACCCTCGGCTCCCGCAAAATGGGAAGGCCGTTGGAGACGGCCTCGATACCCGTGTAGGTGCCGCCGCCCAGAGAGTAGGCCCGTAGGAAGATCAGGAGGACCGCCAGGTAGCCGATCGTTCCGGCGTCTCGGCCCATTTCGGCGTGGGTACGGCGTACCACTTCGGGCAGGGCCCAGAAGTGGGCACCTATGCCGTAGACGATCAGCAGAAGGTGAGTCAGGATGAAAACCAAAAAAATGGGCAAGAGGATTTGGATGGACTCCTTCACGCCCCGAAGGTTGAGCAGTAACAATACGGCCAGGATAATGAGGTCGGTGAAGACCTTATAGGGTTGCCAAGCCAGTGGGAGAAGGCTGAAGATCGCGTCCACCCCCGAACAGAGGGAGACGGTGATGGTGAGCACGTAATCCACCAGAAGGGCCGAGCCGGAGACCACGCCGGCCTTGGGGCCGAGAAGCTTGGTGGAGACCAGGTAGCCCCCGCCGCCGCTCGGGAAGTGTTCGATGAGCAGGCTGTAGGCAAAGGACATCAGTCCGACGGTGATGGCCGTCATGAGGGCCAGGTAGAAGGCCAGGTACACGTGACCCTGGATGGCTCGAAACGCCTCGTCGGGACCGTAACACGAGGAGGTCAGGCCGTCGGCGCCCATGCCGACCCAGGCCAGAAAGGCCGCCAGCGATAGCTTGTGGAAGACCTCCGGGTCCGAAGGATCTTTCGGGCGCCCGAAGAGCAGGCGTTTGAGGGAGGGCATCAGGCGTCCGAACCCACGACCCGCACGCCAACTGGGCTTTGGAGCGCATAAAAATAAGCGACCATCGATGACCTCTCTCCGCCTAACGGGTTAGCTGACGGGCTCAGGCTGAGGCGGCCTTACGCTGATGCGATTCGCCCCGGTGAATCGGGTCCCCGTCGCCCCGCACGCGCGGGGCCTTCGGCGGGACCCTTTGTACTCCTTCGGGGCCGGGAGGTCAAGGGCGGAGGGCCGGGCGGAGGGCCGGCCCAGATTCCGCGAGGGAGGCGTAACGCCTTTGTAGGAGCGGCGCCTCGCCGCGACCGCGGGTGAGCGCGACGGGTGAAGGAGCCACGCCGGATCGCTCTCTGGAGAAACCTCCGCGCCATGACCGGTGCAGCCCGATGGATCTATCATGGTCCCATGCGAGCCATCCTCTGGACCGCGGCGGCGTGGGCTCTCTGGTGCACCCTCCACAGCGGGCTCATCGCCCGCCCCGTGACGGAAGCGCTGCGGAAGCGGCTGAGGGCGCGGTTCGGATACTACCGTCTCGCCTACAACGCCTTCAGCGCGCTCTCGCTCCTTCCGCTGGCCCTCCTGTACCTCGGATTCAGGGGGCCGTGGGTTCTCCGGTACCGAGGCGGCTGGCTCCTCCTGGCCGTCCTCCTGAACGCCGCGGCCGCGTGGCTCTTCTTCCTGGGGGCCAAGGCCTACGGCATGAACGACTTCCTGGGGCTCCGCTTGGCCCGAGCCGCCTGGCGGGGAGAGGCGGTGGAAGATCCGGAGACCTTCTCCTGCTCTGGTGTCCTGCGCTGGGTGCGTCACCCATGGTACCTGGCGGGGATCCTCGTGCTCTGGGGCCACGACCTGGACGCCCCCGGTCTGGCGGCGGCCATCGTCCTCACCCTCTACCTCTTGCTCGGCGCCTGGCTGGAGGAGCGCAAGCTGGTGGCCACCTACGGCGAGGCCTACCGGGCCTACCAGCGGGAGGTGCCCATGCTCATTCCGAGGAGACCGGGCCGGGGGAGTGACGGATGATCAGTGATAGATGATAGATGATGGGGATGACCAGCGGCCACCGGCCTTCGGTAACTCCTTCCACCCTCCACTCTCCACCGCATTATTTCCCCGCCGCGGGGATCCGGCTCATGGCGTACTCGGCGAGGGCCGTGATGGTGAGGCTGGGGTTCACGCCGAGGTTGGCGCCGATGACGGAGCCGTCCACGACGTAGAGGTCGTCGTAGCCGAAGACCTTGCAGGCTGCGTCCACGACGCCCGTCCCGGGGCCTTCGCCCATGGCGCAGCCGCC
Organism: Acidobacteriota bacterium; assembly: GCA_049967655.1. Classification (GTDB taxonomy): domain Bacteria; phylum Acidobacteriota; class UBA4820; order UBA4820; family DSQY01; genus DTPS01. Next base: position 32,480 of record JBMFSH010000025.1, read on the forward strand.
CAGGATGTGGGCCGTGGTCGGGGCGTTGAGGAGCACCTCGTTGAGGCTGCTCTGGGGAACGCCGCCCAGCCGTTTCGCCAGGCGGCGGACCGTCTCGTTGGCCACGGGGATGTAGGCCGGGATTCTCCTCGGCTGGTCCTCGGGAAGGCGGGAGGTGGGCTTTCGGTGGAAGGGCCAGAACCATCGCCTCTTGATGATGATGCGCATGCGGCTATCCAAGCTCTGCATGACGAGGACCACGAACCCCTTGCGCGCCTTTCCGAAGGGCCAGAGGGACCTCAGCAAATGGGAGGGGCGGCGCAGGCAGTTGCCGATCCAGCGGAGGGGTCTCGTGAGCCGCGTGCCTCCGTCGGTCAGAGGCGTCCCGAGCTGCATCATCACGTCCGATCCCCGTGAGTAGCGCACGGGTTCCACGCGCGTGTGCTCATCCATGAAGACGTGCGACGTGATGGCGATGCCCTCGCAGTGGTCGGGGCCCTGTCGAGGCCCGATGAGGCCCAGCAGGGCTTCGCTGTTCGTTCGGGCGTAGTTTCCCACCTCGTCGGACAGGCACGGCAGCGCGCCCCGCCGCTTGCACTCCAGGAGGAGGGGCACGGTCCCCAGGACGCCCGCCGCCAGGACCACGCCGCCCGCGGTCAGCTCGCCCCTCTTCTTGAAGAAAGGCACGGTGGACCGTTCGGTCCGGAGGCGGTAGCCGCCGCCGGGCAGCGGTTCGATCAGGGTGACGCGGGTTTCGGGAAGGATGGTGGCCCCGCGCTTCTCGGCCAGGTAGAGGTAGTTCTTGTCCAGCGTGTTCTTGGCGCCCGGACGGCAGCCCACCATGCAGCCGCCGCAGAAGGTACAGCCGACCCGCGAAGGACCCTCACCGCCGAAGAACGGGTCGGGGACCTCTTTGCCGGGCTCGCCGAAGAAGACCGCCACGTCGGTCGGGGCGAAGGTCTCCGGCAGGCCGATCTCCTCTCCGACGGCTTTCAGGGCCTCGTCGGCCGGAGTCAGGCGCGGGTTGACCGAGACGCCCAGCATGCGGCGGGCCGTCTCGTAGTGGGGCGCCAGCGTTTTTCGCCAGTCGGCGAGGTCCCTCCACTTGGGGTCCAGGAAGGCCTCGGGCCGAGGCTCCATCAGCACGTTCGCGTAGACGAGGCTGCCGCCGCCCACGCCGGCGCCGTGGAGGACCAGGACGTCGTGCAGGAGGGTAAGCTGTTGGATGCCGTAGCAGAAGAGCTTGGGCATCCAGAAGAACTTCCGGAAGTTCCAGTTGGTCTTGGAAAAGTCCTGCGGCCTCCAGCGCTTGCCCTGCTCCACCACGAGGATTTTGTAGCCCTTTTCCGCGAGACGCAGGGCGCTCACCGAGCCGCCGAACCCGGAGCCCACCACGATGTAGTCCCACCGATCGCCCATGGGGAAGCCCTCCGGGACCAAAATACCACAGAGTCACAGAGACGCAGAGGGAATAGGGAGTAAGCGATCAAGCGATTAAGCAATAAGCGATTAAGCAATAAGCGATTAAGCAATTAAGCAATTAAGCGATTAAGCGGGATGGGATGAAAGGTCTGCCCCTTCCAGGGTAGCTGTCCTAGCTCGCCATCCATGGATGGATAAGCCTTGCTCCGCCTTCTCCTCGCTCCATCGCGGAATGGGGGTTCCCCCATCCATCTCTGTGCCTCTGTGTCTCTGTGGTCGAATTCAGCTTCGTTCGAAGATGCGGTGGGCCTCGCCGAGCTCGCGGGCGAGGGGGGTGACGAGGGTCCTGGCGTGGATGCGGAGGCGCGTCCCCGCGCGCAGGGCGGCGCGGACGTCGGCCTCGCTGACGAAATCCAGGGGAGCCGAGGGCTGGGGAGCCGGGGCTGCGTTGGCGTTGGCCCCCGCCCGCGGGGGAACGCCGCCCGATCCGCCCGCGCCGAACTTCTGGGCCACGAAGCGCCGGGCCGCCTCCTCCAGGCCGTCTCCCGGCTTCACGAGGGGCGGCAGCGCGACGGCCTTCTCGCCGGTGACGGGGCGGGTCTCGAAGGCCACCCGCTTGCGGTCCAGAAGGTGGAGCGGGGTGATGTTGTCGCTCGTGATGTTGTTCCCCAGGGCGCCGCAGCCCAGGGTCATGGAGGGCGGCAGGTTGGTGGAGTACCCGATGGCGCCGTGGGTGCCCGGCGAGTTGACGATGATGCGGAAGACGGGCTTCTTCAGGGCGAACTGCCGGACCACGTCGAGGTCCTGCGTGTGCAGGCAGAGGGTGTGGCCCAGGCCGCCGTAGCGGAGCACCTCGATGCAGCGCAGGCACCCCGCCTCCCAGCCGTCGGCTTCAAAGTAGGAGAGGACGGGGGAGAGCTTTTCCAGGGAGAGCGGGTAGTCGCGGCCCACGCCCCCCTCGGGAACGAGGAGAACGCGCACGCCGTCGGCCACGCCGAAGCCGGCCATGGCGGCGATGGCCTGGGGCGACTTCCCGACGACCTTCGGGTTGAGCCGCCCCTCCTTGTCCACCATGAGCCCCTGCAGGAGCGCCTTCTCCCGGGGGTTTACGAAGTAGCCTCCGGCCGCGGCGAACTCCTCCTTCGCCCTTTCGGCGATGGGGGCGTCCACGATGACCGACTGCTCGCTCGCGCAGATGGTCCCCCAGTCGAAGGATTTGCCGGCGATCACGTCCTTCACGGCCTTGCGCAGGACGGCCGTGCGCTCGATGAAGGCCGGGACGTTGCCCGGCCCCACGCCGTAGGAGGGCTTCCCCGAGGAGTAGGCGGCGTTCACCAGCCCCGTGCCCCCCGTCGCCAGGATCACGTTGGTGAGGGGGTGCTTCATCAGGGCCTGCGTGTCCTCGATGGTGGGGGCCGGCAGGCAGCCGATGATCCCCCGCGGAGCGCCCGCCGCCACCGCGGCTTCGTGCATGGCGTCCGCCACGGCCCGGATGCAGCCCTTGGCCGAGGGGTGGGGCGAGAGGACGACGCCGTTTCTGGCCTTGAGCGAGATCAGGATCTTGTAGATGGCCGTGGAGGTGGGATTGGTCGAGGGGATCACCGCCGCCACCACGCCCATCGGCGAGGCCACTTCGTAGATTCCCTGGCCCGGATCGGCCGAGAGGAAGCCCACGGTTTTCATGGGGCGGATGTAGCGGTAGACGTCGTCGGCGCCGAAGCGGTTCTTGATGGTCTTGTCGGCGACGGTGCCGTATCCCGTCTCCTCGTGGGCCATGCGCGCCCACTTCTCCAGGTTGGGCATGCACGCGGCGTGCATGGCGTCCAGCACCTTGTCCACCTGCTCCTGGGAGAAGCTGGCGAATGCCTGCTGGGCCTGCTTCACACTCGTGACGATGCGGTCCACGTCAGAGGCGGACACGTCCTACCCCCTCGGCGTCTGTTTCTTTTCTTGCGGCTTTTTTTCCGGCCCGCCCGAGCCGGGCCTCTTGGGCAAGATGTCCTCCACCTGCTCGTAAGGCATGGGGATCACGTGGACGGAGACCAGGTCGCCGATCCGGCGGGCCGCGGCGGCGCCGGCGTCGGTGGCGGCCTTCACGGCTCCCACATCGCCCCTCACCATGACGGTCACGTAGGCGCTGCCGATGTACTCCTTCCCCACGAGGAGCACCCTTGCGGCCTTGACCATGGCGTCCGCCGCCTCGATGGCCGCCACCAGGCCGCGCGTCTCGATCATTCCCAGGGCTTCTTCGGTGACCATAGGCACCCCGCAGTCTGGTGGAGGGTGGAGGGTGGAGAGTGGAGGGGGGAAGAGCCGGGCGACTCCCGGCTGCACCCACGCCTCTCCGCTTCACCCATCCGGACCTTCCGGATGGCCACAGGGTAGAGGAGGCGCCGAGGCGAGTCAACGGGCGTTACCAGAAGTAACAACTACTGGGGTGAGCCGGGCGGTGGTATACTGCATCAGCGTGGAACCACGAGGCGAACAGCCTGGCAACCGGTTTGCTAGGAGGAGGGAGGGAGCGAGTATGGCCGAGCCGACCGAGAAGAGAGCCGTCCCCCCAGGGGAAAGCGGCTTTTCGCTGATGGAGCTGATGATCGTCGTGGCGATCCTCGGCCTCATCGCCGTCATCGCCACCGTGGCCGTGAGCAAGGAGCTCCAGCGCCAGCGGCTCAAGAGCGCGGCCCAGCAGCTCACGGGCTTCGTGGAGGGCGCCTTCGTCCAGGCCCAGAGCCGCAACCAGGGGGTCTTTCTGGTGGGGAGCGCCAACGCCGACGGCTCCTGCACCTTCAACCTCTTCGCCGACACCAACAACGGCGTCTGGAACGCCACGAAGGACACGACCCTTCTCGGCAGCCAGCTGATCCCCAACGACCTGGTCGTCCAGGGGCTCACGCCCGGCTCCTACTCCGCCTTCGGCCCCAATTTCGGCACCACCACGACCATCATCCCCTGGCCCTCCACGGGAAGCGGTTCCACAAAGACGCTCCTGCTCTATTGCGACACCATGGGGCGAGCCATCGACCCCACTCTTGCCACGCCCGCCCAGATCTCCAAGCCGGCCGTCCTCTCCATCACCCATTCGGCCATGCTCAACGGTACGCTCAGCCCGCACTTCCGGTACGACATCACGGTCTATCCCATTTGGCACGCCGTCTCCACTCAGGTGAGGTACTGACATGGAGGATCGAAGCAAGAAGCGCGAGGGGGGAAGCAGCCTGCTCGAGGTCCTGATCGCCATGGCCGTCCTTCTGTTCCTGATGATCGGGGTCCTCTCCATGTTTTCCATGGCCTACTTGCAGAACCTCGGCTCGGCGGCCCGCACCGAGATGACCTACAAGGCCCAGCAGGTGGCCGACGTGATCCACCTCCTCAACTACATGCAGCGCACCCAGCAGGCTCTGCCGGCCTCCACCGAGACGGGGCTGACCTTCCCCCTGGCCTCAGGGACCTCGGTGAACATCACCCAGCTTTCGGGATCGGCGCTGCAATACCCCTACTGGGGGCCGCCCAGCTCGACCGTGCCCAGCGCCGCGGGGATCGTGGATCCCGCCAATCTCCGGTACACCATCCAGGTCAATGTCACCGGCCCCACCAACGGCCTCATGACCGTGACGATCTCGGTGATCCCCAATACCTCTTCGTCGAATCCCGCGGGTGGGCAGTACATAGGCAACAAGATCCGCTGGAAGGAGGTGGACTATGCCATCCAGCTCCCGGCCTGACCGCCGGAGCCGAGGCTTCACCTTGGTGGAAGTCACCATCGCCATGTTCATCCTGGTGATCGTCCTCGTCCTCTCGGGCACCCTCCTCGTCTCCATGCGCTCCTTCGCCCAGAAGCAGCAGGCCTTCGCCGAGCCCCGCCAGACGGCCCGCCGGGCCATCGACTACCTCGCCTACTACGTGCGCGGCGCCTCGGACATGAACTTCGCCCAGTCCGCTACGCCAGTGCCCGACGCCATCGTGACCTGGTACCAGTTGGCCGGTACCTCCATTCAAGCCTCTTTTGATAACGTTTCGGCTGGTTCCAATTTGGCTCTTCCCGGAACCGACATCATCACGCTCGCCAAGCCCTCACCGGGCAGCTTCGGCGTGCAGATCAGCCAGTGGAGCGGCGGCACGTCGACGGCAACAGCCGCTAATTTCTACGTGGACTATGCGCAAGGCTGCGCGCAGGGTGATAGCCAGAACATGCTCGATTTTCAACAACTCGTTGGCTATAATCCCACCACCGGCACCAGCAACGTCTTTCTCATCCAGGATTACACGGGGCAATGGCAGTACTACCAGATCACCAATTTCCTTAAGAGTAATTGCGCCGATGCCAACTCTCCTCCGCAGATCATCCATGTGGGCGCCAACCCCGGGAAATCCTCCGAGATCGATCCCCCTGGAGGCTTCCATACCCTCCAGTGCGGGAGCAATGCTGCCCGGCCGTGCAATTTGGCCGCCGGCATGCAGTTCCTGACCTTTCGCGTGGCCAATGACGCCACCACGGGCATACCGCGGCTGGAGGAGTTCAACTCCTCCCGGCTCTTCAACTCCAATTCCGATTTCACGGGCGCCAGCGATCCCTTCACGCCCCTGCTCGACAACGTCGAAGACCTTCAGGTGGCCTATATTTTCAGTAACGGGGATATCTGGAACACCTCGCAGCAGACGCTCCCCGCTGGCACTTACCAGGGCAGCGTTCCCTCTCAGGCCTCCGCGAACCAGTACGACGTGCAGAACGTGGTGGGGTTGCGCATCTCGGTGGTGGCCCGTTCGGCCAGCCTCATCCCCACCTTCCTCGGCGGTCCGGGGAGCAAGGTGCCCGCCGTGACGCCGCCCGAAAACTCCGCGGCCACCTACGCGGCGGGGTACTACCACTACCGCCTCACCGCCACGGTCATGATTCAGAACCGCATTCTGGGGAACTAGCCATGCGAGCTGCCAGAGAAAAGGGATCCGCGCTGATCATGGTCATCCTGGTGGTCCTGGTGCTGACCATGATCGGGCTGGCCGCCTCCCTCTACATGACCATGGAGGACCGCGTCTCGCAGAACGACAAGCTCAGCCAGGCCGCCTTCCACGCGGCCCAGGCGGGGCTGAAGGCCGGGGAGCAGGTCTTCAACAGCGTCAACCAGAGCCAGCTCAACCAGATCTTGAACCCGCAAACCTTCAAGAATGGCGCGAGCGACGAACCGCAATCGCTCGCCGACCTCACGACGGCGGCCCACCTGGGGACGGTGCTCTACAGCTCGGGGGCGGTGGCCGGCGGGATACCGCTTCTGAACCAGCCGGTGGGCGGGGGCACGCTGGTGGGCAACCAGGAGCGGTATAGCCTCTTCGTCCGGAACGACCCCAACGACTGGCTCTCTTCGGACGGCAACTACTACACGGACCACAACGGCATCGTGACCCTCGTGAGCAAGGGGATGGTTCTCGACGCCACCGGCGGGGTGGCGGCCGTCAAGATTCTTGCGGAGGAAGTCGTCTTCGGCTCCAACAGCACCCCCCTGACTCAGCTTCGGGGCGGTCCGAACGGTACCAGCAGCACACCGTACCAGGGTAACTAAAGGAGAAGGCCATGAGCCATGACCACCCCAACCCCTTTCTGACAAAGGCCCTCGGGGCCCTCCTCCTCGCCGTGGCCCTCCTGGCCGGTCCCGCCCTGCGGGCACGCGCAAGAGGGGTGGGACCCCCTCAGGCAGGCCACGAGCCAGATCCTCCACCCCAACATCCTGATGGTCATGGACCGCAGCGGATCGCTCAGCTTTGCGACGGCGTTCAACTACAACTACGATAATTGGGGCTA
>JBMFSH010000026.1:0-39022 GCA_049967655.1 Acidobacteriota bacterium
GCCCCGCAGGGCAATCTCCCGAACCGTCGGGCTTGGCTCGCGGTTCGGGGCGGCAAGGCCATGGCCCTCCCCGTCCAGGAGACAACGCCTTTCCCCGGTGAACCCGAGCGGAAGCCAGAGGCACCCGTGTTTCCATCGCGGAATTTGGGTGGTTAAGATTCTTCACGACGCTGAGTTGTCGCTCGGCGACTTTCAGAAACTCCTGTAGCGGGCTTCGGGCGATCGCTCCCCCGCCCTTCTCATCCCCTGGGCGTGATGCCTTCGACGTCTGCCTGTGCGGGAAGGTGAAAATGGCGTCCCCAGGGGGATTCGAACCCCCGTCGCCGGCGTGAAAGGCCGGTGTCCTAGGCCGGGCTAGACGATGGGGACGCTTTGGATCTTGGTGGGCCGTACTGGATTCGAACCAGTGACTCTCTGCTTAAAAGGCAGATACTCTACCGACTGAGTTAACGGCCCGCCGGCCTGGCGAGCTATTATTCGGGAATTCACCCTTTAAGTCAACCAAGCCGGGGGCCGGTCTGGGGGCGCGAGACGGAATAATGGGGGCGAGTCTCCACCCTCCACCCTCCACCACCCACCACCCTCCACCAATTGAAGGCCGTCCGCCCTTCGGCTATTCTGCTGCGCATGGCCGCCGTGCTGGAGGTGCGGGATCTCGTCGTTAGCTTCCCCATCGAGGGCCGCTCTGTTCCCGTGTTGAACGGCGTGGATTTCCACGTGGAGGAGGGCGAGCCCGTGGCGCTGGTGGGCGAATCGGGCTGCGGCAAGACCATGACGGGGCTGGCGCTTCTGCGGCTGGTCCCGCCTCCCGGGGCCGTCACGAGCGGCTCGATCCGCTTCCGCGGGCAGGAGGTCCTGAGGATGTCCGAACAGGAGATCTGCTCCCACCGGGGAAAGTCCGTCGCCATGATCTTTCAGGAGCCCCAGAGCGCGCTCAATCCGGTGATGACGGTGGGGGCCCAGGTGGCCGAGGCGATCCGCGCCCACGAGAAGGTCTCCCGCCGGGAGGCGCTGGACAGGGCGGCGGAGCTCTTCGGGCGGGTGGCGCTCTCCGAACCGAAGAGGCGCCTGGCCGATTATCCCCACCAGTTGAGCGGCGGTCAGCGCCAGCGCGTCATGATCGCCATGGCCCTCGCGGCCGGGCCCTCGCTGCTGGTGGCGGACGAGCCCACCACGGCTCTGGACGTGACGGTCCAGTCCCAGATCCTGGATCTGCTGGCCTCGCTGAGCGAGAGCCTGGGCATGGCGCTTCTGCTCATCACGCACGACCTGGGGGTGGTGGCCCATTTCTCGCTGAGGCTCTACGTGATGTACTGCGGGCGCATCGTGGAATCGGGGCCGGTGGAGGAGCTCTTCCGGTCGCCCCAGCATCCCTACACCCGCGCTCTGCTCCAGTCGGTGCCGCGGCTCCACGACGGGCGGGGGAGGTTGAGGGCCATCCCCGGTTCCGTGCCTCCTCCCCAGGCGCTGCCCGCGGGCTGTGCCTTCGCGCCGCGCTGCCCCCTGGCCGAGGAGCGGTGCAGACGGGCCGTCCCCGAGCTTCGTCCCCTGGCCGGCGGGCGGGCGGTGCGCTGCGTCTTGGCCTCCGGGGGCGAAGGGTGAGCGGGCCGCGCCCCGAGACCGACGGCCCCGCCCTGGTGGAGGTCCGCCACCTGGTCCACCGGTACCCCATCGGGCACGGCTGGCTGGGAGGCCCGCGCGGCTACCTGAACGCCGTGGACGACGTCTCCCTGCGTGTCTGGAGAGGCGAGACCCTGGGCCTCGTGGGCGAGACGGGCTCGGGCAAGAGCACCCTGGGGCGCTGCCTCGTCCGGCTGATCAAACCCACATCGGGCGAGATCCTCTTCGAGGGGGAGGACCTGCTCGCGCTTCGGGGCGGTGCCCTGCGGCGCAAGCGGCGCGACTTCCAGATCATCTTCCAGGACCCCTACGGCAGCCTCAACCCCAGGATGCGGGTGGAAGCCATCGTGACGGAGCCGCTGGCCATCCACCGGATGGGCGATAGACGCCAGCGGCGGGAGCGCGCCGTGGAGCTCCTCGATCAGGTCGGAATGGAGCCCTCGGCCCTGCCCCGGTTCCCCCACGAGTTTTCGGGCGGCCAGCGCCAGCGCATCGGCATCGCGAGGGCCCTGGCGCTGAACCCCAAGTTCGTGGTCTGCGACGAGCCGGTGTCGGCCCTGGACGTCTCCGTTCAGGCCCAGATCATCAACCTCCTGCAGGACCTCCAGGAGCGGCTGGGGCTCACCTACCTCTTCATCGCCCACGGCCTCCAGGTGGTGGCCCATATCTCCACGCGGGTGGCCGTCCTGTTCCAGGGACGCATCGTGGAAATGGGCCCCCGCGAGGAGCTGTTTCAACGGCCGCTCCACCCGTACACGCGCTCGCTTCTGGATGCCGTGCTGGACCCCGATCCCGGCGTTCCGAGGCCGGCGCGCGAGGGCCCGCAGGCCGAACCGGCCGCCGTGCACTCCCCCGCGCCGGGCTGCCGCTTCGCGCCGCGCTGCCCCCTCGCCGAGCAACTCTGCCGGGCCGAGGAGCCGGCGCTTCGGGAGCTGGCGCCGGGCCACACGGCCGCCTGCCACCTGGCGGACAGCCCCGCGGCCGGGCATTGACCTTCCAGGCGCCTGCGGCACCTCCGTGCGGGCCAAGGGCGACGCAACGCGCCTTCCCGTCAGAGACCCCGCACCAGATGGCGGGTGGACCACTCCCCCATGGAGATCAGGGTGATGAGCTTCCCGCGGGGCAGGAGGCGGCGGGCGATGGCGCGGTCGGAGAGGCCGTCGGCCCGGAGGGTCTGGACCTTGCCGCGCAGCTCCTCCAGAAACTCCAGCCGTCGGGTGAGGTGGCGCCGCCCCTCCGAGAGGACGCCCGAGTGGGCCGTGAAGAGCGTGTCGGCGCCGAGGCCGATCATCCGTTTGAGGGAGTCGATGGAGCGCCCCGACTCCTCGTCCTGGAAGGCGACCACCTGCGAGACGCCCAGGAAGAAGTCACCCGTAAAGAGCCAGCCCTTCTCCCGCTCCCACAGAACCACGTGGTCGGGCGTGTGGCCGGGGGCCGGGAGGATCTCGAAGCGGTGGCTGGGCGTCTCTATGACGGGAGGAAGCGGCAGTGGGCGGAAGGCCTTGCGCGAACCCCACGCCAGGCGGCGGTAGGGCGGCAAACGGGCGTCGGAGGCGGCCTCGCCGTGCTGGACCTCGTTGAGATAGATGGGCACGCGGAGGTTCTCCTGGATCCAGGCGGCCAACCCGCAGTGGTCCTCGTGGGCGTGGGTCAGCGCCACCTCCCGGATCGCCGACCGCTCCAGGAAGGGGATGATGACCCCGCGCTGGGAGGCCGGGCCCGTGTCCACCAGCAGGCCGTCCACCGCGTAGACGTAGAAGGCCAGCGGGATACCTAGAAGGCGAGACTCCGTGCGGAGGTAGTGAACGTCCTCGTGGAGGCCTGTCTTGATCATCGTCCCACCTCTATGAAGTGATTACCTTTTCGTGGCCGATATTGTCAAGCGCAGGGGGCCGTGTTAGGCTCGCAGTGTGAGTGACCATTTATTTATATAACACGACAGGAGGGCTACATGGCACTTCAGCAGGAGTACCAGAGGAAACTGGTCAGTGCGCAGGAGGCGGTGAAGGTGGTGGGATCGGGGGACATCGTGGACTACGGCTTCTTCAACGGGAAGCCCGTGCTCTGCGACCAGGCCCTCGCGGCGCGAGGCGGCGAGCTGCGCGACGTTCAGGTTTACGCGGCCGTGACCCTGCCTCCCGTGCCGGAAGTGGCCAAGAACCCCATGGTCTTCAGCTACCACGACTTCCAATACAGCAAGCTCACGCGCATGATCGCCGCCAAGAACCCGCGGGTCTTCTACAACCCCATCATCTACCACCACGCGCCCGACATGCTGAGGAGCGGCATCGGCCCCAGCCGGCGGGCGGGCTTCTACCGCGTCTGCCCCATGGATGCCCACGGCTACTTCAACCTCGGCCCGCAGAACTCGGAGACGCGGGCCAAGATGGAGCGCGACGAGATTGTGGTGCTGGAGGTGGCGCCCGCCATGCCCGTCTGCCCCGGCGGGGCGGGCGAGAGCGTCCACCTCTCCGAGGTGGACTTCGTGGTGGAGGCGCCGGCCGACCACGGCGCCTTCCCCATGCCCACGGAGGAGGCCACGCCCGCGGAGAAGGCCATCGCCGAGCACCTCGTGCGGCACATCACGGACGGGGCCGTGATCCAGCTCGGCATCGGGGGCCTGCCGAACCAGGTGGGCAAGCTCATCGCCGAGAGCGACCTGAAGGACCTGGGCGGCCACACCGAGATGTTCTGCGACGCCTACGTGGACATGATCGAGTCGGGCCGCCTGAACGGCCGCCGGAAGAGCTTCGACCGTGGGAGGGTGGCCTACACCTTCGCCCTCGGCTCGCAGCGGATGTACGAGTTCCTCCACCAGAACCCGGCGGCGGCCTCCTATCCGGTGGAGTATACGAACGACCCCCGCGTCATCGCCCGGCATCCCCGCTTCATCAGCATCGTCAGCGCGCTGGAGGTGGATCTCTTCGGCCAGGTCAACGCGGAGAGCCACGGTGCGCGCCAGATCTCGGGCAACGGCGGGATGTGGGACTTCGTCTGGGGCGCCCAGTGGTCCGAGGGCGGCAAGAGCTTCATCTGCCTGACGAGCACCTTCACCGACCATTCTGGGCAGACCCACTCCCGCATCGTCCCCTCCTTCGCGCCGGGCTCCATCGTCACCGTACCGCGCCAGATGGTGGACTACGTGGTCACCGAGTACGGCGCCGCGCGGCTCAACTCCCTGCCCACCTGGATGCGCGCCGAGGCGCTCATCGGCCTGGCCCACCCCGATTTCCGCGAGGAGCTCGTCCGCGAGGCCGCCCGATTCGGCATCTGGAGGCAGAGCAACAAGAGGTGACGCCCGGCGAAGACGGGCCGGCCTGGCCCCGCGGCGCCAGGCCCTCTTTGCCCCCGACTCTCCTTGATGCTTCCTTGGCCTTGAGGCTAAGACCGCAGCCTTCCGGACCATGCCCGAGGGTGCGGATGCCTCGCGGTATGGACCTTCTGCGGAGCGGGCCCCTTGACTCCACCGAACGTTGGAACTACTGTTTCAGCCTGAGGCGGGCCCGATGAACGCTCTATCTATCGAAACCCAGCGCGTGATCCTCGAGGATTTTCCGGACGCCATGCTGGTGCTCGACCGGAACAGGACGATCCTCTACGCCAACCCCGCTTTCTACAGGCTCATGGATCTCGACCCGCGCGAGGACATTCGCGGCCGCCAGTGCGGCGAAGTGGCCCAAACGGCGGCCTGCGAAAGCCAGTGCCTCATGCAGCGGGCCGAGCTGGACGAGAGGACCACGGTGCAGCGCCACAGCATCGGCTGTCACTGCCCCGAAGCCGGGTCCCTCTGCATGACCCACCGGATTTTCAACGCTTCCGCCGCCCCGGGAGAGCCATACTCGGTCGAGGTCTTCAAGGACATGGCCGATCTGGGCAACTACCTCGAAACGCTCCGGACCACGGCCCTGGCCCTGGAGCAGGAGAAGGACAAGCTGGCGGTGATTCTGGAAGGCATCGCCGACGGCTTCTTCACGACGGACCGCCATCTCGTCGTGACCGACGCCAACGACAGCCTCCTTCGCTTTCTCCGAAAGCGCCGGGAAGAGGTCGTGGGCAAGGCCTGTTCCGAAGTGTTCCATTCGGACAAGTGCGAGGTGGACTGCCCCGTGCGCTGGACGCTGGACCATGGCAAACACGTGGCCAACTGCCGGGAGCGGGTGCTGACGGCCGAGGACCAGGTCCGGCACGTGCTCAAGAGCACCTACCTCCAGAGGGACATGAACGGCGAGCCGACGGGGGTCATCGGCATCGTGCGGGACAACTCCGAGCTCGTCTCCCTTCAGCACCAGGCGGTCTCCCTCGTGAAAGCTTACGGATTCGTCACCAAGAACAAGCACATGCAGGAGCTGTTGGATCTCATCCAGACGATCCGGGACACGGACACCTCCGTGCTCATTCTGGGCGAGAGTGGCACGGGAAAGGAGATGCTGGCCAACGCCATCGTGCAGAGCAGCGTCCGGAGGAACAAGCCATTCATCAAGATCAACTGCTCCGCGCTCACCGAGAACCTCCTGGAGAGCGAGCTCTTCGGCCACGTGAAGGGGGCCTTCACGGGGGCCATCATGGACAAGCCCGGGAAGTTCGAGATGGCCGACGGCGGGACGCTCTTCCTGGACGAGGTGGGGGACATGTCGCTCCCCCTTCAGGCCAAGGTGTTGCGCGTCCTTCAGGAGAAGGAGTTCGAGCGGCTGGGGGGAAACAGGACGCTCCGCGTGGACGTCCGCATCATCGCCGCCACCAACAAGGACCTGAAGGAGGAGATCCGGAAGGGCACCTTCCGGGAGGACCTTTATTACCGGCTCCACGTGATCCCCGTCCACATACCGCCCCTCAGGCAGCGGAAGGAGGACATTCCCCTGCTGGTGCACCACTTCGTGGACCTCTTCAACCAGAAGTACAAGCGGAGCATCCAGGAGGTCTCTTCGCGGGCCCTGGCGCTGCTCGTGGACTATCCCTGGCCCGGGAACGTCCGGGAGCTGCGGAACGCCGTCGAATACGCCTTCGTCTGCTCCAACGGGACCATCCTGGAGCGCCCCGCCCTTCCGACGGAGATCCAGCACTTTCAGAGGGGATGGACCGAGCGGGCCCGCTCCTCAGGGGAGCAGGAGCTTTCGCCGAGGCCGCCGGAGACGGGGGCGGAGGAGCTCCCCTCCGGTGACGACCGGCAGAGGATTCTGGCCCTCCTGGAGCGCCACCACGGAAACCGCACCAAGGTGGCCCAGATCCTCGGCATGGGCCGCACGACGCTCTGGCGGAAGATCAAGGAGATGGACATTCGGGAGAACTTCCGGTGAGGATTTCGCCCCGGCGGATGGCGGCCGTCGCGGTGCTCGGGACGGCCCATTGCGCCTGTGGGCGGGCGCGGTTGCTGTTCAGCCTCGTTCAGTTCGCGGTGGCCATGAACTGCACCCACTCCCACGCCTTTCCATGAGCGCCCGAGCCTCTTCCCTCTTCAGGCCCCGCTCCGAATGCCGAAGGCCCGCCAGGGTCCGCAAGCCGTGCCCCTGCCCCAAAAACAGCGATTCCTGCCGGACCGTGGTAATGCTGGCGGCGGGGATGGAGTGCCCCTTCTGCCACCTCGCCCCGCTCCGGGAGGAGGCCGGCGGGATGATCGCCTGCCCCGTCTGCGGCTACGGCACCCACCGGCCCGTGACGTGATAGAATCCAGGCACGGTTCCGGGGTTCCCGGCCATAGCCCTCGTTGGGGAATTCTTTTCCGCTCACGACGTTTGTGGGAGTGTCAACCGCTTAGGAGGAAGACTATGAAGAAGGCGTTGTTCTTAGCCGGGGTGGTGCTTTCCACGGCCCTGGCGGCGCAGGCCGGCGTCGGGATCCAGTATAAGGGCAAGGTGACCATCGAGGGAGGCCCCTATCAGGCCGAAGCCGCCAAAATGCAGAAGATGAGTCCCGAGGAGCGGGCGCGAATGCGCGGGATGGGCATGAGCACCGAGGGGGCGAGCGGATACGAGTTCAAGGCCGAGGCCGACGGCGGCCAGTTCAAGATGACCTACCTTTCGCGCCGGGCCACTTCAGCCTCCCCTCCGGCTACGAGAAGACCACCTTCATGGGGATGATGATGGGCGGGCAGGGGGAGCAGCCCCAGGGCGAGAAGCCGAAGGGCCGGCCGTCGCTCAAGGACCTTATGAAACGCTTCGGCGGAAATTAGCACGGCAAGTGCATCGCGGAATTTGGGGGGGTAGGCCTCTTGCCACGGGCGGGATTCTCTGGTATAAAAGTTGGGCCCCCGTAAGCGCGGGGGCCCACTTTTGATGAGAGGGGAGGCGATAGCGAGTGCCAACCGTAGTCGTGAAAGAAGGCGAATCCATTGAAGGCGCGATCCGCCGCTTCAAGCGTAAATGCGAGAAGGCGGGTGTGCTTTCCGAGCTGAAGAAGCGCCAGCACTACGAAAAACCCAGCGTCAAGCGCAAGAAAAAAGCCCTGGCCGCGCGCAAGAAACTGCTCAAGCGCCTGGCCCAGGAACGCAAGCTCAACGCGTAACAGCCTCGCGTAACAACATGGACGTCAGGACTCTGCGGGCCCTGGAGTGGGACCGTGTCTTGGCGCTTCTGTCCCTCTGCACCGACACGACCGAGGGGCGGCAACGCGCCCTGGCGCGCCAGCCGGGTACCGACATCGAAACGGTCCGGGCGCGCCACGCCCGGGTGGCCGAATGCCTCGCTGGCGAGTCGCTCTGCGGGCGGCTCTCTTTGGAGGGCTACACCCGCGTGCCCACCCGGCTGCCCGAGGGGCTGGCCTTCCCCATCGAGACCCTCAGGAGCCTCCGTTCGGCCCTGCGGGTGCTGGATCGCCTTCGCGCCTGGCTGGCCGACACCTCCTGTCCCAAGCCCGCGCTCACGGCCCAACTGCCCTCCCTGGAGGAGGCCTCCGACTGCCTCCGCCTGCTGGAAAAGACCCTGGACGATAGGGGCGAGGTGGCGGACGGGGCGAGCGACCGCCTCCGGGGCCTCAGGAGGGAGCGGGAGCGCGCCAGGGGCCAGGTGGCCAGCCGCATGGAGGCCCTGGTGAGGCGGCTCGGCTCCTCCGTCCTTCAAAACGACAACTACACCGTTCGCGGCGGACGGCTGGTGCTGCCCGTCCAATCAAGCCGCCGGAGCAGCGTCAAGGGCATCCTGCACGACACCTCCTCCACCGGGGCCACGGCCTTCATCGAGCCCCTCGAAGTGGTGGATCTCAACAACCGCCTGACGGACCTGGACGCGGAAGAGCGCGAGGAGATCCAGCGCATACTGACGGCCGTCTCCTCACGAATCTCCGCCGGTTCCCCGGAACTGGAGGCCGCCTTCGACTATCTGGAGGCGCTGGATGTGGATCTCGCCTGCGCCCGCCTGGGCCGCCGGTGCGGTGGCATCCTCCCCCTTCTCGACGAGGAGGGAAGACTCCTCCTTCGCGGGGCTCGGCACCCGCTCCTCGATGGCGGCCTGGCCGCGCTCCGGCAGGAGGCCTGGGGCGAGGCCGCCGAGGGCGGCGAGGCCGTCCCCCTGGAGCTCGAACTGCACCTGGAGGGGGAGAAGACGCTGGTCATCAGCGGTCCCAACGCGGGAGGCAAGTCGGTCGCGCTGAAAACGGTGGGCCTCCTCTGCCTTATGCACCAGGGCGGGATTCCCATCCCCGTGCGGGAGGGGACCAGGCTGCCGGTCTTCCCCTTTATCCACGCCACCGTCGGGGATTCGCAGTCCATCCTCGATTCCCTCTCCACCTTCTCGGCCCGCATGGTGGGGCTCCGGGATGCCTTGTCCTCCCTTCAGGAGCCCTTCCTGGTCATCCTGGACGAGCTCGGTTCGGGGACGGACCCCGCCGAGGGCGCGGCCCTGGCGGAGGCCATCCTGCTCCATTTTCACCGCCTCCGCGGATTCACCCTCTGCAGCACCCACTACGAGTCCCTTAAGGCGAGGGCCCTGGTGACCGACGGCATGACCAACGGCGGGATGGAGTTCGAGGAGACGACCCTTCGGCCCACCTACCGCTTCAAGATCGGCCAGGTGGGCGCCAGCCGCGCGTTGGCCGTGGCCGGGCGCTCTGGCCTTCCCGCCGGCCTCCTGACCGAAGCCCGGGCCTTTCTCCCGGAGGGCGAGAAGCACCTCAGGGAGGTCCTGGAGGCCCTGGAAGGCGAGGTGAGGGCCGTGGAGGCCGAGCGGTCGGAACTGCGCGCGGAAATGGCTTCTTTGGGCAAATTACGTGAGGAGATGGCCCTCTCCCGGCGGGAGTGGGAAGCGGAGCGGAGGCGGATTCTGGAGGAGCTTCCCCGCCGGATGGAGGCCTGGCGGGAGGAGTTCCTGGCCGGGCTCAAGGCCGAGGTCAACCGCCAGTCGGTCAAGCGGGTCTCGGTCCAGTCGGCCCGTCGCGTGGCCGAAGTTGTCCAGTCGCAGCTCGGCCTGGATCCCCTTCCCTACCTGCCCTCCGCCCTGCCGGCCGTGGGGGACCGGGTTAGGCTCCCCCTCTTCGGCCAGACGGGGACCGTCACCCAGGTGGACGAGGGGTCGGGCCGCCTCTTGGTGGACTGCAACGGCAAGAGCCTTCAGGTGGGCCGCGCGGATGTCGAGATTCTGCCCAGGGACCGGGCGCCCGAGCGGCGCGGTCGAGGCGGGGTGGCCCTCTCGACGGGTGACGCCCACTGGGAGATCAACCTCATCGGGCAGACGGTGGCCGAGGCCGAGAGCCAGCTCGAGCCCTTCCTGGAGCGCGCGGCCATGGCGGGGCTGGGACAGGTGCGCGTCATCCACGGATTGGGGACCGGGCGGCTGAAGGCCGGTGTGCGCGAATTTCTCCGCCGGTGCCCGCATGTGGCCTCCTGGGAGGAGGCGCCCCCGGCAGGGGGTGGGGCCGGAGTGACGCTGGTGAGTCTCAAGGATTGAAGCCCCGGGAGCCCCACAGGGGCTTCGGTTTGGTTGCGCAGCCGGGTGGTGAGCACTACATTACCTCCGGACGTGAGAGGGAGCATGAGCACGGTACACACAATCGACGAGCTCAAGAGCCTCATGGATCCGCTCGCCGTCTACCAGGATTACATCCGGCTCACCCGCCGGGGTCATAGGAGCGTGGGACTCTGTCCTTTCCACAAGGAGAAGACGCCCTCCTTCTCGGTGGATCTCGACAACGGCCTCTTTTACTGTTTCGGCTGCCATAAAGGAGGGGATCTCATCCAGTTCGTTCAGGAGATCGAATCGTGCTCCTTCAGGGAGGCCGTGGAGCTGCTGGCCCGCAAGGCGGGCGTGGAGCTGGCGCTCGCCGGCCGCGGTCCGGTGCAGGCCCCCGACCGGCGGGGGCGGCTGCTGGCCCTGCTGGAATCGGCGGCCTCCTACTACCACCGGGCGCTGACGGAGGCGCCCCCGGGCAGCCCCGTCCGCCTCTACCTTCGGAAGCGCGACATCCGCCCCGAAACGGAGAAGCGACTCCGCCTGGGCTTCGCCCCGCCCGCCGGCGGCTTGGTGCCCCACCTTCGAAGGGAGGGCTTCACACGCGACGAGGCCGCGGAGGCCGGGCTCCTTCTCGACAACAGCCGCCGCGCGGCGCTGGAGCGCTTCCGGAACAGGCTTCTCTTCCCCATCCGGGACGCCATGGGCCGGGTCGTGGGGTTCGGCGGACGGGCCCTGGGCGACGAGGAGCCCAAGTATCTCAACTCGCCCGAGACCCCCCTTTTCAGGAAGCGCGAGATCCTCTACGGCCTGGACGAGACCAAGAGCGCCATCCGGGCACAGGAAGAAGCCGTGGTCGTGGAGGGTTATATGGACTTCCTCGCCGTAACCCAGGCTGGCGCGTCCAACGCCGTGGCCACCCTGGGAACGGCCCTGGCGGACGGACAGGTCAGGGCGCTGAAACGATACGCCCGACGCGTCGTGCTGAACTTCGACCGGGACCCCGCGGGCGTGGCCGCGGCGCAGCGAGCCATCCTTCTGCTCCTGGCCGAAGGTCTCCGCATCCGGGTGGTCTCCGTGCCCGACGGCAAGGACCCGGACGAATTCATCCGGCATCACGGCGCCCAGGCCTACCACGAACTGGTCGAGAAGGCGGAGCCCTTTTTCGACTTCCTGGTGGGGATGGAAGAGCAGCGCGGACTCACCCGGGACTCCGCCGGCAAGGTGGCCTTCCTGGATCACCTCACCGATTACCTCTGCGCGGTGCCCGATCCCATCGAGAGGCAGGAGTTGGCCAAGGAGGTGGCGGGACGGGTGGGAGTGGACCACGGTTTGATCCTGAAGCGGCTTGCGAGGAGGGCCGTGGGCGAGAAGCGAGAGGCTCCGGTCCAGTCGGCCTCGGCCACCGGCCTTGCCGTCGCCGAACAGGTGCTGGTCAAGAGCCTGCTGGCCTTCCCCGAGCGCGCCGAGCAGTTGCTGAAGTCACTGCCCGATGAGGCCCTGAAGGGGCTCGCGGCGGGACCGCTCATCGAGAGCCTCCGGCTCACCGGCCGGCCGAGGGGGCCCGAACAGACGGCCCTTTTGGCCATGATTCAGAACGGATGCCACGCGGCCGCCTCCGTCGACGATCTGGCGGGAGCGGTGGCTCGAATCTGGAGCGATTACCTCCGGGGCCGACAGCGGCAGATCCAGGAACAGATCAGGGAAGCCAGTCTGCGAAAGGACCTGGCGCTGGTTCAGATCTTAAACCGAGAGAAGATGGCCGTCATACAACAGATGCAGACGCTGGAGCACTGACGGAAACGATCCACTGCGAACCTGAGACCGGGAGACCACCCCAACATGGACGACAAATTGGAAGATCTTCGGGAGATCGTGGCGTACGCACGCAGCAAGGGCTACGTGAATTATGACGAGCTGAACGACCTCCTGCCCGCCGACTTCAACTCCAGTCAGGACATGGACTACCTTTTCCAGCTCCTGGACGACCACGGCGTGGACGTCCAGGAGAAGCGCCAGTCCGAAGAGGCCGTCTTCATGCCCAAGTCGCGCTCCGTCGAAGGAACGATGGACTACGACCCGGACCTGGAGCGCACCAACGACCCCGTGAAGATGTACCTGCGCGAGATGGGACAAACCCCGCTGCTGAACCGCGAGGGCGAGGTCCGGATCGCGAAGAACATCGAGCGGGGCCGGAAGGTGATGATCAAGGCGCTCTCCCGCTCCCGGTACGCGGCCCGCATGATCCTGGACATGGGCGAGGAGATCAAGGGGGACCCAGAGGCGGCCCGGCACTACCTCTCCTTCTTCGACGACGTGGACGACGAACAGGAGCTGGCGAACCGGCTCGAAGCCCAGATCGAGATCATCGACCGGATCCGGGAGATCCAGGGCCAGGTAGAGGGCCTCTCCGAAAAGCTCTCCTCTTACAAGAACCGAAAATCCAAACGCGCCAAGGAGCTCCGCTGGAGCCTGAGCCGCATCTACGTGGAGCTGACCCAGAAGATCCGCGGGCTGGAGCTCTCGACGCACTTCATCAACGGTATGATGGCCTCCTTCAAAAGCGCCAACCAGGAGATCCGGGGGCTGGAAGCCACGGCCAAGCGCCTCAAGGCCCGGCTGCAGAAGGTGGGCGACAAGGCCCACCAGGAGGAGCTGGGGAAGCGCCACAACGAGGTGCAGGCGCGGCTCGACGAAATCGAGGAGCAGATGGGCTCCCCCCTCTGGGAGGTCAAGCACATCGCCACCCTGATCGCCAAGGGCGAACAGGACATGGAGAACGCCAAGAACGACCTCATCCGAGCCAACCTGAGGCTGGTGGTCTCCATCGCCAAGAAGTACACCAACCGAGGGCTGCAGTTCCTGGACCTGATCCAGGAGGGCAACATCGGCCTGATGAAGGCCGTGGAGAAGTTCGAGTACCGCAGGGGCTACAAATTCTCCACCTACGCCACCTGGTGGATCCGGCAGGCCATCACGCGCGCCATCGCGGACCAGGCCAGAACCATCCGGATTCCCGTCCACATGATCGAAACCATCAACAAGCTCTTCAAGACCATGCGCACCCTCGTCCAGGAAAACGGCCGTGAACCCACGCCGGAGGAGGTGGCCGAGCGCATGGGCATCACGGTTTCCAAGGTCCGAAAGATCCTGAAGATCGCGCAGGAGCCCATTTCGCTCGAAACCCCCATCGGAGAGGAGGAGGACAGTCACCTCGGCGATTTCATCGAGGACCAGGTCATCCCCTCCCCCGTCGAACACGTCCTCACCGAGGACCGCCGCTCCCACATCTACGAGCTTCTCGACGAGCTGCCGGAGCGGGAGGCCAAGGTGATCCGGATGCGCTTCGGCCTGGGCTACGATTCGGAACACACCCTGGAGGAGGTGGGAAAGGCCTTCGCGGTCACACGGGAGCGCATCCGGCAAATCGAAGCCAAGGCCCTGCGGAAATTGCCGTCCCGCAGTCGCCACCTGAGAGCGTTTTTGGAGGGTACCCGATCCTAATCAATCAAGGAGGCGTCTGATGAAAACCACGCGTCTACTGTGCGTGGCTGCGCTGGCCATGCTCTTCTGCTTGAGTTCGTGGGCCCAGCTCAGCAAGGGATTCCGGGGAAAGGTTCTGGACCGCGACGGGAAGCCCGTGGCGGGAGTCGAGGTCAAGTTCGTGGACGAAGCCAACGCCGGCAACCATTACGAGATCAAGACCGATAAAGATGGGACTTTCATTTACACCGGCCTGCCCTATACCGACAAGGGTTACGCCGTAACCGTCCAGCTTCCGGGCTTGCCGCCGGTCACCAAGGTCTCAAAAGTCAAGATGATGGAGATCACCGACCTCGTTTTCGACATGCGCAAGGACATCATTGTTCAGAAAGCCCAGGCCAATCCAGCCGGGGAAGCCAAGAACCTCTTCGACATGGGGGACTACGAAGGGGCGGCTGCCAAGGCCGATGAGGCCATCAAGGCGGGCGGCGAGGATGTGAAGGCGGCCATGCTCATCAAGGCCACCTCCCTGGCGCGCCTGGACCGGACCGACGAGGCGATCACGGCTTTCGAGGCCTACAACCAGGCCTACCCCGGCAACGTCGAGGTACTGGGTGAGCTCTCCAAGCTCTACGACAAGAAGGGCGACAAGGCCAAGGCCGAAGAATACAAAAAGGAGTTCGCGGCGAAGGGCGGTAAGATCACCGGCGCCACCTACAACAGCGGCGTGGAGGCCCTGAACAAGGGCGACTACGAGAAGGCGGCGGGGTTCTTTGAGAAGGCCATCCAGGAAGACCCCAAGGACGCCGACTCCCACCGCGAGCTGGCGCGCTGCCTGGTGCAGTTGGGCAAGTACCAGGAGACCATCGACCAGCTCAACATCTACTTGAAAATGAAGCCCGATGCCTCGGACGCCGGGGTGTGGAAACAGGCCATCGCCGGCCTTCAGACCATGATGAAGTCCCAGAACGACCAAAAGAAGTAGGTGCCTTTCCAGATTGTTCCCGTGCTCGCGCCAGAATGAAATGGTGCAGGGGGCGGGCCGACCCTTTCGGGACGGCCCGCTCCTGACCGCATCGGGCGGCGTCGCTTCCCCCTTTACATCCCTGATTTCTTTGTGTTATCATTTCTTGTGGTACCGTTGGGCCCTTAGCTCAGCGGTGAGAGCCACCGGCTCATAACCGGTCGGTCCCAGGTTCGAATCCTGGAGGGCCCACCGCGAAAGGGGAGCAGGTGTTTTCGAGGCTTCGTCTTGATTTCGTCCGATTCTTGAATTAGGGGTGCACGGGTGCACCCCTTTTTTAATTTTGGGGGTCAACTGGAGTGAATGCCATTCTTGAACAGTTGCTCAAGTTGCAAAGGCTGGACATCGCCATCCGGACCCTGGGTCACGACCTCCAACAAATTCCCAAGAAGAGCAAGATCATTGACGCGAAGGTCAGCGCCGATCGGGAGCCCTTTGACAAGGGACTGAGCGAGAAGGAGTCGCTGGAGAAGGAGCGCGCCTCCCTGGATCAGACCATCGCCTCCCTGGAGGAGAAGGAGCGCAAGCTCAAGCTTCGGATGCCCGAGATCCGCTCCAATGAAGAGTACAGCGCCCTCCTGAAGGAAATGGACGCCGCCAAGAAGGAGCGCGAGCGGGCGGAAGACCAGGCTTTGAAGGACGGGGAGCGTCTCGATGAGCTCGGCAAGATCCTGCCCGAGCTGGAACAGAAGTACAAGGAGAGCGAGGCCCGCGTGGCCGAGGAGCGCAAGGCCCTCAAATCGGAGGCGGACCGCCTCTCCGCGGAGCTGCTGACCCTCCAGAAGGAGCGCCAGACCCTCCAGGGGGCCATCAAGGCCGGCTGGTTCAACAAGTACACCCACATCGCGGCCCAGAGGAACGGGCTGGCGGTGGTGGCCGTCCGGAGCGGCACGTGCCAGGGCTGCTTCATCAGCGTCCGGCCCAAGCTCATACAGGATCTCCACTACGGCGAGGAGGTGGTCTTCTGCGAAGGGTGCCAGAGGATCCTGTACCTCGATGATGCCTCCGCGAAGGCTTAACGCGACCATTCTTGCCTGCCTGATCCTCCTCGGGGCCTTGCCGGCGCTGGCCGGGGAGCCCGAGGACTTCCGGGTTGTACAATCGCTCGTCAAGGAAGGCGCTCTCCAGACCGCTCTCGTCCAGGGACAGCAGTACCTCAAGGCTTACCCCCAGGGGAGGCACCGGGCTGAGGTGAGCGGCTGGGTGGGCCATCTCCTGGCCGCCCAGGGGGACTGGGGAGCGGCTCTGCCGCTTCTGGACGCCGCCTTCGCCGGGCTCCCCCCCAAGGAGCGGGCGGGGCTGGCGATGGATCTCGCCCAGGCCCGGCTCAATGCCGGAAGGCCGCAGGAGGCGCTCCAGGCGCTGGTCGGCTACCAGGCCGCGAACGGCGCCGACTGGGACAACGCCCACCGCATCGAGGCCAAGGCCTATTCGCTGCTGGGCCAGAACGAGCAGGCCGCCCAGATGCTCCAGGCCATCCCGGAGGCCCGGCGGACGGACGCCGACCGGCTCCGCCTGGCGGCCCTCTCCTCCGAACTCGGACACGACGCCGAGGCGGTGAAGCTCCTGGACACCTCGCTTGCCGGCGCTTCCACCCCGCAGGAGACGAGGCGCCTCATCCTGGCCCTGGCCTCGTCCCAGTACAGGCTGAAGGCCTACGACCAGGCCCTCAAAACCCTCCAGCCGCTGGTGGCATCGAAAGATGAAGAGGCCACCCTTCTGCAGGCCTGGGTCCTCCACGCCCAGGGTGAGGATGCGCAGGCCTACGACGCGGTCCGCGGCATTCTGCCGCTGGAGGACTGGGAAGCGGCCGCGGCTCTCGTTCCCGTGGAATCGGCGGCGGCCCGAAGGGACGCCGCTGCGGTCATCGCGGGAGTTAAGGCCTACCTTCAGCAGTTTCCAAAGGGCGAAGGGGCGGCGCAGGCCCACCTCCTATCCGCGCGGGCCCAGGAGTGGCGCCGCAATGGCCCAGCCGCCATGGACGATCTGGCGGCGGCCTACCCCGATCTCTCGGACCCTCTCCAGCAGACCAAGGTGGCCCTTGAAGCGGCGAATATCGCTTGGTCTGTCATCCGCAGTCCGGAGCTCGCTGGCCGCTGGCTCAAGGAGGCCGACAAGGTGGCCCCCTCCGACGCATCGCGAGCCCAAGTCCTCCTGGCGCGAGGACGTCTCCAGTGGGAGCAGGGGAGGACGAATGACGCCGTGGCGACCCTCTCCGACCTGATCACGACCTTCCCCTCGGCGGGCGTCGTGCCCGATGCCGATCTCCTGCTGGCCCGAATTTACACGGACCAGGGCGATCCGGATCGGGCGACGCAGCTCCTCCAATCGGTCCTCAACGGCTACCCCGGCACGCCCGCCTTCGCGCGGGCGGCCCTCCTCCTGGGCGAATCGTTCGCCGCGGAGGGGCGGGAGGATCAACTGGGACCGGTGCTCGCCCAACTCGGGCGGGTGCCGCTCGATCCCGAAGAGACCGCTCGAAGAGCGAGGCTCGCCGGCCTGCTTGCCCTGAGCAAGGGCCAGTGGGAGACGGCCCAGCGCGAGTTCGCCGAATCGGTGCCGACCCGCACGCAGGGAAGCACGGCCGAAGAGGCTCTCTTTCGGATGGGGCTGGCCGATCTTGGGGCGGGACAGGTGGCGGCTGCCCTGAAGACGGCGGAGCGCCTCTCCGACCCTTCCCTGGCCGATGCGCTCCGGTTCCGATCGGCCTCGGCCCTGGACACCAGCGGGGAGCACCTCAAGGCTTGGAAGCTGTGGTCCGAGCTTGCGCAGGGGCCGCAGGAGGCCTTAGCCCTCTGGGAGCTGGCCGACAGCCAGATTCGCCACGGCGCCCCCGCGCCCGGCCTGTCCACTCTCCAAAAGCTTGCGGTTCTCCAGGGAGCCGGCCCACTGGCCATCCTGGCCCAGCACCGCCTGGAGATGATCCTCTTGGCACAGCAGGGGCCCGAGGCGGCCCTGATGGCCATACCGGCGTTTCGGGCGGCGGAACCCACCAATCCGGGCCAGGCGGCGGCGCTGCTCAGGTCGGCCCGGATCAAGGCTCGCTCCAAGGACGCGGCCGACGCCGAAAGGGACTACGAGGAATACCTCCATCGATTTCCCGGCGGGTCTGGCGGTGAGGAGGCCGCGTTCTACTTGGCCGAGCGCGATGCCGCGCGCTCCGACTGGCCCGCCGTGAAGCGGCTCCTCTCCGGCGCCGCCTCGAACGCGCAAGCACAGTTCCTGCTGGGGCAAGCGGAGTACCGGATGCGAGACACCGCCGCCGCCCTGGCCACGCTGGAACGGGTTCTGAGTTCTCCCGGTGGGCTGTCCACGGAGGAGATCAACCAAGCCCAGCTCCTGGCGGGCAAATCGGCGCAGGCCGAAGGCAACGCGGAGGCGGCCGCCGCCCATCTGGCCGCGTACGGAGAGGCGGAACCCGTCTCCGAGAGCAGCAAGGACGACCTCATGAACGCCGCCCTCTTCCTTCAGCACCAGGGGAAGTACGAGGAGGCAGCGAAGATCCTCCAGAGGCTGGGGGCCGTCTTCCAGGACGCCTCCATCGGCTTCCAGTACGCCTACACCCTCGAGCTCTGGGGTAAACTCGACGAGGCTCTCAGCGCCTATCTCCACGTCGCCTTCGCTTCGGCCAATCCGCAGTGGGCGCTCACGGCCCGCTACCGGGCGGCGGAGCTCATGCTCTCGCTGGGCCGGCGCCAGGACGCCATCAGCATCTACAAGCAGCTGGCGGCCCGCACCAAGGGCACCGTCCAGGGAGATTACGCCGAGCGCAGACTGGAGGAGCTGGAGGGGCCATCGCCGCCGAAGGCCGCCTCCCAGGGGCAGCCGCCCGTTCTGGAAGGCCCAGACTCCCAGTCACCGCCGGCCCATCCGAGCCCCCCAAAGCCCGCGAAGAAAGGGAAAGGCACTCCATGAGACTGCCCCCGCCCCTCATCGAGCTCATCTCCCGAAGGGCCCTTCAGTCGCTGGCCGCCCGGGGGATCATCGCCAGCGACCATCCCGACCGTACGGCCGAAAAGGTCGCCCGCCTGATCTCGGCAGACCTGTCGGTGGAGGACGAGATCACCGAGGAGGCCCGCCTTCTCCTGGCCGAGCACCAGGCGAAGATCAAAGGAGGGGACCTGGAGTACCACCAGCTCATTGCCAGGGCCAAGGGCCAGATCGCCCAACGCCGCCGGTACCTCCTCTCCACCGGTCCGGGAAGGCTCTCCAGGGAGAAGCTGCGCGACCTCGCCGGGAAGATCTTCGACCTGCTCATGGGGGACCCGGACGTGGAGTACTTCGTCAAGGACCAGGAGCTGAGAAGCCAGGTCCTGCGCGCCCTGGAAATGGAGCTCGCCAAGGACGCCGCGCGAGAGGTGCGGGCCCGGCAGAAGGTCCTCAACATCAAGCGCCGCATCCCCGAGGACTCCCCCGAGTTCCACGCCCTCTTCCAGCAGTTCTACCGAGAGCTGCTCGACAAGGAAGGATGAGGAGGCCGGGGAGCGAAGAACTGTCGGGGGCTCCGGGGCTCCCTCGTCCTCGGCTCCTTTCGTTCAGCACCCCCACTCTCCGCTCTTATCCGCCGTGGTATACTTCGGCACTGCACGAGGGGTGAACCATGATGAAGGAGTGCTTCAAACAGGAGATCGTGGATGCGCACAAGTTCCGCGAGTGCGCCGAATGTCCGCTGTTCAACGAATGCACGGGGGTGGTGGTCCAGCAGAACGCCAGGGGCGTCTCCTACGCGGCCGAGGCGCTCGGGTACCTGTTGGGCCTCGTGGGCGTGGGGATCGCCGTGACGCTGCGGCCCGTCATGCCCAACGGCTTCCTCTGGCTCCTCTTCGTCTGCGTGGTCTACCTGATCGCCGTCTACCGCGCGGCCAGGGAGTACCGGAACTCCAACCAGGAGCAGAGGGACTACCTCATCCGCCTCGCCGAGGCGAAACCCGAGGGCGGCCAGCCCGCGCCGCACGCTCCCGCTCCGGCGCACCACTGACGGACTGGACCGGGGGGATCACGAGATGAAGAGGGGGGCAAGCCGGGCCGCCGATGGCTTCTTGCCATCCCCGCACTCCCCCATCCCGAGCTGACAGAAGGTTGCGCGCAGAGGAAGCCATGGGACGTTTCTACATCACCACGCCCATCTACTATGTCAACGACTACCCCCATATCGGCCACGCTTACTGCACGGTCTGCGCCGACTTCTTGGCGCGCTACCATCGCCTGAGGGGGGACAAGACCTACTTCCTCACGGGCACGGACGAGCACGGCCAGAAGGTGCAGAAGTCCGCCGCCGCGGAGGGGATCTCCCCCCTCGCTCTGGCCGACCGCGTGGTCGAGCGCTACTTCGACCTCTGGAAGCAGCTTCGCATCAGCCACGACGACTTCATCAGGACCACGCAGGCGCGCCACGAGAAGGGAGTGCTGGCCCTCCTGCAGCGCCTCATCGCCGCGGGCGACGTTTACAAGGCCAGCTACCGGGGCCCCTACTGCGTCTCCTGCGAGGCCTTCTTCCCGGAGAACCAGATCGTGGAGGGCAGGTGCCCCGACTTCGGCCATCCGGTGACGGTGCTGGAGGAGGAGTCCTA
This sequence comes from Acidobacteriota bacterium, assembly GCA_049967655.1. GTDB lineage: Bacteria > Acidobacteriota > UBA4820 > UBA4820 > DSQY01 > DTPS01. The sequence continues at coordinate 20,571 of JBMFSH010000026.1, forward strand.
CTTCTTCCGCCTCTCCCGGTACCAGGAGCCCTTGCTCAAGCTCTACGCGGAGCGTCCCGACTTCGTGCTTCCGCAGAGCCGCATGAACGAGGTGCGCGCCTTCGTGGAGGGCGGCCTCAAGGATTTGTCCATCTCCCGCACCTCCATCACCTGGGGGATCCCCTACCCCGGCGACGAGAAGCACGTGCTCTACGTCTGGCTCGACGCCCTCTCGAACTACGTGACGGCCCTGGGCTACGGCTCGGACGACCCCTCGAAGGTCGGGACCTTCTGGCCCGCCGACCTGCACCTGATCGGGAAGGACATCCTCCGCTTCCACGCCGTCTACTGGCCGGCCTTTCTCATGAGTGCGGGGCTCCCTCTTCCGAAGCACGTCTACGGCCACGGCTGGTGGATGAAGGACGCGAGCAAGATGAGCAAGTCCCTGGGCAACGTGGTAGACCCGAGGCCCTACCTCCAGGAGTTCGGCGCGGACGCGCTGCGGTATTTTCTCCTGCGCGAGAAGCCCATCGAGACCGACGGCTCCTTCTCCGACGAGGCTTTCCTCGACCGCCTCAACGCCGACCTCGCCAATGATCTGGGCAACCTCGCCTCGCGCCTGACCAACCTCCTCGAACGGCAGGCGGGGGGCGTCATCGGCACGGGGGACGGGAGCCTGAAGGAGCACACCGAGGCCGCCGTGGACCGTTATTGCACGGCGGTGGAGCGCTTTTCGCCTCGCGAGGCCCTGGAGGCGATTTGGAGCCTCATATCGGACCTGAACAAGTTCCTCGTGGAGCGCGAGCCGTGGGCGAAACCCGGCACTCCCGAGGCCCTGGCCACCCTCTCCGAGGCGGCCCGGGCGCTTCGTCTGGCGGCGCTCTGCCTGGAGCCGGCCATGCCCTCCGCGGCGCCGCGGATCACCGAGGCCCTCGGCTTCGAGCCAACGGATTTCGTGAACGCCCGGTGGGAGGACCGCCAGAGCGGATCGGCCAGGAAGCTCACGGGCCTTTTCCCGCGCGTGGACAAGGCGGAGTACTTCGCCCACCTGCGAAGGGACGGAGCCGGAGCGCTGGAGAGCCGGGGAGCTGGAGAGAAGAGAGGAGAAGCTAGCGAGATGGAGGACGAAAAGAAAGCCCCAGAGGGCACTGCCCAGCAGCAACCAGCAACCCTTGCTCCGCCCGCCCCGGCCCCCACCCAGCCGACGCAGGAGCGGATCTCCATCGACGAGTTCCGCCGCGCGGAGCTGCGGGCGGGGAAGATCCTGGAGGCGGAGCGCGTGCCGAAAAGCAACAAGCTCGTCCGCATGGTCGTGGATTTCGGCTCGGAGCGCCGGCAGATCGTGGGCGGCATCGGCAAGAAGTACGCCCCCGAACAACTCGTCGGCAGGACCTGCCCCTTCGTCTTCAACCTACAGCCCGCCAAGCTCATGGGCATCGAGAGCAACGGCATGATCATGGCCGGCAACCTGGACGGCGAACCCGTCCTCCTCCAGTTCGTCGAGGAGGTGCCGCCGGGTTCCAAAATCACCTGAAGACTGCCTTCCCGCCCAACTCCAGGAGGCGATGGGCCAGAGGCGACGACTTCTGCCGCCGCTCAGACCTCGCGGAGGAGGGGCTCCAGGAAGGTCATGTCCAGGCTGAGCCGCAGGTCGGCGGCCTCCCAGAGGCCCTCCTGAACGGTGAGCTGGGAGCCGCTGCGGGGGCCGTGGACGAGGGCGAAGGTGAGGCCCTCCCGCTTGACGAGTTCGAGGGCCGGAAGAAAATCCCCGTCCCCCGAGAGCAGGATGATCGCATCCACGCTGCGGCGGGCCGCCGCGTAGACCATCTCGATGGCCAGCAGCACGTCCACCTGTTTCTGCTCGAGCACCGGCTTGCCCGTGTTCTCGTCCATTCCCCGGAAGGCGAGCCGGCCCAGCTTCACCTCGAAGCGGTCCAGGCGCTGAAGGCGCTGGTAGAAGCCCTCCTTGCGCCGATAGGCCTCCTGCTCCTCGGGAGTGGGGCTGCCCGAGAGGTAGGGGAGACAGTTGAAGTAGACGCACCGCAGCAGCGTGAAGCCGAAGTGGTCGCAGATGGTATAGGCCATGCGGCCGTAATCCAGTCTCGGAGAACCAAAGCTGCGCTGCAGGAAGTCCAGGTATCCGCCATCAATCAGCAACAAGGCGCGGTCTGGCATTCTGGATCAATCTCCTCTCATAAAGGTTCAGTCTAACGCAACTGAAGGCACGGCGGGGCATCCGCCCTGGGCGTCACGGCGCGGTCCGCGAACTGCCCTCCCCCCTCACCGGACCGTGAGCGCTCCCAGGGCGATGGAGAGGAGCTTGGCCTCCGGCGTGTCGGACCGGCTCGGGATCAACACCGGAGCCGAGGCCCCCATGATGACGTGGGCCAGGGGGTAACGGGCGAAATAGGTCGTGGATTTTGCCAGCAGGTTGGCGGAGATGATGTCCGGGCAGAGCAGGATGTCGGCCTTGCCCGCCACGGGCCCGACGTGGCCCTTCTTGGCCACCGCCTCGGGCGAGATGGCGAGATCGAGGCTCAGGGGACCCTCCACCTCGCATTCGCAGAGCTGGCCGGCGTGGGCCATCTTCGTCAGGGCCGCGGCGTCCTGGCTGGGGCCGTGTCCAGGAATCACCGTCTCCACCGCCGAAAGGACCGCCACGCGCGGCCTCGCGTGGCCGAGGCTCTGGTAGAGCTGAACCGCGTTTTCCACGATCTGCCGCTTGGCCGTCAGGTCCGGCGTGAGGTTGATGCCGCCGTCCGTGACGCAGAGGAGCCGCGTCCCTTCCGGGGCGGGATACTCGAAGAGGAACGCGTCGGAGAGGAGCCGCCCCGTGCGGAGCCCGCCCTCCCGGTCCAGGACGGCGTGCATCAGGGTGGCCGTCTGGGTCTTGCCCTTGAGGAGGATCTGTCCCACGTGGCTTCGAACCAGCTCGACGGCCCGCCGGACCGCGGAGGCCTCGTCCGCGGCATCCACGATCTCGGCGTGCTGCAGCCGGTGGGGAAGGGCGTCGATGGCGGGGCCGATCAGCCCCGGATCACCCACGAGTATGCCGTGAGCGAGCCCCCGCGACTCGGCCTGGGCCAAAGCCTTCAGCGCGGCCGCGTCGTGCCCGCAGGCCACCACCACCCGGAAGGGGCCGCGCCGGCAGGCTCCCTCGAGTACGCCCTTGAAATCAGTGATTCGAGGCGACATGCTCCACCCCCATGCGAAAGGCCCGCATGCAGGCCTCCTGGATCTTGGCGGGGAAGCGCTCCCGGATGGCCGCCTCCCAGTCCTCTTCCTTCATCGGCAGGCTCCCGGAGAGGGCCCCCAGGAGGATCACGTTGACCATCCGCAGGTCGCCCAGCTCCCTGGCCATGGCCGGGGCGTCCACCCAGATGAGGCGCGGGGCCTTCTCCTCCAGAATTCCGTCGATTCCCTTGACGTAGCCGCTATCCTTCTTGAGGTTTTGGGTGAGCGGCGGAATCTCGAGGGGGCAGACGTAGGCGATGCCGTCCGGGCGGAGGTAGGCCATGTACCGCAGTGCCTCCAGCTTCTCGAAGGAAACGAGGAAGTGGGCGCCTCCCGCCGGGATCAGCGAGGAGGGGACCTCTTTCCCGATCCTCACGTGGGTGTCCACGTTGCCCCCGCGCTGGGACATCCCGTGGACCTCGCTCATCTTGACGTCGAGCCCCGCGTGTACTGCCGCCAGCGCCAGGACCCGGCTGCTCGTCAGGATCCCCTGCCCGCCTACGCCGGAGAACAGAATGTTGGTGATCTCCATGGTCTCCCCCTTCAGGGCCGGCCCACGCCGGGCAGAGAGATGGCTCCCTTTTCGCAAACCTGGGCGCAGACGCCGCATCCCGTGCAGAGGTCGGGGTCCACGTCCGGGAAGCCATCTTTCTCGTGGATTCCCATGCACCCCACCCGGATGCAGGCACCGCAGCGGTCGCACGCCTCAAGGGCGATCTGCACCGCCTCGCCCTTCTTCAGCCTCGCGCCCAGGATGCACGGGGCCACCGCCACGACCACCGAAACCTCGGGGGTGGCGAGCTCCTCTTCCAACACCTTACGGGTGGCCTCCAGGTCGAAGGGGTCCACCTCCCGCACTCTCCGCACGCCGAGGGCACGGCAGACCTGCGCCACGTTGAGCTGGGGCGCCTCGTTGCCGCGGATGTCCACGCCCGTCCCCGGGTGGGGCTGGCCTCCCGTCATGGCCGTCCACCGGTTGTCCAGAATGACGAGCGTGGCCGAGCTCCGGTTGACGATCATGTCGATGAGGGCCGGAATGCCGGAGTGGAAGAAGGTGGAGTCGCCGATGACCCCGATGGTCTTCCCCTTCTCCTTCGGCCCGCCGAACTTTTCCAGCCCCTCGGCCATCCCCACGGAGGCCCCCATGCACATGCACGCGTCCATGGCCGCCAGCGGCTTGAGGGCGCCGAGTGTGTAGCAGCCGATGTCCCCCATGACCCTGAGCTTCATGTCGCGGAAGAGGGTGAACATGCCGCGGTGGCTGCAGCCCGGGCAGAGGGTCGGCGGACGGGTGGGCAGCTGCACGCCGCCGAGGTCCACCGTGACCTTGTGCCTAGGCTCTCCGAGCAGGGCCTTCTCCACCAGGGGCAGGTTGAGTTCGCCCGTGAAGGGAAGGAGCTCACGTCCCGCCACCTCCATGCCAGCGTTTCGGATCTCCGCCTCCATGTAGGGCTCCAGCTCCTCGATGACCACCAGCCGCTTGACGCGTGAGGCGAAGAGCCGGATGCGCTCGATGGGCAGGGGGTGAGTCATGCCCAGTTTGAGGATCGAGGCCTCGGGCATGGCCTCCCGGACGTATCCGAAACTGACGCCGGAGGTCACGATGCCGATGTCGGCAGAACCCGGCAGGATGGGGTTCCACCGGTCGCTCGACTCGGAGAGCTCCCTGGCCCGGACGAGGCGCTCCTCCACCTTGAACCGGCGCGCCTTGGAGTGGCTCGGCAGGAGCACGTTCTTCGGGATGTCCTTGAGGTAGCCTTTGGAGGTCCACGCCTCCCGCTCCCGCGGATTCACCACGCCGGTCTGGTGGCAGACCCTCGTGGTCATGCGCAGGAGCACCGGAGAATCGAACTGCTCGGAGAGCGCGAAGGCCTCCCGTGCCATCCAGCGGCACTCCTCTGGGTCGCAGGGCTCCACCATGAGGACCTTAGCGGCCTTGGCGAGGAGGCGGTTGTCCTGCTCGTCCTGGCTGCTGGCCATGCCCGGATCGTCCGCGGAGACCACCACCAATCCCCCGTTCACCCCCATGTAGGAGGAGGAGAAAAGGGGATCGGCCGCCACGTTGAGCCCCACGTGCTTCATGGTGACGAGAGCCCTGTGGCCCGAGAGCGACACGCCCATGGCCACCTCGTAGCCGACCTTCTCGTTGGGCGCCCACTGGACGGCCACCTCCTCGTACTCCGCCAGGGCCTCCAGAATCTCCGTACTGGGCGTGCCAGGATAGCCCGATCCGAAGGCCACGCAAGCCTCCCAGGCCCCCCGGGCCACGGCCTCGTTCCCGAGCATCAGCTTCCGCATGGCGTGCCTCCCGGATAGGTCAGAGCCTGCTCCTCGCCGCTGAGCACCCGCATGGCGCCTGATGCGAGGGCCTCCATTTCGAACTCGCCCGGGAACCGAAAGAACGGGCCCAGAAAGGCCACGCGCCTCTGCACCCATCCGCAGAAGAGGTCCGAATGGGCCAGCCCTCCCGTCAGCACCACTCCGTCAAGCTTCCCGTCCATCGTGGTGGCCATGGCGCCGATCTCCTTGGCCACCTGATACGCCATGGCTTCATAGACCTCCCGGGCCTTGGGATCACCCGCGGCGATCCGGCCTTCGACCTCGCGGGCGTCGTCGGTTCCGAGGTGGGCCATGAGGCCGCCCTCCTTGGTCGTCATCCTCTTCATGTCGTCGGCCGTGTATCGTCCCGAAAAACAGAGCTTGATGAGCGGCTGGGTGGGAAGGGTCCCCGCCCGGGTGGGGCCGAAGGGGCCGCCCGAATTGGCGTTGTTCACGTCGAGAATGCGGCCGCCGTCCACGGGGGCGATGCTGAAACCCCCGCCGAGGTGGGCGATGACCCACCGCGTCTCCTTCATCGGCTTACCGATCCGCTCGCTGGCCTTCCGGCCCGCCGCGTGGATGTTGAGGGCGTGGACCAGCGACGTCCGGGGGATTTCCGGCAGCCCGGAATAGCGGGCGAGCGGAGAAAACTCGTCGACCGCCACGGGATCAACGATGAAGGCCGGGACGCCGTATCGAGCGGCCACCGCCTCCGCGATGAGGCAGCCGAGGTTGGAGACGTGCTCGCCCTGGAATCCTCGGCGCGCGTCCTCAATCATCGCTTCGTTGACTCGAATGGTCCCCGAGGGGACGGGCCGGATGAGCCCCCCCCTTGCGACCACCGCATCAAGCGGCCGATCGCCTTTCTCCTGCAAGAACGCCTGGGCCGCCTCCAGGCGTCCAGGCAACTGGTTCAGAATGGCTCCCGGTACTCGCTGAGCCGGTCTGCTCTCCTCAGCCTCCGGACCGTCGGTGGTGTAAATGCCCAATTTCGTACTCGTAGAGCCAGGATTGACGACAAACACCCTAAATTTATTGGACATACAGTGCTCCGTAGGTCGAGGGTCAAGTCTAATGGTGCCCTCGCGTGGCGGCAAGCGCCGCCTCGGGCCGCCCAACTTGGTGGGGTGAATGCCCCGCCCTCCTCGGCGCTTTTCCCGCATGGGAGCCGGAGCGTGACCCGCATCGGGATGGAGGGGGGCGCCTCGCTTTTCTCGCCACCTGTCCGGCCTTATACTGAATGGGTTCAGCACGTACGCCCAGCGGGCCACAACGGGGAAACCATGCTCCACACGACCTTGGAAAACGAAGAATCGGCTGCCCAAGAGGGGCCAGAGATCATTCAGAGCCGGCGCGCGCTCGCCCACATCGCCGGGCTCGCCGGGACGCCTCCTTCGCGTCTTCTCCGGCTCTTGGCGAACGGGAGAATCGTCGAGATGGGGGCCTCGGGGGACAACCCCTGGCTCTCCGTCGACGGCCCCCGAGGGCTCGATGGACTCCTGACCTGGGCCTCGGAGCGCTGCCCAGGGTTCAGGGCCGTCTCCCTGGCGAGCGCACCGGGGAGAACCTGGGGGCTCTGGCTGGTGCCACAGGGGGCCGCCCTCGATGTCGAGGCCACCACGCGGGCTCTGACCGTGGCGATTCAGCTGCTGGACCGGACGGAGGAGTGGCAACGCCTGATGCACACCAGCGACTCCCTGTGGGCCCTGCTGGGGCTCGGCCACGCGCTGTCCGAGGCGGAGGACCCCGGGGCCATGGCGGCAGCGGCTCACAAGGCCGCCACGCGGATCTTCGGCCCCGTCAGCTCGGCCCTGGCCCTTTTCAGCCAGGAGTCGGGCCGGTGCTTCAGGCTTGCTCCGGACGCCCAGCCCGTGTCGCAACCCGCGCGCCCATCGGACTGGCAGGCCCTCTTCAAGGAAAGGAGCTGCGCGTGGGGCGGGGGATCGCCCCAGGCTTCGGCCGCGGCGGCATTGGCGGGATTGGAGCCTTCCAGCGGCCTCTGCGAGCGGGTGGGCGACGGGACCGCGCCTCTCGGGTACCTCCTCATCCTGAGGCCCTCCGGCCCCTTCTCGGAACGGGAGCAGGGACTGGTATCCCGGATGGCCGACTTTCTCTTCGCCGCTCTGATGCGGCGGGAGAGCCGGCGGGGCACGAGGAGCCGGGCGGTCCAGTCCGCCGATCTTTTCGTCCTCCTGGCCCAGGAGAGGGAGCGCTTGGACTACGTTCTCAGGAGCGTACCGGTGGGCATCCTCCTGACGGACGTGGAGGGCGGCATAGAGCTGGCCAACGACACGGCGGGGCGGGCCCTCGGGCTCACCGACGTGGAGATGCGGGAGAAGAAGATCTTCGGGAGCCGGCCCGCCGGCCGAGCCCTTCTGGGGTTGATCGAGAAGGCCAAGAGCGAGGGAAAGCCCGTCTCCACCCCCTACGAGATGGAGGGGCGCTGGTTCCACGTGCAGGTGATTCCGTGGCCTGGCGGCGCGCAGTTCCTAGTGGTCACCCAGGATATCCAGGACTGGTTCCAGCTCAACCGCCTCAAGGAGGATCTCATCTCCATCATCTCGCACGAGGTGAAGAATCCTTTGACCGCCATCATCAACGCCGCCAGCCTGCTCAGCACCAAACGTCCGGGACCGCTCACCGAACCCCAGCAGCGGCTCTCCGACCTCATCGTGGAAAACAGCCAGAAGATTCGCGAGCTGCTCGACGACGTGGTTCGGCTGAGCCGGGTTCACCAAATGGGCAGCGAGCAGGAGCGGGTGGACCTTCGCGCGCTCTTGCAGCGGCTCCGCGCCAGCTATCGTGATACCATACAGGGGAAGTTGCTGGTATGGAGGGAGGAGCTTCAGGAGCTAGCCGTGGTGGGCGACCCGAGAATGTTGGAGAACCTGTTCACCAACCTCCTTGGCAATGCCATCAAGTACTCGGCCATCGGGGGTTGCGTGGGGGTCAGCCTCCGGAGAGAGGGCGATTGGGTCCGGGTCCGGGTGGCGGACGACGGGCCGGGGATTCCGGCCGCCGAACGGGAGCGCCTCTTCAAGCCCTTCTTCCGGGCCAGCAACGTGCGGGGACAGGTCTCGGGCACCGGGCTGGGGCTGGTCATCGCCAAGAACATCGCCGAGCGCCTCGGAGGACGGCTCTCGGTGGATTCGCCGCTGCCGCCCGAGGAGGCGGAGTTCCTGGGCAGCCCCAAGGGAAGCGAGCATGGAAGCCTCTTCCGTGTGGATCTGCCGGCCCAAGACTAGGAGGTGGCATGAAGCGCCAGAGGATACTCATCGCCGATGACAACAGAGCCATCACGGACATCCTCAAGATGAACTTCGAACTGCTCGGCTATGAAGTGATGGTGGCCTCGGACGGCGAGGAGGCCGAGCGAAAGTTCAAAGCCTTCCCGCCCGATCTGATGCTCCTGGACGTCATGATGCCCAAGAAGAACGGGTACAAGGTCTGCCGGGACCTCAAGAAGGATCCCCAGCTCGTGCGGATCCCCATCATTCTGCTCACCGCCAAGAACCTCAAGGAGGACGTCTACTGGGGATACGACTGCGGGGCGGATGCCTACGTGACCAAGCCCTACGACCCCCGGCAGCTCGAGCTCCTTGTCGGGCAGCTCATCCAGGAGGCCGTCACGGGGCGGCGGTCCACCTCCTGGACCGGCCTGCCCGACGCTAGCCGCGTAGAGGCGGAATACCGGGCCAGGCTGGAGGCGGGCGCCTCCGCCCAGCTCCTTCGCGCCAGTTTTTCGCGAGAGTCCGCCGATGCCTTCAGGCGCAAATACGGCGTTCCCCGGTTCAAGGACCTTCTGCACCGCACGGCCTGGATGCTCTATGAACTCGTGCGCGACGTCACCTCGGCGGGAGTTCTGGGGCAGGACAGCGACGACCGCTTCTTCGTGACCCTCCACCCAGAGGAGGCCGAGCCGCTGAAGGCGAAGGCCCAGCAGAAGCTCAGCGAGGTGATTCTCTCCTGCTACGACAAGGAGGACCAGCAGCGGGGACGCCTGGTGGAGCCCGGCCTGGGGCCGGACAGAGGCAAGGAGACCCCCCTCATCACCCTCCAGTGGGAGACGCTCGAACCACCGGCGCAGTAGGATCGGGCCGTTGCCCCTTCAATCCGTCCCCTCGCGGCACTCTCCCCCAGCCCCCGAGGCGCGCTGAAGATACTCCTCCGCCTCCTCGCCCACGGCCCCCCGTCCGATGCCCCAGTAACCGCGGAATCTACCGGAGGCATCGCGAATGGGGATGGCGCTGGTCACCAACACCATCCAGGCGCCGTCCTTTTTCACGTAGACGGCCAACACCTCTCGCAGCGGTTTCTTGCCCCCCGCCTCGCCCTCCCACTGACTCCTGACCCGCCTGGCCTCGGCCGGCGGCATCAGATCGCAGAGAGACCTACCGAGGATCTCCTCGGGCTGGTAGCCCAGCAGCCTGGACACCCAGCCATTGCTGTGCGTGAAGCGCAGATCGGCGCCCACCTCCCACACCCAATCGCTGCTGTGGCCGCCCAGGATGCGGAAGGCCTCCTCGCTGGCCCTCAACGACTCCTTGCTGCGGCGAAGCCCGTCGAGCCCGGCCAGGAGTTCGTCTCTGGTTCGCTGGAGCTCGCGGTTGGTGGCCGCCAGCTCCTCGATGGTGGCGGTTGCCTCGCCGTACAGGGAGGCATTGACCACGGCCATGGTCGCCTGCCGGGCGAAAATTTCGAGAAGCTCCACCGCGTCTTGGGTGAAGGATCCCGCATCGCCGCCGTAGACGGTCAGGGCGCCGCGCACCGTATCCTCGTGCAGGAGAGGCAGGGCGCAGACGGAGACGAAGCCTCTCCGTTCCATCGCCTCTCTCCAGGGCGCCACGGTGGGGTCGTCCCGCTGCACGATGACCGGGAGCCTGCTCTTGATGGCTCTGCCCGTGGGCCCTCGCGCGTGATCGGATTCGTCCCATCGCACGTGAACCGTCGAGGTGTAGCCCTCATCCATGCCGGCCGAAGCGAGCACCTCGAGCTCCACGCTTTCCGGCACCACCAGGCCGATCCACGCCATCCGCGCCTCCACGCCCAACAGGGCCGCCTCGCAGATGGTCCTGGCGGCGCCGCGCAAGTTGAGGAAGCCGCCCATGGCCTGGGCCGAGGAGACGAGCGAGAGCAGCTGCCGGTGACGACGGCGCTCGGCCGCCTCCGCTCTTCTCCGGTCCGTTACATCCCTCGCCACGCCGAAGAATCCGACTATTCGGCCTTCTGCATCGAGCCTCGGAACGGCCAGGTCCTCCAGCCAGTGGTACTGTCCCGTGGTGCGGTGGAGGAACCGGTATTCGATAGTTACAGGATGGGGCGAGGTCAGGAGTCGCTGCAGCTCCTGGCGGACCATGTTTCGGTCTTCCGGGTGAAGCGCTTCGAACCATTCGTGTTCGGGCTGGCTAAAATAGTTCGGCGGGTAGCCGAGAATCCGCTCCAGCTGGCGGCTGGCGAAGAGGGGTTTCAGGACGGGCGGATCTCCCTCCAGGGCGTTGTAGTAGATGATCTCGTGGACGTTGTCGACCATCAGCCGGAGCCGGGTCTCGCTCTCGCGCAGCGCCGCCTCCGCCCGCTTGCGTTCGGTCACGTCCTCCAGAAAGGCGAGAAAGGCGGAGCCGCCCTGGAGATCCACGTGAGCCAGCCGCACGTGCATGGGGAACAGCGCCCCGTCCTTTCTTCGGCCCACCGTGTCAAAATCCTGCTCGTCCGCCTCCTTCGCCCGCCCCTCCCGGAACTGGGCCTCGACGCCCTGGCGCTCTCCGGGCGCGATCAGCGCCTGGACGAACCCGCTGCTGAGGTCGCCGAGGGACTCGCAGCCGAAGAGCTTCAGCACGCCCTGGTTGGCGTACACCACGGTCCCTTCGCGCACGAGGCAGATGCCCAGGGGGGACTTCTCGATGAGCTCCCGGTAGCGGCGCTCCGAGTCCCGGAGTAACCTCTGCCTGAGGTTGCGCCGCAAGGCCCAGAGGACGATCAGGGCGATCAGGGCCACCAGGGCCACGGCGGCGATGATCCAGCCGAGGATCCGCCCCACGTCGGGCGTCGTCACCTGAGGGAGCCACTTCCTGCGGATGTGGGTCAGCGTGCCTCCCTTCTTGAGCTGGGCCATGACGCGGTCGAAATCGGCCCGTTCCGCCTCCCGGCCCGGACCGAAAGCTATGGACAGGTGCTCCCGCGACAGGAAGAGCGGCCCCCAGGAGCCCTTGGCGATGGTCAGCTCCCCCGCGTACTGCCGGCTGATGACGAAGAGGCTGTTGAGGTAGTCGTTGAACACGGCGTCCACCGTTCCGGCCCGAAGCGCCGCAAGGCTCTCTTCCGTGCTGCCGAACGGGGCCACGGTGATCGAAGGGTCTCCGGCCGCCTGCATCTTCAGGGCAGCTCTCTGGCCCGTGGCCCCCTCCTTCACCCCCACCCTCCAGCCTGCCACACCGCGCAAGGAGGCCAGCTCCCGGCTGGCTCGCGTCACCACGACGAGCCCCGTGTCGACGTAGCCGTCGGTGAACAGCAGACGAGCCTCGCGACCGGGAGTCCGGTAGATCGCCCCCAGGCCCACGTCCGCCTCGCCCCTCTCCAGGCGGTCCAGCATCTGGGCGAAAGGAAGCTCCTCCACCTGGTAGGTCCAACCGTTGGCCGCGCACACCAGATGGAGCAGATCCACCTCCAGCCCCTTGAGGTGTCCATCCTCGGCGATCACGTACGGTTCATAGGGAGAAGCCACCACCTTCAGGCGCGTCCCGGGGCCGTTCGGGCCAGCCGCCCTTACGGCGCCCGCCCGCGGCACGCCCAGGACCGGCCCGCAGAGGAGGAGGACCAGCGTCACCCTCAAACCATTCGACCACTCCCGTCGGCGCACGGTTCCTGCTCCCTTTTCGACCGGTCAGCAGACCCGGTTTTTCCCCTGTCTCTTGGCGGCGTAGAGGGCGGCATCCGCCTTCTCCAGAATGACGTGGTGGTCCTTCCCGTCATCGGGAAAGGAGGCCACACCCACCGAGAGGGTCACTTGCATGGGCGCGGACAGGCCCTCGACGGGCAGGGGTAGCGACTCGACCCGCGAACGGATTCGATCGGCGACGGCCCTGGCCTGCTCCGAGGTTCGGTGCGGCAGGAAGATCGCGAACTCCTCCCCTCCGTAGCGGGCCGCCACGTCCTCCGACCGGATGCTGGAACTGAGCAGGCCGGCCACGCTCTCCAGAACGGCGTCCCCCGTCAGGTGTCCGAAGGTGTCGTTGATCTGCTTGAAATCGTCCAGATCCAGCATCAGTACGCTGTAGGGGATCCCGGCGGCGGCGTACTCCTTGGATCGGACGGCGAAGGTCTCCTGGAAATAGCCGTGATTGTAGAGGCCGGTCAGGGAGTCCATGACGGCCTGGCGCTTGGTCTGCGCGTGGATTTGCGCGCTCTCCAGGGCGTACACGGTCTGATTGGCCAGAATCTCCAATGCCCTGAGCGTCTCGTCCGAGGGGACCTTGCCGTCCTGCGGCTCGTCCACCGAAATGATACCCAACAACCGGTTGTCCTGGTCTCTCAGGGGCACCAGCAGCAGATCCTCCGGATGCCAGTCATCCGGCCGGGTAGACTCCCTGGCGCCGCTGGGGAGGATATCGTAGGGGCTGAGCTTCCCCTCGGTGTGGCTCACGAAGTAGGAAGCGCCGAGGCGGTACCGCTCCGAGAGATACTCCATGATGTCCGCCGCCGGCGGGGTCACCGACCGGATCTCCTCCCACAGGTCGTCCAGACCGGCCTGCGCGATTCGCTCGAAGATGCGCCGATCCTCGTGGTAGAGGCTGATCAGAACGCTCCCGAACCCGAGGCTCTCCCGGATCCCCTTCGCCACGCTGTCCAGGATGCCTTGGACGTCCAGATGCACCCTGAGGAGGTTCGAGATCTGGAGTATCCGGGTCAGAAACTCGGTCTGCCGGACGAGCTTCCGGTTGGTCCTCATGAGCTGAGTCTTCAGGAGCTGGTCTTGCGTCCCCTGCGCCACTTGGTGCAACGTGAGGCTCAGAAACTGGGCCTCGTCCTCCCGGAAAGGATCGAATTGGGCACCGCGTTCGGCCGCCAATAACCCGAGCGCGAGTTCACCGGTGAGGATCGGAACCAGAAGCTGCGAGGAGGCGTCGGGCAGCAGAAGCGGCTGGAAGGTTTGCCGTTCCACCCGCCTGGGCTCCCGGAGCACCGGGTCCTCCAGGTAGGCCATGAGCCCGCTCATCAGATCGGGTCCAATCGGGATCTCCTCCAGGGAATGGATGACGGGGCCCTCCTGTTGGGCCGGGGGGAGCACCAGGATGACCGCCCGTTCCCAGGGAACGAATTCCCGCAACCCGACGAGCAGGCTCTTCAGAAACCCCTTGTCGGCCAGGTCCCCCGTGGCGCCCATGGTCAACTGCTGCAGAAACTCCTGCCGCCGAGCCGCCCCGACGAGGGCCTCGTGCTTCTCCTCGAGGCCGGCGTTCAGGCGGAGGCTCCAGATGACCAGCAGCAGCGTGAGGCTGCTCAGAAACAGGTAGAGCGGCCGAGACTCCGTGGCGGCACCAAGCACCAACCCCACGAAGGGGGACGACACCAGCACCCATAACTGGTTTTGGAGGAAGCTCTTTCGGACCATCTCCAGATTCGCACCCATTCCGGTAAGGGCTCTGCCCAGCAGATAGACTGCCCAGTTGAAGCTGTTGGCGGCCCCCATGGCCAGGAGCAGGATGCCCAACCACGCCCAGCTCTCCGGGACTACCAGCGGCACCATGGCGGTATAAAGCCAGCAGCCCAGGGTTAAGCTCGCAGCGGCCATCACGACACCCCAGGCGTGGACAAGGCGGAAGCCTCGGGGACCATGCCGGTACAGCCGGCTGGCCAGGAGGCCGATGCCGCCGAGGATTCCCGCGGCCGCCGGATTTTGGAGGATCACCACGGCGGGAAAGGCGATGGCGTGATCGACGTTCATGCTTCCCAGGCCGGGGATTCGGACGTCGAACTGATAAGTCACGAAGTAAAATGCCAGGATAAAGGGAACGGCCCAGAGATTGCGCACCTGAAGGCCGCAACGCCACAGCAGCAGGAACAGTCCTCCGGAGAAAAGAAGGAAAAGCGCAAGATAAGCCCTTGAGGCGCGCTCCATGTCCCACCCTCCGCCCTCGACGGCAAGCCGGCCCACGAGTGATGCTCCCAAGCATAGACCGGCGGAGGGGAGGCTGCCAAGGGGGAAGAGCGCGGGGAGATTAGGAAGGAGGATTGGGAGGCGACAAGCCGTCCCGCTCTGGGACGGGCGCAGGCATTCCGATTCCGCTTCGCACTGGCCTGGTTCCTCTGTTCGGACAAGCTGCTGTACTTGAAACGGGAATCGCCTCGCCGCTCCATGAACCAATTCGTAACACCGGCGGCCACGCCCACTGGGCGGTAAGCCTGGGGCAGGGGGAATCCGCCGATTGTGGCAAATACCCCAAAACTCCAAAATTCCCCAGAATCCGCTCCGCGCGCGGGGTGCGGAGTCCTATATTAAGGGTCGTGGAGACGAACGGCCCCACCGAGATGTACGGTGCAAAGTTACTGGACACGGCGGCCCCGACCCGGCCTCACGGCGGAGCCGGCGGCCGCCTTCTGACGGGGGAAGAGCGATCATGACGGCGGTAGTCTTCGGAGTTCTCTACCTATGTGCGGCTGTCTTCGCGATAGCCTGCGTGGCCCGGGCCGTGATGTACGCCAAGGCCCCCATCCATCTGCGCTGGGAGCTCTACCCTGTGCCTCACGAAGAGGCCGAGCGCGTCCGGCACGGGGGCTCCTACTTCGAACAGCTCGACTGGTGGAAGCACTCCTCCAGCTTCAACTTGGTCGGGGAGCTCTCCTTCATGGTGCCTGAGATGCTCTTTCTGAAGGCGCTCCACGAGTTCAACCGGAAGCTGTGGTACCGCTCCTTCCTCTTTCACTTCGGCCTCTACCTGCTCATCGGAACCATGGGGCTGGTGGTCCTCGCAGCCGTGTTGACGCTGGCCGCGCCTGCCGCCATGGCTGGCGGCCTGGGGCTGGTCCTGCACTGGATCTACGTGATTACCGGAGTGGCGGGCGGCGCCCTGGCGGTCATCGGCGCGGTGGCCCTTCTCGTGCGCCGGCTCACCGATCCCGACCTCGTGAACTACACGACGCCGGGCGACCTTTTCAACCTCTGCTTCTTCCTGGTGGCCTTCGCCCTCATGGCCGCCGGCTATCTGCTGCGAGGCCCCGACGCCCCAGGGGTCGTCCACCTGACCGTTGCCTGGTTGACCTTCGATACCAGCGTCGCGCTTCCGGGCCTGTGGTCCACCGGTATCATCCTCTGCGCCCTTCTCGCCGCCTACATCCCCCTTACGCACATGTCGCACTTCATCGCCAAGTACTTCACCTACCACTCCGTCCGATGGGATGACGCCGCCACGGCCAACAACCCGAAGATCGCGGCCAAGCTCGCGGAATACCTGACCTACCGGCCGACCTGGTCGGCCCCTCACGTGACGGCCGACGGCAAGAGGAGCTGGGCCGACGTCGCCACTACCAATCCGTGGGAAGGGGGGAAGAAATGAAGGCGAAGATCAGGCTATCGGACATGTCCCGGAGGGACAGAGCACCCCTGACGCACGTGACGAAAGAGGAGCTGATGCCCCTGCCGCCCCCCCTTCAGGACCCGGCCAGCACTCCCGACTGGAAGCCTCTCGCCGACAAGACCAAGGGCTCGGTGGAGTGCGGCCTGGACGACACCTGCGCCCTCAACATCCCGCAGCCGAAGACGAAGGAGGAAGAGGACGAGCTGGTCAAAAAGTTCCTCTCCGGCCTCGACAAGCTCTTCACCCGCGAGAACAACTGGACCTTCCTCCAGCCCCTGGTCCTCACCATGGAGCACTGCGCCAAGTGCCAGACCTGCTCCTCCGCGTGCCACATCTACGAGGCTAGCGGACAAAACGAGGTCTACCGCCCCACCTACCGCTCGGAGATCCTCCGCCGGCTCTATTTCAAGCACGTCAAGCACGGCGGGCTGCTCTCCGCCTGGCAGCACGGGGAGGTCACCGTCAACTGGCCGCTGGTGGCGCGCCTGGCCGAGCTCTCCTACCGCTGCAACCTGTGCCGCCGCTGCGCCCAGACCTGCCCCATAGGGGCCGACAACGGGCTCGTGGGACACGAGCTGCGCAAGCTCTTCAGCATGGAAATGGGGATCAGCGCCAAGGAGTGCCACGACAACGGCTCGGTGCTCCAGCTCAAGGTGGGCTCCTCCACGGGCATGAGCTCGCTGGTGGTCAAGGATAACATCGAGTTCATCGACGAGGACATGACGGAGAAGACGGGCCTCAAGGTGGAGACGCCCTGGGACGTGGCGGGCGCCGAGGTCCTGCTGATCCACAACGCGGGAGAGATCATGGCCTGGCCCGAGAACCCGGGCGCCTTCGCGGTGATCCTGAACGCCGCGGGCATTACCTGGACCCTCTCCTCCGAACTGGCGGGGTACGATTCCATCAATTACGGCCTCTGGTACGACGACGCCCAGTTCGCGCGGGTGGCCATCAAGCACGCCGAGGCCGCCAAAAAGCTGGGGGTCAAGAAGATCGTCCTGGGCGAGTGCGGCCACGCGCACAAGGCGCTCTCCGTGATCGCAGACCGCGTTCTGACCGGCGACCTGAACATCCCCCGCGAGTCCTCCATGACCCTCCTGCGCGACATCGTGATGAACGACCGCATCAAGCTCGATCCCAGCCGGAACGACTTCCCCGTGACCCTGCACGACCCGTGCAACCTGGTGAGGCTCATGGGTGTGGTGGAGCCCCAGCGGGAGGTCATCCGCAAGATCTGCCCCCAGTTCCGCGAGATGTGGCCGCACGGAGTGGACAACTACTGCTGCGGCGGAGGCTCCGGGTTTGCCATCATGAGTGGGAACAACTTCCAGGACTGGAGGTTCCAGGTGGCCGGCCGGAAGAAGCTGCAGCAGATCCTGAATGCCTTCTCCGACTGCCTGGACCCCTCCATCCCCAAGTACCTCTGCGCCCCGTGCAGCAACTGCAAGGGCCAGTTCCGCGACATGCTGGCCTACTATGACCTGTGGGAGAAGAACAAGATCCTCTACGGCGGCCTCGTGGAGCTCATCGTCAACGCCATGGTGGAGGTGAAGCCTGGCTTCATCGAGTGGGAGTGGCACTAGGGATGGCGGGGAGTTAGGAATGAGGAGCGAGGGGGGAAAGATCTGGAACATCGGGTGAGGCCTGAGAAGAGGGGAAGAGGGCGAAATTTCTCCGCCAGCGCGGTCTTCGAATCTTCTTTGACTCCTCGCCCTCACTTCCCACTCCTCACTCGTCTTTCAAGGGGGTTCCCATGGGAAAGAAGATCCTGGTGGTGGATGACGAGCCGGACGTGGTCACCTACCTGGCGTCGGTGTTGAGGGACAACGGCTTTGAGGCGCTCGAAGCCTTCAACGGCGAAGAGGCCATGGAGAAGGTGCTGAAGGAGCACCCCGACCTGGTCACCCTGGACATCACCATGCCCGAAATGACGGGGGTCAAGGCCTATCGGAAAATGAAGGAGGATTCGGCCCTCTCCAAGATCCCGGTGGTGATCGTGACCGGAGTCTCCCACGAGTTCAAGCAGTTCATCTCCACCCGCTCGCAGGTGCCCGCACCCGAAGGCTACCTCGAAAAGCCGGTGAAGCCGGAGGATCTGCTCGCCGAAGTGCGGCGCCTCCTGAGCTAGACCGCCGTCTCAGAGATTGGTTTTCCGCACGGCTGTCAAAAATAGATTGCCCTGGCCGGCTTCGAAACGCCTCGGCCCACTTTGGACAGGCTTGGTGGGCGATGGGACACGCCGTCACGGCGGGCAAGCTAGAGGGACCTGAGGCCCCAATCCCGCGATGGAACGGGGGAAAGAGCATGGAAAGCAGGCTGGGCAAGCCATTGAAGAAGGGGTCCTTGTCA
>JBMFSH010000027.1:0-37624 GCA_049967655.1 Acidobacteriota bacterium
CCCACCAGTTCTGCCCACACTGGGGCCTCCCGTGGAGCTGAAGCTCCCCGGCCGGCCCGCCGCGGTGGCGGATGTCAAGACGGACGACGAGGGGAGACTCTACCTGACCGATATCGATGGCGGACGCGTCTTTGTCTATTCACCGGAGGGACGCTTTCTCCGGACCATCGGCGCCCCAGGCGCCGGTCCCGGCCGCATGACGAGGCCCATCGACCTGTCGATCTGCGGCGACACGCTGGCGGTGCGGGAAGACCACGGCCCCATCCATTTCTTTTCGGCTAAGACGGGCCGCTACCTCAGCACCCTGCGGCTGCCCGCCTCCAACTTCTCCACGCAGTGGTTTCTCACGCCGAAGCGGATCGTCTTCCCCGGTGAGAGCTTCCCGGTCATGCCCGTCCCCGACCGCCCCGTGGAGCTTTGGCTCCTCTACTCCACCTCGTGGAAGGGGCTGGAGCCGAGGATCAACGACGCCCGATCCTACGGCCCCGGCCAATTCGATGTCTCGCGGGAGGCTCAATGGGCGGCCGCCGTGGCCACCCCCTGGGGCCGCGGACGCTGGGCTGTCACGCACTCTTTGCCCAGGAAGATCTTCCTCCTAGACGACGAGGGGCGGACCCTCGCGGTCTCCCAGGCGGAGCCGGCCGACGTCAGCCGCCTCCCGAACATCACTTTCGATACCATCGAGGCGACGCAGAAGGCCCTCGTGGCATCCCACAGCGTGGGCGGGCTCATTCCGGCGGGACCATGGCTCGGCGTAGTCTGGAAGCACCGGCTGGAAAAGGTTCCGCTCGAAGTGGAATGGATGAACCAGCGGCTTGAGACCGTCGGTCGCGAGCCTCTGCACCTCTCCTTTCCACTCGCCTTCTTCGACGGGCTTCGCATCGCTGCTACGGACCGCTTCGGGCGGGTCTATCTCATCGTGTATCATATCGATCCCATGCGTCTCGCCTATACGACGAGCCTCTACGTCTTGCACCTCACGCTGCCGGGGAAAGACCATGTGGCGGGCTGATCGCTGGGTTCCTTGGCTGGTGGGTATCTCGCTTCTCGGGATGGCGAGCTGTTCGCGGAGCGTCGGCGGGGCTACGTCTCTCCCTCCACTCCCGGCGGTTCTGGGCCGAGCAGGCGGCGGCCGCCCGCCCGCGTATGAAGCCTTCCTGTTCGTGCGCCACGGTTGTCCCTGCGCGTTCGCCAAGGCCTACTTCAGCCTCGACGCGGCCTTGAAGGCCGAACCCCTCTCGTGCAGCTTCAAACTGGTGGTGCCGCCTGGGCTCTCGATTGGGGAGCTTCAGGAGGCGGGCATTCCGAAGGAGCGCATTGTTCAGGACGGAGAAGGGCGACTGAGGGTCTTTTTCGGCCTTGCCCCCGCTGACCTCCCGTATCTCATGGTCGTGCCCTCGGCACAGCCGCGCCACCCCGTGCTGGCCTGCCGCGTCTCGCCGGTGGCCGACGAACAGCTCCTCATGGGCACGCTCCTCACGACCCTTCACTCCTTTCCAGGAGGTCTTCGAAATGAGTGAAGCACCCTACCGGAGCTGCAATCGCAATCTGGCCGTCACCTTGGCCCTCACCCTCTTTCTCGTGACCGCCGGACTCGCGGCGCAGACGGCGCCGGAGCGGTGGATCTGCGGTCTGGAGCCCGCGGCGGTGCCCAAGCTTCTGACGCCGGATGAGGCGAAGAGACTGCCCACCGAGCCGGTGGTCCTCTGGCAGTCGGGTTATGCCATGCTCCTCATCACCAAGGGACGCACCATTCCTGCCGCGTGTCCCGAAGGCCGAGCCGTAGTGCTTCAGGTGCGAAGGCAGGACGGAAGCCCAGCGGCAAGGGTTCTCGTGGAATGGAAGCCTTCCGGTTGGCCCAACCTGCCCGAACCCTTCGGCCGGGTGATGACGGATGAGAGCGGAAAGGCGATACTGCACGCCATGCAGGGCGAGACCCTCGTTGCGTGGATTGAAGAGGCCGCCTACCTTCCCATGATCACGGAGATTCCGGCTTCCTCCGACTCCGTAGCGCTTCCTCTGGTGCCGGCGCCGCTCACGCTCTGGCACGTGCAGGGTCCCTCTGGGCGGGACGCGGACGCTCCCCACCTCGTCTACCTGGACGGGTGCACGACTCTCAACCCGCTGGCATTGGCTGAACATCTGAAAACTCTTCGGAAGGAGGTCGTGGGCGATACCGCCGGTAGGCTCCAGGCACCCCCCGCCCCCGGCGGCATCACCATGGGCTGGCTCTGGGCGCGAGGATACCGGGTCCACCCGCTGGCCGCCTGGCCCCGTGGCTCCGAATCCATCCTCTTGGAGCCAGCGCAGGGGTGCCGCCTGATCGTGGAGATTCCCCCAACGGTCCATCGAGAGCCGCCACTGACCGTAACGGCCGATTATTATCCCCCGGACCTGCCCTGGCTCCGGCTCCGAGACGAGCTCCATCCTCCCCGGCGCGAATCGACCGTCGCTCCCATGGGCTATCCTTGCCGTATCACCTGCGCCGCTGGTGATGCGGCTCCCGTCCGCGTAGACTTGCATGAGCCCTGCGATGCGGGCGGTATTCACGTCTCCATGGAACGGGGAATCTTGCTTGCTGGACGCGTCGTCGATGCGAGCGGCCGGCCCGTTCCACAGGCGAGTGTCACCACGCGTTCCGATTCCCGGCTGCCGGAAGCACTCACGGACGAGAAGGGACAATTCCACCTCCCACCCTTGTACCGGGATATGGCTCCCTACACCCTCACGGTGCGGGCGGAGGGGTTCGTCCCCCAACAGGTGGGGCCCCTGCCGGCGCGCGAGAACCAAGCTCTCCTCGTGCGCATGACGCGGGGTGGAGAGATCGGGGGTCGCATCGTGGGTGAGCGTGACCTCACACCACTGCCGGAAGGAGGTGTGCGCGTCGAGGAGCGGTCAGGAGATATGTCCGGCGATGTTCTGTGGGAGGCTTCGGCGAATGCGGAAGGTGAGTTTCGGCTCTCGGGCCTCTTGCCGGGCCGCTATGAGGTGTTGGCCTGGGCGCCCCGGCGCAAGGCGCGCAGCGTCGCGGTGACGGTAACTGGAGCGGGCACGGTGGACATCGGAGACCTGGCTCTCTCTTCTCATCCCGAGGTATCCGGGAGCTTGGTGCGGGAGGACGGTTCGCCGGCCGGAGCGGAGGCCCACGTGCAACTGAAGCGGATGCTGAAAGCCCCAGACGCCCTGGTAAAAGTGCCCCCTCCGGTGTTGGCTGGAACGGTTGGCGACGACGGCTCGTTTGACATTCCGGGCGTCGCTCCTGGGCGGTACCGCCTCGTAGCCTCGGAGGGGGAGGCGAGGGCCGTGAAGGAAGCCGTGGTGGTGGACGGGGAAGACGTGGATGTGGGTACCCTGACCCTGTCGAGAGGGGCCTCTGTAGAGGGAGAGTTGACGGATAGCCAGCCTCGGGATTTCAGCGGCTGGCGCGTCCAGCTGGCGAGTCAATCCTTCGACCTGAACGCTCCCGCTGCTGCCTGCGGCGCCGACGGGAGCTTCAGCTTTCTGGACGTGACGCCAGGGACGTACCGGATCCAGGCATTCGCTCCCATGCGGTTGGAACCATCGGCCATGCGAATGGTGAGCCTGTCGTCGGGCCAGAAGGTGAAGGTCACCATCCCCGTCAACGGCTTACAGCTTCCCATTCTGGTGCAGAAGGACGGCTTAGCGGTTGCCAACGCCTGGGTGACTATCAGCCAAGCGAGTGGCCAGGACTCGGATGAGGGTCTCGTGGCGGTGAACTCCGCCGGAGGGCGAATCATCTTGGGGATACCTTCGCCCACCCAGACCGCCCAAACCGATGCTTCAGGCTATGCGCTGGTAAAGGGGGTTTTTCCGGGGCCAGCCCAGGCCACGCTGGAATGGAACGGCATGGAGTACCGGCTTCCCCTCGTCATACCCGACGAGGTTACCTCACCGCTCACCCTTTCCTTCATTGGTCTCACCCTGAACGGAAGAGTGGTTCGAACCGACGGCAGTCCCGTGGCCGATGCAAGCGTCTCTCTGGCCTTTCAGGGGGTGGGCGCGGTGGTTGGCAACACTGTTACGACGGATGGGCAGGGGCTCTTTTCGTTCCGTGGTCTCGGAGAGGGGAGCGTGACGGTGACCGCCGCCGAGGCCAGCTTGCATGGTAGCACCACCGTTGCCTTGAGCGCGGATGGCCCTGCTCCACCGCCCGTCACCGTCGTTGTGAGCCCGTAAGGCTCCTTCGGCCGGTTTCGTGTACCCTAAGCAGGTGCGCAGGGAGGCGGTTTCGTGTAGCCGGGCGTGAATGGGCTTAGGAAAACCAATGAAGCAAAGGATTCTGACCGCCACGGCGAGCCTCGTGCTCTTCCTTGCGCTAGCACCCCATCCGAAGGCCCAGGAGCTGTCGCTCCTGGGAGGGGCGACGCAGGACGGGAAGATCCACGACAGCTCCTACGCCTGGGCCATCGAATACCTGCAAGGGGTGAGCGAACATACCGCCTTCAGCGTGGCGTGGATGAACGAGGGCCACTTCCCCTACCACCACCGGGACGGCAACGCCTTCCAGTACTGGGAGCGCTTCACCGTCTTCCACCGCCAGCTCGCCCTGGCGGCGGGGGCCGGCGTCTACCGCTACTTCGACACCACCGAAGCCGCCCGCGGCGGCTCCTATTCGGACGTGCACGGCTGGGGAGCCATCGAGAGCCTCAGCGCCACCTGGTACACCCGGAACCGATGGCTGCTCCAGGCCAGGATGAACTGGATCCAGGCCGCTCACAGCTTTGACGCCTGGTCCGCCGTGCTGGGCATCGGCTACCAGCTCTCCGCGCCGTCCGCGCCGGGCCCCCGCCCCAGGCCGCCCCACCAGGCGGAGTGGACCACGCGAAACGAGGTCACCCTCTTCGCCGGCCAGACCATCGTCAACAGCTTCCACTCCCAGTCCTCCATCGCCTCCAGCTTCGAGTACCGGCGGGGCATCGGCCGCTACTGGGATGCCTCCATCGCCTGGCTGAACGAGGGCGACAGCCGCGTGGTCCGGCGAAACGGCCTCATCGCCGAGGTCCAGGCCGTGCGCGCCTTTCTCGGAAACCACCTCGTCCTCGGCGCGGGGGGCGGGGCCTACGTCGCCATCGACAAGCGCCGCCCGCCAGCTCCCGGGGAGCTCGTGCCCGGGGGGACCCTCGCCGGCATCGTGACCCTGCGGGTGGCCTACCGGATCAACGACCGGTGGGAGATCCCCGCCCACTGGAACCGGATCGTCACCGGGTACAACCGGGACACGGACGTCTTCCTGGTCGGGCTGGGGTGCCGGTTCTGAGCGGAGGGTCCCCAGCGAAGGACCCTCGGCGTCATGGGGCTCCCGGCCTGGCTCCCAGTATGCTGGGCTGGCCTCTTGGACCTCACCCGCGCTCCGTGAGAGTCGCGATGCCGCGACGAAGGCGGACGAGCGTCCCCGCCTTCCCCATGGCCGCAAGGACGTCGAAGATGCCGGGGCTTTCCGTGCGGCCAGTGAGAAATAGGCGGCAGGGGTGGATGAGGGCGCCGGCCTTCACGCCCGAGGCCTCGGCGTGGCCGCGCAGGAGCTCCTCGATCCTGACGGGATTCCACTCGTCCCCGGACAGCGCCTCCAATTGGGGGATCAACGCCTCCAGCGCGGCGAGGGCGGCGGGATCCTTACGAGCCTTGGCGGCGCCCTTCTCGTCATACGGGAACTCCGTGGTCACGTAGGGCACGAGCATGGCCGCCAGCTCTCTTAGGTCCTTGGCGCGTGTGGCGCAGACCCGGACCGCCGCCTTTGAGGGCTTGGCCGCCCCCGGCGCCAGCGGCTCCAGGAAGGGTTGCACCAGCGCGGCCAGCTCGCCGGGCGGCGTCTCGCCCATGACCTTGGCGTTGATGAAGGCCAGGCGCTCGCGGTCGAAGACCGAAGCCGAGTTCTTGAGGGCCGAGAAGTCAAACCGGCGGATGACCTCGGGTACGGGAAGGAAGGGCTCCTCGCCGAGGTTGGCGCCGAGCTGGGCCAGGAAGTTGAAGAGCGCCAGCGGCAGGATACCCTCGTCCCTGTAGGAGAGCACGGAGACCGTGCCGTGTCGCTTGGAGAGCTTCTTCTTGTCCATGCCCAGGATGAGCGGCAAGTGCCCGAAGACGGGCGGCTCCTCGCCGAGCCCCGCGTAGAGGGCGATCTGCTTGGGCGTGTTGCTGATGTGGTCCTCGCCGCGGATCACGTGCGTCATCCCCATCGCCACGTCGTCGCTCACCACCGAGAGATGATAGGTGGGAGTGCCGTCGGAGCGGAGGAGCACGAAGTCCTCCACCTCCGAGCTGTCGAACTCGATGCGTCCCTTCACCACGTCGTCCCAGGCGAGTTTGCCCTCGGGCACGTCGCAGCGGACGACGAAGGGCTCTCCCGCAGCCGCGCGGCGGTCGGAGTCCTCCTTGGAAATCGCGCGACAGAGCCGGTCGTACTTCCACTCGGCGGGCTTGCCGCTGGCGTTGCGGCGCGCATCGAGGGCCTCCTTGGAGCAGAAGCAGCGGTAGGCGTGGCCGGAGGCGAGGAGCTTCTGCGCGTTCTCGCGGTAGAGGGCCTGGCGCCCGCTCTGGAAGAAGGGGCCCTCGTCCCACGCGATGCCGAGCCAGCTCAGGCCGTCCAGAATGGCCTGGGTCATCTCGGGCGTGGAGCGGGCCTCGTCCGTGTCCTCGATGCGCAGGATGAGCGCCCCGCCGTGCCTGCGGGCGTAAAGCCAGTTGATGAGCGCGGTTCGGGCGCCCCCCACGTGGAGGTAGCCGGTGGGGGATGGAGCGAAGCGGACGCGAACGGGCATAGGATCCTCCCTGCTTCTAAGCCGCGAACGGTTCTGAGGGTCCCGGTCCGCGGACCGCCCAGGCCGGGCCGCGGTCCTCGGTCGGAACAAAGTACCACCTCATCAGGGTTTTGCCAACCGCAGGAAAAGCCGAGCATGGGATTTGAAGGAGCTATAATACTCAGAGGTGGAATCGAGTCCATCCGACGGAGAGCGGTCATGGTGGCTTGCGGGCATCGGTGTTGGGCAGGGGCGCTCCTCGTCGCCGTGGCCGTGAGTCTAGCTTCCCAGACCCCCGCTCCCACCGGCGGGTTGGCCCTTCTCAAGGAGGGGCGCTTTGATGATGCCGCGGCCGAGCTGGAGCTGGAGGTCAGGCGGAAGCCCGATAACCTCGGCCTGCGCGCTGCCTGGGTCAAGAGCCTCGTGGAAGGAGGGCGGTGGATCGAGGCCCTCGCGGCGGCCAAGGAGACCTCTGAGCGCGCGCCCGCCGACCCCGAGGCCCGGCTGATATTCGGGGACTGCCTCTTTCTCAATTTCCGCGCCGACGAGGCGCTGGCGGCCTGGCAGCCGGTTCTGAAGGATGAGCGCTGGCGAGTCGTTGCCCTTCCCAAGATGGTCAACGCCGCTCTCTGCCTGCGCCGCAAGGCGGAGGCCCTGTCCCTGATCGCCCGCGCCGAAGCCAAAGGCGTTCCTCCCACCCCAGACCTGCTCTCCCTGAAAGCGAGGGCCCTGGATGATCCGTCGGCCAAGCTCGCAGTCTTGAAGGCCATGGCCCGGATCGCTCCCGGCTCGCAGCCCACGGCGGATCAGCTGCGGCTTTACGAAGCCCTGGCGCCGTTGGGCCCCGTGCGCATCGCCTCTCCCGCCCAGTTTCCCGGAAACACAACGATTCGGGAGATCTTCGGGGAGCCCAGCCTCCAGGTGACCATAAACGGCAAAAAGACATGGCTGGCCCTGGATACGGGAGCGGAGTCGGTCCTGGTCAACGTCGATCTGGCCCACAAGCTGCGGCTACCCAAGCTGGGATCAGTGTTGCTCGAAGGCTGGGGCTCCGAAGGCCCCCGTCAGTCTCGCACCATCCTGATCTCGCGCCTGGAGGTAGCCGGAATGACCCTGACCCAGCAGCCGGCGGTGATCAACGCGCGGGACAGCGAGTTCTGGACCAACAAGGGCGGGTATCTGGGCCTTTCTCCCTTCGCCGGGTTCATGACCTACTACGACCGCCGGCACGGGAGGTTCGCTCTCTGGCCCAAGGGAACGCCGCCCGAGCAGCTCCTGGGGGAGAAGGGGACCACCCTGCCGCTCCTCTGGGTGGAGGGCGTGCCCCTCGTCCAGGTGAGGCTCCAGGGGCGGGGCCCCTTTCCCTTCCTCCTGGACACCGGCGCCCCCTACACGCTGCTGGCCTCCCAATACGTTCCGAAGCTCGGCATTCGCGTCAACTCGGGGAAGTACGGGAACCTCTACGGCGTGGGCTTTTCGGGAGCCTTCTCCTCGGGGCTGGCGGAGCAGGTCACCCTGGAGTTCGCGGGGCATGTCTTTCAAAAACCGGTGGCGCCCGTGACCGAAGTCCCCCAGCGCTTCCCGCTTCCCCTCTGGGGGATCCTGGGACGGGACATCCTGAACCGGTACCGGATGGTCTTCGACGGCCCTGGAAACACCGTCACGGTGGCGCCCTATCCCGATATGAAGTGACTCGGGAGCGAGGAGCCGAGGGAGGCCCGGGCAGGACTGCCTCCGCCTCTCACTCCAAGCGTCCTGGGCTTGGCTTCGCGAAGAGAAAGAAAAGCTCCCCGGTTCAACGCCGGGGAGCTATCAGAGGAGGGGGGATCCTCATGGGAAAGCCCTTCGTTCACCCCGCGCCCTCCGAGGAGGGGGGGAACTCCCCGGCCGCGAGGCCGGGGAGTTCTGAGAGGAGGGGGGATCCTCTTTGGAAAGCGTCTCGTGGAACCGCTCGGGTTCCAGGCCCCGGGCCGGCGAATTCCACGCCGCCCGAAGCAGGGCTCAGGCCTCGAAGGAGTGCCCGCACCCGCAGGAGGCCACCGCATTCGGGTTCTGGAACACGAACCCGGACCCCCTGATATCGTTCACGTAATCCACCACGGTGCCCTTCAGGTACAGAAGAGAGGTCTTGTCCACGTAGACTGGAAGGTCCTGGAACTCGTACTTCTCGTCGTTCTCCGTTCCCTGGTCCACCAGAGATAGATCGTACTGGAAGCCACTGCAACCGCCGCCTACGACGGAGATCCTGAGCCCGGCTCCGGTGCGGCCCTCTTCGCCGATGAAGCTCTTCACTGCCTGAATGGCCTGCTCGGTCAACTGGATCATTGCTTCCTCCACCTCAGCGCATCGACCTTTCCTCAAGCGGTGCGCGATGTATCCGAAGCAAGGTCGGTGCCAATTTGCGGCGCCGCCCGGCCGAAGTAGGCCGATCCCTTGTAAATGTAAAAGTTGCAGCCTTGGCCGACGATCTCCCGCACGGAGGGGGACCCGGGGCCGTTTTCATCTCAGCGCCTGCAGGACCCTCCAGGGGAAAGAGGCGCGGGCGGATTTGAGACGGCTAACCCATAGAATGGAAGGAGATAGGCAGGAATGGCCGGGTGCTTGGGGCGTGAGCCGGCACGGGTGTTTCTTGCGTTTAACGACAAGGGGCCGCGTTTCAGCAGGCAGGGCATTGGTTTCATCAGTGCAACTTTGCCGCCGGGCCCAACCTTGCGTTCGGGAGCACGTCCGTTACCTCCGGCGCGAGGTAGAATCTCTCTCTAATCGGGGCGCCTGGCGCCCCCATTGAGTGCCCCAGCCAGAAGCTGGCGGACACGTCGCGAAGGAGTCCACAGTGGCGCATAAGTTTAATCCATCCCATCTGAACAGTCTTGAGAACCCGGATCGGTACAGGGCCATGCCCCCGGAGAAGATCTTGCGGGAGCTCGGGTTGGGGCCTGGCATGACCTTCGTGGACGTGGGAGCCGGCAGCGGCTTTTTCTCGCTGCCCGCGGCCGAACTCGTGGGACCGGAGGGAACGGTCTACGCCCTCGACCTCCTGCCGGAGATGCTGGAGCACCTCCGCTCCAAACGGCCGCCTCCCTGGCTCAAGACGCTCCCCTCGGAGGAGTCCAGGCTGCCTCTGGCGGACGGGATCGCCGACATCGCCCTCGCCTGCTTCGTCCTCCACGAGACCGAGGCACCGGTGGCCTTTCTGAAAGAGATGGGCCGGGTCACCAAGCCTGGCGCCCTGGTCGTCCTCATCGACTGGGCCAAGGTGAGACAGGAAGAGGGGCCTCCCTACGAGCACCGGATCCACCACCATCGGGCCGAGGAGCTCGCGCTGGAGGCCGGTCTGAAGTTCCGGAAAGCGGAGATGATCACGCCGAGCCACTACGCGCTGACGGTCCTCAGACCGTCGGCGGAGGACGAGGGTTAGAAGGGGCCTCGCCCCATCTCCTTACCACGGACGCCGCGCGTCCCGCGCATCCGTCTTCGCTCTATCGCCCGCCCCGGGGCCCCCTGGCCCCCGGCTCCCGCTTCGTGTATCCTGGCGCTTCCCGGGACACTCCCCGCGGCACCATCTGGAGGAAGAGGACCCATGGCGAAGCGCGACGAGAAGGCCATTACTCCCCAAAGCGAAGACTACAGCCAGTGGTACCAGGACATCGTCCTGAGGGCCGAGCTGGCGGACTACTCTCCCGTCAAGGGCTGCATGGTCATCCGCCCCAACGGCTACGCCCTCTGGGAGAACCTCCAGAAGGCCCTGGACGGGATGTTCAAGGCCACGGGCCACGTGAACGCCTACTTCCCCCTCTTCATCCCCATGTCCTTTCTCTCGAAGGAGGCCGAGCACGTGGAGGGGTTCGCGAAGGAGTGCGCGGTCGTCACACACCACCGCCTCGGAGCCTCTCCCGCCGGTGGCGTGTGTCCAGACCCGGACAGCGAGCTGGAGGAGCCACTCATCGTCCGGCCCACCTCCGAGACCATCATCTACGCCATGTACTCCAAATGGATCAAGAGCTACCGCGACCTCCCGGTGCTCTTGAACCAGTGGGCCAACGTGGTCCGCTGGGAGATGCGCACCCGCCTCTTCCTGCGCACCACGGAGTTCCTCTGGCAGGAGGGCCACACGGCCCACGCCACCCACGAGGAGTCCTGGGCGGAGGTCCTCCGCATGCTGGACGTCTACGCTCGCTTCGCGGAGGAGTGGATGGCCCTGCCCGTGCTCAAGGGCGTGAAGTCCGAATCCGAGAAGTTCGCGGGGGCCCTCAAGACCACGTGCATCGAGGCCATGATGCAGGACGGCAAGGCGCTCCAGGCGGGCACGAGCCACGATCTGGGGCAGAACTTCGCCAAGGCCTTCGACGTGAAGTTCCAAGACGAAAAGGGCGAGTGGCAGTACTGCTGGCAGACGAGCTGGGGCGTCTCCACGCGTCTCATCGGCGCCCTCGTCATGGCCCACAGCGACGACCAAGGCCTCGTCGTGCCGCCCAAGATGGCCGCCACCCACGCCGTGATCGTGCCCATTTACAAGGACGAGGCCGGCCGGGCCAGGGTGATGGAGGCCGCTGCGTCGCTGAAGGCGCGGCTGGCCGCGGCGGGCCTGGGCGTCGTGCTGGACGACCGCGACACGGTGAGCCCCGGCTTCAAGTACAACGAGTGGGAGATGAAAGGGGTTCCCGTGCGCCTGGAGATCGGGCCCCGAGACGTGGAGCAGGGCGTCTGCGTGGCGGTGCCGCGCGTGGCCACCCGCGCCCTGCGCGAGGGCGAGAAGCGGCAGAAGGAGAGCCTGCCGCTCGAAGGCGCCCCGGAGGCTCTGAAGGCGCTGCTCGACGACCTGCAATCGGCGCTCTTCCGCCGCGCCCTCGCCTTCCGAGAGGACCACTCCTACCGGATCGACGACTACGAGGCGTTCCGGCGCGACATCGAGAAGGGCGGCTTCTTCTGGGCCCACTGGTGCGGTTCCTCCGCCTGCGAAGACAGGGTCAAGGAGGAGACCAAGGCCACCATCCGCTGCATCCCCTTCGACGGCGAGAAGGAGTCCGGCAAGTGCCTGGCCTGCGGCGGGGCCTCGGACCGGCGCGTCGTTTGGGCGAGAGCGTATTGAGCGCCGAGATGAGGAGATGCCGAGAGGCCGAAATGAAGGTGGCTCAGGATAGGTTCGGCTTTCTCCTCATCCCCTAATCCCCTCATCACCTCATCACGAAAGGTTTTACAATGACCCTCCCCCCCGAGAAACTTCCCCGCCTCCGACTCCAGAAGGGCCGCGAGAAGCGCATCCGGTCCGGCCACCCGTGGGTCTTCTCCAACGAGCTCCAGGCGGTGCCGGAGCTGCCGCCGGGTTCGCTCGTGGCGGTGGACGGCCCGGGCGGGGAGCCCATGGGGATGGGGTACTACAATCCCCACACCCTCATCGCCGTGCGCTGGCTCCAGCGGGGCTCCGAGCCTCTGGCCGAGGAGTGGCTGGAGGAGAGGCTCGCCGCCGCCCTGTCGCGGCGAGAGGTGCTCTATCCCGGCGAGGAGTGCGTGCGCCTGGTCTTCGGTGAGGCGGACGGCCTCCCGGGGCTCATCGTGGACCGCTACGCGGAAACGGTCGTGACGCAGACCCTCACGGCCGGGATGGAGCTCCTGCGTCCCCGGGCCGAGTCGGCCCTTCGCGCCCTGCTGAAGCCTAACCTGCTCGTGCGCAAGGACGACTCCCTCATGCGCGAGATGGAGGGGCTGGCCAGGGCCGTGTCGGCGGAGCCCGAGGCGGCGCCCGGCGCGCGCCGCGTCCGCTACCTCGGCCTGACGCTCGACGTCCCCCTTCTCGACGGCCAGAAGACGGGGCTCTTCCTGGATCAGCGGGAGAACGCCAGGCTCTTCTCCGGGCTCGTCCGCCCCGGCATGAAGGTCCTCGACGTCTTCTGCTACCTGGGCGTCTGGGGATTGGCTGCGCTCAAGGCAGGCGCCGCTTCGTGCGATTTCGTGGACGCATCGAGACCGGCGTGCGGCCGGGTGGAGGCCGGCGCGGCGGCCAACGGCTTTCCCGAGTGCGAGATCCACTGCGGAGACGCCTTCGACGTCCTGGCCTCCCTGCGGCGCGAGGGCCGCTCCTTCGACGCGGTGGTCGTGGATCCCCCCGCCTTCGCCAAGTCCAAGAAGCACCTGCCGGAGGCCCTCAAAGGCTATGCCAGGCTCAACGAGCTGGCCCTTGCCCTGGTCAGCCCCGGAGGCCTGCTCGTATCGTGCTCCTGCTCCCACCACCTCTCACGGGAGGAGTTCCGCGAGATTCTTCGTGCCGCCGCCGCGCGCTCGCGCCGCCGCGCCTTCCTGCTCGACTTCCGCGGCCAGGCGCCCGATCATCCCGTTCTCCTCGGCTTTCCCGAGGGCGAGTACCTGAAGGCCGCCTTCCTCCGCGTCGAATGATGGTTAGGAGGGCCCCTCGCTTGGAGGGCGGCCGATCGGCGCTCGCTTGTTCTTCCTGCAACGCCGTTGTACAGTGAAGAATCGGAGTAGCGAACGGGATCACCTCCTCCCGCCGCGGAGCCTGCTGGAAGACCACCGCCGATGACCGTCCACCTCCCTCGCCAACCCCTTTCTCCCCGCCTCGCGCTGGGCCTCAGCTTGCTTCTGCTGGTGGGAGTGGCGGTGATCGACTACTACACCGGCTTCGAATTCAGCTTCGCCATCTTCTACCTGATCCCCATTTCCGTGGCGGCGTGGTATGCGGGGCGGCTTCCGTCGTACGCCCTTTCGGTCGTCAGCGCCGTCACCACCCTGGTCAGCGACCTGTTGAACGGCAAGCACTATTCCAACAACGCCTTCCTCGTGTGGGACCTGCTCGCCAAACTGGCCTTCTTCCTGGTGGTGAGCCACGTCCTGGTCTCCCTCCGCACCTCCATGGACAAGATCCGGAACCTGGCGCAGACGGACGACCTGACGGGAGTATCCAACCGCCGCCACTTCGTGGAGGTCTGCGCGGCCGAGCTGGAGCGGACGCGCCGGTATGGCCATCCACTCTCGCTGGCCTATCTCGATGTGGACAACTTCAAGGAGGTGAACGACCGGCTGGGGCACGCGGCGGGAGACCGGCTGCTCCGGCAGGTGGCGTCGGCCCTCGTGGGATCGGTGCGCGCCTCCGACACCGTGGGGCGGCTGGGGGGGGACGAGTTCGCCATCCTCTTCCCGGAAACCGGGCGCGACCGGGCCATCGAGGCGGCCATGAAGATCCGCCGCCGCCTCTCCGAAGTGGCGCCGGTGGAGCCGTCGCTGCCCCTGTGTTGCAGCATCGGCCTCATCGCCTGCGACCGGGCCCCGGCCTCCGTGGACGAGCTCATCAAAGAGGCGGACGGGCTGCTCTACGAAGCCAAGACCTCGGGCAAGGACCGGGTGGTGGACAGGGTCCTGCGCGGCTGAATCGGCCGTCGCGGCGGCGTGGCCTGGCCGGACTGAAGGGCGGGTGAAACTCTGGAGGCTCCCCGACGTACACCAAGATTCTGAATGGACGCCCCCAGGGGCGGAAGTGTGCACTGTTGAATCCTCGGAAAGGAGCGACGAATGAGAGCATGGACAATCCTGCTGGCGGGCTTTCTGCTGGCGGCCCCCTGGTGCGCCGCATCGGCCCAGGAGCCCAAGGCCAAGGAGAGCAAGCCCCAAGCGGCGCCGGTGGTCCACGGGATCAATCCCGCGAACCTGGACACCAGCGTCAAGCCCTGCGAAGACTTCTTCAAGTACGCCACGGGCGGCTGGGTGGCCAAGCACCCCATCCCGCCGGAATATCCCCGCTGGGGCACCTTCGACGAACTGGCGCTACGCAACCAGGAGGAGCTCAGGGGCATCCTCGAAGCGGCGGAGAAGGACACCAAGGCCCCCGCGGGCAGCATCGAGCGCAAGCTGGGAGAGTTCTACGCCGCCGCCATGGACGAGAAGAGGGCCGACGAGCTGGGCATAAAGCCGATCCAGCCTGAACTCCAGGCCATCGCCGACGTGAAGGACATGAAGGGCCTCGCCAAGGAGGCCGCCATCCTCCAGCACCACGGCGTCAACGTCTTCTTCGGCGTGGGCTCGGAGCAGGATGCCAAGGACGCCACCGAGGTGATCGCCGGCTTCCACCAGGGAGGGCTGAGCCTTCCCGACCGCGACTACTACCTGAAGGACGATCCCAAGACCAAGGCCGTGCGCGATGCCTACGTGGCCCACGTCACCAAGGTCTTCGAGCTCCTGGGCGATCCGGCCGACAAGGCCGCCGCCGAGGCCCAGACGGTCCTCAAGCTGGAGACCGCCCTGGCCAAGGTCTCCATGTCGCGCGTCGAGCGCCGCGATCCCAAGGCCACCTACCACCCCATGGCCTTCGCCGAGATCGCCACCCTGACCCCCGATTTCGACTGGACCCTTTACGCCCGAGAGATCGGCCTTCCCGAGATCAAGGGCCACATCAACGTGGGCGAGCCGGACTTCTTCAAGGGGCTGGCGGCCGAGCTGAAGACCGTTCCCCTCAACGACTGGAAGACCTACCTCCGCTGGCACCTCGTGAGCCGATACTCGGGTGCCCTCTCCAGCGAGTTCGTCAAGGAGAACTTCGCCTTTTCCAAGACCCTCACGGGCGCCCAGCAGGACATGCCGCGCTGGAAGAAGGCGGTGGCCGCCACCAACGGCGCCATGGGCATGGCCCTGGGCGAGCTCTACGTGAAGCAGTACTTCAGCCCCGAAGCCAAGGCCCAGGTGCTCGACATCCTGCACCACATCAAGGCGGCCCTCCGAGAAGATCTCGAGACCGTTCCCTGGATGAGCGCCTCCACTCGCAAGGCGGCGCTCTTCAAGCTCGACAAGATCGTGGAGAAGATCGGCTACCCCGACAAGTGGAGGGACTACAGCAAGCTCCAGATCGTGCCCGGCGACTACTTCGGAAACCTCTGGCGCGCGGCCTCCTTCGAGGACGCCCGCGACCTCGCCAAGATCGGCAAGCCGCTGGACCGCACCGAGTGGGGCATGACCCCGCCCACGGTGAACGCCTACTACGACCCCGGCATGAACGAGATCGTCTTCCCCGCCGGCATCCTGCAGCCCCCCTTCTTCGATCCCAAGGCCAACCTGGCCGTCAACTACGGTGGAATCGGGGCGGTCATCGGACACGAGATCACCCACGGTTTCGACGACCAGGGCAGCCAGTACGACGCCTACGGCAACCTCAAGAATTGGTGGACCCCAGCGGACCTGAAGGCCTTCAAGGAACGGGGCCAGTGCATCGTGGACCAGGCCAGCCAGTACGTCGTGGACAATGACCTCCACCTCCAGGGCAAGCTCGTGGAGGGCGAGGCCATCGCCGACCTGGGCGGGCTCACTCTCGCCTACCGCGCCTACCACATGGCCCTGGGCGACAAGCCCGCGCCCGTCGTGGACGGCTTCACGGGAGACCAGCAGTTCTTCCTCTCCTTCGCCAACGTGTGGGCGAGCAGCACGCGGCCCCAGTTCGCCCGCCTGCTGGCCACCGTGGACCCGCACCCGCCGGCCCGCTACCGCGTCAACGGCACCCTTTCGGACATGCCCGCCTTCGCCAAGGCTTTCGGATGCACCACGGGTCCCATGGCCGCGGCCAAAGGCTGCCAGGTCTGGTAGGGCCGAACCGACTCGCCACACTCGAGAGGCGGGGGCCTGGCCCCCGCCTCTCTTTTTCCCCAATTCCGCGATGCACTTCCCGCCGGCGTGGGAGCCGTCGCCTGACGGCGACTTCCCCATCGCGAGTAAGCGATTAAGCGATTAAGCGGGACGGGATGAAAGGCCAGCCCCTTGCAGGTAAGCTGTCCTAGCTTGCGATCCATGGCTGGACGAGCCTTGCCCCCCCTTCTCTTCGCTCCATCGCGGGATTGGTTTTTTTCTCTTCTTGCGTGTCCCCAGCCACCGGCGCTATGCTCCCAACGTGACGCAGAAGATCGGTCGCTACGACATCGAGGGCACGATCGGACGGGGCGCCATGGGCGTGGTGTACCGCGCTCGGGACCCCATCATCGGCCGAGCCCTGGCCATCAAGGTGGTGTCCCTTTCCGGGGGCCTCGCCGACGACGCCAAGGAGGAGTACCGCCAGCGCTTTTTTCGCGAGGCCCAGGCGGCGGGCAATCTCCACCACCCGAACATCGTGACCGTCTTCGACGCGGGCGAGGAGCGCGGCGTCCCCTACCTCGTCATGGAGCTGGTGGAGGGGGAGAGCCTGGCGCAGCGGCTCAAGCGGGCCGGAAAGCTCTCCGTCGAGGAAGCCTCCTCCATCGCCCGGCAGGTGGCGGCGGGGCTGGCCTACGCCCACGAGAAGGGCGTGGTCCACCGGGACATCAAACCCGCCAACATCCTCCTGGATGCGAAGGGCCGTGCCGCCATAACGGACTTCGGAGTGGCCAGGCTCTCGGCCAGCGACCTGACGCGCACCGGGGAGGTCCTCGGCACTCCCAACTTCATGAGCCCCGAGCAGGTTCTGGGGCAGGCGCTGGACGGTCGGAGCGACCTCTTTTCCCTCGGCGTCGTCTACTACCTCATGCTCACCGGGGATCGCCCCTTCAAGGGGGAGGAGGTCTCGGCCATCTGCTACAACGTGGTCCACTCGGAGCCCGTGCCGCCGGTCTCTTCGTTGCCCCTTCCCGCAGAGGTGGCTGGTATTCTGGATCGCCTGTTGCGAAAGAACCCGGCGGAACGATTCTCAGATGGCGAGACGGCCGCGGCGGCGCTCCGGGAGGTGACGGAGCGCACCCAGGTGGTGGCTTCCCCCGTTGCCAACGCCTCGCAGCGTCCGCCGGCTGGAGGCTCGGCGGGCGGCGCGACCCGGCCGGCCACCGCCGCCGTGGGCCAGGCGGCCACGATGGCGGCCCCGCCCAGGGGGCTCGGCAGGGGGGCGAAGGCGGCCTTCACGGCCCTGGCGGTGTTGGCGGCCGCGGGAGTGATCGTGGCTTCCTGGCTGATCGCCACGCGGTGGCGCGCCCGTTCAGTTCCCCCAGTCGGCGTCCAGGCCACCGCCCCGAAGGAATCGGCCCCGCCTCCGGCCGCGAAGGCCCTGCCCGGTCCCGCCAAAGCCTTCCCGGGGCCTACGCCCGCCCCGTCCGCCGCCAGCCCAGCGACTGGAATGGCGGTCCCGGCGGCGGCGAAGACGAGGACCGCTCCGCCCCCCGCCAAGCCTATCCCTGTGGGCATCGTGGCGGAGGGCCCGCTGGCGAGTGGCCGTATCCGCGTGGAGGCCGGCGGGAAGATACTTCTCGACCGCCCTTTCCTCGGCGGCTTCGGGCGCGGCCGAAAGGGGCTCCTCCTGGCGGACCGCCTTCTTCTCGCGCCGGGCGAACAGAAGGTCACCATCGCCGTGGTCTCCGAGAGGCCATCCCCGTTTGCCGCCGATACGAACGAGACGGTGCTCGTGCCGTCGGCGGGAGAGGTCACCCTCACCGTGCGCGCCCGGCGCTATCCCGACCGCCTGGCGGTGGCGCTCGTGCCCACGGCGGACCTTCCGGAGCGGCTGGCCGGCCTTCTCTCCGAAGTTGAGGCGGCCCCCGGCGCGTCGGGCTCGGAGGCCTCCGGCGCCGCGGCCGAGACCGCCCACTTCACGCTCGTGGTGGAGGGACCGCTTGATCGCGGCCAGATCGTTTTCTTCGTGGACGGACGGCTCGAGAAGGTCGTCCCCATTCCGGACCTTCCGCGCCGCCAGGACGGCACTGGCTTCCGCCTGGAGGTCAGCCGGGACCTCCTGGCGCGAACCTATGCCCTGGGCTTCGAGGTGAAGGCCCCCAGGCCCTTCCCCTTCTTCGCCGCAGCCCGGCGAACCGTCACCTTCCAGCCGGGCCAGCGGCTCAAGCTCGTCGTCCACTGCCGGCGTGACCCCGCCCGCCTGGAGGTCGAGGAAGAACGGCGGTGACGGGGGCGGCGGGCCTAACCCTCGGGGCTAACCGTCGCTCTTGACTCGAAAGGTCCCACCCGCTATGCTGTTCGACGCCGGGAAACCGGCACGGTGCCCCTGTAGCTCAGTCGGTAGAGCAGAGGACTGAAAATCCTCGTGTCGGTGGTTCAATTCCGCCCGGGGGCACCACGGTATCATCCCCCCGTGGCTGTCCAAGACAATTTCAGCGTGCGGTTGAGCAGTTGACTTCGCTTTTCGATGCAAGTGGAAAGGGCGCGTTCCCGCTTCAGCGGCCAGCCTTGGCCTGCCGCTCCACGAGCTGGGCCAGGGCCCGCGCGAGGCTCTTCGGGTAGTCCTGGGTGGCGGCGGCCGTCCGGTCGGCCCAGAGCACCTCCTTCTCCAGGCCCTCGGGAGGCTCCATCCCGAGCTCCCCGAGACGCCGGGCGAGGTAGCGGCAGTACTCCTGGATCTCGGACTGCCAGATGGCCTCGGGGGAGCCTTGGCTCACGATGCGCTGGGCGACGATGCGCTCGACGGCCTTCAGCGCCTTGTCCTGCTCGATCTTCCGCACGGAGGGGGACCACTGCACGAGCTCGGCGCCGCGGGAGAAGGCCTGGGGCGCCTCGGGCGGCCTATCCCCCCGGCGGAGGAAGGAGCCCACGGAGACGGCCTTCCACGACACGACGAAGAGCACGAGTCCCACCGCCAGCGAGAGGCCGTAGGGCCCCTTCCAGAGGTGTTGGATCAGCCACGCCAGCACGACGCCGCCGAAGGCGGCGAAGAGGGCCCTGATCAAGCGGATCTGAAGCGCGTCCCTCCAAAGGTCCATCTCGGTTTCGCCCCCCGCGCCGGACGGCATCGGTGTTCCTGGACAGTCTATCCACTTGACACGCCGTCGGCAATGGGCTTGCGCCGCTCCCCGGGCTCTGGTCACGGCTTCTGGTCCGCCGACCCCTTTACACGCGCGGCCTATGGCGTAAGCTTGGGACAGGCCGGGAAAGAGACGATCGCAGGGAGGCTCGGGTGAACAGTAGACGAAACGCCCTTCTGGTGGTGGACATGCAACCCGACTTCCTGCCCGGCGGGCCTCTCGGGATCGAGCGGGGCGAGGAGGTGGTGGCTCCCATCGCTCGGCTCATGGCGTCGGGCCGCTTCGGCCTGTGCGTCGCGACGCAGGACTGGCATCCTCCCGGCCACGTCTCCTTCGCCTCCTCTCACCCGGGCCGGCGCCCCTTCGAGGTGATCGAGCTGTACGGACGGGACCAGGTGCTCTGGCCCGACCACTGCGTGCAGGGAACGCCCGGGGCCCAGCTGCTGGCCGGGATGCCCTGGGAGAAAGCGTCCGCGGTGATCCGCAAGGGCACCGATCCGGGGGTGGACTCCTACAGCGGCTTCTGGAACAACTGGGGACCCGGCGGAACGAGACCTCCCACCGGTCTGGGGGGCTACCTTCGGGAGCGGGGGGTGGCGGAGATTTCGCTCTGCGGCCTGGCTCGCGATTACTGCGTACTGTGGAGCGCGGAAGACGCCGCCGAAGTGGGCTTCGGCGTGACCGTCCTCTGGGACCTCACGAGGCCCGTGGATCCTGCCTCGGACGAGAGGGTCCGCGCCGCCCTGCTGGAGCGCGGCGTCGCTCTCCTCGAAGGGACCGGTCTTTAACCCCCTCCCCGCCGCCGGAGGGGCCATCCAGCGAGGTGACCATGGAGAGCTTCGCGCACATCCTCCTGGTCGTGGTCGTGCCGGCTCTCTTCCTCGTGCTGGCCACCGTGGCGTGGGCCCTGATCGTCTTCCAGGTGCCCGGCACCTGGATCATGATCCTGCTCGCCCTGCTCTATGGGCTGATCGAGGGCTTCAAGGCGATGAGCCCCTGGGTCTTGCTCGTGGGCGTGGCCATCGCCCTGACCGGGGAGGCGGTGGAATGGGGAATGGGCTACTTCGGCGCCAAGGGCTTCGGCGGCTCGCGTGCGGCCGGTTGGGCGGCGCTGGTCGGCTCCATCGTCGGCGCCGTACTGGGGGCCGCTTTCGGGTGGGGGCTGGGCGCCATCCCCGGCACCATCTTGGGCGCCTTCGCGGGCGCCCTGATCGTGGAGGCGGTGCGCCAACGCCACGCCGGCAAAGCCCTAAAGGCGGGGATCGGGGCGGGCGTCGGCCGGGCCCTGGGTCTAGCCACGAAACTGGGCATGAGCGGGGCCTTCCTGGCGCTCCTCTACGTCCGGGTTCTCTGGACGGCCTTCAAGGCGGGATGAAGGCCCGCTTGTTGTGCGTTGAGAGAATCTCAAAGAAGGAGATCACGATGCAGAGGCGAAGATTAGGCAAGAACGGCCCCGAGGTGTCCGCTCAGGGCCTCGGCTGCATGGGCATGTCGGAGTTTTACGCGGGTCGGGACGACGCCGAGTCCATCGCCACGATCCACCGGGCGCTGGAGCTGGGCATCACCTTCCTCGATACGGCGGACATGTACGGCGTGGGCGAGAACGAGAAGCTCGTGGGCCAAGCCATCGCGGGCAAACGCCACCAGGTCTTCCTGGCCACCAAGTTCGGAAACGTCCGAGGCTCCAAGGGCGAGTTCCTCGGCGTGAACGGACGTCCCGAGTACGTCAGGGCTTGCTGCGAGGCGAGCCTGAGGCGCCTCGGCACGGACACCATCGACCTCTACTACCAGCACCGCGTGGACCCGCAGGTCCCCATCGAAGAGACCGTGGGGGCCATGTCACGGCTCGTTGAAGAGGGCAAGGTGCGCTATCTCGGCCTGTCGGAGGCCTCGCCCAGGACCCTTCGGCGCGCCTGCGCCGTCCACCCCATCTCGGCCCTCCAGACGGAGTACTCTCTCTGGACGCGCGACCCCGAGCCGGAGATCCTGCCCGCGTGCCGGGATCTGGGCGTCGCCTTTGTGGCCTACAGTCCCCTGGGTCGAGGCTTTCTGTCCGGGCGTTTCCGCAAGCCCGAGGACCTGCCCGAGGACGACTACCGCCGCCACCACCCGCGCTTCCAGGGGGAGAACTTCCAGGCGAACCTGCGGCTCGTGGAGAAGGTGGAGGCCATGGCCAAGTCGAAGGGCTGCACGCCGTCCCAGCTTGCCCTGGCCTGGGTCCTGGCCAAAGGGGAGGAGATCATCCCCATCCCTGGCACTAAGCGCCGCAGCTACCTCGAAGAAAACGTCGCGGCCCTCGATGTGGCTCTGAGCCCCGCCGAGGTGCGCCAGCTCGACGAGGCCATCCCCGCCGGCGTCACCGCCGGCCCTCGGTACCACGAACAGGCTATGAAGGCGATTGATCAGTAACTTGCCGAAAGGCGTGGTTCCGCGGCGCTGGCGGTGGTCGAGGGGGTGCGGGGGAACGGGGAGGTTCCCCCGCGCGAAGACATACCGGCGCAAGGGCAGAGGGTGACAGCCTGCCGGAGGCAGGCGCCAGAGGGGGGCGGCCGAGCCCCCCTATGGGGAGCGCCCTGCGCGACCCGCCGGCCCTCGGTACCACGAACAGGCTATGAAGGCCATCGACCGGTAGACGCGAAACGCAAAGAGTAAGGACAACCGCGGAGACACAGAGGCACAGGGGGAGGGAGGGTGCTCGTCTCACCGCTCCCCGCTCCCGTCTGGGGCTATTTCACATTCCAAGTCTCTGTGTCTCGGTGCCTCTGTGGTTTTTCCCTCCTTTAGCCCGCACTGCCCCGTTTGACTCGCCTTCAAGGGTTGCGGGAAGATGGCCCCCTTCGGGGGGCCTCGGTCGCCCCACGCCTCTGAAGGAGGGGACGGCATGACAATCCGATTGGATGGAGAACACCTGACCATAGAGGAGGTGGTGCGCGTGGCCCGGCACGGCGAGCAGGTGGAGCTCGCTGCCGAGGCCATGGAGCGCATCAAGACCTGCCGGGCCATGCTGGAAAGGAAGATCCGGGCCCACGAGACCATGTACGGCGTGAACACCGGCATCGGCGAATTCTCGGAGGTGGCCCTCAGCGACGAGCAGGTCCAGCAGTTCCAGAAGTACCTCATCTACAACCACGCCGCGGGCATCGGCGAACCGGCGCCCGTGGAGCACGTGCGGGCCGCCATGCTGAGCCGCATCAACGTCCACGCCAAGGGCTTCTCGGGCTGCCGGCCCGAGATCCCGCTCACCTACGCGGCCCTGTTGAACGCGGGCATCACTCCGGTGGTCTGCGAGAAGGGGAGCGTGGGGGCCTGCGGCGACCTCGCTCCCATGAGCCAGTGCGCCCTGTCGCTGATGGGCGAGGGCGAGTGCTTTTACCAAGGGAAGCGGATGCCCACGAGAGAGGCCATGGAGCAGGCGGGCCTCCCCGTGCCGGGCCTGAAAGCGCGCGACGGCCTGGCCGCCAT
The DNA here is from genome assembly GCA_049967655.1 of Acidobacteriota bacterium. GTDB lineage: Bacteria > Acidobacteriota > UBA4820 > UBA4820 > DSQY01 > DTPS01. Next base: position 22,922 of record JBMFSH010000027.1, read on the forward strand.
CAACGGCTCCAACCTCATCACCGGCATGGCCTGCCTGGAGCTCGTCGACGCCGAACGCTGGGTGAAGCAGGCGGAGATCGCCGCGGCCATGAGCCTGGAGGCGCTGCTGGCCAACATGAGGCCGTACGAGGCGAAGCTCCACGAGCTGCGCGGCTTCCGCGGGGCGGTCACCTGCGCCGCCAACCTTTGCGCCGTGATGGCGGGCTCCGACCTCGTCACCGGCAAGCTCAAGGTGAAGGTGCAGGATGCCTACTCCATGCGCGCCACTCCGCAGGTGATCGGAGCCCTGCGGGACCAGCTCGCCCACGCCCGCAGGCAGATCGAGATCGAGCTGAACGGCGTGGCGGACAACCCCATCTTCGTGGCGGAGGAGAACAAGGTCTACACCGGTGCCAACTTCCAGGGCACACCCGTGAGCCTGCCGCTGGACGTGGTGGGGGCGGGCGTGGCGATGGTCTCGGTCCTCTCCGAGCGCCGCCTGAACCGCCTCCTGAACCCGGCCCTCTCGGTGGGCCTGCCGGCCTTCCTGACGAAGGGCGCGGGGATGTTCTCGGGCCACATGCTGAGCCAGTACACGGCCGACATGCTCATCGTGGAGCAGCGCATCCTCTCTGCGCCGAGCTACGTCCAGTCCATCCCCGCGGCGGCGGACCAGGAGGACTTCGTCTCCATGGGCATGAACGGTGCCCTCAAGACGCGCCAGATTCTGGAGAACGCCAACGGGGTGCTGGCCATCGAATTCATTGCCGCGGCTCAGGGGCTCGATTTCCGCGAGTTCAAACCGGGCGAGGGCACCCGCGCGGCCCACGCCGCCGTGCGCAAGGTCGTGGCCCACCTGGAGGAGGACCGCCCCCTCTTCAAGGACCACAACGCCATGCGGGACGCCGTCAAGGCCTGCGCCGTCCTCGATGCCGTGGAGGCCGCCATCGGCGAGCTCAAGAGCTCCTGGTAGGAAGGATTGACCACCAAGGCACCAAGACACCAAAACACGATGGGATTGGGGCGAAGGACTTCCCTCGGCCCCTTCACCCTCCTCCCCCGTAGGAGCGCTCTCCAGAGCGCGACGGGGGGCGGTACGGCGAACCGGTCCTCTCTACCCCATCCGGCCCGCCCGCGTCTCGCGTCTCGCATCTCGCCTCCTCCCGCAGTTGACAGAAGCGGCCGGGCGAGCTAAGGTCGGGGACAGACGATCCCCCCGGAGAAGCTCGATGCAAGTGCCCGTCCGGGAGGAGCAGGTGGTGGCACCGCAGCTCTGTCCATGGTCCGGCAGCGCGTCGTTCCGGGAGGGAAACCGCGAATGAGGCGTGATGCGGATCTTCCACTTCCCGTGCAGCCCCCTTCGGCACCACCCCGGCGGCCCGCGCCGATCCCTCCTTGAAGTCTCACTTTCTCTTTGTCCTTGCCCCCACCGCGGGGCAAAAGCACGTCCCTATTTCTGAGGAGTCGAACGATGACTGCATTTGGGAATCGGATCTCTTCCGCGCGCTCGGAGGCCCTCCAGGCCTCGGCGGTGAGGAAGAGCCTCCAGAAGCTGGGAAGGTGGGGCGCCATGGCCCTGCTGCTCATGGGCGTGATCGGGGCACCGCGAGTTTTGGCGGCCGGCCAGACGGCCCAGGAGCCGGGGGTCCTGCGGGCCACCCTGAAGAACGGCCTGCGCGTCGTCATCGTGCAGAACAAGCTGGCCCCCGTGGTGACCACCGAGGTCAACTACCTCGTGGGCTCCAACGAAGCGCCAGCGGGCTTCCCGGGCATGGCTCACGCGCAGGAGCACATGATGTTCCGCGGCAGCCCCAAGCTATCGGCCGACCAGCTCGCCGACATCACCGCCGCCATGGGGGGCGACTTCGACGCCGACACCCAGCAGACGGTGACGCAGTACTTCTTCACCGTCCCCGCCGAGGACCTGGACCTGGCCCTGCACATCGAGGCGGACCGCATGAGCGGAGTCCTCGACACCGACAAACTCTGGGGCGAGGAGCGCGGGGCCATCGAACAGGAGGTGGCCCAGGACCTCTCCAACCCGCAGTACGTCTTCTACACCAAACTGCTGGCGGCCATGTTCAAGGGCACGCCCTACGCCCACGACGCGCTGGGGACGCGGCCCTCCTTCGACAAGACCACGGGCGCCATGCTGCACCGGTTCTACGACTCCTGGTACGCGCCCAACAACGCCATCCTCGTCATCGTGGGCAACGTGGACCCTCAGGCCACGCTGAAGGAGGTGGAGAAGCTCTTCGGCTCCATTCCAGGAAAAAAAATCCCGCAGCGCCCGGCGGTCAAGCTGGAGCCCGTCAAGCCCGAAACTCTGAACCTCACCACCGATCTGCCCTACGGCATGGCCATCGTGAGTTTCCGGATGCCCGGCTCGGACAGCACCGACTACGCCGCGGCGCAGGTGCTGAGCGACGTCCTGAGCAGCCAGCGCTGGAACCTCTACGGCTTGGTGCCGCAGGGGAAGGCCATGTACGCCGGCTTCCAGATGAGCGCCCTGCCGAAGGCCGGAATCGGCTTCGCCATCGCCGTCTTCCCGAAGGGGGCCGACGCGGCGAGCCTCGTGAAAGAGATCAAGGGGATCATCGCCCAGGCCGCGCAGAAGGGCCTGCCGGCCGACCTGGTGGAGGCAGCCAAACGGCAGGAGCTGACCGATTCCGAGCTTCAGAAGAACTCCGTCTCGGGTCTCGCCGAGGCCTGGTCCCAGGCCCTCGCCGTGGAGGGGCGCCAGTCCCCCGACGATGACGTTCAGGCCATGGAGAAGGTGACCGTGGCGGATGTGGACCGGGTGGCCAAGCAGATTCTGGACCAGCATCACGCCATCGTGGCCATCCTTACCCCCCAGCCCTCGGGCAAGCCGCTCTCCTCCAAGGGATTCGGCGGCAAGGAGTCCTTCGCCCCCAAGAACCCCAAGGCCGTAAAGCTGCCGCCCTGGGCCGAGAAGGCGCTGGGCCGGCTCTCCGTCCCGGCCTCCGTGGTGAACCCGGTGGTCACGATCCTCCCCAACGGCCTGAGGCTCATCGTTCAACCCACGTCCATCAGCGACACCGTCACCGTTTTGGGGCAGATCAAGAATCAGTCCGATCTGGAGACGCCCAAGGGCCAAGAGGGGGTGAACCAGGTCCTGGACCAGCTCTTCTCCTTCGGCACCACGAACCTGGACCGCCTCGCCTTCCAGAAGGCCCTCGACGACATCGGCGCCAAGGAGTCCGCGGGCACGAGCTTCTCCGTGGAGGCCCTGGCGGACCACTTCGACCGCGCCGTAGAGCTCCTGGCCGACAACGAGCTGAACCCCGCCCTGCCCGAGCAGGCCTTCAAGATCATGCAGGCGCAGACCGCCCGCTCCGTGGCGGGTCTCCTGCAGAGCCCCTTCTACCTCTCGGGCCGGGCCCTCGACGCGGCCCTCTTTCCCAAGGACGACCCGAGCCTCAGGGAGGCCACGCCCCAGACCGTCTCCGCCCTCACGCTCCAAGACGTGAAGGCCTATTACGCCAAGGTTTTCCGGCCCGACCTCACGACCATCGTGGTAATGGGCAAGGTCACGCCCGCGGAGGCCAAGGCCGCCGTCGAGAAGTACTTCGGCGGATGGAAGGCCGAAGGGCCCAAGCCCGAGACCGTGCTTCCGGCCGTCCCGCCCAACAAGCCCTCCTCCACGGTGGTGCCCGACAGCAGCCGCGTGCAGGACAGCGTCACCCTCGCCGAGACCCTCGGCCTGAACCGCTCCAATCCCGACTACTACGCCCTCGAGCTCGGCAATCACGTGCTCGGCGGCGCCTTCTACGCCACGCGCCTCTACCGCGACCTGCGCGAGAAGGGTGGGCTGGTCTACACCGTCTCCTCCACCTTCGACGTGGGCCAGAAGCGCTCCCTCTACGTGGTGCGCTACGGCTGCGACCCGCCCAACGTGACCAAGGCGCAGACCATGGTGGTGCGCGAGCTGAAGTCCATGTCCACGGCGCCCGTCACGCCCGAGGAGCTGCAGAAGGCGAAGGCGCTGGTGCTGCGCGAGATCCCGCTCTCCGAATCGAGCGTGGGCAGCATTGCCCGCGGGCTCATCTACCGCTCCACCCACGACCTGCCCCTCGACGAGCCCACCCTCGCGGCCCACAAATACCTCGCCCTCACGGCGCCGCAGATCCAGGCCGCCTACGCCAAGTGGCTGCGCCCCGACGACCTGGTCCGCGTCACCCAGGGACCCGAGCCGAAGTAGGCGCGGGGAGAGAGAACCACCCCACCCCGGGGAGGGGGCGCCAGCGTCACGGCGTCCTCTCCCCGGAAGGGGCGAGAGGGGAAGAAAAGATTCACCACAGAGGCACAGAGGACAGAGAGGGGAGATGCTTCACTTCTCATCTCGCTCTTCACGCCTTGAGCGGCGGTTTCCTCAGGTGCCACGGCGTGGCCTCCTGGTAGGCGCGGGCCAGGGCCAGCAGTTCGCCCTCGCCGTAAAGCTTCCCGATGAAGCTGATGCTCGTGGGGGTGCCGCTCGCACGGAAGCCGTCGGGCACGACCACGCAGGGGTGGCCCGTGAGGTTGGTGATGGTGAGGTCCTGGCCGCCGAAGCTCGGGCATAGGTAGGCGTCCACCGTCCCCATCAGCTTGGCCATGGCCTCCATCAGCACGGTCCGCGCCCGGTTGGCCTGGATGTACTCCACCGCCGGGATAAGCTGGGCCTGCCGAAAAATGTTGGGCCAGTCATCGGGGCCCTGGGCCGTCAGCAGGGCGTCGCGGCCCGATCGGGTGAGGTGGTCGAAGGCCGCCGCCGCCTCGCAGGAGAGCAGGAGCGCCATGGAGTCGGCGGGCAGGTCGGGCAGCTCCACGGGGACCAGCTCCACGCCCTGGCGCCTCAGCACCTCCAGCACGGCGCGGTCGAAGACCGGCCACTCCTTGTCCTCCTCCTTCTTCTCGGCGTCGGGGTCCTCCTCGCTATTCTCCGCGAAGAGGCTCTTGACGTAGCCCACCTTGAGCGTGCGTACGTCCAGGCCGGGGTCCCAGCGGAAGGGGGCCGCCACCACCGTCCCGTCCCGCCCGTCGGGGCCCTGGATGGCCGCGAAGACGGCGGCGCAGTCCTCCACGCTGCGGGCGATGGGGCCCACCTTGTCCATGCTCCAGGAGAGGGCCATGGCCCCCGTCCGCGGCACGCGGCCGAAGGTGGGCCTCAGCCCCGTGCAGCCGCAGCGGTTGGAGGGCGAGACGATGGAGCCCAGGGTCTCAGTCCCGATGGCGAAGCCCACGAGCCCCGCCGCCGTCGCCGCGGCCGAGCCCGCCGAGGAGCCGCTGGAGCCCTCCTCGGGGTCCCACGGGTTACGCGTCTTGCCGCCGAACCAGACGTCGCCCATGGCCAGGGCCCCGCAGGAGAGCTTGGCCACCAGAACCGCCCCCGCCGCGTCCAGGCGCTGCACCACCGCGGCGTCCTCGTCGATCACCTGGTCCCGGTAAGGGCCGGCGCCCCAGGTGGTCCGGTAGCCCTTCACCGCGAAGAGATCCTTCACCCCCCACGGCACGCCGTGCAGCGGCCCGCGGCTGTGCCCCGCGGCGATCTCCTCGTCGGCCTTCGCGGCCTGGGCCAGCGCCCGCTCCTCCGTGAGGGTGATGACGCAGTGGAGGATCGGGTCGTAGCGCCTGAGCCGAGCGAGGTACATCTTGGTGAGCGCCGTGGAGGTGACCTTGCGCTCCCCGATCAGCACGCCGAGCGCCGTGGCGGGCAGGAAGGCCAGGGCCTCCAGGTCGTCGCCCACTGACGGCACCGCCTGCGGACCCAGCGCGAAGGCGTCCGCGCCCTCCGGCGGCCGGGCCCCCGGCAGCAGCGGCACGAAGCGCAGGGCCGGCGGCACGCTGTTGGGAAGGGGGACCGCGCGGATCTTGGCGAAGTCCTCCTCCAGGCCGTTGAGCCCCTTGACCATCATCTCGCGCTGCGGGTCCGTGAAGGTCAGCCCCGCCACCTGCTCGGCCTGCGCGATGACCTCCTTGGTGACCTTGCCCTTCTCCGCGGCCAGCGCCCAGAGGGCATTCGGGAACACCGTGGCCGCCAGGCCGAAGCTCGACAGTCTGCTCATGAAGGCGCGCCGGTCCAGGCCCGTGGCCCCTCCGGCACCTTCCGCCGCTCTCGTCTCGGTCATGCTCCACCTCCCGCGGGTGCGCCGGCACCTGCATCGTATGTGGACGAGGATCGCATGGAGCGGAGAAGTTCGGAAGGGAGGGGGGCCCCCAATCCTGCGATGGAAGGGAGGAAAGAGCATGATAAGTAGGCGGAACAAGCTATTGAAGAAGAGGCCCTTATCACCTATCAAGGGATTGGGGCGCCCTCGAGCCAAGGGCGAGAGGGCGCCAAGGGTGGGGTGAGGCTCCACGGGCTTTGCCCGTGGAGCGGGGCCCCGCAGGGCAATCTCCCGAACCGTCGGGCTTGGCTCGCGGTTCGGGGCGGCAAGGCCATGGCCCTCCCCGTCCAAGAGACAACGCCTTTCCCCCGTGAACCGGAGCGGTAGCCGGAGGCACCCGCGTTTCCATCGCGGAATTTGGGGGGACGGGGTTCCTTGAAAAACGGCCCGAGCGGTCACTATACTTCTCGACAGAAGCGGGCTCTCCTGCTATGAGGTGTTGCACCGCGCACGGCGACTGAAGCCGTTCAGCCTCGGAGAAGGGCGGGAGGCCCCAGATCCTATTTCAGTCGCGAGCGAGTTTCGGGCTTCGGGGAGGTCGATCGAGAGAGGGAGGGCGCGGCTGTCTCCGCTGACGGGAAGGAGAGGGGTCGGATGGTGCGGAGGGGAAGGTGGAGCCTCTCGGCGTGGGTCGCATCGGCCCTCCTCCTCTGCGCGGTTGCGGCGCCGGCCATGGCCGACGGGCCAAGCGCCGAGACCTCCGTCCTCCGGCTTTTCTACGAGAAGCAGGAGCTGGTGACCACGGCGAGCCGCATCCCCGAGGATGCCCGGACCGCGCCGGCCATCGTCACCGTCTTCACCGCCCAGGACATCGAAAACATGGGGGCGAGGACCCTCTCCGACCTCCTGCGCACCGTCGTCTCCGTCTACGTCACCACCCAGGTCAACTCCCGCGAATCCGTGTGGATCCGGGGGATCCGCAACCGCTACAACGACAAGGTCCTCCTGCTCATCGACGGCCTCCCCCAGAGGGATCTGGTGTACGAGAACGCGGCCATCGACGAGTACCTGCCCCTCACCAACGTGGAGCGGGTGGAGGTGATCCTCGGCCCTGGCTCCGCCCTGTACGGGACCAACGCTTACGCGGGCGTCATCAACGTCATCACCAAGGGACCGCCGAAGAAAGCCTGGGGGCAGGTGGACGCGGGAGGCGGCGACTACGGCACCAGCCAGGCGAACCTCCAGGGGGGCATCACCCACGGCGAGGTGGGGCTCTACGGCTTCGGCCACTGGTTCCAGACGAACGGAGACGGCCTGGCCTTCAACACCTACCAGCAGCCCCAGACGCTCCAGCAGAACCCCCAGCAGAACACCTCGGGAGGCCTCACCTTGACCCTGCCGGACTTCACCTTCAGGGTGGAGCGCATCCACTACTACCACACCTACTACACGGACTGGGACGTGCCCACGTGGCGCTGGAAGGACGAAGGGTACTTCTACAACGACACCTACCTGAGCAGCCAGTTCAGGCACTCCGTGGGAACGAGGGGCAGCCTCACGGCCGCCCTCTACTACCAGGACTACGACCTGCGCAACTACTGGCGGGACTTCCTGCCCGGCAAGCAGGGGCCCGGTTCGACACCGGCCGACGTGCACTACGAGATCTTCGTCACCAAGCAGGGCTACCGCCTGGGGGGCGAGGTCCAGTACACCACCCGGCTGACGAGCCAGCACGAACTCGTGGCGGGCCTGACCCTCGAGCGAGAAACGCTCAACCACGTGCAGGACCAGTGGCACGACCTTCTCAACGGGGACCTCCTCCGTCTCTACTACATCAACCCCGTGACGCTAGACACCTGGGCGGCCTACGCGCAGGACACCTGGGCGCCCTCCAGCACGCTGACGATCACCACCGGCGTCCGCGGCGACCATTACCAGACCTTCGGCTGGAAGATCAGCCCCCGCTTCGCTCTGGTCTATCATCCGGGCCCCAAGCTCGTGCTCAAGCTGTTGTACGGAGAGGCCTTCCGCGCCCCGAGCGCCCGCGAGTTCTACACGGTGGACTACACCGGCTCGTTCCCCCCCGGCAACCCGCGACTGAAGCCCGAGTCCATCCGCACCTACCAGGGGCAGGCCGCCTACACCTTCTCCCCTTACGTGCACGCCGACGTGACGCTCTACTACGAGCACACCTACAACGCCATCTTCTCCCAGAACAACCAGCCCTACGTCAACCACGGCGAGAGCGACATCCGCGGCCTGGAGACGCAGGTGAGGCTCAACTGGCCCAACCACGTGGCCGCTTACGCCAACTACTCCTTCACGAGTTCCGGCCTCTACGACGTGCCCCGGCACATGGCGAAGGCGGGGCTGAACGTCCCGTGGGGCGGCCGCTTCAACTGGAACATCAACGGCTACTACCTCTCCAGCCGGCCGCGCGACCCTACCGACCTCTACGCCTACGCTCCGGGAAGGGCGCCCTACCACCGCCCCGACGTGCCGGGCTACTTCACCCTCAACACGACCCTGCGCGTGATGAAGCTCTGGCGAGGCCTCGAAGTGAACGGCTCGGTCTACAACCTCCTGAACCGGACGACCTTCGACCCCACCTACGAACCGACCACCTACAACGACCTTCAGAATCCCGGCCGGACTTTCCTCGTCCGCATCGTGTACCGCTTCTAGGAGAGGCCATGAGAGGGAGCCCGTCCAGGAAGGTGAAGGCGCGGCGAGGGATATTCGGGACGCTTCTCGCGGCAGGCAACGAACCTTCCGGGCGCCGGAGCCTGGCCTGGCCGGCCGGACTCATGGGCCTGCTCATCGCCGCCCTGCTGCCCGCGGCCCCGTCCAGACAGAGCGAGCCTGCACCGAGGGTGGTGGTGCTCTCGAGCCTGAGCATTCCTCCCTTTGAGCGGCTCGTGCACAGCATCACGGAACGGTTCGGCGGAGAGGACTCCTCGGTGTTCTATTTGGACCGCGAGCCCTCGGCGCCCTCCCGCATCGCGGCGCTGGCTCCCTCGGCCATCCTGACCGTTGGCCAGGAGGCTCTGGAGAAAGCCCTTCCCGAACGGGATGGCGTGCCCCTCGTGTTCACCATGGTGCTCTTCCCCCAGCAGATCCTCGGCCAGCCCCAGCCGGGGGTCGCGGGCGTCGGGATGATCCCCTCGCCCAGGAGCCAACTGCAGATCCTGCAAAGGGGCTTTGCCCGCAAGAAGGTGCTCCTCTTCTTCAACCCATCGGTGACAGGCTTTCTGGCAGACTACTTCCGGCGGGAGGCGTCGGCCGGAATCGCGGTGGAGGCCGTGCCCGTGGACTCCGACGCCGCCCTCGTGAAGCGGCTGCAATCGGGCCTGGGAGGGGCGGACGCGGTGCTGCTCGTGCCGGACCCGACGCTCCTCACGGAGCAGGGGCTCCACGCCCTCATCACGGCGTGCTACGGCAGCGTCGTGCCCCTCGTGGGCTTCTCTCCCATGTACATGGATATGGGGGCCGCCATCACGCTTTCGCTCCCCGAGGAGGTAACCGCCCGTAGCGCCGTGGCCCTGGTCTCCTCCGCGCAGCCCGAGGGCGACGTGCTGGGGGGAGTGACCTATCCCAGTTCGTGCCGGGTCCAGGTGAGCCGAAGGGCCATGCGGCGTTTCGCCCTTCCCGTGAATGAATCGGGCATGCTTCCGTACGGCCGCCTCGAGTGGGTGAAGTGACATGGTGGGCTCCTACTTCCGCTCCATGCTGTTGAGGCTCCTCCTTTTGGCGGGAATTCCCGCGCTCGTCCTCCCGACCTTCTTCATTTTCAACGAATACAGGGACGGAGAGCGACGCCTCGCCGAGATGTGCCGGCAGATCGAGGAGAACGTCGCGGAGACCAGCAAGGAGGGCTTTCTCACCGAGCAGGTGCATCACTACCTCCTTCCGCTGGCCGACTCGGCGCTCCTCAACCCCGACATCCAGGCGGTGGCCTTTCGACGGCCGAACGGCACGCTCCTCCTGTGGCGCTCCAAGGGCAGCGGCAAGTCCGACTTGGAGCTCCAGGCTTTCGACCCCGGCGGCTCCGAGCGCAGGCGGGGCACGGTGGTGGTGGGCGGCCATCGCTATTTCTACGCCTACGGCCCCTCCAGGGGTTGGCGGATGAAGGGAGCCGAGCAGATGTTCGGCCTGGAGAAGGCCCGCACGGAAAGGACCCTCGGCACGGTGCTCGTCATCGCCTCGCCCGCCGGCCTTGTGGCCCGCGTGCGCCTCCGGCTCATCGAGAGCCTGGCGGTCTTCTGCCTGATCCTCATCGCCGCTTCGCTGGCCGCCTACCGGATCGCGATGGGTGTGACGCGGCCGGTGGAAGAGTTGATCGCCGGCTTTCGCGAGATCGAGCGGGGCCACTTCACGCCCGCCCTGACGCGGCCCAAGCAGTGCGAGCTGGCCCTGCTGGTGCAGCAGTTCGGCGAAACGGCCACCCGCATTCGGGATCTCATCCAGGAGAAGGACTCCTACGCGGCCCAGCTCATGGCCACCGCTCAGGAGCTCGAAGACCTCAACGAGAGCCTGGAGGAGAAGATCGCCGAGCGCACCCAGGCCCTGACCAACGCCAACGAGATGCTGGAGCTGAGCAACCGGAAGATCCAGGAGGCGGACCGCCTCAAGTCGGAGTTCCTGGCCAACATGAGCCACGAGCTGCGGACGCCGCTCAACGCGGTCATCGGCTTCTCGGAGCTGCTGCTGGAGAAGATACCGGGGCCCGTCACGCCCCAGCAGGAGCAGTGCCTCACGGACATCCTCAACGCGGGCCAGCACCTCTTGCAGCTCATCAACGAGATCCTCGACCTCTCCAAGGTCGAGGCCGGCAAGATGCCCCTGAGCTATTCGACCCAGAGGGTGGCCGACCTCGTGGCCGATGTGGCGATGATGTTCAAGCCGATTCTGGACAAGAAGAGGCACGAGCTGATGATCTCCACCCAGGACCCCGAGAGGAGCATCTACACGGACCAGCACAAGCTCAAGCAGATCCTGATCAACCTCCTGAGCAATGCCCACAAGTTCTCCCCCGCAGGCTCCCCCATCCGTCTCTCGGTGGTGCACGGGCCCGGCTGGCACGCCATCACCGTGCGCGACGAGGGGCCGGGCATCGCGAAGGAGCACCAGGGGACGGTCTTCGAGGCCTTCCGGCAACTGGACGGCACCATGTCCCGCACCCAGGAGGGAACGGGGCTGGGCCTCACCCTCTGCAAGCGATTCGCCGAGCTGCTGGGCGGTGGCATTATATTGAAGAGCGAGCCGGGGCACGGCGCCTCGTTTACCCTGTTCCTCCCCGTGGAGCCCTCCAAGGTCCTCGACGCGAGGCAGATCATGGCGGAGTTCGATGGCGAAGGTGCTTGTGGTTGAAGACAACACGGCCAACCAGCGGCTCATGCGGATGATCCTTGAAGCGCTGGGCCACGAGGTGGAGTGCGCCCTCACGGGCGAGGAGGGCTGGGCGCGGGTCCGGGGTGAGCCCTTCGCGCTGGTCCTCCTGGACATGCACCTGCCGGGGCTGGACGGCTTCACGCTCTGCCGGCGGATCAAGGCCCTCCACGGGCGGGCCGTGAAGGTGCTGGCGGTGACCGCCCTCGCCATGGAGGGAGATCGCCAGAGGGTGCTGGAGTGCGGCTGCGACGATTACCTCAGCAAGCCCGTCTCCGTGACGGAGCTGCGGGCGAGGATCGACGGTCTCCTGGGAACCACCTGACGGAGAGGGCCATGGAGCAGAACCGCCGGATACTTGTCATCGACGACGACCAGAGCGTGTGCCGGCTGGTGCGCGCCCACCTCGGCGCCAACGGCTACGAGGTGGAGGTGGCGCAGGAAGGGGAGGCGGGGCTGGCGAAGGCGCGGGAATTCCGCCCCAAGGTGGTCATTCTGGACCTCCTGCTGCCAGGCATGGACGGCTTCCAGGTCTGCCGGGCCATTCGGGAGGACCCCTCCCTGTCCGGCACCCGCATCCTCATGCTGACCGCCATCTACCTGAGCGAGGACGACAAGGTCAAGGGCTTCCGCGTGGGGGCCGACGAGTACATCGTCAAGCCCGACGTCATTCTCTCCAAGCCGATTCACCTCAAGGAGCTCAAGGAGGCGGTGGACGCCTCGGTGGGAGACGGGTCCCCCTCCGAAGTCCACGAGGCCCCGCTGGACAAGGTCCTGGTGGTGGACGACGACGAGCGGAACCTGCGGCTCATGCAGATGCGCCTTCTGAGCGAGGGCTTCGAGGCGCGGGTCGTCTCCTCCGGCGAACAGGCTCTGGCGGAGATTGGCCCTTTCCAGCCCCACCTCCTGCTGCTGGACGTCAACATGAAGGCCATGAGCGGCATCGACGTCCTGAGGGAGGTGCGGAGCCGCGGCATGGACCTCCCCGTGGTCATGATGACGGCGTACGGCAGCGAGGCCTTGGCGGTGGAGGCCTTCGAGCTGGGGGCCGACGACTACCTGATCAAGCCCTTCGACACCGCCACCGCGGCGCGCAGGCTCCGGCAGATCATTGATGCCTACCGCCTCAAGCGGAGCCGGGACCAGCTCATGGAGCGCCTGAAGAAAATCTCCTGCGACCTCGTGAACAGGGTCAACTACCTCGAGCTTCAGAACCAGCGCCTGGAGCAGGCCTACGCCGTCGTCCGAGGGATGTCCGAGTTCAATCAGCGCTTCATCAAGTCCCTCAGCCAGGAGCTGCGCGCGCCCCTCGCCATGATCCTCAGCTTCGCCAGCGCGCTCCGTGAGATCCCGCGCGAGAAGCGGGACCCCGAAGGCGAGCGGGAGAGCCTCGCGGCCATCTTCCGGACGGCCTTCCGGCTGGAGATTAACCTCTCCAACCTCATCTACCTCTCGCGCCTCCAGGCCGATGCCCTGACGGTCTTTCCCGGCACCATCAGCGTGGGGCCCCTCGTCGAGGAGGTGCTGGGCCTGGCCCGCCGGGCCCTCATCCGCGACGACGTGAGGATCGCCTGGTATCCCGAGAAGGAGGAGCGGCACGCCGTGGGCGATCCGTCGCTCTTCAAGGACATCGCGATCAACCTCCTGGATTCCTGCATCCAGCGCATGGAGGGGCCGGGCGTCATCACCGTGGAGCTGCTCTCCGAAACCCCGAGGGAGGGCGGCGCCGCCGGCACCTCCCTCCGCATCCGCGACGACGGCGACGGCTTCCGGGAGGAGGATCTGGCGAGCGCCACCGTGGTGGACCTCAGCCCCGAGTCGCTGAGGCAGGGCACCGAGAACGTGCGCCTCAACCTCTGCCGCCACCTCGCCTCCCTGCTCGGCTGGAAGCTGGAGCTCTCCAACCGGCCCACGGGCGGCGGAGAGGCCCTCCTTCGCATGGAGGGATGACCCATGCCCGCGAAGCCGCGCATCCTCACCTTCCTGGCGAGCGGAGAGGCCCGTCTCCTGGTGGGCTCGCTGCTGTCGTCCCACTACGCCGTCTCGCACTCCGGCGCCAACAGCCGCCTCCTGGAGACGGTCAGGGCCCAGGCGCCCGAGATGGTCCTCGTGGACATGGAGCTGCCCGGGATCTCGGGGCTGGAGGTGGTCTGCCGCATCCGCAGAGACCCGCTCTACCGGGAGCTCATCATCGTGGGGCTCGGCGACCAGGACGCGACCGGCATGGACAAAGTGGCGCTGGTGGCCGGCTGCACGGGCTTCCTCGCCTACCCCCTCCAGCCGGAGCCTTTCCTGAACCGCATCCGCGGCTTCTTCCAAGGTGAGAGGCAGGAGCTGGAGCTCAAGGAGCACCTCCAGTACTACCGCCTTTTCTCGGAGATCCTCATCGAGAAGCTGGAGACGCGCCTGGATGCCTTGGAGCGCAAGACCCGGGTCCTCGAAAAGGAGCGCGAGCGCCAGGACAACCTCACGCTCCAGATCCTCTCCTCGCTCGTCACGCTCATCGAGGCGAAGGACCCCTACCTCAGGGGCCACTCCGCCCGCGTCACCCGCTACGCCCTCGCCCTAGGGCGCCGCATCGGCCTGCACAGGGAGGATCTGGACACGCTGCGGCGGGCCGCCCTGCTCCACGACATCGGCAAGATCTCCATCGACCTGCGGGAGATCAACAAGCCCGGCCCCCTGAGCGAAGAGGAGTGGGCCATCATCCGGCAGCACCCCGACACCGGCCACAAGATCCTCTCGCCCATCCATTTCCTGCAAGACGAGGCGCTCGTCACGCTCTACCACCACACCCGCCACGAGGCCTACGGCGGCCATCCCGAGATCCCCGCCCGGCTGCGCACCCTCACGCGCGTCCTGACGCTCGTGGACAGCTTCGACGCCATGACCACCCGGCGCCCCTACAACAACCCCCTGAGCCGGGCCGCGGCGGTTCAGGAGCTGCGACGCTGCGCCGGCACCCAGTTCGACCCCGAGCTCGTGGAACCCTTCGTGCAGGCCCTGGAGGAGCTGGAGTCCCTGGAGGGCGGCGAGGAAGAGGGAAGGGGCGAGTAGGCGAGAGGCGAGAGGCGATGAAGCGAGACGCGGTCGAGCGAGGGGCAGAGGGGCGGTCGGTGGTCGGTGGTCCGTGGTCGGTGGTCGGCGGTCTGTTGCCCGTGGTCCGTGGTAGGCCTTTCCCCTGACCCTTCGTCGTTTCTCCGTGCCTCTGTGCCTCTGTGGTTCGCCC
>JBMFSH010000028.1:0-35752 GCA_049967655.1 Acidobacteriota bacterium
AGGCCCATCGGCGCCGGGACGCCGCTTTTCGCTTCCAGCGAAAAGCGAAGCCAACTGCTCAACCGTAAGCTGAAATTGTTTTGGGCAGCCAGGGGCTACCCTAAAGGGGGTGACTGGAATCCCAACGAAGCCCGAGGTAAAGCGCGCGAAGTGCGCCGCTCGAAAGCCTGCTTACTCTTCCGCGTACCGCTTGGCCATGGCGCCGGTCTCGGCCGCCACGGCCTTGCGCAGTGCATCGGGCGCGAGAACCTCGGCGTGGGCGCCGTACTGGAGCACCCACCGGAGGACGCCGCCGAGGCCGGAGGTGCGCATCCGCAGGGTGAGGCCGCCGTCCTTGTGTTCGGTGATCTTCTGGCTTGCGTGCCACTGGCGTCCCCGGATGTAAGGGGCCTGGCGGGCGTCGAAGCGGATGGCCACGTTCACGGGCTTCTCGCCCATGGAGACCTGGAAGGCCTGGGCCAAGAAGGCGCCGAGGTCGAAACCGCGCCGGGGGGCGAAGCCCTTGTCGAGGACCCTGACCCGCTCCATGCGCCCCACGTGGAAGTAGCGGAAGTCCCGGCGCTCGGGCGAATAGGCCACGAGGTACCAGTCGCCCTCGTGGTTGTAGAGGTGGTAGGGCTCCAGGGTCCGCTCCCCCTTCGCGTTGCGGTAGGCCGTGTAGTAGGTCATGGTGACGAGCCGGTGCTCGCGGATGGCCCGGCTGAGATCGAGAAGCGTCTGCTCGCGGGCGGGGGCGGCGTGGGGCGCGTC
This sequence comes from Acidobacteriota bacterium, assembly GCA_049967655.1. Taxonomy (GTDB): domain Bacteria; phylum Acidobacteriota; class UBA4820; order UBA4820; family DSQY01; genus DTPS01. The sequence goes on from JBMFSH010000028.1 coordinate 751, forward strand.
GAAGGTGTAGTGGGAGGCCAGCACCTGCAAGTTCACCGAGACGGGCCCCTTCAGCCCCTGACTGATCTTGGCCACGGCCGAGCGCAGGGGCGTCTCGAAGGCCGTGCCGAGGTAGCGGTGGGCCAGCTCCACGGTGAGAAAGAAGGCCAGCAGCTCGCCCTCGGTGACATAGACCGAGGGTAGCATCCACGTGGGGTCGGTGTAGAACCAGCCGCCGCGGCTCCGGTCCAGGGCGATGGGCGCCCCCAGGCGGTCCATCATGAAGGCCCGGTCGTTGAAGATCACCCGCCGGCCCACCTCCAGCTTCTCCGCCAGCTTGTCGGCGTTCGGATAGCGCCCCGCCCGGATCTGCCGGTCGATCTCCAGGATCCGCTCCAACTGCTGCCGCTGCGACATGGGAGGCCCCCCTTTCCGCGAGTTCGCAGTATATACCCGGAGTGCACACTGTCTGCACAAGGTCGCCCTATGCTGAATGGCACAGGGGGAGGCGGAGGCCGGCCGGCGGCGGTGGGACGCGGGCCACCCTTCTCTTCCGAAGGGCCCTTACCCCTCCGCCTCCTCCTTCACCCGCGCCGCGGGCAGAGCCCTCCCGCGAAGCCCGAGGCCACCCGGTGAAACCTGGCGGTGAGCTTGAGGGGGGGCAGGCGGTGAGGTCGAATCGCGGGGGGGGCAATCGGTCGAGAAGCTCCCGCAGGGCCGCGGCCAGCTCCCTGGTCGGCGCGGGGCCGCTCTGGTCGGCGCGCAAGTTTCCAGGCCGTGCATGAAAGCCACCAGGCTGCACGTCTGCCGGAGGGGGTAGCCTCCGAGGTGGCCCCAGGAGCCCTCCCCGCATTGTTCTCCGCACCCGAGGTCGGTCTGGGCGCGGTCGAAGTCCAGCCACTTCACGTGGTCCCTGAGATCGGCCAGGCAGCTCTCCCTGCCGTTTTTGCGCGCCGCCTTCAGATAGCCTCTCGCCCTTGGCAAGAGGGCGCCCCAATCCCACGATGGAGGAGGGGAATAGCCATGGAAGGCGCGACCGGTCACGCACAGTGGGAAAGGGTGTCATACCCAAAGAGGGATTGGGGGGCCATCGGGCCGAAGGCGAAGAGGGCGTCGAGGGAGAGGTGGGGCCCCATCGGGCTTTGCCCGTGGGGCGGGGCCCCGCAGGGCAATCTCCCGAACCGTCGGGCTTGGCTCGCGGTTCGGGGGGCAAGGGAATAGCCCGCCCCGTCCAGGAGATAACGCCTTTCTCCCGTGAACCCGTGCGGTAACCGGAGGCACCCGCGTTTCCATCGCGGAACTTGGGGTGGGTGGAGGGATGAGCAGGCGCGCCCTCGGCCGGCAGGGTGGTCAGCCCGTCGCGTCGCGGTGCGGCGACGGGACGAAGTCACGACAGCAATCGGGTCAGTGCCGCTCGCCCCCTTTCAGGATGACCTGGGAGGCCAGCACGCTTCCGTCCGCCTGGGTGGTGCCCCAGACCTTGACGTGGCGGCCGGCCGTGAGGGCGGCAGTGCCGGCGCTGGACCCCGGGCCGGAGATCTGGGTCGAGCTCCCGAGGACAATGGTGGCCACCGAGCCGCGGCTGCTCATGGTGAATCCCGTCAGGTTGCCGGAGGCGTCAAAGGAGGGGGTGAGGATGAAGCCGTTCTCCGCAGCCTCGGTGCCGCCGTTGCCGCCTCCCGACTCCACGCGGCCGTAGACGGCCGTGAAGACGCCGTTCTGGGCGATGCCCAGCAGGACGACCTGGCTTCCCACCTGCATGGTGCCGCCGCTCTGGTCTTCTCTAGCGCTGTGGCGGACGACGCTGTCGCCGGGGCTCACGAAGATCGTCTGGCCGACCTCCACGGTGTAGATCCCGTCGATCACGGCCTCCGATCCTCCCGAGGTGTTGGTCTGGAGGGCCGTCACCGTGCCCGAGAAGCGGAAGGCGTCGCCCGCGAAGACGAGGTCGGCCACGGGGAGGCCGTTCTCGTCGTGGCCGTAGACGGTCACCGGGCTTGCGGCCACCAGGGTGGCGGGATCGACGTCGATGATGGAGCCGGTGGAGTCCAGCCCCTTGATGACCGTATTTGATGTGATGGAGAGGGTCACGCCCTGGAGCGTCAGGCTCGTGCTCGTGGACGCCGTGAGCGGTCCGGCGAAGACCACGTCGTCGGAGCCGTCCGTGGGCATGTTCGCCCGGAGCCCCGTGGTGCAAAGCGCGAGCGCCAAAACAAGACCTGCGCCGATCAAGCTAGCTTTCTTGAGGCTGAGCATGGCGAGTCGTCCTCCTTTCAGGGTTCACCCGTCGAGGGGTGAGGCGCACCAAGATACGCAAGGCTGGTGCCAGGGAGGGGCGAACCGGTGACTGGGCGTCGCGCGTGGATTCCCGCGGACCGATGGCATTCGGGAGAGGGTGCCGGCCGTTGTGGCCCGGGGAAACCCTCCCAGGCCGCGCCATCGTGGCGGGGAAAATCTCCGCGCCAACCCGGAGGGGCAAGCAGTCCTGCGCGCTCCGTCCGGGGCGCCGCCCCTGCCTCGTTTCAGCCACGAATGCCCCGCGCTTTTCGCCTGCAACGGCGGCTGTGCCAAGGACCGATTTGTGAGGGCCCCCGACGGCGAGCCGGGCTTCAACTATCTGTTCGAAAGCCTCCGGGCCTTCTACACGCGCATTGACGGGCCCATGAGGACTAGGGCCCGCCTCCTTCGCCAGCGCCCTTCGCCTCCTGGGCCTCTCGCCACGCGGAGCGCAGGGCCAGGTTGAGCAGGCGGCTGCACTCCTCGGTCGTGGCGGTGGGCGCCTCGCGGAAGAGGGGGCTACGGCCGTTGAGCAGGAGGGCGAAGACGATGCGGCCCCTGGAGTCCACGGCCACGCACTGGATGGCGCGGGCCCTGCTCTCCCCCATGAGGAATTGGGGGAAGAGGGCGTAGTCGGTGGAGATGGGGTTGGCCCTCACGTAGGCCACGAGGTCGCTCGCGCACTCCCGAAGCAGGCTGGTGTCGTTCATCTGCCAGGCCGTCTGCACGGGGACCTCCTTGCCCGAGGGCTGGGCTATGCCGAGGCCTTCGGTGGTCATGAGCTCCGCCAGGAGGGGGGCGGAGCCCACGCTGTAGGTGTGGCCTTCCGTGTTCAGGACGAAGGCCGGAAAGACCGTGACCGTCTCGTGGCCGATGCTCTCGCGCAGAGCCTTGGCCGCATTGGCGTCCACCAGGTCGCCGCAGGAGATGGGCAGGGCCAGAATCAGTAGAAGAGCCGGAAATCCGAGCGTGTGTTTTGATCGCATGTCTGTCGCCACCTCCGGGATCGGGCGCGCCTCGAAAGCTCTACGGTTTCAATGTACCATACGTTACGGATGTCCAGGATAATGTCGGTCCCCAACTCCGCGATGGAGGCTTGGCGCCCGTGCAGGTGCGACGCCTCGCCGCGACGGCGGGTGGGTCCGAGACCATGGATCGTGGGAAGACGGCCCGTAAGGGCCTGTTGCGCCGGGGGCGAGGCTCTTAGGCGCAAAATTCCATCGCGGAATTTGGGGGCATTGGCACTGTTGAGCGGGGCGGGGGGGTCGGGTATAGTGGCCCCCTGGAGGGTGGTCATGGTCGGCTGGGTCGAAGAGGATGAGGAACAGCACCGGGGAGAAAAGGGCGAGTACTGCGAGGTGTGCGGGGTTGCCGGCTTCCACCAGCACCTCGGCAAGTGTCCCATGTGCCACCGCTATTTCTGCGACGAGTGCCGGTACGTTTACGGCGGCAAGGAGTTCTGCGGCCGGAACTGTGCCAACGAGTTCTTCTGGGGAGGCGAAGATGGCGACATCAGCGAAGAGTAAGCCGGTCGACCTCGGCTTGGTGCACCGGCCCCGTCGGCTGCGCCAAAACCCTATCCTCCGGAGCATGGTGGAGGAGACCCGCCTCTCGCCCAAGGACTTCATCTATCCCATGTTCCTCTGCGAGGGGCGGCGCGTTCGCGAGGAGATCCCCTCCATGCCCGACATCTACCGGCAGTCGGTGGACCAGGCGCTGAAGGAGATGGAGGAGGCGCTCGCTCTGGGGGTCCGGTCCGTGATCCTCTTTGGCATCCCCGGGCACAAGGACGCCCTGGGCTCGGAGGCCTACTCCGAGGAGGGGATCATCCAGAAGGGTGTGCGGGCCGCCAAGAAGGCCTTTGGCGCCGACCTGCTGGTGGTCACCGACGTGTGCCTCTGCGAGTACACCGACCACGGCCACTGCGCCCCGGTGAAGGGTGGGGTGGTGCTCAACGACGAGGGGGTGCTCATTCACTGCCGGACGGCCCTCTCGCACGCCAGAGCCGGCGCCGACGTGGTGGCCCCCTCGGACATGATGGACGGCCGGGTGGGAGCCATCCGGGCCACGCTCGACGAGGAGGGGTTTCAGTCCGTGCCCATCATGGCCTATTCGGCCAAGTACGCCTCGGCCTACTACGGCCCCTTCCGCGACGCGGCCAACTCGGCGCCGCAGTTTGGGGACCGGCGCTCCTACCAGATGGACCCTCCCAACGCCGAGGAGGCCATCCGCGAGGTGGAGTTGGACCTGGAGGAGGGGGCCGACATCGTTATGGTGAAGCCTGCCTTGCCCTATCTGGACATCATCCGAAGGGTGAGGGAGACCTTCCCGGTTCCTCTGGCGGCCTACAACGTGAGCGGCGAATACGCCATGGTCAAGGCGGCGGCCCGCCTGGGCTGGATCGACAACGACCGCGTGGTGATGGAGACCCTGACCTCCATCCGCCGCGCCGGCGCCTCCATCATCCTGACCTACCACGCCAAGGAGGCCGCGCGCCTCCTGGCGAAGGGCTGACCCGCCCCGCGGCGGGGAGGCCGGAAGTCCGGCCTCGGCTTAGGACCCGCGCACCAATAGTTTAACGGAATTCGTATCATGGTCATGCGAAGATGGGAGGCGAATACGTTAAGTTATTTCTGCGCGGGTTCTTAGTGGCCGTAGCCGTTCTCAACGGCCCCGTCCCGGCCCGTGAAGGCCATCTGCTCGGCGGTGTGGTCGCAGGTGGGCAGGGTTCCGCAGACCTCCGATCGAACCACGTTTTCGTGGAACACCCGCCGGAGGGCCACGTAGAGTCCCACCTCGATATCTTCCCGCTGGTTCTCGGGCACCATCCCCTCGACCACCAGAAAGACCGACTGTACCGCCCTCTCCAGGAGCGTCTCGGCGGTTTCTCCGGTCTTGAGCAGGTAACGCATCTTTTTCCCCCAGGAGAAGCGCGAGCAACCATGATCCGCTTGCGGCGGGAGGCGCAAAGGTCTCTGGCCCGGCTACCGATATTTTGGTCCATGGGCAGCCGCTCGGGGAGGGGTGGGCGAGGCTCTGGTGGAGGCTGAGGGTGGGAAGCCGCTCAGCAGGCCCGAAATCGGGGTAAATGCCCCAGGGCTGCGGTGAGGATTGCTCCGCCGCGAACCGGCGAAATCGTATCGTCCCGAGTACCCTTCTGCTACACTCTCAGGCGGAGGAGTCTGTGTTCGTTACTTTCGAAGGTGTCGAGGGCTGCGGAAAAACAACCCAGGCGCGGATGCTGGCCGAGCTCCTCCGAGGGCGGGGCAGGGAGGTCGTGGAGACCCGGGAGCCCGGCGGTTCCCCCATCGGGCCCGCCCTCCGGGCCCTTCTGCTGTCGGACGGGTCGGAGCTCCTGCCTTCCACCGAGCTCCTGCTCTATGCCGCCGAGCGCTCGGAGCACGTCGGACGGGTCATTCGCCCCGCCTTGGAGCGCGGGGCCTGGGTAGTCTGCGACCGCTACGGGGACGCCACGAGGGCTTATCAAGCCTTCGGACGGAGGCTTCCCCGCGAGGCGGTGGAGCAGGTGCACGCCCTGGCGACGGGCGGGCTGGAACCGGGGCTCACCCTCTTTCTCCGTCTGCCGGTGGAGGAGGCGCTCGCCCGGGCCCGCTCCCGTAACAACACCTCGAGTTCAGCGGAGGGCCGATTCGAGGCCGAGGAGGAGGCCTTTCACCGCCGGGTGGCTGAAGGCTACGAAGCGCTGGCCCAGGAGTTCCCGCGGCGCATCCGGCCCGTGGATGGCGGTGGATCCCGGGAGGCCGTCTTCGAGAGGATCCGCGGGATCGTGGAGCCCCTTCTCCATGTCTGAGCGAGTGCGGTGGGCCGTCGAGTACGCGGTGGTGCGGGCGGTGGCCGCGGTGGTCGGGCACTCGCCCCGCTGGATCGGAAGCCGCGCCGGACGCCTCCTGGGAGATTTGGCCTTCCTCGTGGACCGGCGCCACCGGGAGGTGGCCCTGGCCAACCTGGAGGCGGCCTATCCCGACGCCGATGAGAGGTGGCGCCGGGGGGTGGCGCGGGGCAGCTTCCGCCACTTGGGGCGCCTCCTTACCGAAATCGTTAGCCAGGGGCCCGACGTGCGGCGGCTCCTTCCGACCGTCACCTTCGAGGGATGGGAGCGGCTGCAACAGATCGAGCAGGCGGGCAAGGGCTATTTCCTTCTGTCGGGGCACTTCGGCAACTGGGAGCGGGTGGCCCACCTCCAGGCAGCCCTGGGCCATCCCCTCTGGATGGTGACGCGGCCCCTGGACAATCCCTATCTGGAGAGGTACCTGGCGCGGCTGCGGGAGAGCACGGGCAACCGCGTTGTGCACAAGCGCAACGCGGTTCGGGAGGTGGTCAAGGGGCTCAAGCAGGGCAAGGGCATCGCCTTCGTGATCGACCAGAACTTCGGGGAGCCGGGAAGGCACTTCGTCCCCTTTTTCGGCCGTCCCGCGGCCACGACCCCCGCCCTCGGGAGCCTCGCCTCCAGGCTCCAGATCCCCATCCTGCCGGTCTTTGCCTTTCCCGAGCCGGAAGGGCGATACCGGATCGTGTACGGCCCTCCCATCTTTCCGCCCGATTCCGGGGACCGGGAGGCAGACGCGCTCGCGATCTCGGAGCTGGCGACCGCGCGCATTGAGGAGGCCATCCGGGCCCAACCCGAGGCTTGGTTTTGGATGCATCAGCGCTGGCGGACGCAACCGGATGTGGAGATGGAGACAGGGAAACAGGGAAAAAGGGAGACAGGGAAGAAAGGAGACAACGACCCCCCTCCCACGCTGATCGCAGAATAGCTTAGTCGCGTAATACCCTAATCGCTTAGTAGCTTAATCGCTTATAGCTTGACAGCTTATAGCTTAATAGCTTATAGCTTAATAGCTTTAATCGCTTAATAGCCACCGGAGCTCGAACAGATGACGCAATCGGCGAAATGGGGCGTTTTCCTCGACCGCGACGGCACGGTGACGGAGGAGGTGGGCTATGTGAACCACCCGGCCCGCCTGAGGCTGATCCCCGGCGCGGCGGAGGGCATCCGTCTCCTCAACCGGGCCTGTGTCCCGGTGCTGCTCGCCACCAACCAGGCGGGCGTGGCCCGGGGCTACTTCACGGAAGAGCTAGTCCGGGAGAACCTGGAGGGCCTGCAGGAGATGCTGGGGCGCCTGGGAGCCAGGCTGGACGCCCTCTACTACTGCCCGCACCACCCCTCCGTGGGGGCTCCGCCCTACCGGCAGGCGTGCGACTGCCGCAAGCCCAAGCCCGGCATGCTGCTGCGGGGAGCCAGCGAGTTCTCTCTGGACCTGACCCGGTGCTACGTCGTGGGGGACAAGATCGGCGACGTCGCCTTCGCCCATTCGGTAGGGGCCAGGGGTGTGCTCGTCCTCACGGGCTACGGGCGGGGGGAGCTCACCTACCAGCGGCAGGAGTGGACCGAGCGGCCGGACTTCGTAGCACAGGACCTGGTCTCCGCTGCGGAGTGGATCCTGAAGGATGCGGAGGGCCGCGTCTAGGGGCCTTTCGGGGGCGGGCGCCTGAAGCGCGCCCCAGGGGAGCACTTCATGACCCAAATTCGGCGATTGAAATGCGCGTGGCTTCGACCGGGTTCCGGGTACACGAGGGAAAGGCATTCTCTCTTGAACGGGGAGGGCCATTCCCTCCCCGCCCCACGGGCAAAGCCCGATGGGGCCCCACCCCGCCCTTGGGGCTTCCTCCCCCGGATCAAGTCCGGGGTCGGAGGCGACCCAATTCCCTTGGCGGGCGAAGGCCGTCTTTCTCGGAAACTACCATCCATGAGCCTTTCGGAGCCACTCCGATGTCTAATCGCGGGATTTGGGTCATGAGGGAGCACTGGAAAAAACTCTCGGAGATCGTCGGCCGCTTCGCGGGCGTCCGCGTGGTCGTGGCGGGTGACCTGGTACTGGACCGATTCTGGTACGGGACCGTACAGCGGATCTCGCGCGAGGCGCCCGTGCCCATCGTGCGGTTGACGAGGACGCGGCTCGTACCGGGCTGCGCCGCCAATACGGCGTGGAACCTGGCGGCGCTGGGCGCCACGCCCGTGCCCGTCGGCGTGGCGGGTCAGGACCGGGAGGGAGATGCCCTCCTGAGCCTCTTCGCGGAGAAGGGCATACCCCTGGATGCGATCGCCAGGCCCGAAGTCTGGGAGACTCCCACCAAGACGCGCATCCTGGCGGGGCCCCTCCATGGTCCCAAGCAGCAGCTGGCCAGGGTGGACTCGGGCGAGGCCAACGTCTTCACGCCCGATCTGGTCTCCGAGCTGAGAAGCGCCCTGCTCCGGGCGTTGGAGGGCGCGGGGGCCCTGATCCTGTCGGACTACGGCCTGGGGCTGGTACCGGCCGTCGGAGTGGCGGAGTACGCGGGAGCGGTTCCCGTGTCGGCCCTGGATTCGCGTTTTGCCCTCGCGCAGTTTCATGGGTTGACCACGGCCACCCCCAACGAGGAGGAGTTCGAGGAGGCGTGCGAAGTCAGCCTCGGCGACGACGAGGCCCTGCTGGAGAGCGTGGGCGAGAGCCTTCGGGCCCGCATGGGGCTTAAGGCGCTGCTGGTGACTCGGGGCGCCAAGGGGATGAGCCTCTTCGAGCCCGGGCAGAGGCCCCTGCACCTGCCCGTCGTGGGTTCAGACCAGGTGGTGGACGTGACCGGGGCCGGAGACACGGTCATCGCGGCCTACGTGCTCGCCCTCTGCGCGGGCGCCACCTTCCCGGAGGCCGCCGCCATTGCCAACGCCGCCGGCGGCATCGTGGTCCAGAAGCACGGCACCGCCACCACCGATGTCGAGGAGTTGAAGGCCACCCTTCAGGCCTGGGGAGAGGGGAAAGTGTGAGGAAGGCGGAAGGCGGTAAGGGATTCACCACCCAGGCACGAAGGCACGAGAGGTTCTCGTATGGTTCAGGTGTGTACGAGAGCGAGAAAGTGCTCGTAGGAGCGCTCTCCAGAGCGCGATCCCTGAAGCCGGCACGGCGAATCGGCCTCTGGAGAGGCCTCCTACGAATTGGCCACACTCCCCACTCCTAAGAAGGGTTTTCATGCCCAGTCCATTTGAGAAACGCATCGCTTCCAAGATTCTGAGCCGCCGAGAGGCGGCAGAACGGCTCGCCCGCGGCGCCCGGAGAGGGGAGACGCTGGCGCTGGCCAACGGCTGCTTCGACCTCCTCCACGTGGGCCACGTGCGCTACCTCCAGGGGGCGAAGCGAGAGGCTGACCTCCTCCTCGTGGCGCTCAACGCCGATGCCTCGGTGCGCGCCCTCAAGGGAGAGGGAAGGCCCATCCAACCCGAGCAGGATCGCCTCGAAATCATCGCCAGTCTGGCCTGCGTGGATTACGTGACGCTCTTTGAAGAGCTGACCGTGGCGCCGCTCATCCAACTGCTGGAGCCCGACGTCCACTGCAAGGGGACGGACTACACTCCCGAGACGGTGCCCGAGCGCGAGGCGGTCCTGCGGTACAAAGGACGCATCGCCATCGTGGGCGACCCGAAGGACCACGACAGCAGCGCCATCATCCGGAGGCTCACTCCACGGTGACGGCGCCGGTGGGGCAGTGCTCGACGCAGAGCCAACAGCCCGTGCAGCTCTCGGGACGCACCACGACCACCTGGGAGACCTTGAGCTCGAAGACCTCCTCGGGGCAGAGCTCGAAGCAGTATCCGCTGTTTTCGCAGACTTCGTAATCGATGGTCACGGTATACAAGGCCGGCTCCTCATTTTCCGTGAATGTAGCGTGAGATGGGGTGCGGGGCAAGCGGAGGGCCTCTCCACGGGTGCGCCGGCGGCGACGGACCTCCTGCTGCGTCACGCTTCGGCGTCCGCATCCTCAGCGTACAGGAAGTACGCTTGCGGTGCGACCGAGCCCCTCCTTGGGGAGCGCCCCCGCGCGACGCGCCGGGCCGCGCCTTCCTCCGCTTCGCTCCGGAAGGCAGAGCACTCTATAGTGAACTGGAATTGTTTTGGACAGCCGTGCTCTGGGGTAGAATGGCGCGGGAGGTCGGGTTATGGCACTTTCGTGTGGCATCGTGGGGCTTCCGAGGGTGGGGAAGACGACCCTCTTCAACGCGCTGACGGCCGCCAACGCCCAGGTGGGCGCCTTCACGAGCGCCTCCGCGGACCCCAACATCGCCGTGGTGGGCGTTCCCGATCCCAGGCTCGACGAGCTGGGCAAGGTGAACCGCTCGAAGAAGATCACCCCCACGACGCTTCGCTTCGTGGACGTGGCGGGGCTCGTGCGCGGCTCGGCCCAGGGCGGGGGCTCGGGCAACCAGTTCCTGGCGCACATCCGCGAGGTGGACGCCATCGTCCACGTGGTCCGCTGCTTCGAGGACGAGCAGGTGATCCACGAGGACGGCTCCGTCAACCCGGCGCGGGACGTGGAGACCATCCACCTGGAGCTGGCCCTGTCGGACCTCGCCACCGTGGAGAGGCGCCGCGAGCGGGTCATCAAGCTGGCGCGCACGGGCGACGCCCCGGCCAAGCGGCTGCTGGCGGCGCTGGAGGCCGTGAAGGCCCAGCTCGACGAGGGGCGCCCGGCGCGGGAGGCCCGCCTGCCCAAGGAGGAGTGGGCCCTGCTCAGCGACCTCAACCTGCTCACGATCAAGCCCATTCTCTACGTGGCCAACATCGACGAGACGGGGCTCGCGCCGGACCACCCCCACGCCTCGGCGCTGGAGGCGGTGGCGGCGGCCGAGCAAGCGCCCTGCGTCCGCGTCTGCGGGAAGATCGAGGCGGAGATGGCCGGGCTCCCGCCGGAGGAGCGGGCGGAGTTCATGGAGGCCTACGGGCTCAAGGAGTCGGCCCTCAGCCAGATCATCCACGCCGGCTTCGACCTCCTGGGCCTCATGACCTTTCTGACCGCCGGCGAGGACGAGACGCGGGCCTGGACCATCACCAAGGGCACGCGGGCCCCCCAGGCGGCGGGCAAGATTCACAGCGACCTCGAGCGGGGTTTCATCCGGCTGGAGGTTTACTCCTACGAGGACTGGCTGGCCTGCGGACGGGACGAGAAGAAGATCAAGGAGAAGGGCCTCTGGCGCTCGGAGGGCAAGGAGTACGTCATGCGCGAGGGCGACGTCTGCCTCTTCCGGTTCAACGTGTGAGGCCTCGCGCCTTCCGGGAAGCTCCACCGAAGCCTCCCGCCTGAAGGAGCTCGCCGATGGGAGGAACCATGGATCTGGACCTTTCGAGAGGGGTGGCCTCGTCCACCCACCTGATCATGCCCGACGACACCAACCCCCTGGGATCGCTCTTCGGCGGCAGGGCGGTGGAGTGGATGGACATCGCCGCCGGGCTGGCGGCCATCCGCCTCTGCGCCCACCACTGCGTCACGGCCTCCATCGAGCGGCTGGACTTCCGGGTCCCCGTCCGCTGGGGCCAGGTGGCGGTGGTGGAGGCCCAGGTCATCGGGGTGGGGCGCACCTCCATGCAGGTGCAGGTCAACATGTACCGCGAGGATCCCAAGACCGGCCAGCGCGAGCTCTGCACCCGGGGCCTCTTCCACATGGTGGCCCTGGACGAGAAGGGGAAGCCCACGCCGGTCTTTTCCGCCCCGTCCGGGGGTGAGCGGGTGTGACAGGCAGACGGGGGCTGCCCACGAGGGCCCCGTGGGGCGCCGCGGCCCTGCTCTTCGCCGGCCTCCTGCTCCCGTCCCTCTCCCCGGCCCCCGCGCAGACGACACCTCCGGCTGTCGTCGGCGAGCTGCACGGCGTCCTGGAGAGCTCCGCGCGGGACCTCTGCCGGCTCTATGACGTTCCTCCCGCCCTCTGCTCCCAGCCCGTTCACGTCTGCGTGGTTCAGAACGCCTCCGCGCTGCCCGCCGAGTGGCGGGGTTTCCCGGCCTACGCGGCGGGCGCCGCGGAGCCGGCCTCCGGGCGCATCCTGATCGACCTCTCCCGGTGCGGCCCCTACCCCTTCGGCGACGCGGCCCAGACCCTTCGCCACGAGGTCTCCCACGTCATGCTCTACCGGGCCCTGGGCTACGAGCCGCCGCGCTGGCTGGACGAGGGGCTGGCCATGCGCGCCTCGGGCGACTGGAGCTTCTCGGACTCGGTCTACGCAACCCTGGCCCTGCCGTACGTGGCCAGGGGGAGCTGGAGCCTTCAGCGCGTGGAGGCCGACTTCGCGGGGGGCGAGGGCTCGGTGCGCCGCTCCTACGCGCTGGTCAAGGGCTTTGTGAGGGACCTCTTCCCCGATGATGCCAGCGTGACGGCCTTCGTCGTGGAGGCCCGCCGCGACGGCTCCGTGGGAGAAGCCTTCCGCAGGCGCTTCGGCGTGAGCCCCGAGGCGGCCTTTCGCGCCTGGGCCAAAGACATGCCCTGGTGGGGGAGGTGGCTCGAGGAGGCCACCTCGCCCGCCGTGCTCTGGCTCGCCGTCACCCTCCTCTTTCTCCTCGCGGCAGCCGCCGCCTGGCGCCGCCGTCGCCGGAAGTACGAGGCCCTGCCCGACTAGCCCGCCGCATCGGGGGTGTGAGAAGACCGATCTCTGGCCACAACCCGGAGGGTCCGAGCGCCCCTCGAAGTGGCACTCGACCGCCTCCTGGACCTTCTCCTCGCTCCATCGCGGAATTGGGGAGCGCCGCTCCAGAATGCATGGTCCACAGCCACCGTTGATGTGAATCGCCATGATGATGGGTGAAAGATAATCTACCCTCCACCCTCCACCGCCACAGCGCCCCCGGCGCCCAATTCGGGTATACTATTTCCTCTTCCGAGGGGAGGCGCCCGTGAACTTTGAGCTGACCGAAGAACAGCAGGTCCTGAAGGAGACGGTGAGGTCTTTCGCTGAGGAGCAGATCCGCCCGCACGTCCGCGAATGGGAGGCGAAGTGCGAGCTGCCCCGCAGCCTCTACGACAAGCTCGGCGAGATGGGGTTCATGGGGGTCATCTTCCCCGAGGAGCTGGGTGGGGCGGGGATGAGCTACATGGACTACGTGATCGTCGTGGAGGAGCTCTCCCGCGTGGACCCCTCCGTCGGCATCAGCGTAGCCGCCCACAACTCGCTCTGCAGCAACCACATCTACCTGTGGGGCACGGACGAGCAGAGGCGGCGCTTCCTCCCCCGGCTCGCCTCGGGCGAGGTCGTGGGCGCGTGGGCGCTGACCGAACCCGGCTCCGGCTCCGACGCGGCGGGGCTGAGGACCACCGCCGTGCGCAAGGGCGACGGGTGGATCCTCAACGGCAACAAGACCTTCTGCACCCACGCCACCATCGGTGGCATCGCCGTGGTCATGGTGCTCACGGACAAGAGCGATCCCCACCACGGGGTGACGGCCTTCGTCATCGAGAAGGGGACCCCCGGCTTCCGCTCCGGAAAGCGCGAGAAGAAGCTCGGGCTGAGGGCCTCGGACACGAGCGAGCTCATCCTGGAGGACTGCTACGTTCCCGACGAGAACCGGCTCGGGGAGGTGAACCAGGGCTTTCAGAACGCGCTGGCGGTCCTAGACGGCGGGCGGATCTCCATTGCCTCGCTCTCCCTCGGCGGCGCGCAGGGGGCCTTCGATACGGCGCTGGCCTACTCGCAGCAGCGGGAGGCCTTCGGACAGAAGATCTGCGAGTTCCAGGCCATCCAGTGGGCCCTTGCCGACATGGCCACGCGCATCGAGGCGGCCCGGCTGCTCACCATGCAGGCGGCGGCCAAGAAGGACAAGGGCCAGCGGGTGACCAAGCTCTCGGCCATGGCCAAGCTCTACGCCGCCGAGGTTTCGGTGTGGGCCGGCGAAAGGGCCGTGCAGATCCTGGGAGGCTACGGCTTCACGGAGGATTTCCTGGCGGAGAAGTTCTACCGCGACTCGAAGCTGAACACCATCGGCGAAGGGACGAGCGAGGTCCAGCGGCTGGTCATCGCGCGCCAGCTCTTGAAGGAGTGGGGGGCCTGAGGAGCCGCGCCGCGCGGGCGGCCGGTGCCCGCCCGCCCGCGCGGAGACGGGCTCCACCGGGTTGACCCGGAGACAGGCGCCCCCGGGAAAAGGCCAAAGAACCGCATTCGATCAGGGAGGAGTGCCCGTGCATCCCTTGTCAGAAAAGGTCGTCGCCGGGGACAGGCGGGCCCTCGCGCGCTGCCTGAGCGTGGTGGAGGATCGCAGGGAGGGCTACCTCGACATCCTGGGCGACCTGTACCGGCGCGGGGGCCGGGGCCGCATCATCGGCATCACGGGTCCTCCCGGGGCCGGCAAGTCCACGCTGGTGGACAAGCTCATCGGGGCCTACCGCGAACAGAACCTGACGGTCGCCGTGGCCGCGGTGGACCCCTCCTCGGCCTTCTCCGGCGGGGCCATCCTGGGAGACCGCATCCGGATGCAGGGGCGGGCCCTGGACGAGGGCGTCTTCATCCGCTCCATGGCCACCCGCGGGCACATGGGCGGGCTCTCCGGCGCCACGGGCGACGCCCTCACCGTCCTGGACGCCGCCGGCTTTGACGTGATCCTCGTGGAGACGGTGGGCGTGGGCCAGGACGAGGTGGACATCGTGCGCGAGGCGGACACGGTGCTCGTGCTGCTCGTGCCCGGCATGGGGGACGACATCCAGGTGATCAAGGCCGGCATCATGGAGATCGCCGACGTCTTCGTCATCAACAAGGCCGACCGCGACGGCGTGGACCGGGTGGAGCGGGAGCTGCACAGCGCGCTCACGCTGGCGGGGGAGGAGCTGGCCTGGACGCCTCCCATCCTCAAGACCGTGGCCTACCGGGGCGAGGGCGTCCCCGAACTGGTGGCGGCGGTGGAGAGGCATCGGGAACACCTCGCCGCGAGCGAGGAGGGCCGGGGCCGCCTCCTGCTCAAGTTCACGCAGAAGTTCAGCGACCTGCTGGCGGAAGGCTTCCTGGCGAGGCTGCGGGAGCGCTGGCTCCCGCCCGAGGAGGAGCGGCGCCTGCTGGAGGCCTTCGTGCGCAGGGAGGCGGACCCCTACACAGCCTCCGACGAAATCCTGCGCCGCATCTGCTGGGAGGTGCGGCCTTGAAACTTGACCACGTGGGCATCGCCGTGGAGGATCTGGAGGCCGCCGGCCGCCTCTACGAGGCCCTGGGCCTCGCCTGCTCCGGCCGCGAGGAGGTGGAGGAGCAGAAGGTGGAGGTGGCCTTCTACCCCCTCGGCGAGACCCGCCTCGAACTGCTCCAGTCCACGGACCCCGAGGGGCCCATCGGGAAATTCATCGCCAGGAAGGGAGCGGGGCTTCACCACCTCTGCGTGGAGGTTCCGGACGTGGCGGTGGCGCTGGAGCGCCTGGCCGTAGAGGGGTTCGAGCTCATCGACCGGGTTCCCCGCAAGGGCGCCGGCGGCTGCAAGGTGGCCTTCGTCCACCCGAAATCCACGGGAGGAGTCCTTCTTGAGCTCTCCGAAAAGCCCCGAAAGTAGGAAGCAGACTCACTCCCGCCGCCGGAGCCCGACGGAGCGCCACTCGGCGGCGGCCGGTCCTGGAAGCTGCGTGATTCTCCACCTGCGCGACCCGCGGGAGAAGAGCTGGGGCCTGCTCCTCAGGATGGACCCCACGGGTGTCTGGATGCGGGGGATGGACCTGGGCTCCGTGGAGGACTGGGCCCGCCAAGTGGCCGCTGGCGCCAGCGGGACCATGGGGCTGGCCACCTTCTTCGTCCCCTACGCGAGATTGGAGAAGATCGTGCTGGATGAGCCGCTGGGCCCCGTTCCGTCGCTGGCCCAGCGCTTCGCAGAGATCACCGGCGTGGCCCTCCTGGCACACCTTGATGGCGAGGATTAACCCGCCGGAGCACCCGAGGAGTCGCCCATGTACGATCCCGCCGACGAGAAGGTGGACGCGCTCTTTGGCGCCCTCGCCACGCTGTTGCAGGGGCTCCAGCCGGCCCTCGTGAAGAAGCTGCTCTCTCGGCTCTTCGAGGAGATGGCCCTGCACGAGATCCTCGCCGAGCAGGCAGCGGGACACCCGCTGCCCGAGGAGGCCGTGGAGGAGGGACTGGCGGAGCACTGGGAGCGTGTGGAGGAGCTGCGTAACGACAAGGCCGCCGCCTTCCTCCACGCCATCCAGATGGAGGAGTTCTGAGGGGCGGTGGAGGGTGGAGGGTGGAGGCGCTGACGGTGCCTTGCCTTTCTCCACCCTACACGCTCTACCGGACCCAAATCGGAGTATAATCACCGTCTGTCCAGTGGTGCCGGAAGACGGAGGGAGCCCGGAATCCTCGGGCCTTTCCTTGTCCGCGACATGAACGTGGAGGTCTTTGATGGCTATTCGTGATCAGGAAGCGCTTGATTACCATTCAATCGGCCGGCCGGGCAAGACGGAGGTGGTCCCCACCAAGCCGTGCCTGACGGCCCGCGATCTCTCCTTGGCCTATACACCGGGAGTGGCTGTGCCCTGCCTGGCCATCGAGAAGAACCCCGAGGACGCTTACAAGTACACCAACAAGGGCAATCTCGTGGCGGTGCTCTCGAACGGCACGGCGGTCCTGGGCCTGGGCGACATCGGGGCCGTGTCGGGCAAGCCCGTCATGGAGGGCAAGGGCGTGCTCTTCAAGCGGTTCGCCCACGTGGACGTGTTCGACATCGAGGTGAACACCCACGACCCCGACGAGATCATCAAGGTGGCCCAGCTCCTGGAGCCCACCTTCGGGGGCATCAACCTGGAGGACATCAAGGCTCCCGAGTGCTTCTACATCGAGGAGACCCTCAAGAAGACCATGAAGATCCCGGTCTTCCACGACGACCAGCACGGCACGGCCATCATCTCCGGCGCGGCGCTGCTCAACGCGCTGGAGCTGGCGGGCAAGACCTTCAAGGACATCCGCGTCGTGGTCTCGGGCGCCGGGGCCGCCGCCATCGCCTGCGCCAAATTCTACGAGCAGCTGGGCGTGCCGAACGAGAACTTCCTCCTGGTAGACACCAAGGGGGTGGTCTACAAGGGCCGCAAGGAGGGGATGAATCCCTACAAGGAGCACTTCGCCCAGGAGACCAAGCTCCGCACCCTCGCCGAGGCCATGAAGGGGGCCGACGTCTTCCTCGGCTGCTCGGTCAAGGGCCTGCTCACCCAGGACATGGTCCGCTCCATGGCCAAGAACCCCATCGTCTTCGCCATGGCCAACCCCGACCCGGAGATCACCTACCCCGACGCCAAGGCGGCCCGCGGCGACGTCATCATGGCCACCGGCCGGTCGGACTATCCCAACCAGGTGAACAACGTGCTCGGTTTCCCCTTCATCTTTCGAGGTGCTCTGGACGTCCGCGCCACGGCTATTAACGAGGAGATGAAGATGGCCGCGAGCCGCGCCCTGGCCGCTCTGGCCAAGGAGCCCGTGCCCGAAAGCGTCTGCGCGGCCTACGGCGGCGAGCGCTTTCAGTTCGGCCCCGACTACATCATCCCCAAGCCCTTCGACCCCCGCGTCCTCGTGTGGGAGGCCTCGGCCGTCGCCAGGGCCGCGTGCGAGACGGGCGTGGCCAAGCAGCCCATCACCGATTGGGACGCCTACCGGGCTCGCCTCGAAGGAATGACCAGCAAGAGCCAGCAGGTCATGCGAACCATCGTCACCAAGGCGCGCCAGGCTCCCAGGCGCGTGGTCTTCCCCGAGGGCGAGAACCCCAAGGTCGTGGAGGCGGCTCGCCAGCTCGTGGAAGAGGGTCTCGCCCGGCCCATCCTATTGGGCGACCCCGGGGTGATCGGCGCCAAGGCCAAGCAGATCGGCCTCGACCTGACCAAGCTCACGGTCATCGACCCCGCTCATTCCCCGCACGTGGAGGAGTTCGCTAAGGAGCTCTACGCCCTTCGTTGCCGCAAGGGCTACACGCCGAAGCGGGTGGAGTACTACGCCCGCCGGCCCATCCACCAGGCCATGATGATGATGCGCATGGGCATGGCCGACGGCATGGTGGCAGGCATCGAGCGTTCCTACATAGAGACGATCCAGTTCGTGCTGCCCCTGGCCGAGCTCAAGCCCGGCATCAGCCGCGCCGTGGGCATGCACCTCCTGCTCGTCGAGGGCAAGGTTTTCCTCTTCGCCGACACCACCCTCAACATCGAGCCGGACGCGGCCCAGCTCGTGGAGATCGCGGTGCAGGCCGCCGAGGTGGCCCGCCACTTCAACATGGAGCCGCGCATCGCCATGCTCTCCTTCTCCAACTTCGGGGACAACGACCATCCCAAGGCCCGCAAGGTCCGCCAGGCGGTGGAGATGCTGCACAAGGACCACCCCGAGCTGGTGGTGGACGGCGAGATGCACGGCGACGTGGCCCTGCTTCCCGACTACGCCGCGGCCAACTACCCGACCTCCCTCATCAAGGGGGACGCCAACGTCCTCATCTTCCCCGACCTGCAGAGCGGCAACATCGCCTACAAGCTCGTCACCCACATCAGCAAGGGCGAGGTCATCGGGCCGCTCATCATCGGCCTGAAGTCCCCCGTCAACATCGTCTCCTTCCACTCGGACGTCAGGGACATCGTCACCATGGCCGCCATCTCGGCCTCCCAGGCGGAGTGAGGGGATAGAGACAGAGAAACAGAAAGACAGAGAAACAGGGAGAAGAGAGGGGCCGCTTTCGGGCGGCCCTTCTCG
Source organism: Acidobacteriota bacterium (assembly GCA_049967655.1). Taxonomy (GTDB): domain Bacteria; phylum Acidobacteriota; class UBA4820; order UBA4820; family DSQY01; genus DTPS01. Next base: position 19,506 of record JBMFSH010000028.1, read on the forward strand.
CTGTATGGGCGGCCCTCCGAGCGGGGAAGCCTCCCCGTTTCCCCGTGCCCTTTCGACTGGCGCCGCCGGCGCGGCTGAGGCGCAGCCGTGGTGGGAGCCGGCAGGGCGGCCTGTTTTGGACGGACGCGTGGGCAGGTATAATCGTGGGAGAATCATGGTGCCGCCGGGCGAGGTGATGGAGGAATCCCTTCGGGCTTCGCCCGGTCGTAGACACCGCCCTCTGCATGGCATGCAGCGTGTTCGCGCTGGACCGCTCGGCGGGCGCCATGAGGCTCGACAAGCGCGGGCAACGCGTGATCCATCCCGAGACGACCTTCGAGCGGGTCGTGTTGCAGAGCCTCGTCCTTCACCTCAATCAGCGAATACCTCTTGTGGTAATCTAAACCCGCGTACAGCACGGGGGTCTCCTCCTCTTGGTTATCGGCCGCCGACACCGATATCCTACCGGAGTTGACCCCCGCCTTTACATGCTACCTGACTACATCTTCCCTTGAATCTCCGAGGCTGACAACCTATATTCGAGGGGGGTATGCAATACATGGGTGGCCTTCGATGGCTGGTTATGGCCACGCATAGGTCGTTTCCCACCAGCGGTGAGAGGAGATTATCCTTTCACCTGGGTGCCAGGAAGGTACGCTCGCTTTCTGGCAAGGCCTTATTCCAGGTTTGTTTCGCGCTCGCCTTCCTCTTCTGTACGGGTACGGCCTGGAATTCTATACGCGTGCGCCCAACTGCTCCTTGTACCCTTGCGCCGGACCTCCCTTCGATGCCCTCCGTCGCACGCACCTTTTCAGCTCACATTTCTGCTTCCGCCCCACACTTTCTTCTGGGCACACCCCCTCACTCCCCCTGTTCCAGGCCGCATAGGCTTGGGGCAAAAGCTCGCCCCATCGCTGATGCCGCCAAGACCGCCGTGAACCAATCGGCGGATCGCATAGCCGCTGCCCCCGACTTAATGTTCCCTCCCCTCAGAACAAACCCCCTCCTGGCTTGGAATCCGGGCACCAGCCAGCGTCTTTTGGATTCGCCCTAGTCAACGTCATCCCAGGGCAGCGGGCGGACTTGTCCCTTGCAAGCCTTATCCGTAACCACCTGCTAAAAGGGGTGCTTTTTCTCCTATCGCTGGTTATCACTGCTGTCCGGTAATAAGTCGACTGGTAGCAATTGGTTACGGAGACCGTCATCGATGAACAAGCAGTGCTGATTCGTCAGTAGCTCATTTGTCCACAGGGGACCGGGGAATGGGCAAACAACGCAAGCGAGTTGAAATCGCAAGCGGTCATGATGCGGACTATCTCTTGAACAAAGAAGCACTGACACGCAATTGCTCAACAAACAACCGGACAGTAGTGATCTTTCACTTCACCGTGAAGAAAGGGTAGAAAAATTGGACGAGCCGGTGGATGTGTGATGAGTGCGCGAGCGATCAGAGGGAGGATACCTCATGTTCTGTGATAACTGCGGAAGCCCCATCGAAGACAACAGCCAGTTCTGCCCAGAGTGCGGTGCTACCTGCGCGCCGGCCCCGGCCCAGGCCCCTGCAGGCGGGCAACCACCTCTGGGGCCGCCCCAGGCACCATCCATGCAGATGCCTGTCGGCTCCGGCATCCGGTTCGGCGCGGGGGTCCCCGGCGTAGGGCAATCCGCGCCTCGGCCGGCTCCGCAGGCGACCCAGGCCGCTGCGCAGCTTGGGTCCCAGGTGAAGTTGTCTTCAGCGGATGCCCTGGGTGCACTCGGCCGCTTGCTCCTGGATCCGGTTGACGGTCTCTTCGCCTCGTTCGAGGGGCTCGGGCCGGACCGGGGTTTCGCCGCCGGATTCATGTTGTGCATCGGATTTGGGCTATTCATTGCTATCGCCGTCGCTGTCACGGTGCATGGGGTTCAAGATTTCGCCAGCAACCTTCAAGGTATGAACTTGTCTGATTTGGGAAGCATGATGGACAGTTCGGGCATCAAAGGTCCTCTTGCCATGCCCATGACCCTATTGACTCCCCTCATCAGCGGTCCCAAGGGTGTCACCTTCTTAGGATTCATGAAGGTCTGGTTCTTCTCTTTAATAGCCCCCTTCACGATGTTTCTGGCATCACTCCTTCTTGGGAAAGTCCTTTCTGCCGCCGGTTCCATAGGGACTTACTTCTACACCGTGGGGGCCAGTCTTTCTCCCTTAGGGTTGGCCCTCGTGGTTTGCAGTTTTCTCGGCATCGGCAACGCGGAAATTATGATCCTTCTGCTCCTCGTCGCCCAGTGCTATTTGATCCTGATCTTGTATAGCGGACTTACGCGCTTGTGCGGGCTGAGCGCGAAAGCAGGCGCTCCCGCCGTGCCATTCGTTCTTGTTCTCTCCGTTTGGCTGTCCAAGGTCGTTATCGTGGCCATCGTGTCGCACATGTGATCGTTGCTGGCCGGGTACTGACTCTTTAGGATCGGGGGTTATCATGCAATGTCCACGATGTGGATCTCCTGTAAAAGAGGGTGCAAAGTTTTGTCCAGTGTGCGGCCAGACCATGTTGGCCAGCCCGGCGCCGGTGTCGGGGACCTCGACCAGCCAGAGCACTACGCAATGCCCAGTTTGCGGAGCACCCCTAAAACCGGGGGCCAAATTTTGCGGTGTCTGCGGGGCGACCGTTACGGTGGGAGTGAGCCAGGCGGCTCAGACCACACCCCGGTGTCCCCAGTGCGGTCAGCCCATTGACCCCCGTAAGGCGTTCTGCCGGGCATGCGGGGCCCCCATCGCAGCGTCTCCAAGTCAGGTCCCCTCGCCCGTCTCTGCTCAACCTACTCCAGTAGAGCCTCCTGTGGGGATTCGACCCCAGGCCTCCACTTCAGCGCCAGCTCCTGCGCAGCAGAAGCCTGTGAGCGCTACCCCCCTATCGCCAGCCGTGCAGAAGCAGCCCACCCCTCTGGACATGTCTCCCGCTCCACCACCTATTCAGCCACCGCCACCTTCCCCAGTGCCACAGCCGAGGCCGCCAGCCGCGCCTGTGGCCCCGGCTCCAACGCAGGGACGAACCCCCCCTCCTGCACCGCCTGCTCCACCGGCACACTATCCCAGTCCCCAAGAACGCCCACCGGCACAGAACGTCCCTCCTCCGCGAATGGTTCAGCCGGTCGCCAGTGCTAAGAGCGGCAATAGCAAAATGGGGATCATCATTGCCGCGGTCGTGGTCGTGGTTCTGCTTGCGGTCGTGGCCGCAGCGGGCGGGGCGTATTTCCTGTTCTTCCGTCACCAGGGAGCGTCCAATACCACCTCCGCTAATCCAACCTCCCAGGCCACCGCGACGTCGGCAACCAGCTCCACGCCTTCGTCGGCAGAGGCCCCAGCCGCAACGAGCAGTGCGCCCAGCGAGACCGCCGCAGCTTCTTCCACAGCCAGTGTTCCCAACCCCGCGCCCGCGCCCGGTCCCCCTCCAACCACCACTGAACAAAGCCCGGCCAACGAACTATCCAATCAAAGCACCACCGAGGAACCGGCTCCCGCAGCAAACCCGTCGCCAGCACCCATCCATCAGCGACAGCCGCCGCGACGCGCTCAGACGTCCGATGAAGGTTATAGCAGGCCCCGGCATGAAACACAGGTCCAGCCGGCGACTGCATCTCCTACCAACGAAATCGCCGACATCACCGCCCTCGACCAGAAGCCCGTTCAGTTGGACCAGCTCCAATTCAATTACACACCCGATGCCATCGCGCAGCACCTGACGGGCACCATTGTCCTCGACCTCATCATCGACCCCACCGGCCGCGTCTCGAAGGTCAGCTTTGTTCAGGGACCAACCCCTGACTATGGCATGGATACCATTTGCGAAGGCTCCGCAATGGCCTTGCGTTTCTCCCCACCGATGCTTCATGGGGCGCCCGTCAGCACTAGGATGCTCCTGCCGGTGGTTCTCAATCCCCCGCCGCCGCCCAAGACCAAGCCCAAGACCGCCGGTATCGGCGTCGTCCTTCAGGCCAAGACGGACGTGCAGCGATTCGAAGTCCAGGTGGATGGCCAGCCTATCTGGGACACCACACTCATCAGGACTGGCGGAGGTGTTGATAAGACCTCTAAGGAGCTTCGCGTTCCTGTGGGGAATCACCAGCTGCTTTTCTTGGCTTGGACCAAGGGTGCTTCCGAGCCTACAAGGGCCGAATGGAGCTACACCTACTCGGCCGGTGAACATCATGTCTTTCTGGCCTACGTGAACTTTTTCGGGAACCTGAAATTGAGCTCGATCCAGTAACACCCGACGGAGGTCTATGGCGAGCCAAGAAGAGCCCTTGAATTAACACTCCTGCCAGAGGGGGGAGGGTGCCATGTACTGTCCCGACTGCGGAACCCCGTGCCGTGAAGGGGCCAAGTTCTGTCCGAACTGCGGAAGCGTTTTGGAAGAGGCGTCCACGCCAGCGGGTGCTTTTTACCCCACGCCTTCCGAAACGATTCAGGCGATGGCCCCTTCAACCAAAGGCGGTAAAAATCGGGCTGTATTAGTGATCTTGGGGCTGGCCGTCGCAGCATTCCTCGCTTGGAAACTCTCCGCCTATTTCGCCAGCCATCCCGACGTTAGAGGTAGCTGGTCGGGCTCCATGAAAGTGTCCGCCATGGGAATGACTACAGCCATGCCGATCAACCTGAACATTCAGGAGGAGTCGAAGGAAGGGGACCTCAAGGGCACCCTAAACTTTGAAGGTCAAGAAATTCCCGCCTGGGGACAGGCCTCGGGCAAAGAGGTCAGCATTCAGGCCAATCTTCAAAACGCGGCCATCGGCGCTTTCGGAGGAAACTCCTCTTTCCCACTCACGCTCAAGGGTGAGCTGCAAGGCGATCGCATCCAAGGGAACGGACACCTGGAGTTCCCCGTCAAGGGTGCCTTTGATCTCGGCTCCTTTGAGCTGCTTCGACCGGAAGGAGCGAAGCAGGCGCGAGAGACACCTCAGAAACCTCCTACAGCCCCGGGTTCCTCTAATGCCGGAGAGAGCTCAGCCCATAGTAATCCTCGTCCTATTCCGGACCATCTGCGCTCGATTAAGGTTAATTCCTCAAATGAAGACGTGGTCATCCACGGAGAGCAGAAACTCTCCCAGGACCTGATATGCAGAAACTTGATCGTCGCTGCCGGGGCAACCTTGGTCACCCTAGGGCACAGCATCATCTGCTCGGGTGATTTCCTTAATTCTGGGAGGATCGTTACCGGATGGGTCACCGATGGAGGAAGCGGTGAAAGTGCGCAGGGAGGGTCTCAGCCCAACTCTTACGGTGGTTCTGGCGGAGGCGGTGAGGGCGGAGGCGGGCTCTGGGGCGCCAGCGGCGGGAGAACCCGTGCACCAGGGGGGATGGGCGGTCCGAACGATGGGAACGGTGAGGATGGGAGGCAGCCCACCAAGCCATTCTTGGACGCTGGATTGCTGCGACAGTGGTCAAAGAACGATTTCTCCTCCTTTCTCAGCGGTGCCGGTGGCGGGGTGAATGGAGGAGGTGTGTGGGAGCGAGGAGGAAACGGCGCTTATGGGCTTTACATTCAGGCGGAGAAGTTGGTGGCGGGAGACATCGAGGCGAGAGGCGAGGATGGCCAGGGTCAGGGTCCTGGGTTGCCCGGCAACGGTGCTGGTAGCGGCGGTGGCGGGGGGGGAGCGATCGTCCTAGCTTATGGCTTCGGAGGTTACGTGCCAGGCCGTTACGACGTTTCGGGCGGTAAGGGCGGGAGAGGTTGGGGTTCCGGTGGAGGTGCCAGAGGGGGCCGTGGCGGCAATGGCCAAATACTGACCTTTGCTTATGGTTTCAATGCGCCCGTTTCTTTGGTTTCAGAGACACTTAGTCCAGAGGCTCCATACTCTCCCGCTGACCTCACACCGAAGATCAGCCGAGTTACCTTTAAAGGTTGGGGGCGCACTCTAGGAGTTGAGGTTGTGGGAAAGGGCTTCGGAAAAGAGCCTCGTTCGATGCCCTTTACGGGCAATTTGCCCTGTTTTGCCTTTAACGACGAGGGGCGTTTCGAAGCTGGCAGTTCGAAAGCTGGGGATGCTGTCGGACTGCATTACGTTTCTTGGAACGACACAAAGATCGTTATCCAAGGCTTCTCAGGGGCATACGGTGGAGGGCTTTGGTCGCTGGCCCCCAATGATCCAATTGTTATCACTGTTATGAACCCCACCAGCAAGAAAGAAGCCCAATGGACGGGGAAGTTGCCCTGCGACATAGCCTCACAGTTAGCTTCGGATATGGCCGAACAAGCCGAAGCGTCTGAAGCCAACACACCAGCGATAGATAACGTCGTTTTCCAGGGAGGAGGACGGGATCTTGTGATTCTGGTCCGAGGTAGAGGCTTCGGCGCGCCACCGCGCCTCCTCCCCTATGACGGGGATCTCCCATGCTTTGCCTTTGGTGACGAACGGCGCGGCTGGCAGGCCGGGTACAGCCCCGGCGGTAACGCCGTGGGATTGAAGTACCGATTATGGATGCCCTCTGCCATTATCATAAAAGGCTTTAGCGGTGCTTACGGAAGCAACTCCTGGGTAGCCCATTCTGGCGATCGAGTGTCCATCACCGTTTGGAATCCTTCCAGCCACCAGAAGGCCGAATGGCGAGGGACTCTCCCATAGTGTAAACGGGAGGTCATCATGGTTCCCCCCAGGGAAATAGCCGCGTATTTCCGCGAACACTACAGCGTGCAGAGGGCCCGTAAGGCAGGTCAAGGAGGCCAGACATGGTAACTCTAAAGCTTAGGGGGTGCAGTGCACTATTTAGGTGGCTGATGGCGCCGGCGCTTCTATGGGGAACGATTGCGGCTCACGGTGCCTCTTGCCGGAACCTCTACCCTTCGGCCGCAGGCGAGGCCTCCAGCCACTGGGCCATGGAGTTGGCCCAGCCGGCTTCGAATTTAACTCTCTTCGACCGCCAGGATAGCACAGGGAACCTCTATTTTTCAGGTTTCGCGAATCCGGGCGCCATCGGCGGCTACGATGTGCTGCTCTACGCGCTCTCACCGGGAGGGACACTGGAGTGGAGCAAGGCATACGGTACCACCGCCGATGACGTGGGGAGCGTGGGACTCCTTACGAACGATGGCGGTTTCCTGCTGGTCGGGAATACCTATGTTTCGTTCAACACGTCGCCGGCTCCCCAGGACTCCTGGGTCTGCAAACTCGATGGGAACGGAAACATCCAGTGGCAGGATGCGTTCTTTAATACGGCTTCCGAACCGCTGACGATCCAAACGGCCTATGCCATTCCCGGTGGCTATCTCCTGGTGGCCGCCTATTACCAGTCGCCTTCGGCGGGTGGCTTCGACTTCATCGCGGTGTCCGACACGGGCAATGTCTTGTGGCAGCAGGGCTACGGTAGCCCCACGCTCAGCTACGCCCCTCCCAACGTGAGGGTGCTTTCGGACGGCAGCTTCGTGGCCGCTGGCTCAGCTTCCGGCTCGAATGGCACCAGCGCCATTTACGCCGTTATGTTCTCTCCCACGGGCTCGATCGAATGGCAAGAGACGGTATCAGGGGCTACGGGCGGGTCGGTGTGGGGGCCACTGAGCGACGGAAGTATCCTGCTGGAAGGTTCCACCTCCCTCTATGGTGGCGGTCAAGGGCCTCACCCTTGGGTGTTGGACCTTGATCCGACGAATGGAGCCATCCTATGGCAAAAGGTCTACGCCGGCTCAGGGCAGGATTACGGAGCGCTTGTGCCCGACCCATCGGACAGCGGGTTGCTCCTGAACGGATGGACTACCTCAGCCGGTACCGGCAACCAGGAGCTATGGGTTGCCCAAACGGATCTCGCGGGTAACATCTTCTCCCAAGAAGTAATCGGAGGAGCGAACAATACTACTGGAACCGTATATCCAGACCCGGCCGGAGGCTATTTGGCTCAGGGGGTTTCGATAGAGCCTAATAACCAATCTGAATCGTCATGGATCGTCAAGCTCAGCGAGACGCTCTCCATTCTCTGGCAAGATACCTTGGGACAGAGCCTGACCGCTGGGAACCTCTTTTCTTTCGCCGTTCCGAACCGACTCACCAATGGCGATCTGCTGGCGGACGGCTTTCTCCTGTCGTATGGGCAACTTCCCACCCCACCGGCGTATCAATCGTTGGCCTGGGAAATGGATTCCTCCGGCAGTGTGGGTTACTCCTGTTCGAGTGTGGGTCAAGGCAGCTTGGTGGCACAGCAAGCTTCTCTCAAGGCAACCACCACGATGGCGAGTGTCTCGCCTGGGGATCTAGCCACCGCATCACAACCGTTTACGGTGGAACCCGGCTCCTTGGCCGAACAACCGCAGTCGCTCACCTTCCAGGACCTCTGCTCGGGGGGGCCAGGCTCCCTGACCGCCAGCGCCTCGGCGAATGTGACATCAGGGCCCCCTCCACTGACGGTCCAATTCTCGGCCAACGTGACAGGCGGCACTCCGCCTTATGCCTATGCATGGAGCTTCGGCGACCAGAGCGCCCCTAGCTCCGAGCAGAATCCCACCCACGTCTACACTCAGCCAGGTACCTACCCCGTCACCTTGGAAGTGACCGACAGTACGGGCGCCACTAGCACCGACAGTCACCTCAGCATCCAGGTCACGCCGAGTTCAACCTACAGCATTTCCGGGACCGTGACTTTAGGGACTTTGGGTTTGCAAGGGGTGACGGTCAGCACGGGCAGTACCAGCACGATCACCGACGGCAGTGGAAACTACACCCTGACCGGACTGGTGAACGGCAGCTACACGGTAACGCCGACGCTCACGGGGTACGCTTTTTCTCCTTCTAGCCAAAGCATCGCTATCAACGGGGCCAACGTGACGGGGGTGAATTTTGTGGCAGTTACCTCTGCTTGCAGTCTCTCTTGTAGCGCCAGCGGGCCGGCCACTGCTCTCGTGAACACCCCCGTCTCGTTTCAAGCGACGGCGACGCCTTCGGTGGCGTGCAGCGGCCTAACACCCTCCTACTCGTGGAGCTTCGGGGACGGAGGCACGTCGAGCCAGCAGAATCCCACGCATACCTACGCAGCGGCAGGCACCTACAGCTGGACCATGACGGCGAGCGCGCCAGGCAGCACGCCGTGCTCCCAATCGGGAAGCATCACCGTCACCGACGCGCCTCCTCCGGTCGTGACGGCAGTTACCAAAATGGGCCCTCCCTTCCGGTTAGTCGTCAAGGGTAGCGACCTGCAGAACGGCATCCATGTATTCATCAATGGGACGCAGTGGACCAACACGGCCTGGAAGTCCACCAACAAGATCGTGATCAAGGGAGGCGCTTCGCTCAAGGCGCTCGTGCCCAAGAACACCCCCGTCACCCTCACCTTCGTGAATCCGGATGGGGGAACGGCTACAGTGAACGGTTGGACTTGGTAGCCTTGTATGTCTGAGTGCGAACCCATGGGCCAGAAGCAGGGAGGCATTGTTGCTGCCTTCTCCTTGCTGTATCGGAAGGCTGTCGGCCAGTGGCTTCAGTCGAAAAAGGCGCGCCGCTGATGACGCCGCGCCGGCGGTTGCGGTATGGTAGGGTCGGGGTTTCGCCCGAAGGGGGTCGCGCCATGGACTCGGCACTCAAGCAGCACTCAGCGCCCATTCCCGAGGCTGAGACGCCTCTCGCAGGATGGGGTCCCGCGAACTCCTCTCTCCTCTTCAATCCCTCATCCTTCATCATCAGTATCTTCCATCATCGATCATCGCCTTTTCTTCCACTGGGAGCCGGCCGATGAACTGGAAAGCTTTCTCTGCTTTCATTGCCCTCGTGGTGCTCTTCGTGGCCGGCATCGGCCTGCTCATGTTCGTGCGGCGCCCGTCGGCCATGACGTTCTTCTTCACGGCCGACACTCAGGGCTACCTGGTGCCCTGCGGGTGCAAGGTGATCCCCGCCGGCGGGTTGGCGCGGCGCGCGACCGTGCTGGATGGTCTCAGGAAGAGCGACGGCGGGGAGCGGGTCGTCCCCATCGAGGTGACCCACGGCTTCGCCGACCGTGGACCGGGCCGTGCCCTTCTCAACGAGGAGATGGGGCGATTCTTTGCGAGGGAGGGCTACCTCGTGGGCCTGGGGAGCTACGACCTCCTCCTGGGCATCCCGGCCCTGCGCGAGGCCGCGCCCGGCGTGCCGCTCTACCTGGCGGGGGAGAAGGGGCTGCCCGGCTCGAAGGAGTTCCGCCTGGGCGGCTGGGGATGGGGCCCCATCGGCGATCGCGGGGTCGGGCTGCGCGTCATCTTCCTGGCAGAGACCGCTCCGGGTGGAGTGTCCATCGGCGACCCGCTGAAGGCCTACCGCCGGGAGGTTGCCGAGCATCCCTCGGAGAGGACCGTCGTGGTAGGCCAGCTCAGTCCCCAGACGCTGACGGGGCTGTTCAAGATGCAGCCTCCCCCTCTCCTGGCGGTGGCCCAGTGGCAGACCGACGTGACCAGCATGCCCCAGGCCGTCGGGCCGTCCTGGGTGCTCTTCATGGGTGATCGGGGCCGAAGGTCGGCCACGGCGAGGATCCAGTGGACGGGGAAGGAGTTCAACGTCCTGCCCACCATCCGTTACCTGGGCCCCGAAGTGGCCTCGGTGCCCGCCGTCGAGCGGGAGGTCGCGAAGGTGCTCGACCAGGTGGCGGCGGTCAACAAGGCCGCCCTGGCCAAGCTCTCCCGCCCGGCCGCCCCGGGCCGCGCCTACGTGGGCTCCGCCGGCTGCAAGACGTGCCACGCCGAGGCGCACAAGACGTGGTCCCTCTCCAGCCACGCCAGGGCCACGGCGGACCTCGCCATCGACCACCAGCAGCAGAACCCCGCCTGCCTCCAGTGCCACGCCACCGCGCTGGGCGAGCCGGGGGGCTATCCCCAGGCCTCGGTGGACTTGGCCGGCGTGGGGTGCGAGGCCTGCCACGGCCCCGGCGAGGGCCACCCCGGGCGGGCCATGGAGATGCAGCCCGCGGGCCCCCAGGCCTGCGGAGCCTGCCACACCCCCCGCGACTCTCCCCTGTTCGACGCGGCGGGCTACTGGAAGCTCATTCAGCACAAGTAGGAAGGTGCCCGGCTCGGCGGGGGGATCGGGACGCGGCGCCCCGTCGTCGCAGGAGCGATCTCCAGAGCGCGAATTGTCCAAGGCGCTACCCCCTCACTGCGGCGAGCCGGCCGGGCGCCTCCGGCGCCTCGGCCAGGACGCGGCATCAGCGGGGCGAAAGGCGCTCTGTCATTGAGCGTCACCCCGTGGCCTCCTCCAGCGGTCTTCTGACACGGGGTCCCGGCGTCCCCGCCCCCGCGCCCTCCTCCCCGCCGCCGCGCGCGCCCTGGCACGCCCTTCGGGCGGCCGGCTCTCGTGGCTTCGAAGGACCGCCCTCCCCCCCCTCTGGGTGCGCCGACGGCGGCGGACCTTCTGCGTCGTCAGGTATCGGCGCCCACATCCTCAGCGTACGCAAAGTACGCTTGCGGTGTGGTCGCCTCACCTTCCTAGCATAAGGCCCACCGGCGTCGGGACGCCGCTTTCCGCCTTGGGCGGAAGGCGGGTGGCACGACGCCAGGGGAAGGGGAGCGGGGGAACGGGGAGGTTCCCCCGCCCAAGAGGGCATCCCACGTGAGAGCAGAGATGGGCCTCGACCCCTGTCACCCCGTGGCCTCCTCCAGAGGGCTTCTGACACGGGGTCCCGCCGTTGCGGGGACGCGCCTTCCTCCCTCCGATGGGAGGGCATTGCCCAGCTCCGGCGCTCACACGTACCCAGGAGCGGCCTTTTCATGTCCGGAGGTTTCTCTCGGTGCCTCTGTGTCTCTGTGGTGACTGGACGTGGGTCTGGGTCCTTTTCGGCGGCCTATCGGCTGAAGGGCAGGACGGCGGATCGCCCGCCGTCCGGATTGACGATGCGCACCCAGACCGCGCAGCCCTCCGGCAGCATGGCCTTGAGATCGGTCCCCCCTTTGGCGACCAGCGCGGAGGCTTTTCTGAACTGGGTCTGAGGCGCGGGGGTTCCCGACAGGAGCACCTGACTGCCCGTCTGGAAGCCCGAGCCCGAGACCAGGAGCCGGAACGGCGATCCCAGCTTCCGGACCGCAGTGAGGGCGGGGTTGTCCAGGGTGACTCCAAGGGGATCGGAGGTCGTGTTCTGCCCGGCCGTGTCCGTGGCGCGGGCGGTGAGGGTGTGCGGCCCGGCCATCCCGGCGCTGTCCCAGTCGATCTGCCAGGGCTGGGCCTGCGCGCTGCCCACCGGTGTGCCGTCCACGAGGAAGGTGACCTCGGATACGCCCCGGTCGTCGGTCGCCGCGGCGGAGAGACGGACCGTCCCGTGGACGCTGGCTCCGGCCTGCGGCGTTGACACCGTTACCTGGGGGGGTTCGTCCGCAGCGCCCTCGCACGGATCGGGAACGCCCGCGCTGGTGATCTGGAGGTCGTCCAGCTCGAAGCCGTCGAACTCCGCTCCCGGATCGGTGGTCAGCCGCCAGCGGATGCGGACCCGCCGGCCCGCGTACGGGGAGAGGTCTTGGGTGTATGCGGTCCACGGCGTGAGGCAGGCGTTCCCGGCGGGGCCGGTGAAACATCCCTGCGAGGCGGGGTAGGTGCAGGCGTTGATGGGCGGGTCGCCCGTGAGGGAGAGGGTCCCAGGGTAGCCGCCCGCGGGCACGAGGGTCTGCCACGTGGAACCGGCGTCGGCCGAAATCTGCACCACCACGCCGTCGTAGTCCACCTCCAGGTTGTACCTGGCCCAGTAGGTCAACTGGGGCGTCCCCTCCTGCAGCAGGACGTCGGGCGTGATCAGGGAGGCGCAGACGTTGGCCGGGTAGGTGCGGCCGTCCTGCGCGCTCCGGTAGCAGAGGCCTCCCCCCGCGGTGTGGTTGTCCTGGCGGCTCACGGTCCAGGGTGCCTCGGTGTGCAGAAGCGCCGCGGTATCGCCGCCGTCATCCGTCCAGGTGCCCGGCGAGAAGGTCCCCGCCGTGGGGGTCACGCTCAGCCAGCGCGCGTTGGCCTCCTCGTTGCCCCCGTTGGCGGGGCCGCCGTTCAGGGCCGTCCCATCCTCCGCCCGCACCACGTAGTAATAGGTGATGCCGGAGAGCACGGCGGAGTCCGTGAAGGTGGTGCCGGCCAGGCCGCTGGCGACCCGGCTGACCGCCGAGGGCGTGAAGTAGGGGTCGCTCCCGCGGTAGATGTTGTAACCGACGCCCGGCGCGAGGGGGCAACTGGAGGCTCCGGGCCGCCAGGACAACACCACGGAGCAGGTGGGACCGGAGGGGCTGCTCTCGGCCGTCTGCACGCCCTCGAAGCTGGGCGCGAGGGTGCAGTTGCCCGCGAAAGCTGCGAAACCGCAGGGCGAGGCGGCTCCCTCCCCGCAGTCGCCTTCGGCGCGCACCCGGTAGGCATAGCCGAATCCGCCCTGCACCAGGGCGTCGCGGAAGCTCGAGCCGTCGGTCTCGGCGAGGAAGTGGAAGGAGCCGGCCTCGGCCGAGCAGTCTCCGGCGGCCCGTTCGATCCGGTAGCGCGGCGCGCCCGTGGTTGGCCAGGTGAGGCCGATGCCTCCCTCCCCGGCATCCGTGGCCGCCAGGGAGACGGGGGGCTCGGGCGCATCCTGGCAGTCGGAGTAGGTCGCCACGAGCGCGTAGCCCTGGCGGTCCGAACCGGCTTCGGAGGGAGTGCCGGGCACACAGGCCCCGCGCACGGCGACGGTCCAGACTCCGGCCGCGGGCGCCGGAACCAGCACCTCTTCCACCGTGTTGAGATCGTCGGGTGTTCCGCCCGGGACGGAGGCGCCCTCCGAGAAGACGTTGCCCAGGTAGCGCACGCCGTCGGGGCCGGTGACCTCCAGGTCCAGGTCGTTGACCAGCGCTAGCCCCGAGACCGGCGAGGCCTCGGGGTCGGTCCAGGCGAGCGTCACCTTCAGGGGCCTGTTCGGGGAGAGCCCCACTTCGAATCGGTCCACCTCCTCCGTGGCGAGGCCGGCCCCGTTCCTCTTGTCCCAGACCCTGAGCCTCTGCGGGCTGCGGTGGGGGGAGGCGAAGGCGCAGACGTCGTCCAGCCGCACCCGGCCCCAGCCTTCGCTCTCGTTGGGAATATCCGGCGCCGCCACGTCCATGGCGCCGTTGATGAGGGCGGCCTTGATCAGGGCCCCGCTGGGAGTGAGGGAGTCCGCCGGGTTGCGGACGCCCGAAGGGTAGAAGCCGTCGGTGAAATACTGGCGCAGGAGGAGAGCAGCGCCGGCGGCCGTGGGCGTTGCCATGGAGGTGCCGCTCATGATCGTCGTGACGCAGTTCATGGACGAGTGGGAGTTGTCCCCGAGCGCCGAGTTGATGACCTGGCCGGGCGTGCAGAGGTCGGGCTTCATGCGGCCGTCGAGGGTGGGGCCGCGGGAGGAGAAGCCGGTCACCGCGTCGGCGCCGTAGGAGCCGTTGGTCACGGCTCCCACGGTGATGCAGTCCTTGGCGGCCGCGGGAGAGCCCACGGTCCCGGCCTCCGGGCCGGCGTTCCCGCCGGCGAAGAAGAGCTGGAACTCCTCGTGGCGGTAGAGGAACCGGTCCACGGATAGGCAATCGTCGGTGTAGATCCCGGCGGTGTCGGAGCCCCACGAGTCGGAATGGATCCGCGCCCCTGCGTTGAAGGCCTGCTGGTAGACGATCTGGTTGTCCGTGGCCAGCCCGGCGAGGGTTCCCGAACCCTCGTTGCCTACGTCCTGGAAGAAGATCTTGGCATTCGGCGCCATGCCGTCGCCGAAGTCGTGGCCGCCCGAGGTCGGGGTGGAGGGCGTGGCGTAGTTGTCCCCGGCCACGCTGCCGGTCGTGTGGGTCCCGTGGTTGAAGAAGGCGAATCCGTCGTAGGGCGTCGCCCCGGGCAGGACGTCATAGGCCACCACCTTGCGCGCGAGATCCAGAGGGCCAGCCGCCGGGGGCACGGGCGACTGGGCGTCGGTGATCCCGTCCGGGCCGTAGCTGAAGAAGCACATGTCACTGTCCAGGCCCGAGTCGGCCACGGCGGCGATCTGCCCCGTGCCGGTGATGCCTTGGTTCCAGAGGGTGGCCGAGAGCGCGTAGTTGGTGCGGTCCGCCGTGTCGTAGCTCTGCACGACCCAGATGGAGTTGTCGTTCCTGAGATGGGGCGGAAGCCACGGGTCCACGCTCCATACGGCCGCGTCCGCGGCGGCCGCCGCCACCACGGCCGGAAGCACGGCGGACGGAGGAAGGATCCGCAGCAAAGCCCCGTCCTCAGCGGAGCCCAACACCTGCGCGCCGGACAGATCGGGGAAGACGGAGCGCAGCCGCCCCAGCAGTTGCCAAGGGTTCTCGCCCGGGAACAGGCGGAGGGAGAGATACGGCGCCCGATCCCACGAGACCGTCAGCGCGGGCGATATCTTCTCCTCGGGGAGGTAGGGGCCGATCCAGCGAAGCTCGGGCATGGCCTCCAGCGCCGAGAGGCCGGAGGCGTCCGCGCGGGCCAGGCAGGCGTTCGAGGGGATGCGGTCCAGGAACCGGAGGCCGGGGCGCTCGATGGCCTTCAGCTCGGAGAGGCGGAGCTGCCGACGGAACTGCACGAGGTAGACGGTCGTCCTTCCGGGCGGCGGCGATTCGGGGCGAACCCTCGCGCGGGGTGCCGTTGAGCCGAGCGGATCGAAGGCGCCGGATCGCAGGAGGATGGTGCTCCCATCCACCCGAACGGCCGAGGTCCGAAGGGCTTCCGAACGGCCCGCCGCCGCGGCGGCGGGCGGAAGCTCTTGCGCCGCTGATGCCAGTGGCAGACCGGCGTTGAGGTGCTGTGTCGCCGGCCATCCAACCAGGCACAGGAACATCAAGGTCCCCAAACCGCGCATCGTCTGTCTCCCGAAGGTACGTCCATGTTACCGCCATGCGAGCCGTTCCTCAAGGCCCCCGCAAGCCGGCCCGCCTCGGTCGCGCCCAACCGGCTGGACAACGGGAGGGGAAGGACCTGCTATGGACCGCTATGGTGCGTCGAGCCTCTCTGCTGAGGATATCGCTCCTGATCGCCCGGGGCTTCCCCACATCGGCAGGCAACCGCGGCCTGCCGGTGATCGCTCTCGTTGACACGGGTCCTCCCTTGCAGTACTCTCACTTCGATCCGATGTCATCGTTCAGCCAGGAGGGGGAGTCATGAGAAGAGGGCGTTATCCGAATTTGGGATTTCTCGGCTTCGTCGTGGTTCTGCTGGTGCCAAGCTTGGGGCCGCGTGCCCAATCGCCCCCCCCCCCGCACCAACGTTGAGCCAGGTCTCTCCTGACCGCGCCGCGGTAGGGGACCTGCTCACCCTCACCGGCCAGGCCTTCACCGCCGGGGAGGCGCAGGTCACCGTGAACTTCGGCTCCATCCCCATCGCCGTAACCCCCG
>JBMFSH010000029.1:0-35629 GCA_049967655.1 Acidobacteriota bacterium
GCAAGAAGTCTGTTGGGACGGAGGTATTCGGAGAGGGAGATCCCCGCCTTGTGGGTCTCAACCTCTCCCGGAGCAAGAAGTCTGTTGGGACCCCGCAGGGTACCAGTGGCCCTTGATCTCGTGTGCGTCTCAACCTCTCCCGGAGCAAGAAGTCTGTTGGGACGAAGCCATAATTAAGCGCCATTGCCACTTCGGGCAACGTCTCAACCTCTCCCGGAGCAAGAAGTCTGTTGGGACGGCGAGTGCGCGCAGGCTGCTGAAGCCCTCGATATTGTCTCAACCTCTCCCGGAGCAAGAAGTCTGTTGGGAGGACTCGCAGCGGTTCCGCAAGGCCCTCCTCATCGAGAGCAGGTCTCGGCTCCTCGGGTCACGGCGGGACGGATCCCTTGTTGCCCCTCGCCCTCCGCACCCGGAGGTAGGCCTCGCGGAAGGGCAGGCCCTCGTCGCGCACGAGGCGATAGGCCTCCTCCGCGGCGCGGATGTCGGGGTCCAGGGCGGCGGCCATGCGCTCCCCGTCGAAGTGGAGCCGGGGGACCACGTGGCCCATCAGGCGCGCCGTTGCCCGCACCGAGTCCATCCCCCGAAAGAGCGGCTTCTTGAGGAGCTGGAGGTCGCGGTGGTAGCCGGAGGGGAGCTTGGCCGTCACGGCGATGACCTCGGTCAGCGCCGAGGCGGCCTCGGCGGCATGTCCCCTGGCCAGCTCCAACAGGTCGGGGTTGCGCTTCTGCGGTAGCATGGAGGAGCCGGTGGTGAACTCGCGAGGCAGGCGGACGAAGCCGAACTCCGCCGTGGCGAAGAGGCAGAGGTCGGCGGCGAGGCGGCCCATGTCCTGGGCGAGGAGGGAGGCCTCGAAGAGGGCCGCAGCTTCGGCTTTGCCGCGGGAGAGCTGGACGGCGGTGACGGGCTCGTGGGTGGAGGCGAAGCCCAGGGCCTTCGTGGTGAAGGCGCGGTCGAGCGTGAGAAGGGGTACGCCGTAGCCCGCCGCCGAGCCTAGCGGGTTCTTGTCGGAGCGGCGCTTGGCGGCGCGCAGCCCCTCGGCGTCGTCGCGGATCTCGGCGGCGAGGCCGCCCGCCCAGAGCCCGAGGGTGGAGGGCATGGCCCGCTGCATGTGCGTGTAGCCCGGCATGGGCAGGTCGCCGCACCGGGGCGCGAGA
Organism: Acidobacteriota bacterium; assembly: GCA_049967655.1. GTDB lineage: Bacteria > Acidobacteriota > UBA4820 > UBA4820 > DSQY01 > DTPS01. The sequence continues at coordinate 1,155 of JBMFSH010000029.1, forward strand.
GACTCCAGCGCCGCGGCCAGGGCCTCCGCGTCCAGGGCGAGCGCCTCCAGTTCGTCCTTGAGCCAGAGGCGCAGGGCCACGAGCACCTGGTCGTTGCGTGAGCGCCCCAGGTGGATGCGCCGCCCCGGTTCTCCCACGGCGGCCGCGAGGCGGTTTTCCAAGGCCGTGTGGACATCCTCGTCCTCCTCTGCCACGCGCCACTCCCCGCGAGCGTGCGACTCGCCAAGGGCCTTCAGCGCCCCTTCGAGGGCCGTCAGTTCCTCGCCGGAGAGGTGGCCGCAGGCGTGGAGCATGGCGGCGTGGGTGAGGGAGGCCCGCACGTCGTAGGGCACGAGGCGGTTGTCCAGGAGGGCGTCCTCGCCGGCGGTGTACTGAAGCACCAGCGCGTCCAGGGTCTCGCCCCGGTCCCAGAGGGGTTTCACGCTCCACCTCCGGCGCAGAGGAAGGAGGGAACCTCGCGCACGAGGCGTTCGTAGAAGGAGGCCCCGTCGAGGATCTCCGACTCGAAGACGAACTCGTCGGGGGTGTGGGAGCGCTCGGTGCGGCCGGGCCCCGCCTTGATGCCGGGGATGCCGCGGAAGAAGACGAGATCCGAGAGCCCGCTGGAGCCGATCACCCTAGAAGCCGGGCGGGCGGCCAGGGCCGCGCGGACGAGCGGGTGCGCGGGGTCGGTCTCGTAAGGCCCCAGGCGGTCGCTCACGACGCGAAGGCCTCCCGCCACGGCGCCCCTTAGTCGCCCCACGAGGCGCTCCGCGTGGGGGCCGGGGACGGTGCGCACGTCCAGGATGCAGGAGGCTTTGCCCGGCACCACGTTCCGCGCCGTCCCGCCCTGAGCGACCGTGGGCTCCATCGTCACGGGGCCCAGCACGGGATGGGGTGGGCCGAGATCCACCCCCTCCAGCGCTGCCAGGTCGCGGGCGAGCTGCCGGATGGCGTTGCGGGCCTGGAGCGCGCGCCCGTGCGCGGCGTGGCAGGCCGTTCCCTCCTCCTCCAGCTCGAGGATGAGGAGGCCCTTCTGGGCCGCCGCCACGTCCAAGGCCGTGGGCTCTCCCACCACCACGGCCTCCGGTTTCAGCCCCAGCCGCTCGATCTCGGGCACCACCGCCTCCGTCCCCTTGCCACCCACCTCCTCCTGCGCCGAGAGGAGGAGGAGGATGCGCACGCGCCGCGGTGCGCCGCCCTTTACGAGGCGGGCGAAGGCGCCCACCATGGCCGCCACGCTGGCCTTGGCGTCGTTACTGCCGAGCCCCACCACGCGGCCGTCTCCCGTGACGCGCGCCTCGTGCGGCGGCAGCGTCCAGGCCGCCGAGGCGGGCACCGTGTCCAGGTGCGAGTTGAGGCAGAAGAGGGGCCCCTGGCCCACCCAGGCCGCCAGGTTGTTCCCGAAGCGGCGCACCGTCGCTCCAAGCGCCTCGAGCCTCGGCTGGAGGAGGTCGCAGAGGGGCCCCTCCTCCCCCGAAACCGAAGGGGTGGCGACCATCTGGCGGTGGAGGGCGAGGATCTCGGCGTCGGTCAAGGGGAGGCCTCCCTCGCCTCTTCGGGCGGCTGGGCCTGCTCGCCGGGCGCCAGCTCCGACGTGCTCTTCACGATCAGCGTGCCGGCCCCGGCGTTGGTGAAGACCTCCAGGAGGAGGCTGGCCTTCTGCCGCAGGCCCACCACGTGCACCCGCCGGACACCGCCCTGCAGTGCGGCTCTGGCGGCGGCCATCTTGGGACGCATGCCGCCCTCCACCGCGCCCCTCGCCTCCAGCGCCGCCACCCCGTCGAGGTCCGTGTAGCTCACGAGGGAGGCGGGGTCCTTGCGGTCCTCCAGCAAGCCCGGCGCCTTGGTGAGGAAGACGAGCTTGTCGGCTTCGAGGGCGCAGGCGATCTGGGCGGCCACCGTGTCGGCGTTGACGTTGAGCAGGCGCCCCGTTTCGTCGGCGGCGACGGGGCTCACCACGGGCACGAAGCCCGCGGCCATGAGGCGGTCGAGGACGGAGCGGTCCACGGCGATGAGGTCGCCCACCTCGCCGTAGTCCACGGTGGCCGGGCCCTGCGGCGTCTGCACCGTGACCGGCCCGCGAACGCGCGCCTTGAGCAGCCCCGCGCCCACGCCCGAAATGCCCACGGCCGGGAGCCCCGCGGCGCACAAGGCCGAAACGATCGCCGTGTTGACGGAACCGTTGAGGGCCATGACCACGGGCTCGATCATCTGCGGGCTCGTGACCCGCCGCCCCTCCACGAAGCGGCTCTCGACGCCGAGCCGCTCGGCCAGGGCGGTGGCCTGCGGCCCGCCGCCGTGGACGATGACGAGGCGGATGCCGAACTCGTGGAAGATGCTCGCCTGCTGGGCGAAGCCGGCGAGGGTCTCGGCACCCTCCTCCCGTTCCATGCCGAGCTTGAGGACGAAGCAACGCCCGCGGTAGAGGCGGACGTAGGGGAGGGCCTGGAGCAGCGCGGCGAGCATGGCCTCGCGGTCGGGGTGTCCGGTCATGGTCTTTCCTCCGAGAGCAGTTCCAGCAAGAGTGCCTTCTGGACGTGGAGCCGGTTCGCGGCCTCCCGAACGACCACGCTGCGCGGGCCGTCCAGGACCTCGTCGGCCACCTTGACGTTGCGGCGCACGGGCAGGCAGTGCATGAAGAGGGCGCCCGGCGCGGCGGGTGCGAACCACGGCTCGGCCACGCACCAATCCCGCAGGGGCCCCCTCAGGGCGGCCTCTTCCTCGGGCTTGCCGTAAAGCGAGGGCGCCGTCCAGGACTTGGCGTAGAGCACGTGGGCGCCCTCCATGGCCTCACGGCGGTCGGAGGTCTCCCAGACTCGGCCGCCGGAGCGCCCCGCTAGATCCCGGGCGCGGGCCATGACCGCCTCGGGCAGGGCGAATCCCTCGGGGCGCAGGACCACCGCCTCCATCCCCCGCATCGCGGCCATCGTGAGGGCCGAGGCGGGGACGGCGTAGGGCAGCGGTTTGGGGTGGTAGGCCCAGGAGAGGACGAAGCGGCCGCCTCGCCGCGGCACGGAGAGGTCTTCGAGGGTCTTCCAATCGGCCAGCGCCTGGCAGGGGTGAGCCGAGGCCGATTCGAGGTTGATGAAGGGGACGGGGCTCAGGCTCGCCATCTTGCGCATGACGCCGTCGGCCAGGTCCTCCTCCAGGTTCCGCCCCGCGGCGAAACAGCGGACGGCGAGGAGGTCGGCGTATTGGGCCAGGACGGGGATCGCCTCCCGGACGTGCTCCGCCGCCGCACCGTCCATCACGACGCCGTCGCGCATTTCGAGCTGCCAAGAGCTCTGGCCGGGGGTGATGATAACCGTGTCGCCGCCCAGCTGCTTCACCCCCGCGTCCATGGAGGCCAGGGTGCGCAGGGAGGGATTCATGAAGAGCAGGCCCACGATTTTGCCCGCCAACGCGGTGCTGAGGGGGGCGCGTTCGAGCCGCGCGGCGAGGCGCAGCAGCTCCTCCAGCCGCTCCATGGGCCACTGGGAAAGATCGAGGAAGGACGTCATGCGGGGATCTCCTTGAGCGCGGCCACGAGCTCATCTATGTGGCGATCTTCCAGGATGAGCGGGGGCAGGAGGCGGACCACGTGGGCATCGGCGCTCCCGCCCGCAAGGATGTGCCGCTTGCGCAGGGCGTGCAGCAGGCGCGGGTGGCCGTAGCCCAGGAGGGCCACCGCGTGGCCGCCGTAGAAGTCCAGGTAGCGCCCGCCCTCCGCGGCGAAGAGGTAGGGTCCCTCGCCCCGCTCGGGTTCCAGTTCCACCTGGGCGTAGACGTCCAGGAGAGGGTTCAGCGGGGCGCCGCGAAGGAGCGCTTCGGTGTTGGTCGTCATTAGAAGTATCCCATGCCCGGCAGGCGAAGGCCGGTGTCCTCTTCGAGCCCGAAGAGGCGGTTCATCCACTGGACGCCGCCGCCCGCGGCGCCCTTGATGAGGTTGTCGAGGACCGAGGTGAGGAGCACTGTCCGGCCCCGCACCGCCACGCCGATGCGGCACCGGTTCGTCCCCACCACGTCGGTGAGCCTCGGCGGCTCCAGCGCCACCTCGACGAAGGGGCTTCCGGCGTAGAGTGCGCCGACGGCAGAGGCCACGGCCTCGGCCGTGGCGGGCGCCCTGAGCGTGGTTCGCAGGGTGGCGTGGATGCCGCGCACGAAGGGCCCCGAGTGCGGCACGAACTCGATCGAAGGGGTGCAGCCCGGCCGCGCCTTCTCGAGGAGCATCCGCATCTCCGGCTCGTGGCGGTGGGCCAGCGGCGCGTAGGCGTAGAGGTTCCCGTTGCGCTCGGGGTGGTGGGTCCTGGGCGAGGGGGTGCGGCCGCTCCCCGAGCTGCCCGTCACGGCGCAGACGAAGACCTCCTCTTCGATGAGGTCCGCGGCGAAGAGGGGGAAGAGCGGCAGGAGCACCGCCGTGGTGAAGCAGCCGGGGTGGGCTACGGCCGTACCTGGAAGCCCGGGCAGGTGCTCGGGGAGGGCGCAGGCGAAGGAGGGGCAGCGCGCGGGGGCGCCGTGGGCCTTCCCGTAGACGGCGGCGTAGGCGGCGGGGTCGGAGAACCGGAAGTCCGCCGAGAGGTCCACTACGCGAAGCTTTGTCCCCGCCTTCTGGGCGCGGGCCATGCACTCGTCCACGAGGGAGGCCGATTGGCCGTGGGGCAGGGCGGCGAAGAGGCCCAGCGGCCCTCCGTCCAGCAGGCGCGCCTGCACCTGCGCCGCCGTCTCGAACCGCAGCCCCGCCACCGCCGTGCCCGCCAGGTGCGGAAAGGCCGAGAGGAGGCTCTCGCCCGCGTGGCTCGTGGAGGCCACGCCCACCACGAGGAAGCGCGGATGGAGGGCGAGGAGGCGCAGGAGCTCGCCGGCCACCACGTCGCCGGGCTTCACCTTGGAGAACCTCCCCGAAGGCAGTTCGAGCTGATTGTAGGTGCTCTTGGAGTTGAGCACGCGCACCGCCACCACGCCGCCCTCCACGGCGGGGATCTCCGTCCCCAGCCGCACCTCGCGGGAGAGGCGGCAGGTGAGGGTCACGGAGCCGATCTTGTCCAAAAGGACCTTCTTCATGCGCCGCCCCCCTTCCCGGCCCGCGCGTAGAGGACGCTCTGGAGGGAGAAGAGCCGCGAGAAGCCGCGCGCATCCTGCGCCGTCCACTCCCCCGCGGACTCGCCGTATACGGCTTTGGAGGCGGCCTTCATGGAGAAGGGCGAGGAGACGCCCTCCACGAAGCACGAGCCGGGGCGCAGCAAGACGCGGACCTCGCCCGTCACGCGCTCCTGGGAGCGCAGGAGCAGGGCCTCCGCGTCCCGGCAGACGGGGTCGTAGTAGAGCCCCTCGTGGATGAAGTCGCCGTAGGCGGCCGACACCGTGTCCTTGAGGCGCTGCTGGCGCGCCGTGAGGACGAGCTTCTCCAGCTCCCGGTGCGCCTGGATGAGGACGGTGGCGGCGGGGGCCTCGAAGGCCACGCGGCCCTTGAGCCCCAGGATCGTGTCGCCCAGGTGGATGCCCCTCCCCACGCCGAAGGAGCCCGCGAGGCGGTTCAGCTTTTCGATGAGTTCCACCGGAGGGAGGGCTTCGCCGTCCAGGGCCGAGGGGATCCCCTGCTCGAAGGCCACGGCGTGGGACTCGGCGGGGCGGGGCGCGTCGAAGGCTCCGCGCGTGAGGACCCACGCCTCCTCGGGAAGGGGATCGGTGGTGGTGTTGGTCTCGCGCCCGCCGATGGTGCAGCCCCACAGGCCCGCGTTGATCGAGTAGGCGGCGCGGGACTCCGGCCACTGGAGCCCGTGCTTCGCGAGGTAGGCCACCTCCTGCGCCCGCGTGGTGCCGCCGTCCCGGATGGGGGCCAGGATCTCGGCCTCGGGCAGGAGAGCCCGCAGGGCCGCCTCGAAGCGCACCTGGTCGTTGCCCGCCGCCGTGGAACCGTGGGCCACGGCGCGCGCCCCCCACGCCGCCGCGGCCTGGGCCACGGCGCGGGCCTGCAGGGCGCGCCTCGCGCTCCGTCCTCCACGGGCGGGAGCTCTTCTACGTGGCGAGCCTGTCGAGCCGGACCGTCGTCTACAAGGGCATGCTCAACGCCGACCAGCTCGGGACCTTCTACTCGGACCTCGGAGAGGAGGGTTTCGCCTCCATGTTCGACAACGCCCTCGAACTGCTCTACCTGGCCGGGCGCCCCTTGGCCCACGTGCTCATGAGGGCGCCGAGCCCATCGGTTCCATGGGCACGGACATTCCGCTGGCGGTGTTCTCGGAGCGCCCGCAGCTCCTCTACGATTACTTCAAACAGCTCTTCGCGCAGGTGACCAACCCGCCCGTGGACGCCGACCGCGAGAGCATCGTGCTGGCCGTGGATACGGCCATCGGGCCGGAGGGCAACCTCCTGGAGCCGGGCCCCGGCTCCGCCCTCCACTTCCAGCTCCCCACGCCGGTCCTGCCGAACGCCGAGCTGGAGAAGGTGCGCAACCTCGACGGGCGCCCCGCGTCAAGGGGCTTCCGCTCCATCACCCTTCCCATGCTCTTCTAGACCGGAGAGGGCGGCCAGGGCCTGCGCAAGGCGCTGGACGACCTCCGGCGCCAGTGCAGCGAGGCCATCGCCGAGGGCCACAACATCCTCATCCTGACGGACCGGGGCCACGACGCCACCGACGCGCCCATCCCGGCCCTGCTCGCCATGGGCGCGGTCCAGCACCACCTGCTCCGCGCCGGGACGCGCCAGCAGGTGGGCATCGTTCTCGAGACGGGCGAGCCGCACGAGCCGCACGAGGTCCACCACTTCTGCGCCCTCATCGGCTACGGGGCGAGCGCGGTGAACCCCTACCTGGCCTTCGAGACCATCCACGACCAGGTGGGCGAGCAGATGATTCACGGTGACCCACGGGAGGCGGAGCGGCGCTACGTGAAGGCCGTCAACAAGGGCATCGTGAAGGTCATGTCCAAGATGGGCATCTCCGCCGTCGAGAGCTACCACGGGGCGCAGATCTTCGAGGCCATCCTGGCGCGCTTCAAGACGGGGGCCATGTCCTACGGCTCCAGCAGCCAGGAGGCCCACGAGGCGCTGGCCATCGCCATGAACCGCATGGCGGGCAAGAGCAACACCGGCGAGGGTGGAGAGGATCCCGAGCGCTTCGAGCCCCTGCCCAACGGCGACTCCCGGAACAGCGCCATCAAGCAGGTGGCCTCCGGGCGCTTCGGGATCACGAGCCAGTACCTGGTGGCGGCCCGCGGGATCCAGATCAAGATGGCCCAGGGCGCGAAGCCGGGGGAGGGCGGCCAGCTCCCGGGGCCCAAGGTCTACCCGTGGATCGCCCGCGTCCGCCATGCGACGCCGGGCGTGGGGCTCATCTCACCCCCGCCCCATCACGACATCTACTCCATCGAGGATCTGGCGGAGCTCATCTACGACCTCAAGAACGCCAACCCCGAGGCAAGGGTGAGCGTGAAGCTGGTCTCGGAACACGGCGTCGGCACCATCGCCGCGGGCGTGGCCAAGGCCCACGCCGACGTCGTCCTGATCAGCGGTCACGACGGCGGCACGGGCGCGGTGCCCCTCACCAGCATCCGTCACGCGGGCGCCCCGTGGGAGTTGGGCTTGGCGGAGGCCCAGCAGGTTCTTGTCCTGAACAACCTTCGCAGCCGCGTGGTCCTGGAGAGCGACGGCCAGCTCAAGACCGGCCGGGACGTGGTCATCGCCGCGCTCCTCGGGGCCGAGGAGTTCGGCTTCGCCACCGCGCCCCTGCTGGCGCTAGGCTGCGTCATGATGCGCGCTTGCCACAAGAACACCTGCCCCGTGGGCGTGGCCACGCAGGACCCGGAGCTGCGGAGGCGCTTCGCCGGGGACCCGCAGCACGTGGTGAACCTCATGCGCTTCACCGCCATGGAGGTGCGCGAGTGGATGGCCTTCCTCGGCTATCGGCAGTTCTACGAGATGGTGGGCCGCTCCGAACACCTCGAGATGCGCCGCGGGGCGGACCATTGGAAGGCCCGTTCCCTGGACTTCTCCCGGATGCTCTGGAAACCCACCGTCCCAAGGGACGTGAAGCGTACCTTCCGGGTGAGCCAGGAGCACGACCTCGACAAGAGCCTGGACCGGACCACGCTCATCCCGCTCAGCGCTCCGGCCCTCGAAGCCGGCACGAGCGTGGCCGCCGACCTCCTCATCGCCAACCGTAACCGGGCCGTGGGGACCATGCTCGGCAGCGAAATCACCCGCCGCCGCGGCGGGGCGGGCCTGCCGCCCGACACCATCCGCCTGCGCTTCCAGGGATCGGCGACCACGGGTGCGAATACATGACCGGCGGGGAGGTGGCGATCCTGGGCCGGGCGGGAAGGAACTTCGGTGCCGGGATGTCGGGTGGCGTCGCGTGGGTGCTGGATGAGGCGGGGGACTTCCCGGCGCGCTCCAATCTCGACCTCGTGGGCATGGGGCCCGTCGAAGGGGTGGCCGAGGCGGAGCACCTCCGAGAGATCGTGGCTCGGCACGCCGCGGCCACGCAGAGCGCCCGGGCCTTTGCGATTCTGCGAGACTGGGCGGCGTGGCTCCCCAAGTTCGTCCGGGTCATGCCCCACGACTACCGGCGGGTGCTGGAGACCCAGGCGCGCATGCGGGCCGCCGGGCCGCCGGAGGAGGAGGCGGTCCTGGCCGCCTTCGAGGAGAACGCGCGGAGCCTCTCCCGCGCCGACGGGAACTGAGCATGGGCAAGACGACGGGCTTCCTTGACCACGACCGTGAGCTTCCCGAGGACCGGCCGCCGGAAGAGCGGGGCAAGGACTGGTTGGAGTTCCACCCGCCCGTTCCGGAGGAGCTCCTGCGCCGGCAGGCCTCCCGCTGCATGGACTGCGGCACACCTTACTGCCACACGGGGACGCTCATGGGTGGGCTGGCCTCCGGGTGCCCCCTCAACAATCTCATCGCCGACTGGAACGACCTCGTCTACCGGGGCCAGTGGCAGCGTGTCCTGCGGCGCCTGCTGAAGACGAACAACTTCCCGGAGTTCACGGGCCGCGTCTGTCCTGCGCCGTGCGAGGGCTCTTGCACCGTGGCGCTGAACGGGAAGGCCGTGGCCATCAAGGCCATCGAAGGAGCCATCGTGGACCGCGCCTTCGAGGAGGGGTGGATCGGTCCCGAGCCGCCCGCCCTCCTCACGGGCAAGCGCGTCGCCATCGTGGGCTCAGGGCCCGCGGGGCTGGCCTGCGCGGCCCAGCTCAACCGCGCAGGCCACACCGTGACCGTTTTCGAGCGGGCGGACCGCCCGGGCGGCCTGCTCATGTACGGCATCCCGAACATGAAGCTGGACAAGCGCCTCGTGGACCGCCGCGTGAGCCTCTTGGCGCGCAACGGGATCCGCTTCGTCGCCGGAGTGGAGGTGGGGCGAGAGGTCCCTTCCGAATCGCTGCTCACCGACTTCGATGCCGCCGTGCTCTGCTGCGGCGCCGCCCAGGCGCGGGAGCTGGAGGTGGGGGGCCGGCGCCTGCCCGGTGTCCACCTGGCCATGGAGTACCTGGAGGCCAGCACGCGGAGCCTTCTGGGTCCAGGCGGCGCCCAGGAGCCAAGAACTTCGGCCCGCGGCAGAAATGTGGTGGTGATCGGCGGCGGGGACACGGGACCGACTGCGTGGGAACCGCCCTGCGGCAAGGGGCCCGATCGGTGGTCCAACTGGAGATCCTGCCCAGGCCGCCCCTGACGAGGGCCGCCAACAACCCGTGGCCCCAGTGGCCCAAGGTGAGCAGCCTGGACTACGGTCAGGAGGAGGCCGCGGTGCTCCAGGGCGTGGACCCTCGGAAGTTCTCCGTCTTGACGCGGCGCTTCGAGGGGGACGGACGGGGCGTGACCGGCGTGCGCGCGGCGGATCTGCGGTGGCGGCGGAATGCCGAAGGGCGCATGCAGCACGAGGAGCTCCCAGGCACGGAGCGCGTCCTGCCCGCCGAGCTCGTTCTTCTCGCCCTCGGCTTCGTGGGGCCTGAACTCCGGGGACCCATCATGGACCTGGGGCTGAAGCTGGACGGCCGCGGCAACCTGCTCACGGGAGGCCAGCGGATGACGAGCGTTCCGGGCGTCTTCGCAGCGGGGGACATGGTCCGCGGGCAGTCCCTTGTCGTCTGGGCCATCCACGACGGCCGGAACACCGCCCGCAGCGTGGACCGCTACCTCATGTACGGCAAGACCTACCTGTCTTGAGCGGGAGCCTCACCCTCCTCCGCTTCGCTCGGGGAGGCAACCCCTCAGCGGGAGACCTGGCGCTCGCTCGGACACGGCGGCTCCGCGGAGTGAGTAGGGGCCCTCCTCGCTTCGCCGGAAGGCGGGCGGGGCGTCAGGGAGCGAGGTCGAGCAGGGCGAGGAGGGCGGGGGTTTTCGGACTGGCCGACACGCAGGACGCCCCGAGGGAAGGCCGGACAGGCCCCCCCGTCGGGGTGTCGCGCGGTGCTGGGCCTCGGTCGCCGAAATATCGGTATCTCAGCGCGCCTCCTGCTTCTTGGCGCCGGGCAGCGGCTGGTAGGTCACGCCCAGCGCGTGGAAGAGGAAGGCGTAGACGTCGGTCTCCTGGCCGATGCGCTGGGAGAGCGACAGGTCGATGCCGTGGCCGCTCTTGCTGCTCGTGCGCAGGAGGATGGGGGTCTTGGCCGCGTTGGCGGCCTGGAGGCGCGCCACCATCTTGCGCGACTGCATGGGATCCACGCGGGGGTCGTTGGCGCCCGTGAGGAACAGACAGGCCGGGTAGGCCGTGCCGTCCTTCACACGGTAGTAGGGCGAGTAGGCGTAGAGCGCCTTGAAGTCGGCCTCGTTCTTCACCGTCCCGAATTCGGTGACGTTGAAGGAGCCGTTGGGGCTCAGCTCCACGCGGAGCATGTCGTAGATGCCCACGAAGCTCACGACGGCCTTGAAGAGGTGGGGATGCTGGGTCAGCTCGGCGCCCATGAGGAGACCGCCGTTGCTGCCGCCCTCGATGGCCAGCTTTTGCGGGTTCGTGTATTTCTGGGTGATGAGCGCCTCGGCGCAGGCGGCGAAGTCGTCGAAGACGTTCTGCTTCTTCGTGAGCATGCCGGCCCGGTGCCAGGCCTCGCCAAACTCGCCGCCGCCGCGCATGCTGCCCTCGGCCCACACGCCGCCTTGGTCGAGCCAGAGGCGTGTCAGGGGGGAAAAGCGGGGAGTCATGGAGATGCCAAAGCCGCCGTACCCCGTGAGAAGGGTGGGATTCTGGCCGTTCAACCGCGTCCCCTTCCGCATGAGGATGGTCAGGGGCACGCGCGTGCCGTCCTTGGAGACGGCCACGGTGCGGATCACCTCGGTGTCCGAGTAATCGGCGGGAGAGGTTTCGCGTAGGGCCGTCTCGGTCACCTTGCCCGTGGCTGGGGCGTATCGGTACCAGGCGGGGGGTGTCACGTAGCTCTGGTCGCGGAAGCAGAGATCGCCCCCCACGGCGAGCATCTCGCTCACGGCGCTCACGGGCGGCACGGCCACCTCGCCGAGGCTCTTTCCCGCCATGTCGTAGACGCGGATCGTGGAGGGACCGCCCACCATCTCGTTCACGAAGAGGCGGGCGCCCACGGGCGTGAAGGATTCCACCACCGCGGTCTTGGATTCGGGCACCACGACCTTGGCCCGGGCGAGCACGGGCTCTGCGCACGAGAGCCGCAGCACCTTGCCCATGGGGGAGCCCTTCAGGGAGAGCAGGAACAGGGTGCCCTTGGGGCCGAACTCCGCCGCCGTGACCTTGTCCGCAAAGGCCGCCACCGGCTTCCAGCCCCCGGACGGCCCAAGGAGGTAGAAGGCGAACTGGCCGCCGTCCCCGTTGGCCACCGTCGCGAGGATGTACCTGCCGTCCTCGCTGCTCTTCAGGGTCGTCTCCGCGATGCGCGGCCAGCCCTTGCCTACGGCGTAGACGTCCTTCTCCGTAGGGGTGCCAAGCTTGTGGAAGTAGACCTCTTGGTAGAAGTTCATGTCCTGAGGCGACCGCTCCTTGCCGCGAGGGTAGCGGGTGTAGTAGAAGCCGCTACCGTCCTTGTTCCACGCCAGGCCGCCGCCGGCCGTTCCCTCGTTCACCCGAGGAATGGGTTCGTAGAGCTCCTTGCCCGTTGCGACGTCGTAGACGTGCACGGTCCCGTCCTCGCTCCCGCCCACCGAGAGGGAGACGGCCACGAGCTTGGCATCGGGCGACGGGACGTACCAGTCGATAGCGGTGATGCCCCGCGGGTCGATGGCGTTAGGGTCCACCACGGACTTGGCGGCGGGGTCGTCAAGCGACTTGAGCGTGACCAGGAGGGGCTGCTGCTTCGGGGGCTGGCGTTTCATGGCGAAGAGGAGGCCGTGCACCTCGCGCAGGTCAAAATAGCTGGGCGAGGCGCCGCCGAGGAGCTCCTCCAGACGGCCCCGGATCTCGGTCCTGTAGGGAAGAGCATCCAGGAACTTCTCAGCGCAGGCGTTCTGGGCATCGCTCCAGGCCCTCACGGCGGGGTCCGCCCAGTTCTCCAGCCAGCGGTAGTCTTCCGTCACCTTCACTCCGAAGAAGGTGGAGGTGACGGGCTTCTTGGGCGTGGGCGGCGGGCACTGGGCCGCGCCCGCGGCGGCCAGCGCGGCAGGGGCCATGCAGGCCAGCAGGAGTGTGGCGACCGTGAAAGAAAGGTGCTTCATGAAGGGCTCTCCCTGATCAGCGGCCGCCTCCGGGCCCGCGCACCGGACCGGCAGGCGGCCGTCCGCTGTCGTCCCGATTCTACTGCAAGCAGCCCCTGGAAGGAGAGCCCACCGGCGCCGTGCGCCCGAAAGAAATGAAAGGTTCCGGACCATGGCTGTCCAAAATAAGTTCAGCTCGCACTGGTGCGGTCTGCCTTCCGGAGCGAAGCGAAGGGCGTCTGGAGGCACGCGACGGAAAGGGCGGACTCGCGGCGAGGCGGAAGGTGCGGTGGCGGATGGCCGCCTAAAGGAGGCGCCCGCGCTTGATGGTCTGCGAGGCGAGGGAATGGGCCAGCCCGTGGCGCGTTTTGCCTAACAGGAGCGGAGGGGAGTGGGGTTAAGGAGTGATGAGGCAGACGGGCAGGGAGAGGGGCCCTGAGGCCTCTTCCCCGCGACCGTATGGCAGTTTAGAGTGGGGGAGGGGTGCCAGGGACGGTACAGGCGAGGAGGGCGCATGCCCTATGAGAAGGACTTCTTCAAGGATCTGCTGGACAACTTGTCGGACGGGGTCTACTTCGTGGACCGCGAGCGGCGCATCCTTTACTGGAACCGCGGCGCCGAGCGCATCACCGGCTACCGGGCCGAAGAGGTGGTGGGCCGGCTCTGCTTCGACAACATCCTCATGCACGTGTCCCCGGACGGTTGCGCTCTTTGCCAAGGGCTCTGCCCGCTCGCACGCACCATCCAGGACGGCAAGGCGAGGGAGAACGAGGTGTTCCTGCACCACAGGGACGGCCACAGGGTACCCGTTCTCGTCCGCATCTCTCCCTTGCGGGACGAAGACGGGACCATGGTTGGGGCCGTGGAGGTCTTCAGCGACAACTCATCGAAGGTGTCGGCCCTGCGAAAAATCGAGGAGCTTGAGGAGGTCGCCCTCCTGGATCCCCTCACGCAGCTCGGGAACCGCCGCTACTGCGAGATCACCCTCACCGACAAGTTCGCCGAGATGGGCCGCTTCGGGTGGTCCTTCGGCGTTCTGTTCATGGACATCGACAACTTCAAGTCGGTGAACGACCGTTTTGGCCACGACGTTGGGGACGAGACCCTGCGCATCGTCGCCAAAACCCTGCTCACCAATACGCGCACCATGGACTTCATCGGCCGCTGGGGCGGCGAAGAGTTCCTTGCGGTCATTCTCAACGTGGATGCCGGCAAACTCGTACAGATCGGCGAGCGGTTCAGGATGCTCGTGGCTCAGAGCAGCCTCAGCCTCTCGGCCCACCGAGTCTGCGTGACCATCTCCACTGGGGCCACCCTCGCCGGATCCGACGACACCCTGGAGTCCCTGATGCGCCGGGCTGACCTCCTGATGTACCGCAGCAAGGCCCAGGGCCGCGACCGCGTCAACTACGGCTGACGCGCGCCGGCGCCCCGGCCGTTCCCTGTTATCTTCCACTTGAACACGGCTTTTGCGGCGCCTGGAAAGTGGGAAGTGGTGGGCAGCGAGAGCAGGGCTGACGAGGGAGGCCCTATCGAGCGTCCATCCGGAAATGGCCATTGCCGCGTGGAGGGGGAGAGGAGGAATAATCCCACCCAGATTCAAGGCTTGGAGGGCGCTCCACTCTCCACCCCCACCGTCCCCATCCGGTATTTCCGAGTGGGCACTATCTAGGCCGCCGGGGGCCCTCGGCGCTCTTACGTGCCGTCCGCCAAGCACACGCGGTTGCGGCCCTCGCGCTTGGCGCGGTAGAGGGCGGCGTCGGCGGCGGCTACGAGATCTTCGGGCCTGCTTTCCCTCTCCGATCCCCTGATGGCCACGCCGATGCTGATGGTGACGTAGGGCGAGACGCCCGAGACTCCGGTGGGAATGGCCAGGGCCTCGACGCGGGCCCTCAGGCGCTCGGCCACCTCGGCCGCTCCGGAGAGGTCGTGGGCGGGCAGGATGGCCACGAACTCCTCCCCGCCGTATCTCGCCAGAAGATCGCCGGCGCGTTGGAGCGCCCCCGCCATGGCTTCGGCCACCTGTTTGAGACAGAGGTCGCCCTTTTGGTGGCCGTAGGCGTCGTTGTAAGGCTTGAAGTGATCGATGTCGGCCATGAGGAGGGCCAGGGGCGCGCCGGCACGCGCGGCGCGGCGCCACTCCACGTCCAGCATCTCCTCGAAGCGGCGCCGGTTGGCCACGCCGGTGAGGTCGTCCCGGTTGGAAAGCTCCTTCAGTTGAGCGTTGACCGATTCGAGCTGTCGGCCTCGGTCCACCAGGGCCTCGTTGACCTTGGCGAGCTGTGAGGTTCGCTCCTCCACGAGCCGGGTCAGGGCCGCCTCGCGCCGCGCCGAGGCCTTGAGCCTTAGCGTGACCGCGCCGTAGGCGGCCGCCCCGGCGAAGAGGACGCACAGCAGGACGAACCACCATGTTTGGTAGAAGTAGGGGAGCTGCTCGAACGCGAAGCTGTCGCCCTTTTCGTTCCAAAAGCCGTCGTTGTTGCAGGCGATCACCTGGAAGACGTAGCGGCCCGGAGGCAGCCCGGTATAGACCGCCTCGCGGTGGGTGCCCGCGTGGATCCAGTCGCTGTCGTACCCGATGAGGCGGTAGCGAAAGCGCTCCTTCTCCGGCGCGACGAGGCTGAGCGCCGTATAGAGAAATTCGACGCGGTGCCTGCCGGGCGCCAACTGCAGGTCGCTCTTGAGGGGAACGGACCGGCCGTCCACCCGCATCTCCTCGATGACCACAGGGGGCGGCTGCCTGTTCAAGCGGATCGCCCTCGGGTTGAGCACCGCCAGCCCGCGGACCGTGGGGAAGCAGAGCCATCCCCCGCGGGTGCGGCAGCCAGCGGGCTGGAGGCCGCCGTTGCACTCGCTGCTCCCCATGCCGTCCGAGCGGCCGTAGGCATCGCAGTGGACCTGGGCGGCCCTGCCGTCGGCCACGGCGTCGAGTTCGCTCTTGAGGACGCTGAAGACTCCCTTGTTACAGCTCATCCAGAAGCGGCCGGCGCCGTCATCCAAAATCACGAAAACGGTGTCGCTGAAGAGGCCCTGCTTGCGGGTGACGTTGGCGAAGCGGCCATTTTTTAGTCGGCTGAGCCCCTCGGTGGTGCCGATCCACAGGGTTCCGTCCGCCTCCTGGTGGAGGGAGAGCACGCTGTTGCCGGCCAGGCCCTGCCGCGAGGTGTAGGCGGTGAATTTGCCATCCTTGTAGTAGTCCAGCCCGCCCGTGTCGGTGCCCATCCAGATGCCCCCGCCGCGATCTTCGAGGAGGCAGTCCACGGACTGCCCGGAGAGTCCATCCTTCTTCTCCAGGAGTTTCGCGCGGCCGTCCCGGATGCGAAAGACGCCGTTGGCGCACCCCACCCAGAGGGTCCCTTCCCGATCCCGGAGCATGCAGGTGAAGCCCGTATTGGCCAGCAATGGGTCCTTGGGGAGCAGGCGCGTGACGTGCCCGTCCTTCCATCCAACGATGCCGCCCGCGTCGAGGGCCAGCAGGATGGAGCCGTCCGGGTCCTCCATCAGGGTGTCCACCGTGTTGCTCGGCAACCCCTGTGCCTTGGTGAGGTTCGTGACACCCGTCTGGTTCCACCGGGAGGCTCCGCCCCCGTCGGTTCCCATCCAAAGGCTCCCGTCCTTGGCCTGGAGGACGTCCAAAACCATGTCGTTCAGCAGGCCGTTGGCCTTGGTGAGGGAGAAGAACTTGTCGTCCCTGAATCGGTTGAGGCCGTCCGCCGTGCCCACCCAGAGGTTTCCCTCCCGGTCCTCCAGGATCGAGAGGACCTGGCCGCTGGAGAGGCCATCCTGCGGGCCGTACGACTCGAAGCGACCCTGGCGGTATCGGCAGAGCCCGTTTTTGGTGCCGATCCAGAGGCAGCCCTCTTTCGGTAGAGAGAGGAGGGCGTTGACCGTGTCGTGCGGAAGGCCGTCCTTGGTCGTGAAGAGCCTGACGGAATCGTCCGGGGCGATGTGAAAGAGCCCCCGGAAGCTCCCCACCCAGACGCCGCCTCGGCCGTCGCCCGCGAGGGCGTAGTACCAGTTGTGTTCTTTCACGGGAACGGGAAAGGCTGACACCCGCCCCGACTTCCATCGCGCCAGGCCGCGGTTGGTGCCGATCCAGACCGTCCCGTCGGGCGCCTCGTAGGTGGCGTAAACAACGTTTCCAGGGAGGCCGTCGCTGGTGGTGTAGGTACGCACCGACGAGCCGTCGAGGAGGACCAGGCCGCGGTTGTCGGTGCCGAGCCACAGACGACGCTCCTCGTCCACCATGACCGACATGAACCGGTAGCCCTGCAGGGGGCGCACTCGTTCGGGAACGCTGATGGTCCCACCGCTCATTCTGAAGAGCCCGCCGCTGTCGAGGCAGAGCCACAGCCCCCCATCGGGATCCTTGCAGAGTGCGACCACGTCGCTGCCCGAGAGGATGGGCGCCCTGTCCTCGTCGTAGACGGTGAATCGCACCCCGTCGAAACGGACGAGCCCCTCCTGCGTGCCGAGCCAGATGTAGCCGCGATCGGACTGCACCATGGCCTGGATGGAGTTCTGGGGGAGGCCGTCCTTCTCGCGCCAGACGTGATGGCCGTATTGGACGATGAGCTTGGTCGGATCCAGGGCTATGGATGGCAGGCACGAACCAACCGTGCATGCCAAAACGATCGCGAGGACCGCGCCCTTTCGCACGGCATTCTCCTAGCCCCCTAACCCCCGATGAAATAGATATTGACGGCCGCCTCAGCTCCGCGGCTCCGCAGTAGTGTAGGCTCTTCGCAGGCGGGGGCGCAAGCGAGGGATGGCGTCGGTGGCAGAGCTGGAGGGACGGGGGACGGGGGATAGGGGACAGGGGACACCGCCCGTTGGTTTCGGTATCTCCTCATCTCCTTATCACGTCGTTTCATGGGGACAGGGGAGCTCTGGTTGAAGGGGGACCGTCGAGGAGAGCCCGCGCCCCCTTTGCCGCGCCGCCTGGCTGTGCAAGCCTTGGTGGTTCTACAGAAGCCCCTGCGCCTTCATGAGTTCGGCGATGAGCAGGGTTCCGCCGGCGGCGTCGCGCATGAAGCGCTCCCCGAGGCGGGCCTCGGCCGGCCCTCCTCGGCGCTCCCCGGCTTTCGCCGGGGTCGCTGCTTCTCCCTGCCCTTGCGTGAGGAGCCCTCTGGGCGGGGGAACCTTCCCGTTCCCCCGCGCCCCCTTTGCCGCGCCGCCTGGCTGTGCAAGCCTTGGTGGTTCTACAGAAGCCCCTGCGCCTTCATGAGTTCGGCGATGAGCAGGGTTCCGCCG
Organism: Acidobacteriota bacterium; assembly: GCA_049967655.1. Classification (GTDB taxonomy): domain Bacteria; phylum Acidobacteriota; class UBA4820; order UBA4820; family DSQY01; genus DTPS01. The sequence continues at coordinate 18,963 of JBMFSH010000029.1, forward strand.
GCGGCGCCGCGGATGGTGTTGTGGACCAGGGCGGTGTAGCGGAGGCCGAGGATGGGGCAGGGCTGGAGGCGGCCGACGGTGACGGCCATGCCCCCCGAACGGTCGCGGTCGAGGAGGGGCTGGGGCCGGGCGAATCCCTCCTCCAGCGCCACCGGTCTCTCCGGCGCGGAGGGCAGGCCGAGGCCGGCCAGCGGCGAGGCGTAGGCCAGGAAGGCCTGGCGGGCCTCCTCCGGCGAAGCCGGGTTCGCCAGTTCGACGGAGACCGAGAGCAGGTGACCGTCTCGAACCGGAACGCGGTTGCACTGGGCGCTGACGGTGACGCCCGCGGGCCGAATCCAAGGCCGCTCCAGCTCCCCGAAGATCTTGGCGGGCTCTTCGCGGAGTTTGGCCTCCTCCCCGGCAATCTCCGGTAGCACGTTGTCCAGCGCCTCCAGGGAGGCGACACCCGGATGGCCGGCGCCGGAAAGGGCCTGCAAGGTCGTGACCAGAACGCGCCGCAGGCCGAAGGCGCGGCGAAGCGGTTCCAGGGAGAGGCAGAGGCCGATGGTGGAGCAGTTGGGGTTGGCCGCGACGGCGCCGCCGTATCGGGCGCGCTGCGGAGCGAGCAGGGCCAAGTGGTCGGCGTTCACCTCGGGAATCACGAGGGGCACCTCGGGCTCCAGGCGCAGGGCGCTCGCGTTGCTGATCACCGTGAAGCCGGTGGCCCGGAAGGCGGGTTCCGCCTCAGAAGCCGTGGCCGCATCGAGGGCGGAGAAGGCGAAGTCGGCCTCGATCCCACCGGGGGCGAGTGGCCGCACCGGCATGGCCGCGGCGCGCTCGGGCACGCCCCCCGGCAGGAGCCAGCGCGCGGCCTCGCCGTAGGGCTTGCCGGCCGACCGATCGGAGGCGACGAGGGCGGCCAGCTCGAACCACGGATGATCTTCCAGGAGCTGGACGAACCGTTGGCCCACCATGCCCGTGGCGCCCAGCAGCGCCACCTTCAGCTTCCGATCAGCCACGAGCGGCCTCCTTCCCGGCGACGGCGGCCTCGGCGGCCTGCCCGAAGAACCGCCGGTGGAGCGAGCGCACCGCCGAGGCCAGGTCGGATTCGGCGATGACGAAGCCCAGGGCCACCTCGGAACCTCCCTCCGAGATGAGGGAGACGGGCACCTCTCCGAGGGCGTCGAAAACCCGGCCCGCGAGGCCGGGCTGGTCCCTGAGCCCTTCCCCCACCACGCAGACCACGGCCTGTCCCTCGCGGACGGTGACGGAGCCCAGCTTGGACAGTTCGCGCAGGGCCGATTGAAGGCTGGGGCAGCCCTGGAAGGCCATGGCCACGGAGACCTCGGAGGTGGCGAGGGCGTCGGGGACGACGCCGTGCCGGTCGAGGATCTCGAAGAGGCGGGCCAGGAAGCCGTGGGCCTTGAACATGCGGGCCGAGACGAGATGGACGAGGGTCACTCCCTCCTTGTAGGCGATGCTGCGCACCGGGCGACCGTCCCGCGGGGCTTCCGCCAGGACGAGCGTGCCGCGGCCCTCGGCGCGCCGCGTGTTGAGCACCCGCACGGGGATGCCGCGCTCCACCGCCGGGGCCAGCGTCTTGGGATGGAGGACGCGGGCGCCGAAGAAGGCCAGCTCCGCCGCCTCGCGGAAGCTCATGACGGGTATGTTTCTGGCCTCCGGGACGAGCGATGGGTCGGCCGTCATGATCCCGTCCACGTCGGTCCAGATCTCGATCTCCTCGGCTCCGAGGGCGGCGCCGATGAGGGAGGCAGTGAAGTCCGAGCCTCCCCGGCCCAGGGTGGTGGGCGCACCCGAGAGGTCCCGGGCGATGAAGCCCTGCGTCACGGGCACGAGGCGGCGGGCCAGCAGGGGAGCGAAGGCCTCGCGGCAGCGGTGGCCCGTCTCCTCGATCAGGGGTTCGGCGCCGCCGTGGATGGATTCGGTCACCACCAGCTCGCGGACGTCCACCCAGACGGTGGGAAGCCCGCGCGCGGCCAGGGCCGCCGACACCAGCCGGCTGGAGAGCAGCTCGCCGAAGTGGAGCAGGCGGTCCTGCACGGCCGGCGAGAACTCCTCCACGGCCGCGAGCCCGCCCGCCAGCCGCTCGATGGAGGCGAAGTCTCGGTCGAAGTGCGTCAGAAGAGCCCGCCTCTCCTGGGCCGCCTCCAGCAGTTCCCCGGCCAGCCGCGCGTGGAGGAGCCGCAGGTCTCGCAGGAGCTGGAGGCCGAAATCGAGGCGTCCCGAAGCCGCGGCTCGTCCCATGGCCTCCAGTGCGTCGGTAGTGTGCCCCACGGCGGAGACCACGAGCAGGAGCGGCTCGGAGGCCCTGCTCCGGGTGATGGCGGCCAGGCGCAGGATGGCCTCCGTGTCGCCCACCGAAGTGCCGCCGAACTTCAAAACGCGCATGGCGGGCGCCCTTTCCCGAGGAAGGCGGCGAGCAGGAGGTCGAGCGCGGCGGTCTCCACGAGGAAGGCGTCGTGGCCGAACCGGGAGCTCAGCTCGGCGTAGGAGGCCCGCGCGCCGAGGGCCGCGAGGCGCTCGGCGGTGGCGCGGAGCGGACCCGGCGCGAAGAGCACGTCCGAGTCGATGCCCACGACCAGCACCGGAGCGCGGATCGTCGCCATGGCCTCCTCCGGCGAGGCAAAACCGGCGGAGGCGTCGTGGAGGTCCATCATGCGGGTGAAGGCCACGTAGCTGCGGGCGTCGAAGCGCCGCACGAGTTTCTCGCCCTGGTAGGCGAGGTAGCGCTCCACCTGAAAGGGGTTGGAGGCGGAAAGGCGCGCCGCCGCCTCCGGCTCCAGCCGCTCGCGTCCGAAGCGCTCCTCGAAGAGGCCTTCGCTCCGGTAGGAGACCATGGCGATGGCGCGGGCCAGGGCCAGGCCGCGCTCGGGGCCGTTCCCCTCATAGCGCCCCTGGCGCCAGGCAGGATCCAACTCAATGGCGCGCCGGGCCGCGGCGTTCAGGGCGATGGACCAGGCCGTGGCCCGGAAGGGGCCGGCGATGGGGACGGCGGCGGCCACGAAGTCGGGGAACTGGACGGCCCATTGCCAAGCCAGCATGGCGCCCAGGGAGCCGCCCAGCACGAGGGCCAGGCGGCGCACGCCGAGGTGGTCGAGGAGGGCCTTGAAGGCCCGCACTGCGTCCCGCGTGGTCACCACGGGGAAGGAGGCCCCGTAAGGCCTGCCGGTCTTCGGATCGGCGCTGCCCGGCCCCGTGGAGCCGTAACAGCCGCCGGGGATGTTGGCGCAGACCAGGAAATACCGGGAGGGGTCCAGCGTCCGGCCAGGCCCGACGAGTCCCTCCCACCAGCCCGGCTCGTCCTGTGGGCCGTGGGAGGCGGCGTGAGGGCCGCCGGTCAGGGCGTGGCACAAAAAGACGGCGTTGTCGCCGGCCTCGTTCAAGGCTCCCCAGGTCTCGTAGGAGAGGGTCAGATCGCGCAGGACGCCGCCACCTTCGAGCGGAAAGGGCCCGGGAAGGAGGCAAAGCTTCTGAGAGCGGGGATCGGGGGCCTGGGCTGGCTGGCTCATGCCTTCTCCAGGGCCTGGCCGAGATCGGCCAGGAGGTCGTCGACGTGTTCCAGGCCGACCGAGAGACGCACCAGGTCGGGGGTGATGCCGCCCTTGAGCTGGTCCTCCTCGCTGAGCTGGGAGTGGGTCGTGGTGGCCGGGTGGATGGCCAGGCTCTTGGCGTCCCCCACGTTGGCGAGGTGGGAGAAGAGGCGCAGCCCGTCGATGAAGCGCCCTCCCGCCTCGGCGCCGCCGCGCACCCCGAAGACCACCATGCCGCCGAAGCCTCCGCTCAGCACGCGGAGCGCCGTCGCGTGAGCGGGATCCTCCTCCAGTCCCGGGTAGCGCACCCAGGTCACTTTGGGGTGGGCCTGGAGGAAGCGGGCCACCGAGAGGGCGTTCCGGCAGTGGCGCTCCATCCTCAAGGGCAGCGTCTCGATCCCCTGGAGGGCGTACCAGGCGTTGTCCGGGTTCAGGCAGGCGCCGAGGTTGCGCAGGGGGACGGTGCGGGCGCGCACGATGAACGCGATTGCGGAGAGCGGCCCCAAGTCGTGCGCGAAGCGCAGGCCGTGGTAGCTCGGCTCGGGCTCGTTATAGAGGGCGAACTTGGGGTTCCTCCAGTCGAAGCGTCCCGAGTCCACGATGATCCCGCCGATGAAGGTGCCGTGGCCTCCGATCCACTTGGTCAAGGAGTGGACCACGATGTCGGCGCCCTGCTCGATGGGCCGGCAGAGGAAGGGCGTGGCGAAGGTGTTGTCCACGATGAGCGGGAGGCCGTGGGCCTTGGCGACGGCCGCAACGGCGGGGATGTCCACCACGTCGAGAGCCGGATTCCCGATGGTCTCCACGAAGAGCGCCCGGGTCTTGGGCGTGATGGCGCTCGCGAAATGGGACGGATCGAGGGGGTCCACGAAGCGGGTGTGGATGCCGAACTGGGGGAGGATGTCGTGGAACTGGGTGTGGGTGCCGCCGTAGAGGTTGGAGGCGGAGACGATCTCGTCCCCCGATCGGGCGAGGTTGACGACGGCCGTGAAGATGGCGGCCGTGCCGGAGCTCACGGCCAGCGCGGCGGCCCCTCCTTCGAGGGCGGCCACGCGCTTCTCGAGAACGTCGTGGGTGGGATTCTGGAGGCGCGTGTAGATGTTGCCGAGCTCCTTGAGGGCGAAGAGGTTGGCCGCGTGCTCCGTGCTCTTGAAGACGTAGCTGCTCGTGCGGTGGATGGGGAGCGCGCGGGCGCCTGTCTCGTCGATGGGCTGTCCCGCATGAAGGCAGAGGGTCTCGAAACGGAAATCGGCCATGCTTTCCTCCCGGCAAGAGCCAGAAACAAAAAACCCGCCTCGGCCGAAGCCGGACGGGTCGCGTCCATGCTTTAGCCGCATTTCTTAAGCGCCCGCAAGCTATGGTTCAAATCGGCGCCCAAATCAAGGCGAGAATGTAGCACCCGGCCCGTGGGCTGTCAAGGGACGGGCGCGATCCTGGTTTGCCGGGTTTCCGCCGAAGGCCGTTTGGGACTATAAGGGTTCAGGGGCGCGTGCCCCGCGGGATCATCCCATTGCATAGGAGTGGCCCATGTCTAAAACGACGCTTTTGAGAGGTACGGCCATCACGCTTGGGTTGGCCGCCTTCACCGTGGCCGGGCTATCCGCCTCGCCGCCGTCCCAAGGAAGGACCACTCCTCCGCCGCCAAAGAGAGCCGTTGCGGCGCCGAACCCCACCGTCGTGGAGATCCCCGGGGGCTCGGGCGGCGTCCGCTTCGACGACCTGCAGTACTCCTCCCTTCTCGGCAAGCTCCTGCTCCCCGCAGGGAAGACGGGGGACCTCGATCTGGTGGACCCCCACACTCTCGCCGTGACGGCCATTTCCGGTTTCAGCACGGGTTCCGCGGGGAAGCACCGCTGGGGAGAGGGCACCACCTCCGTGGACGAGGGGGCCGGCTTCCTCTTCGCCAGCGACCGGACGACCCGGACCGTGAAGGTTGTCGACCCGGCCTCCAAAAAGATCGTGGCCAGCGCCCCCCTCGCCTCCGGTCCGGACTACGTGCGCTACGTGGCCCCCACGCGGGAGATCTGGGTGACCGAACCGGGCGCCGAACAGATTGAGCTTTTCCGCCTTCCGGAGGGGAAGGCGCCGACGCCCGTGCACGAGGCCATCATCTCCGTCCCCGGCGGACCGGAGTCGCTCGTCATCGACGCCCAACGCGGCCTGGCCTACGTCAACCTCTGGAAGGATCAGACCCTCGCCATCGACCTGCATAAGCGGACCATCGTGTCGAGGTGGCCTAACGGCTGTGAGGGCTCCAGGGGGCTCGCCCTGGATGCCCCGGATGGCCGGCTCTTCGTGGGGTGCGCAGAGGGAGGCGCCTCGGTCCTGGATGTGGCTCACGGAGGCAAGGTGCTGGACCATTTGAAGGCGGGTGAAGGCGTGGACATCATCGCCTACGACCCGGTCCTCCGCCACCTCTACGTGCCCGGAGCGCGCAGCGCCACCCTCTCCATCCTGGGAGTCTCGACGACGGGGAAGCTGTCCCTTCTCGGCACCTTCCCGACGGAGAAGGGCTGCCACGGGGTGGCCGCCGCCGGAGGGAGGGCCTTCGTCCCCGATCCCCATGGAGGCCGGCTGCTGGTCATCGCGGACCCCTACCCGCCGGCACTACGATCACCGGGCTGAGGTTTCCCAGCTCGCACGTGAAGGGTTTGGTGACGATGCGTTCGGCGGCCTGCTTCCTCTTGCGGCCCTCCGGCCCAGGGCCGAAGACGATGGCCTCGTAGGTCCTGTGGGAGCCGGGGAGGTGGATCTCGTCCACCCGGTCGTGGCACGTGAGGTAGGCGCCTGCTGGGAGACGGATTGAACCCCCCCAAGCAGCGGAGAGGCTTCGCCGGCGAAGGGAGATTCCGGCACTCAGGGGGGGCGGAAAAGAGCTGACCAAACAAGGGGCGCGTGAGTCCTCTGGTGGAGGCTTCGGCTGTCCTGGATGTGCTCCGCCGGCCATTCCTCGCCCTGGTCGAAGACGCGCTAGCGATCGGGTTCGTTGAACATCCGCCTGATCGTGGGAGAGGGCGCTGAAATCGAGGCCGCTGGGAATCAGGAGGCCCGGCGCGACCTCGGAGAGGCCGGCGGCCACCGCGGCGGACCGAACAAGCGACTAGGCGAGGATGGGATTTCGAGGCCAACCGCTCCATCGCCCAATCGCCTAATCGCCCAATCTCCCCTTGCCTCAGAGTCTTCCTGGTAACCCTCTCCTCCCGAGCGGCAGAGTCTCTTCTCCCCAGGCCCGAGCTCGGATAGAATGCGCGTCAACCGGCGTGCCGGCTTCGAGAAAGGAGACGACGCATGGGTCGTCAGATCTGGACCACCAAGCCTCTGAGCCTGATTCACGAGGAGATGAAGGGGGAGAACCGGCTGCGGCGGGTCCTCGGTCCCGTCCAGCTCAGCAGCCTGGGCGTGGGGGCCATCATCGGGACCGGGATCTTCGTGCTCACCGGCCAGGCGGCCCACGACAAGGCGGGCCCGGCCCTCATCCTCTCCTTCGTGGTCTCGGGCATCGCGTGCATCTTCGCCGCCCTCTGCTACGCCGAATTCGCCTCCATGGCGCCCGTTGCCGGTTCCGCCTATACCTATGCCTACACCACGCTGGGCGAACTGATGGCCTGGATCATCGGATGGGACCTCGTGCTGGAGTACACAGTCACCTCGGCCACCGTGGCCCACGGGTGGTCCCACTATTTTCAGGACTTCCTGACCATCTTGGGCGTTCACATTCCCCACGCCTGGGGCTTCGCGCCCTTCGACTACAATCCCGCCACGGGCCGCTTCTTCTCCACCGGGGCCTTGGTGGACCTGCCCGCGGTGCTCATCGCCCTGGTGGTGACGGCCGTCCTCGTCAAGGGGATCCGGGAGAGCGCCGGCCTGAACACGGGCATCGTGTTCCTCAAGCTGGCCATCGTCCTCTTCGTCATCGTTCTGGGCTCCTTCTACGTGAATCCCGCCAACTGGCACCCCTTCGCCCCCTACGGCTACTCGGGGTTGAGCTTCTTCGGCAAGACGCTTCTGGGCAAGACCGACGCGGGGGGCAACCCCCTGGGAATGCTCGCCGGGGCGGCCATCATCTTCTTTGCCTACATCGGTTTCGACTCCCTCTCCACGCACGCGGAAGAGGCCAAGAACCCCCAGCGCGACGTCCCCATCGGCATCATCACTTCGCTGGTGTTGTGCACCGTTCTGTACATCGCCGTCTCGGCCGTTCTCACGGGCATGGTCCCCTACAACAAGATCAACATCGACGCTCCCATTTCCAACGCCTTCAGCCAAGTGGGGCTGCCCTGGGCACAGTTCATCGTGTCGCTCGGCGCCCTGGCGGGCATCACCTCGGTACTCCTCGTGATGATGCTGAGCCAGCCGCGCGTGCTGCTGGCCATGGCGCGGGACGGGCTCCTGCCCGAGAGCTTCTTCGGGGCCGTGCATCCCCGCTTCCGGACGCCGTGGAAGTCCACCATCCTCACCGGTTGCGTGGTGGCCACGGCGGCCGCCCTCCTGCCCCTGCGCATCCTCGCCGAGCTTACCAACATCGGCACGCTCCTGGCCTTCGTGATCGTCTGCGGTGCGGTGCTCATCATGCGCATCCGGCACCCCGAGACTCCCAGGCCCTTCCGGGCCCCGCTGGGCCTGGCCACGCCGATCCTCGGCATCCTGCTCTGTCTGATGCTCATGTTCTCGCTGCCCGTGGAAAACTGGTGGCGGCTCGTTATCTGGCTCGTCGTGGGTCTGCTGATCTACGTCGGTTACGGCCGACGCCACAGTGTGGTGGCCCGACTCATTCGCGAAGGCAGGGAGGCGGAACCGGCGTGGGATGCGGCGGAGGTTCAGGCCGTTCCGGCCATGGCGGACCCGCCTTCCCCAGCAAGAAAGAGAAAGCGGTAGACGGAGCCGGGAAGCCGGTCCGCGGGTGGGAGCAAGCCCCGGGGACGGCGCCGGAGGCCGGGCGCGCGACGGGGGCGCCGCGGCGGACGCCGGGGCTCCTCGCGAATCGGGCGGATTTGCGGAAGGAGCTTCATTGGAGGAGAGTGGGGCAGGCCCGACGGGGTGGGCCGGGGTCGTCCGGGCGGAGGCAGGAATGAGCGATCGCGAACAGCAGCCGGCCTGGCACGGGTATCTCCTCGCATTCATGATCGGAGTGGTCCTGGTTCCCCTCTCCCTCCTGCTCGATCCGAGGGACGAGCACCTCTCCGTGGTGATGGCCTGGTCGGCCCTCCTCTATTTCTTCTTTGGCGCCGTGGCCGGTGGGATGGTTCCGCGCGGCACGTGGAAGGTGGGGCTCTGCGTGGCCGCGCCCCTGCTCGGATTCGTCGCCACCAGCGTCTACTTGGTCACGGGCAAGGCTGAATACTTCGGGCGGGACCTGCCCGTGATCCTCGTCTCGTCGGTGGCGGCGGTGGCGGGCGGTTGGGCGGGCTCGCTCCTCGGTGTGCCCAAGGACAGGGCGGGCCGCGCCTGAACGGACTTCGGCCGACGTTTCCTTCCGAGTGGAACATTTCGACGGCCCTCAGGCGGACGGGGCGGAGGGCCTCTTCCGGAGGAGCGCGGCGTGGCTGCGGGCGATGGGGGGCTCCCCGGCGGCGGTGAAGCCGGCGGCGAGGGCCAGGGTTCGGGTCTCCTCGAAATCGCGGCGGGGCACGTGGAGGATCGGCTCCCCGAGCAGGAGCAGGCCGCCCGGCTTGAGGGCCGCCTCGATCTGGCCCAGCAGCGCGGGAGGGTCCGGCACCTCATGGACCACGGCGTAGGCGAGGGCGAAATCGGCCGAGCCGGCCCTCTCCTCCAGCCCGAGGCTGTTCTGGGTGCACAGGTGGGCCTGGATCCGGCCGTGCAGCCCCTTTCGTTTTGCCCGCCGTTCGAGCCGGGTCAGCATCCCCTCCTGCATGTCCACGCAGATCACCAGGCCGGAGGGCCCCACGAGGTGGGCTATGGGAAGGCTGAAGAAGCCCAGCGCGCACCCGATGTCCAGCGCCGTCATGCCCTCGCGCAGGTAGGGGGCCAGGATGGCGGCCGGATTCTGCGCCAGGGCGCGGACGGGGCTGGCCAGCAGGTAGCCCATCCAGACCGGGCAGGGACCGTGTTGCATGCGGGGCCTCCCTGAACGATGCTCTCCCACTGCCTGCGAAGCATGACCGTCCCGCGGAGCGGCGTCAAGCGGGCGCCTGTGGCACAATGGTGGCGGTTGAGGCGGCGTCCGGGCCGGGGGAAGGGGCGCCGTCGGTGCAGCCATTCGTGGAGGTGGCCATGGCCGATGACCTGTTCCGGTACGCGAAGCCCTTCCGGGTGACGGACGGCAAGGGATTTCGCCTCAAGAGCGTGGACCCCGGCGAGACGCTGGGGCTCGAATCCAAGAAGCACGCGGAGAAGCTGCTCGCCGAGGGCATCGCCCGTATGGTGGACCAGCAGGAGAAGCTCTACGCCCAGGACCGCTGGGCCGTGCTCCTCGTCTTTCAGGCCATGGACGCGGCGGGCAAGGACGGCGCCATCAAGCACGTCATGTCGGGCGTGAACCCGCAGGGGTGCCAGGTCCACTCCTTCAAAGCCCCCTCCGCCGAGGAGCTGGACCACGACTACCTGTGGCGCGCCAGCACGCGCCTGCCGGAGCGCGGGCGCATCGGCATCTTCAACCGCTCCTACTACGAGGAGGTGCTCGTGGTGCGGGTCCACCCGCCCATCCTGGCGAGCCAGAAGCTTCCGCCCTCCCTGGTCACGAAGGAGATTTGGAAGCACCGCTACGAGGACATCAACGCCTTCGAGCACTATCTGAGCCGCAACGGGGTGGCCATCCGGAAGTTCTTCCTCCACCTGTCCAGGGAGGAGCAGAAGCGGCGCTTCCTGGAGCGGCTGGAGGAGCCCGAGAAGAACTGGAAGTTCTCCAGCGCCGACGCCAAGGAGCGCGCGCTCTGGGACGACTACGCGGAGGCCTACGAGCAGATGATCCGCCACACGAGCACGGAGGAGGCTCCCTGGTACGTCGTGCCGGCCGACCACAAGTGGTTCACCCGCCTGGCGGTGGCGGCGGCCGTGGTGGAGACGCTGGAGTCGCTCAAGCTCGCCTTCCCCAAGGTGGACGGCGCCCGCAAGAAGGAGCTCGAAGCCGCCAGAAAGGTGCTGGAGGGAGAGGGCTGAGGAGCCGCCGGACAAGCAAAGGCGGGAGGAGGCCTGCGGGGCCGCCCTCCCGCCGGTACGTGGTCGCCTCAGCGAAGGAGCCTCACTTGCCCAGCAGCCCCTCCTTGAGCTCCTTGTTGGGCGGGTTGGGGCCGAGCCAGATGGCGAAGAGGGCGCGGGCGAAGTCGGCGCCCTCGATGACGCCCATCTCCTTGCCCTTGATCTCCACCTTCGTTCCGGTACCGGGCAGGTAGGTCAGCACGGCCACGTCGCCCGTCTTCATGTCGGACCAGTAGCCGTTGAAGGTATCCAGGCGAGCCTTGAGCGTCGGCATCATGTCGTGCGAGTTCTTTTCAAAGCCCTCGGTCCAGCCCTCCACCAGTTTGTCCTTGCCCACGTCCTTGTACAGGAAGTGCATCACGATCTGCTTGGGCTCGTTGGCCGAGAGGATGGCCTCCGGGTTCGAGGAGCGGGCGGGCAGGTAGAGGCCCGCCACGTAGACCTTGATCCCGATGAAGGCCACCTTCTTGATGCGGACCCCCATGCCGTTCAGCGTGAGCGTGGAGCCGCCCACGGTCACCTGGTCCGGCATGGTCACCCCTTGCAGCTCCTTCGCGTAGATCCATCCTCCGATCAACATCAATGCCAACACCACCACCCCGATCCGACGCATGGCACCCTCCTTTGGCCCCAACATAAAAAGGCTCTGGAGATAGGATACAGCGAAAGGGACGCGCGCTCAACGGGCCGTGGCGAAGGGCATCTCGCGCTTCAAGGGCATCATCACCGCCGCCTCCGCGCCGCCGAGGGTTCATCCCGAGGGCGCCTTCGAAGGGCCGCCCCCCATGCCCTCATCACCTCATCTCCTTCTCCCCCTCCCTGCTCTCCGTGGTGAGCCCTCCCTTCCTTCTACCCCCCGCGCCCGGAGCTTGCGCGGCCGGGCATTCGGCGGTACAACAGTGAACTCGCCGGCCTGGGCCGGCCCATATTGGAGGGGGCCATGATCCTGATCAATCCCAAGAAGCTGACCCGCACCTACCCGGAAGCTCGCTCCGGCGAGATCATGCGCAAGACCGTGGAGTTCTTCGAGCGCAAGGGGCTCACGAAGGTCAAGGAGGACGACCAGGCCCGCGTCTGGTACCAGGACTTCATCGACTTCCTCAAGGAGGAGAAGGTCTTCGGAACGCTCCTGGCGCCGCCCGAGTACGGCGGCGAGGCGGCTCGCTGGGACACCTGGCGCAACTGCGAGTTCAACGAGATCCTCGGCTTCTACGGCCTCTGCTACTGGTACACGTGGCAGGTGACCATTCTGGGCCTCGGCCCCATTTGGATGAGCAAGAACGAGGCGCTCAAGAAAAAGGCGGGGAAGATGCTCCAGGAGGGGGGCATCTTCGCCTTCGGCCTCTCGGAGAAGGAGCACGGGGCCGACATCTACTCCACCGACATGATGCTCAAGCCCCAGCCCGACGGGACCTTCCTCGCGGACGGCGACAAGTACTACATCGGCAACGGCAACGAGGCGGCCATGGTCTCCACCTTCGGCAAGATGGCCGACACGGGCGACTACGTCTTCTTCGCCGTGAGCCCCAAGCACCCCAAGTTCGAGCTCGTCAAGAACATCACCCCCAGCCAGTCCTACGTGGCCGAGTACGTCCTCCACGACTACCCCATCACCGAGGCCGACCTCCTCTCGCGCGGCCAGGAGGCCTGGGACACCTCTCTCAACACCGTCAACGTGGGCAAGTACAACCTAGGGTGGGCCTCCATCGGCATCTCTACCCACGCCCTCTACGAGGCCATCCGCCACGCCGCCAACCGCCACCTCTACCACATGACGGTGACGGACTTCCCCCACGTCAAGCAGCTCTTCACCGACGCCTACGCAAGGCTCTGCGCCATGAAGCTCTTCGCCCTGCGGGCCTCGGACTACCAGCGGAGCGCCTCGCTCGAGGACCGCCGCTACCTGCTCTACAACCCCATGGTCAAGATGAAGGTGACCACCCAGGCCGAAGAGGTCGTCAACCTCATGTGGGACGTCATCGCCGCCAAGGGCTTCGAGAAGGACACGTACTTTGAGATGGCGGCCCGCGACATCCGCGCCCTGCCCAAGCTCGAAGGCACGGTCCACGTCAACATCGCCCTCATCGTCAAGTTCCTCGCCAACTACTTCTTCAACCCGCAGGAGTACCCGCCGGTACCCGAGAGGAAGGAGCCCCTCCACGACGCCTTCCTCTTCGCCCAGGGCCCCGCGCGCGGGCTGGGCAAGATCCGCTTCCACGACTACAAGCTCGCCTACGGCCTCTACGACACCCCCAACTTGGCCCTCTTCAAGGAGCAGGTCTCCACCTTCAAGGGGATGCTCGCCAAGGCCTCGCCCACCCCCGAACAGGCCAAGGACACGGACTTCCAGCTCGCCGTGGGCGAGCTCTTCGCCCTGGTCGTCTACGGCCAGCTCATCCTCGAAATGGCCAAGCTCCACGACGTGGGCGCCGATCTCGTCGACCAGATCTTCGACTTCATGGTCCGCGACTTCTCCAAGTACGCCCTCCAGATCACCTTCAAGCCTAGCGCCACCCCCGCCCAGGTGGAGTTCTGCCAGAAGATGATCCGGCGGCCCGCCCACGACGAGGCCCGCTTCCAGCGCGTCTGGGCCGAGGTGTACGCGTTGAAGGATGCGTACGAGATGAACCCGTAGGGGGGGTAGGTGATGAGGGGATGAAGCGATTGAGTGATTAAGCAATTAAGCGATGAGGTGATGAGGGCGCGGGGGGCTTGGCGGCCGAGATGGGGGGATGAGGGGATGAGGTGATGAGGGCGTGAGGAGGCCTTCGAAGGCGGCGCCTGAGCGGATCCCTTCGTCAGTCCTTTACTCCTTTGCCCGTGTAGGAGCGCTCTCCAGAGCGCGATGGCTCACTAAAGTGAAGGAACCAGGCCCAACAGTGTTGCCGCGGACCGGATCCTGCGCACCCGATCCGCTGAGCGCCGGATGCCCGATCCGCTGAACGCGGGCGTTGAGGATGATCGAATCTGTTGGCATTCATAAGGGGGGAAACCGACATGGACATTCCACGAATCTTCAACATCACTGAAAGCGCTCACCGCATCCACAACCCGATCACGCCCGAAAAGCTCGCCACTCTGGGCGCGGCGCTGCGTCTGGAGCCGGGGACTCGGGTGCTCGACCTCGGCAGCGGTTCGGGGGAGATGCTGTGCACCTGGGCACGCGAAAGTATGGGGTCAGGTCTTTACTGTTAGTATCTCTGTCCACGGCCGGCCCCTATCTCCTTTTCCTTTCGGTCTTACCTTCTTGTCGCTTCTCCAGCTTCTTGGCACGGACGATGCCGCTGACGGTGACGTAGTGCAAGCCGAGGTAATCCGCGATCTCCCGCTGGCTGAAACGCCCCTCGATGTAAGCATCGTAGACGGCCTCGTTCCTCTTTGCCCGGTCCTCGCAAAGGTCCAAGGGCAGGTAAGACACCAGATCGGGCCAATCCGGGCGGCGCTGGCGCCTCGGATGTTCGCGAACCTCCTCCTTGTCCCCGAGCAGGCCCCTCAGGCGCGCCCCGAATCCCTCCGACCCGATCCACAAGCCGGCGCTCTTCCAGCTTCGGTTTCTGTCCCATGCCCTCGGCCACGAAGCGCCGGTACCCTTGTCGGGCCTTGGCCCTCTCTTTGCCGAAGCGCGACAAAATCCATGATAGCGCTAGCCAGGGCGGCGGCGACTCCCGCCCCGCTGTGGCGCGATAGCTGCTCCACACTCACTCAGAGATGCTATGGCTGCAGGATAGCACAAGTGAGGCTAATATTAAAGACCTGACCCCGTTTTTCCTATATTAAGTTAGCGCTTATGCCCCTTGCCCCGCCTCCCTTCTTTTCTTTCTCCGTGCTCTCCGTGGTGAATCCTGAATCGCCTCCTCGGCCGCCCTACCAGCTAAAGGTGAAGGGGGCGGAGGTGCTGGCCTCGTCGTCGTTGGTGACGCTGACGGAGACGGCGGCGCCCTTGGGGACCATGGCCTTGAGGGTCTTGCCCCGGCCGGCGAGGAGGGTGCCGTTGCGCTTGAGGGTGGTGATGGGCGCGGCGGTGCCGTTGATTTTAACGGTGCACTGGCTGTGGAAGAGAGAGCCCGCGATGGCGAGGCGGAAGGGGCTGCCGAGCTTGCGGACGCTGGTGATGACGGGCACGTCCACGTAGCGGAAGCCCTGAACCAGGCTGGCGGTGCGGCCGTCTGGATTGGTGACGGCGATGGTGGCGGGGCCGTCGGCGTGGGGCGGAGCGACGGCGGTGAGAGTGCCGTCGGCGTTGAGGACGGCGTCGGCGGCGGGCTGGCCGCCGAAGGTGACGGAGGCGCCGGAGAGGAAGCTGGTGCCCGAGATGGTGACGGCGGTCCCGCCCAGGGTGGAGCCCTGCGCGGGCTGGACGGAGGTGACGTTGAGCCCGGGGGCGAGCTTGGCGAAGGCCTTCAGGCAGAAGGTTCGCTGAATGCCGTCGGAGGAGGCGTAGAGGTCCTCCCAGCTCTGGCCGTCGGCGCTGGCGAAGGTCTGCCCGGGGGCCGAGGGCGCTTTACTGCTGTAGCCGGCCTGGGCCTCCTGAACTGCGAGGGGATAGTCGTAGCCCGGGGTGGTGAGCTCCAGCACGACGGAGAAGGTCTCCCCGGGTGCGACGGCGACGGGCGTGTCGAGGGGCAGGGTGAGGTAGCCGGCCTCGGGGAGGCTCCCGCTCTGGGACTCGGCGAGGTTGCCGGAGGCGGGGCTCCCGTCTCCGTCCGTGTAGAGGCTGAGGGTGTAGGAGCCGCCGGTGGTGGTGTTGTAGAAGCTTACGGCGGAGACATCCTGGCTCCCCGTGGCCGTGAAGACGCCGGCTCCCCACGCCGTGTCGCCACCGTAGCCCACGTTGTCCACCCAGCCGAGGGGATCGTACTGGTAGATCACGTCGTAGTCGCTCAGGGGCTCGGCGGTGAAGATCCGCGCGTAGCCGCCCGCCCAGGTGTCGTAGTAGGAGATGTAGAAGTAGCCGTTGTCGCCCCAGGAATCACCCCAGCTGTTCTTGATGATGAAGGCGCCGTTGCCCGGCGGCTGGGGCCTGAAGTTGCTCTTGTCGTAGTTGTCGTCCCAGCCCACGAGGGTCACGGAGTGGTTGGGCTGGACCTTGCCGCTGTAGTAGTAGGCGTTGGTGGAGCCGTTGAAGGAGGAGTCGCCCCAGTACATGGAGACGTTGACGGCCCCGTAGGTCATGACGGCGGCCTTGATGGCGTCGTTGTCGGTGGGGCTCGTCCGGTCCGGCAGGGCGTAGACGTCCTGCACGTGCAGGCGCGCCGGGAGCCCCAGGGGGGAGACACCGGAGAAGGCGTTGTAGGGATCGTCGGCCTCGCTCACGGGCCCGCTCCAGCGGGCGAGGTAGGCCGTGGCCATGAGGTCGTCGCCGCCGTCGCACGGGCCCAGGTCGAAGCCCGCGAGGTCCTTCAGGTTGTTCTCAGAGAAGTCCCAGCTCTCCGCCGGCAGGCAGGTGGATTCGAGGGAGCCGTAGGTGCCGAAGGTCCAGCAGGAGCCGCACGCCCCCTGGTCCCGCACGGGGGTGACCTTGCCGAGCGTGCGCAGATCGAAGGATGCGGGCAGGTCCGTCTCGGCGCGCCGCAGGTCGAGGGGCCGGCGGCCGGCGTTGTGGGAGAGGTCCACCGGCGGCGGGAACCAGCCGAGGCCGTGGCCGCTCGCGGTGGCGAGCTGGGGAGCGGCCTCCTGCCTCTGCTGAACAGCTTGAACGAAGGCGGGGTTCGGGGGGGCCTGCTGGAGCGGAGGAGCGCTCTGGCCCCACGAGGGCAGGCTCAAGAAAAAGGCCGCGGCGAGCAGGAACCCCACCGTGCCGTGAAACGCTCCGATTCCTCCTAGCCCCTTCTTTCCTGTCCGCCTCATCCCCGATCCTCCTGCCATGGTTTGGTCACGCGTCACGGTGGCGCGGTTCTGCGCGCCGGCAGAACCACCAGATGATTGTAAGCAGAAGGAGGCCCGCTGACAAGAAGCCGGCGCCCCCTCAGTCCCAAATTCCAG
>JBMFSH010000030.1:0-34346 GCA_049967655.1 Acidobacteriota bacterium
TTCTGCCGTTCGAAGACGGCCTTGAGGCCGATCTTGTCGGAGCTCTTGACGTAGGCCTCCTCGGGGGTGATGAGGCCGCGCTTGACGAGGTCCACCAGCGAGTCGTTCATGGTGACGTTGCCGGCGGCCCGCTGGGTCTGCATGAGTGAGGCGATCTGGAAGGTCTTGCCCTCGCGGATGAGGTTGGCGATGGCGCTGCTCACGAGCAGGATTTCGTAGGCCGCCACCCGCCCTCCGCCCACCTTCTTGCAGAGCGTCTGGGAGATGACCCCCTTCAGCGTCTCCGAGAGCATGACGCGGATCTGGGACTGGCGGTCGGCCGGGAACTGGTCGATGATCCGGTCCACCGTGGAGGCCGCCGTGCTGGTGTGGAGAGTGCCGAAGACGAGGTGGCCCGTCTCCGCCGTCTCGATGGCGATGGCCACCGTCTCCAGGTCGCGCATCTCGCCCACGAGCACGATGTCCGGGTCCTCCCGGAGGGCGGCCCGCAGGGCACGCTTGAAGCTCTGCGTGTGCGTCCCAACCTCCCGCTGGTTGATGAGGCATCGCTTGTTTTTGTGCACGAACTCCACCGGGTCCTCGATGGTGACGATGTGGTCGGTGCGGTTCCGGTTGACGTAGTCCACCAGCGAGGCGAGCGTGGTGGACTTGCCCGAGCCCGTCGGCCCCGTCACCACGACAAAGCCCTTGCTGAGCCAGCAGAGGTCAACGACCTCCTTGGAGAGGCCCAGCTGCTCGACGGACCAGATTTCGGTGGGGATCTGCCGGAAGACACCGCCCATGCCGAAGCGGTCCCTGAAAAGGTTGCACCGGAAGCGCGCAAGCCCCTCCATCTGGTAGGCGAAGTCCGTGTCGCGGGTCTCCTCGTACTCCTTGCGGTTCTTCTCCGGGCAGATGGGGAGGAGCAGCCCGGCCATCTGCTCGGGGGTGATGGCGGGGTGATCCATCCTCACGATTTCCCCGCTGATCCTCAGGATGGGAGGCTCACCCGTCGTGAGGTGGAGGTCCGAGGCTCCCCGGCCCACCATCTCTACGAAGAGAGCCTCGATGGGGCGGTTGGGATCGGTGGCAAAGCTGGCGGCCGCGGGCGCTGTCGGAGCGGGAGGCGCGGGAGCGGGAGCCGCATGGACGGAAGGCGAGGGCGGCCGCGGGCCCGGTGGAGGGGCGGCGGCAGCGGGAGGAGGCGGGGCAGCCTTGGCGTGCTCCTCGGGCGTCACGCGCGCGATGAGCGCACCGCCCGGGAAGGCCACCTGAACGAGGAAGCCCCTGTAGATGAAACGACACACACTCCTTGTGTCCAGGAGAGCCTGCTCCGCCGGGCCGGCCATCTCCTTGAGGTAGGCCAGGAGCTGGGGCTCGGCGAGGGGGGCCTTGAGGACGGGCACGGTGCCGCCCTCCAGGACAAAATGCGGGATCTCTCCCGATTGCAGCTCCAGGGATTGCGCCCCACGCGCCGCCATAGCCTCCAAGATCTTGTCGAAGGCCGCCATGCTACCCCTCCACCACTTCGATGGCCATGACCCACTTCAAGTTCACGAGGTGCAGTCCAGAATCCGCCTCCAGCGGGAGGAACCCGGTCTCTCGGTTGACCACGTCCGAAACCCGCTGCTCGCCCTCCGGCGCGATGGCGTAGAGGATCCCCACCAGCGGCTCCCCCTCCGCGAAGCGGCATCGGATCCGATGGGTCGGGGCGCCCAGCCTCGCCTCGTAGAAGTACCACTCCACCTCCGCCGGCTCCTCCACCAGGACCCACCGCACCGCGTCCTTTCGGAGCAGGACGAGTCCGTTCCCCTCCTCCAGCACGGGGAGGAAGGGTTCGGGGCTTCCCAGGAGGTCGCTGACGGTCTCCCGGCCGCGGTGGGTCTGGGCCGAAGGCGAGAGAAAGAGGACGCGCTCCACCACGCCGGAGGCGCCGAGATTCAGGCGGACCCTGGCGCGCTCCTTGGGCACCTTGTAGTCGCTCATGGCCTCTCCTTACGCCCCCACCCTACACCATGCGCGGGCTGGCGGTCGAGGCCGCCTGGCAGGCTCCCCTGGAGATGGGCAGGTGAACAAAGGTGCCTCGCGGCCGGAACCGCACTCCTCTTCGGCCCCGGGCAACGGGGGCGGTATCAAGGATTGTTTTGTCCGGCGGTGCCGGCCCGGGAGAGGGCAGGCGCCTAATGTTGATGAAAAACCGCGCCTCCGCGGTTCCGGACGCGCGCCCTCAGCCCGCCTTGCCGGCCTTGCCCGCCTTCTTCGGCGGCGCTTCGAGCTTCCGCACGCCCTCGATGTGGATGGTGATCTCCACGTCATCGCCCAGGAGCAGGCCGCCGTCGTCCAACACCTTGTTCCAGGTGATGCCGTAGTCCTTGCGGTCCAGCGAGGTGTGGAGGGAGAAGCCGATGCGCTCGTTGCCCCACGGGTCCTTGACCTTGCCCGTGAAGGCGACGGGCAGGACCACCTCCCGCGTGACCCCGTGCATGGTCAGCTTCCCGTGGACGTCGTAGAGGTCCTTGCCCTTGGGTACGATCTTGGTGCTCGCGAAGGTGATGGTCGGGTATTTGTCGACGTCGAAGAAGTTGGCCGAGCGTAGGTCCTTGTCCCGCATCTCCACGTGGGTGTCGATGGAGCCCGCCTGGATGGTGAACTGCACGGAGGAGGAGGCGGGATCCTTCGGATCGGCCTGGATGCTGCCCGAGAACCGGTTGAACTGACCCTGCACCCTGGAGATCAGGTGGCGGATGCTGAACCCCACGGATGAGTTGGCCGGGTCGATCTGAAAGGTCTGGGCGGGCTCCGCCGCGAGCAGGCCCACGGCGGTGAGCGTCGCGGCGGCCACGAGGAGCATCGGAAATCGGACGGTCCTTTTCATCATTTTCTCTCCTGTTCGACTGCGGCAGCGCCGTGCGAAGCGGCCGCTCAGACGTCTTCCGGCCCGCACCGCCTCACGGGAAGCAACGGCGGGGCCAGGCGTTTATTTCCCCCCGCGCTTCGAACTCCTCCGCTGGTGGGCCTGGAAGGACCTGCTGGCTCTCCCGTCCTGCTCCTCATCCCTCCGCGGCCACGGCGGAACGCGCGGCGTCCTGCCGCTTGGCCTCCTGCGCTCGCCGCAGCATGAGGAGCGCCAGCACCCACGAGACCGCCACCACCGCGGCGGCCGTGAGATAGGGCGCCGGGACGCCGATGCTCTCGAAGGCGTAGACGCCCCAGAAGGGCCCCGTGATGCGGGCCAGGGAGGACATGGACTGGTAGAGGCCCAGAACGCCTCCCTGCTCGTTGGCCGAGGAGAGCCTGGAGACCAGCGAGGAGAGGGTGGGCTGCACGAGCCCGGCTCCCAGGGCAAGAGGCATGAGGAAGACCATGAGGAGGGGCACGGAGTGTGCCACGAGCATGAGGAGGTAGGAGGGGATCAAAATCAGCGTGCCCGCCACCACCAGGCGTCGCTCGCCGAAGGCCTTGGTCAGTCTTCCAATCAGGCCGCCCTGCACCACAGCCGCCAGAACGCCGACAAAAACGAAGAGGTAGGTGACGTGGGTGACGCTCAGGTCCAGCCGATGGTTCAAAAAGAGCGCGAAGGTGGACTCGAAGTTGGCGAAGGCGAAGGTGGAGAGGAAGAAGATCAGGAGAACCAGTCCGATCTGCGGGTGGCTCAGGGCGTCGCGCAGGGCCTTGGCGGAAAACCAGCCCCGCTTGGGCAGGGAGGCGCGGCCGGCCCTGCTGTCCGCGGTCCACGTTTCGGGCAGCCAGAAGGTCGCCACGATCAGCGCCGTGAAGGAGAGCCCCGCCGCGAAGAATCCCGGCCATCGCTCTCCGTAGTGGACCGCCAGCCCTCCGATGGCCGGCCCCAGGATGAAGCCGAGGCCGAAAGCCGCCCCCACCAGCCCCATACCGCGGGCCCGCTTCTCCGGCGGCGTCACATCCGCGATGACCGCCTGCGCCGTGGAGACGTTGGCTCCCATGGCGCCCGCCACGACGCGCGAGAGGAAGAGGAGCACGAGCGAGTTCTGGAGCCCAAAGAGAAGGTACCCGAGACATGATCCCACGAGGGAAAGGAGCAGGATGGGCCGCCGGCCGAAACGGTCCGAAAGCCTCCCCAGTACCGGGGCGAAGAGAAACTGCATGAGCGAGTAGATGGCCATGAGAAGGCCGAACACGACCGGGCTGGGGTGGTACCTCTGGCCGTAGAGCGGCAGCAGCGGGATCACGATGCCGAACCCCATCAGGTCGATGAAGACCACGAGAAAGACGATCAGGAGGGTGGGCTTTTTCAAGGGTTCAGTCTCCTAGGTTGAAGGGTTTGGAGAGACGGCGCGAGCCCCGGGGTGCGCTCACGGGGCTTCAAGGGGGACGAGGCTGAAGCGCTCCACGTCCACGAGGCCCTTGTCCGTGAGCTTGAGGCTCGGAATCACCGGAAGGGCGATGAAGGCCAGAGTCATGAAGGGGGCGGGGAGCGGGCAGCCGCATTCGCGCGCCGCCTCGTGGATCTGCTGGAGGGAGCCAGCCACCTCCACCGCCCCGGCGGTGGACATGAGGCCCGCCACGGGCAGGGAGAGGGTGGCCAGAACGCGCCCCTCGCACACCACCGCGAAGCCGCCGCCCATGGTGGCCACGACCTTCGCGGCGTGCGCCATCTCGTGGGGCGAAACCCCGACCGCCACGCAGTTGTGGCTGTCGTGGCTCACCGTGCTCGCGAAGGCCCCCGTCTTCAGGCCGAAGCCGGAGACGAAGCCGAGCCCCACGTTGCCGGTGCCGCGGTGGCGCTCGATCACGGCGGCGAATTGGAGAGGCTTGGAGGCCCCCGCCTCCGCCGCGTTTCCCGTTTCGCTCCTCGTGGTGATCTGCGCCGGCTCCACGCCGATGACCCTCACGCGGCCGGAGGCGGGGAAGCGGCCCAGCCGCGCTTCAAGGTCGGGCGGCAAGTGGACCGAGGAGAGGATCCCGGCCGCCTCCCTCCGGGCGATGGGGGCCAGCAGGCGTCCCTCCTCCGCCACCTTGAGCCCGTCGTGGTAGACCGAGAGGACCTCGAAATCCCGCAGGTCCCGCAGCACCACCAGATCAGCGCGGAAGCCGGGCCCGATGCCGCCGCGGTCCCTGAAGCCGTAGAGGACGGCGGGGTTGAGCGTAACGGCGCGCAGGGCCCAGAGCGGGTCCAGCCCGGCCCTCACGGCCACCCGGAGGGCGTGGTCCAGGTGCCCCTCGCGCACCAGGTCGTCGGGATGGCGGTCGTCGGAGGCGATACAGACCCGGTGCAGGTTGCCGGCCGTGACCGCGGGAGCCAGGGAGGCCAGGTTTTTGGCCACGGAGCCCTCGCGCAGGAGCACCCACATGCCCCTCCTGAGCTTGGCCAGGGCCTCCTCCGTGCTCCCGCACTCGTGGTCCGTCAGGATCGCCGCGTTCAGGTAGGCATCCAGGTCTCGCCCCTGAAGGCCGGGAGAGTGGCCGTCCACCATGAGTCCCCGGCGCTGGGCCGCGAGCACCTTGGCGAGAACCTCGGGAACCCCGTGAATCACTCCGGGGAAGTTCATCATCTCCGAGAGGGCCACCACGTCCGGGTAGGCCCCCATGGCGCCATCCAGGTCGGCCGCCTCCAGCGACGCGCCGGCCGTCTCCATGTGGGTCGCCGGCACGCAGGAGGGAAGGGTGAAAAAGAGGTCCACGGGAAGGCCCTCGGCGGCCCGCCTCATGTAGGCGTAGCCATGGAGCCCCAGAACGTTCACGATCTCGTGCGGGTCGCTCACGGTGGCTCCGGTCCCGTGCGGCACCACGGCTTCGGCGAAGCCCTCCGGCGTAAGCATGGAGGATTCCACGTGGATGTGGGGGTCGGTGAAGGCCGGGCTGAGGTAGGCGCCCTTCAGGTCCACCACCTCGCGCGCCCTGCGCTCGCCGCCCCCCAGGGCGCACACCCTGCCCTCGGCCACCGACACCGTGGTCTCCAGGATCTCTCCGGTGAAGGTGGAGACGACCCGGCCGTTGACGAAGAGGAGGTCGGCCGGCTCCTCGCCCCGGGCCACGCGAATCCGCTTGGAGAGAGACCCGATCCCCGTTTCCGCCGTCATCTGCTCCTCCCTGCCTCAGAGTTCATGGAGAGGGATTTCTCTTGGAGGTGCCGCCGCACCGCCGGCTGGAGGCCTACGCCTCGTTCTCCACCTCAATGAAGAACGCCTCGAGGCCCAACTCTCTTTCCAGGTGCGCGGCGAGGGCGCGAATGCCCACCCTCTCGGTGGCGTAGTGGCCGAGAGCGGCGAAGCCGAGGCCCTCCTCGCGGCAGAGGTAGGTGACCGGTTCGGAGGCCTCCCCCGTGACGTAGGCGTCCAGTCCCTGTGCGACGGCCTGCTCCGCCTCCCGAGCGGCGCCGCCCGAGACGATGCCCACCGTCTCCACCTCGTCCCGCAGCGGGGGAATCGCCAGGGCCCTGTGCCCGTAATAGGCCTCCAGGCGGGCCAGGAAGGCGTCCCACGGCTCGGGACCCGGCAGCGACCCTCGGACGCCGATGGCCGAGCCCTTGTAGTCGCAGAAGGGGGCGACCTCCCTAAGACCCAGCTCCCGCGCCGCCACGGCGTTGTTGCCCACCTCCGGGTGGGCGTCCAGGGGCAGGTGGTAGGCGAGGAGGTTGAGTTCGGCGTCGAAGAGGAGCCCCAGCCGCCGGCGGAGGAGCCCCACCACCGGCCTGGCGCCCTCCCCTTTCCAGAGGAGGCCGTGGTGGACCACGAGGGCGTCGACACCGCCCTGGGCCGCCCGCTCGAAGGCCTCCGAGCAGGCGGAGACCGCAAAGGCCGCGCGGCGCACTTCCTCCCTCCCCTCCACCTGGAGCCCGTTCAGGGAGGCGTCCTCGTAGAGCTCCACCTTGAGGTAGCTCGCCAGGTACCGTTCCAGTTCGGACCGCTTCATGCCCCCTCCCGCCGGATGTGCCGGTGGTCAATCATCCGGACCCGCCGTGCGGAGGAAGACCTCGGCGGCCCGGATGTCCTCGGGCGAGTCCACGGCGCAGCCCGGCCACTGGACCCGGGCGGCCCGGATCATCGCGCCCCTCTCCAGCGCCCGGAGCTGTTCGAGGCTCTCCGTGCACTCGAGTGTACCGCGGGGCCAGCTCGTGAAGGCCGCCAGGAACTCCTTCCGGAAGGCGTAGATGCCCACGTGCCGCCAGAGGGGCGCCCTCTCGAAGGCCACCTCGCGACAGAAGGGCACGGGGCTGCGGGAAAAGTAGAGGCAGAGGCCCTCCTCGCCCAACGCCACCTTGACCACGTTGGGATTATCGAATTCCTCCCGGCTCCGGATCGGCGCCACAAGCGTGCCCATGGGCAGTGAAGGATCCCGGGACATGAGCTCCAGCAGCGCCTCCAGGGCCGAGGGATCGAGGGTAGGCTCGTCGCCCTGGAGGTTCAGGACCACGTCGCACTCCATTCCCCTGACCGCGGCTTGGACCCGGTCGGAGCCCGTGGGACAATCCACCGGAGTCATCACGGCCTCGCCCCCGAAGCTCACCACCTCCCGTGCGATGCGTTCGTCGTCAGTGGCCACCACCAGTCTGTCCAGGCCCCTCGCCCGCGCGGCCCGCTCCCAGACCCACCGGATCATAGGCCTGCCGAGGATGGGGGCCAGGGGTTTTCCCGGGAACCGCGAGGAACCGTAGCGTGCCGGGATAACGGCGACGGTGCGCATGCTTCCTCCCGAATTTCATTGTACCAAAGCGGCCACGGGCCGGCCACGAACGGGGATGGACCTTTTGCCGCAGCGCCATTTGCCTTGGGTCTTCCTGGAGATGCCGTGAGTTCGAGATGAGGAGATGAGGGGATTTCGAGAAGAACCGGAGTACCGTGAAGCTGTGGGTCTCCCCATGTCCCCTGTGCCATGTCCCCTGTCCCATGTCCTCACCCCCACCGCCGAGCCCTCTTTCCCTTGACAGGGCGGCTCATCCGCGTAGAATTTCAGGAGGTAAGGTCACCCGGCCACCCGGGAGCGGCGGCCGCTGGAAAGGCTGACGGGGCGGTGCCCGCCCTCGAAGGAGGCTGTAGAGATGAGGGGGAAGTTCTGGGGAGGCTGGGCTCTGGCCGTGGTCGTTTTGGCGGCCGTCGGTTGCTCCAGACCGACGAAGGTCGAGGTCAGGCCGGACCACGTCATTCTCCGAGAGGCTGGCGGCAGGAAAAATCTCCTGGTCACGGTTCTGGATCAGAAGGGCCGCCCCATGGACAAGGCCAAGGTCACCTTCGCCAGCTCGGCGCCCGACGTGGCCGAGGTGGATGCGTCCGGAGTCGTCAAGGCCAAGAGTTCCGGAGAGGCGATCATCAGCGCCACTTGCGGCAAGGCCACGGGGGCGGCCCGGGTGGACGTGAAGATCGTCTCCTCCCTCAAGCTCGCCCTGCCCGATTCGGGCTCCGTCGGGCCCGTCAACACCGTGGTCCCCCTCCTGGTCTCGGGCAAGACTGACCAGGGGGAGAAGGCGGAGCTGGACGGGATCGTCTTCAACTCCTCGGCTCCCCAGGTTGCCGCGGTGGACGGCAAGGGCGACCTGACGCTCCTCTCCACGGGTGACACGGTGATCACGGCCACCATCGGGAAGACCACGGCGACCCTCCCCGTGAAGGTGCAAATCGAGGTGCCGGCGGCGGTCAAGGTGGACAAGCCCACCCAGGAGGTGCGCCTGGGCGAACCGTCCCCCCTCGATTTTACGGTTCTCTCGGACCTCGGCCGGCCCATGAAGTCTGTCCCGCTCACCTGCACCTCGTCCAACGAGAAGGTTCTGCGGGTGGACGCCAACGGTACGGCCACGGGCGTGGGCAGGGGGACGGCCGTGGTGACGATCACCGCCGGGACGGCCAAGAACACCATCAGGGTGGTGGTCCGCTAGCTCCGTTCACCGCGGTGTCCACGGCTCATCAATCAGGGACTACCGGCGTCCCCGCCGGCGAGGCACCAAGGGTGGGGTGAGGCTCCATGGGCTTGGCTCGTGGAGCGGGGAGGGAATAGCCCTTCCCGCCAAATAGACAACCTCTTTTCCCTGGTGAACGACAACTTGTCTCGAAGGCAACGCTCTTTTAATCGCGGAGTTTGAGTTCTAGGATCTCCCAAGGAGGCCGCTTTGCGAATCGGCATCAACGGACTGGGAAGGATCGGACGGGGGTTTCTGAAGACCGTCTGGAAGGACCCCCGGCTTCAGGTCACCGCGCTGAACGACGTGGCCGAGGGGGCGGTCCTGGCCCACCTCCTGCGCCACGACTCCTACTACGGCCCATGGAACACTCCGGTGACGGAGGTCCCCGAGGGTATCTCCGTGGGGGGGCGTACCATGCCGCTCTACCACTGCGCCTCGCCGAACGACATCCCCTGGGAGGAGTGGGGCGTCGAGTGGGTCGTGGAGGCCACCGGCAAGTTCAAGAGCCGCCGGGCGATGGAGGGGCACCGCTGCAACGTCCTGCTCACGGCGTCGAGCCAGGAGGCCGACCGGCAGGTCGTCTTCGGCGTGAACCACGAATCGATCCGGCCTGGAGAGGTTCTCCTGTCCGCCACTTCGTGCACCACCCACTGCGTGGTCCCTCCCCTGTGGGCGCTCCACGAGCGGTTCGGGGCCCGTTCGGTGCTCTTCAACACGGTCCACTGCTACAACGTGGGCCAGACCCTGGTGGACGCGCCCCAGAAGGATCTCAGGCGGGCTCGCGCGGGCGCCCTGAACATCATCCCCACCACCACGAGCGCTTCGCTGGCCCTCGAGGCCGTGCTACCCGACCTCAAGGGCAGGATCCGCGGGATGGCGGTGCGCGTTCCGGCCCCGGCCGTTTCCCTCACCGAGATCACCATCCAGGTGGAGCGCACGGCGAGCCCCGAGACCGTAACCGCCTGCCTTCAAGAGGCGGCGGACGGAAGCCTCAAGGGCATCCTCGCCCTCTCCCGGGAGGAGCTGGTATCCCAGGACTTCCTGGCAAGCACGGCCTCTTCGACGGTGGACCTGCCCCTGTTGCAGGTCCAGGAGGATCTCGTGAGGCTCATCGCCTGGTACGACAACGAATGGGGGTACGTCCACCGGCTGGTGGACCTGCTCGCCTACCTGGAGGGGAGGCAGACGTGAACAGGTATCTGTCGGTGCGCGACCTGCCGGTACTGGACAGGAAGGTTCTGGTCCGGGTGGATCTGAACGTCCCCCTCCGAGAGGGGCTGATCCAGGACGAGACGAGGATTCTGTCCGTCCTACCAACTCTGACCTCCATCCTGGATCGGGGAGGGGCGGTCATCGCCTGCTCCCATCTGGGGCGCCCCAAGGGAGCCGTGGTGCCGGCCCTCTCGCTCGGCCCCGTGGCCCGTCGGCTGGCGGAGCTCCTGCCCGATAGGACGGTATTCGCGGCCGGAGACGTCGTGGGACCCGACGCCAGGGCGAAGGCCGCGGGACTAAAGCCGGGGCAGCTGCTCCTTCTGGAAAACGTGCGCTTCGAACCCGGCGAGGCTAAGGAAGACGAGGCCTTCGCGGAGGCCCTACGGTCCCTCGCCGATCTCTACGTGAATGACGCCTTCGGCTCGTGCCATCGCGCGCACGCTTCCGTCCACGGCGTAGCCAAGCTCTTTCCTAGGGCGGCGGCGGGGCTGTTGCTCGAGAGGGAGCTCCAGTACCTCGAAGGGCGGCTGAACGATCCGGAGCGTCCCTACGCCGCCTTCCTGGGCGGGGCCAAGGTCTCGGACAAGGTCCCCATCCTGGAGCGGCTCCTCGACCGGGTGGACTCCCTCTGCGTGGGCGGCGCCATGGCGCTGAACTTTCTCGCCGCTCGGGGGCTTCCCACGGGAAGAAGTCTCATCGAGCCCGATCTGGCGGGGGTCTGCAAGGCCATCCTCACCCGAGCCGGAGAGAAAAAGGTCCATCTGCTCCTCCCCGTGGACCACGTGGCTGCGGCCGCCTTGGAGGCGGAGGAGGCCGAGGTGGTGGACGCGGACGCCCTGCCCGAAGGGCTGGCCGCCTTCGACATCGGCCCCCGGACCATCCGGCGGTTCAGCGACATCGCGCTCGCCAGCCGAACCCTCTTCTGGAACGGCCCCATGGGGGTCTTCGAGCGGCCCCTCTTCTCCACCGGGACCATCGAACTGGCCAAGGCGGTCGCCACATCCGAGGGAGTGAGCGTGATCGGAGGGGGAGACTCGATCTCGGCCGTGCACGCGGCGGGCGTGGCCTCCTCCATCGACCACATCTCCACCGGAGGAGGCGCCTCACTGGCGCTCGTGGCCGGGGAAAAGCTCCCCGGCCTGGAATTTCTTTCCCGCCCCTGAGCGTCCTTCCGCCCGGACGCCCGTCCGACCAAATGAACAGGGGGCCCGTCCGGGCCCCCTTCTTTACAACCTGCCATCTAGCTTCGTTCTAGAAGCGCACCGCGAGACCGATCCGGCCGTCCACGGTGTTGATCTTCTCAACATCGTTGAACCCCATGTGGGTATAGGTCGCCTGCAGGTTGATGCCCACGTTCTTGGTGAAAAAATGACGATAGCCGACACCCGCTTCGGCCGCCCACTTGGTCTCGCTGCCGAAGGCAAAGCGGCTTGGAGAGGGAAGGGCATTGAGCGTGTAGGAGAAGGAGTCCCGTCGTGCGAACCCGGCTCCTATGAAGCCGTAGACCTGATCGTTCTCCGTCAGCGACGTGGCGTACTCGGGCGCCAGCATGAAGGTCCAGATGTGATCCTTGACGGAGGAGTCCTTCACCTTCCCCTCGAGGTAGCCCATGTCGAAGTTGAGCTTGAAGTTATCCGTGAAGGCATAACCCAGGCGGGTCGAATAGTTCCACCCGCTGTCCATCCACTTGTTGCTGTTGTTGTAGCCGGCGTTGAGATCCCAGAACCAGGGGTTGCTGGGAGCCTGGGCGAAAAAGGGAAGAGAGCCGAAGGTCAGGAAGGCGGCGACCAGAAGCACTTTTTTCATCATGTTCCTCCTCGTTTGTGTTGGTACGACCAGTTGTTGGAAATCCTCCTATACCGACGTTTTGAGATAAGCAAAAGCCATACCAGCGACACGGATCGGGGGCGTGGTCCGTCCCGTCGCTGAAAATACGGAGGCAGCCGCCCATAGACCGGTGGACGGCGCTCGCGCGCCGTCCACCGGGGTCCGTCTGGATGGAAGTTCTTCGGGTTACTCCATTTGCACCCTGTCGCCGAAGGTGATCGAGGAGTTGGAGGAGATGATCTTGACACAGGCGGTACGGCCCTCCGTCGTCAATACAACCCCCTCTCCTAGGTACATTCGGATGGCCTTGACCGCGTCTCTTTGGCTGTTGCGCAGATTGTCCTCCCGGGCCAGGATGTCACTCTGATGCTCCTTCTCGGACTTGCTCTCCGTCCCCACCCCGGCTTCCGCCGTTCCGCCCTCGGCCATCGACTCTTCGGGGCCCTCGTACTTGCTCACCTTCGGCATGCGGAAGAGATCCTTCGGGCCTACGTTGATCTTCTGCTGGCGGAAGAGGTCCCTGGTGGTTTCCGTAAAGGTGCCGGTCTGCCCGGGGAAGCGGTAGAACCAGAGCTTGTCGCCGGGAAGGAGCCCCTCCCTGGAGCCCAGGTCGATGTAAACGATCTGACCGTCACCCATGTTCTGGATCCGATCTTCCGACCAGACAACCCGGCCCTGGGGCTTCGTACTGGGAGGCAGATCCAACGGGATGGATGGGCTGCGCTTGATGTCCCAGGGGAGAGGGATGACCTGCCAGGGGACTAGCACGTCTCCATAACGGATCTCGTCACAGGATTGTGAAATCTCCGCGATGCTGGCGTGGGGCTGGACGGCCAGCACCTTGGCCTGGCCTACCCGGCGGACGTAGCGTCCGAGGCTCCTGCCGGTGATGGGGTGGCTCACGGTCTGTCCCGGCTCGAGGATGGAGAAGAGCATGCCCGGCTGCATCCCCTCGTCCTTGCCCTCGTTCAGGTAGACCACGTCTCCCTGGGCGAGGGATTCGCGTTGCCGCTCCGGCGAGGAGAGAATGGTCAGGTGCGGCCTCTTGAAGTGCCTTGTGATGAAGCCCGAACAGTAGACGTCGTGGGAGGAGATCGGAGGCATGGGGGCCTCCTGCTCCAGCTCCAACCCTCCCGCCTTGGCCTTCTCGGGCTGCTTCGGCGGGGGAGGTTCAGGCTCGAGAGGCACGTGCTCGCTCACGACCTGCGGCTTCTTGATGTACAGGGGGTCGCCGGGGTAGATCCAGTGAGCATCCTTGATGTAGGGGTTTTCGTCCCAGATCTGGGGCCACAGTTGCCAAGTTCCCAGCTGGGCCTGGGCGATCTTGGAGAGCGTGTCGCCCGGCTTGATCGTGTACACCTGGACACCCTCGGGCGGCTTTTCCGGAGGGGTGTAGGGGGTCCAGTGGCCGTCCGCCTCTTTGACCAGGTGTTTTGGGGGTACCGGTGATCCCTTGTAGGTCTTGGCTTTCTGCAGCATCTCAGGAGAGACGGCAGGCGTCCCTGGCTGAGCGGCCGGCTTCTCGGCGGCCTTCTCGGGTGGCTGGGAGGGTTTCTCCTGCTGAGCGCCCGCGGTCACCCCCCACCCGAGTCCCAGCACGAAGGGTAGGATGAGCGTGAAATACGGCATCCGAATTCGCATCGCTATTCTCCCCTCACACACGAGACCCAATCTCCAATTAAGTGTATTGAACGGCCAGAAAAAAGTCAAGCGTTTGGTCTAAAACCCAATCTAATAGTTAAGGTTTTTTGTCCTCCCCGCGCGTGAATTGGCTCGCCTGCTCTCGCGGATCGCCCCTTTCGCCATCAGCGGTCTAACTCCTTGATCCTCTTGCGCATGGCGATGGCCCTCGGATCCCTCAGGCTGACGGCCTGGGCCTTGTCCAGGTAAGCTCGGCACCGGGCGAACAGCCCGTTGTTCAAGTAAAATTCTGCCAGATCCAGCAGATATTCGATCTCCCCCGGGTTCAGCTCGATGGCCCGCTGAAACTCTCGTTCGGCCATGTGCTTGGCCCGGCTGTTGGTGTTCTTCTCGTAGATCTTCGCCATCAGGTAGTGGGCCTGAGCCGAAAAGCCGTTGTGGAAGAGCGCCAGCCTCAGGTGCTGGGAGGCATCGTGCCACTGCTCCTGGGCCATGCAGTCGATGGCCCGTTGGAGGCAGAGCTGGGCCTCCTGCTGGCGGCTCTCCGAGATCTGCCTGAGTGCGGTGTCGGCCTGGGCCACCGGATTCGGCCCCACCTCCGCCTCGGCGCTCTCGGCCCTTGCCTCGGCCTTGCGGTCTTCGAGGTAGCTGTTCTGCAGGAGGAGGAGAGACTCCCCCATCTTGGCGGTCAGAAAGAAGAGCTCCTTCTGGTGCCTCTTGAACACCTCCGGATGCAGATTGGCCTGGCTGAGGCGCTCCTTCAGCGCCTCGTGGGCCTTCACCGCCTCGGCCGGCGCGCTGCCCGGGGGCACACCGAGGACCTTGTAAGGGCTGATGCCGGGGACCTTGAACGCCTGGACCAGGTTCTGGATGGCCTCCGACTGCCGCTGGATCAGGGCGGTCTCCTCATCGAGGCGAACCGCCAGGCCGGACAGCCGGAAGGGCGGCTCCACGGCGGGCTCGCTGGCGAGGAGGCCGAGCAGGAGGAGCAGGTACACCCCGCCCAGGAGCTGCCGCCCAGGCAGAATTCCCGTCTGGAGCAGGTCGGACACCGCCACCGGCTGCTGGCACTGCTGGAGCAGGTAGCCGTGATGGGGTTGGATGGGCAGGTCCTCAGGGAGCATCTCCTCCACCCTGCCGACCTTGACGCCCGGCCTCTTGAGCACGGCCATCGCCTCCTCCGGGATCTGGTCGACCAGCTGCACCAGGAGGGCGGGGATCTCGATGGGCAGGAGTCCCTCCGGTATGACCACCGGCTCCGACCGGCAGGCCATGGGAGCGTGCAGGGGCAGGGAGGCGAGCAAGGAGAGGGTGGCCTGCTGTTTGACGGGCGCCATGGGGGCCGACCGAGCCAGCCTCTCCTCCAGCGCTGCCAGAGCGAGCTGGGGGTCCTCCCCCTGTTCGCCGCACTCCAGCCCGGCATCCAGGAGGCCCGACCGGTAGCGCTCCCAGTAGAGGGGGTGGACCAGGGTCCAGAGCCTTCCCTCACCGAACAGGAGGTGCAGTTCACCAGCCTGGGTTTGGACGGCGACCCTCCGGTGGGTGAAATCCACGAAACCCTCCCCCAGCAGCTCGATCAGGCTCATGCGGGCGGGGCCCGCTGCCTCAGCGAGACGGGCCAGGGCCTGCCGGCACGAGGACTCATCCAGGGGCCGCGGCAGAAGGACGGCCACCCCGGCGTCCCGGGCGCGGGTCTCCAGCTCCTCTCCCACTCCGGCGGCCGCCACGATGGCCACTGGAGGAAGATCGGGGAAGCGGCCCCTGGCCGTCCTCACGAAGGACAGCCCGTCCCACTGCCCGGCCAGCGTCATGTCGGCCACGATGGCCGTCGGCCTGCAGTCGGCCAGGAACTCCACGGCCTGCGCCACCGTGCCCCTCTCCTGGAGGTCCCAGGCCCTGGGAAGGGCCGCCCGGAGAATCTTGAGGAGGTCGGTATCGCGCGTGAGAACCAGAAGGGTGTTCATCCTTGTCCCTTCCAGAAGGCAAGGGCCGTCCGGAGTTCGGGGGCCGACGAGGAGGCGTGTTCGAGCGTCAGTCCGGCGAGAACCGCCTCCACGGCCTGTCGGACGGCCTTCGTCCCCGCTGCGGTCCCGCCGGGATGGCCGTGGATCCCTCCGCCGAACTGGAGGATCACCTCCGTCCCGAACAGGGACATCAGAGCCGGAACGTGTCCTGGGTGCAGGCCGCCCGAGGCGATGGGCATGGCGGGCAGGATACCGCGCCAGTCCTGCCCGTCGGCCATCGCCCCATCCTCGGAGGGCCAGGCCCTCAAGGCCCGCGCCGATCGCAGCACGGCCTCCCGGCTCCCCTCCATCTTGCCCACCGCCGTTCCCACGTGAAGCTGATCGATTCCCGCGAGTCGCGCCGAGCGCGCCATCACCTCCATGGCGATCCCGTGCTCGGGTAGGCGCGTGAAGGCCGCGTGCATGGCCCTGTGCCCGTGAAGGACCAATCCCATGCCGGCTCCGCGGAGGCTCTGGACCCCCGACCAGCCGGCCGTCACCAGGTCGACCATGGCGAAGCGGCCGCCGAGGTGGGCCACGAGCCCCATCCTCCTCAGCATGACCTCCGTGGGGGCGGTGACGTTGGGGATGTACCCCTTGGCGGAGCCGGTCGCATCCTCCGCCCGCTTCGCCGCGTCGAGGCAGGCCCGGAGCCGCTCCTCGAAGGGACAGAAGCTCTGGGAGGTGAGGTTCTCGTCGTCCTTGACCACGTCGCAGCCCGCCACCATGGCCTCGTAGACCACCTGGGCCTGGGCCTTGGGATCCAGGCCGATCTTGGGCTTCACGATGGTGCCGACGAGGGGGCGGCCGGTGACGCCCAGGACCTCCCGGATACCCTGGATTCCTCTGGCCGGGCCCGGGAAGGAGGCAGCCAGGGCTTTCGGGAAGCGCACGGCCTCCAGGCGAAGCCTCCTCACCTCCTTCATCCCGAAGATGTTGCCCGCCACCGAAGAGAAGACCTGGGGCATGTTGCCGCCCTCGAAGAGGACGGCGCCGTAGGCGATCACCACGCCCCGATCGTCCGCGGCGAGGACGCGCGCCCTCAGCCTCTCCCTCAGCTCGGGAGTGAGGGCCGCCACGTCGGTCCAGGTGCCGATGGAAGACTCGGCGGCCAGAGCATTGGCGGCCTTCTCCAGGGAGGTGCCCGCCTCCGGTTCCACGCGGAACCGGCATACCAGGTCGTCCTCCAGCGGTTCACCGCCCAATTCCAGGTAGGGAAGCACTTCCCCGGGCATGGCACTCCTCCTATGAACGTTCTCGCGCGGGGAGCGCGGGAGGGCAGAGGGCCAGGATATCCTTCACGAGCCCCCTTTCAGTAATGAAGGCCGTCACGTACTTGAGGTGCACCTTGTCGAAGGCCGGGTTCAGGACCAGGACCCCCGCCGGCGCGTCGGGCCACACCTCCGCCGGGTCCCGCTGCTCCACGGCCTCGTCGATGTGGTCCCGGACCACCTTGAGCGTGAGGGTCGCGCAGTAGGTGGGCACGTCGTACCGGCTAGCCACCACGCAGAAGATGCCCGTACCCACCTTGTTGATGAGGTATCCCGACGGGAGCACGGCGTCGGCACCGAAGAGGAAGAGGTCGGCTCCGTCCAGCGCGACCTTGGCGGCAGCGTCCACCATGTGCCTCACCTCGATGCCCTCCCGCGCCAGCTCCGCGGCCGTGATGCGCCCCTGAAAGCGGGGGCGGGTTTCCGTGTTCAGCACCGTGAAGCGCTTCCCCAGGCGCCAGGCCTCTTTGAGCACCGAGACCGCAGAGGAGGAGTGGCAATGCGTGAAGACCGTCATGCCGTCGCTCACCAGGTCTGCTCCGGCGCGGGCCATGGCCGCCTCGTCCCGGCGGACCTGTTCCAATAGCGCTCCGGCCCGCTCCGCCGGCCTGCCGGAGGCATCCTCCCCTTCCGCGCCGGACAGGAAGAGCTCGAGGAGATTTCTCAGCATGGGCTCGTTTGGACGGGCTTTAGCGAGAAGTTCGGCCAGGGCGCGACGGTCCGCTCCCGGCTCCACCGACAACTCCGCCGCCAGGGCTTCGAGGGCCGCCTTGGCGATGGCGTTGGCGCCCTGGATCTCCAGGTTCCGAATGCGCGCGGCGGTGGTTTCCACGAGACCCACGGGCGGTCCTCCCTACTGGATGACGAACATTTCCGGGTGCCGCTGCCAGTAATCCCACGCGAAGCCGAGGTCGGCCTCGTGCTCAGCGTGGATGCGAAAGAGCGGCTCGCCCTCCCGCACCGCCTCCCCCGCCTTCCTCAAGAGGTCCAACCCCGCGCCCAGATCCACGGGCGCCCCCGCGAGCTTGGCGCACTTGGCCACCAGGTGGTTGGCGACAGAGGCCACGGTGCCCGCCCGCGACGCCAGCCCCTCCCGCACGAGCGGCCCGGGGCGCACCGGTTCCCTGGCCCCCTGGGCGGCGATGAGGCGGAGCATCTTGTCGCGGGCCCTCCCGCTCCTCAGGATCTCCTCCGCCGTAGCCCTTCCCCGCCCCCCACGCACGGAGGGGTCGAACTCGATGATACGCCCGGCCAGGTCCAGGCTCTTGTCGAGCAGGTCCTTCGGGGCATCGGGATCACACCGCAGCACCTGCATCACGTCCCGGGCCTCCAGGGCGGGGCCCACCCCCCGGCCGATGGGCTGGGAACCGTCCGTGAGCAGGGCCTCGACGTGGAGACCCATCCTGTCTCCCACGTATTCGAAGAGCTTTCTGAGCTGCACGGCCTGGGTGAAGCTGGCCACCTTCGCCGTGGGCCCCACGGGGATGTCGATGAGCACGTGGGTCGAACCGGCGGCCTTCTTCTTGGAGAGGATGGAGGCGATCATCTGCCCCGGCGCGTCCATGTTCAGCGGACGTTCCACTCCGATGATGATGTCGTCGGCTGGGGAGAGGGCGAAGGAGCCACCCCACGCGAGGCAGCCGTTCTCCTTCTCCACGATGGCCTTCAGGCGCTGAAGGCTCAGGGAGACCCCCGCCAGGGCCTCCATGGTATCCGCCGTGCCGGAGGGGGAGGTGATGGCACGGGAGGAGGTTTTCGGAATCGTGAGCCCGTAGACGGCCACGATGGGCACCACCACCATGGTGGTCCGGTTGCCCGGGACGCCGCCGATGCAGTGCTTGTCCACCACCATCTCGCGGCCCCACTCCAGGCGCTCTCCGGTGTCGGCCATGGCCTCGGCGAGGTAGACGATCTCGTCCCGCTCCATGGCCCCCTGGGCCGTGGAGACCACGAAGGCCGTCAGCTCAACCTTCGAGTAGCGGTTCGAGACGATGTCCTGAACGATGTACCGGTAGTCCTCCCGTCTGAGCACCTCCCCGCGGATCTTCTTGCGGATGAGCTCCACCGAGCGCACTGGGTCCGGGTGTCGCACGCTCACTTCCGTGCCTTCGGGAAGGCCGAGCTTCTGGTAGGCGTACTCGCACAGGCCGATCTGGTCCGAGTCCAGGAAAGGTTCGTCCACCACGTCCAGGACCCCCACGATGCCGCGTCCGTTCGCCATGACCTCCACCTTCGAGAGGGCGCCGAACCCTTGCGCGCGGCAGAGGTCGCTGTCCCTCCGCAGGTAGAGGATGTATTCGCGGTAGGTGTCGATCTTCAGCCTCTTGATGCGCATCTTCCGTCCCCCCGGTCCCGGCGTGTCTTCAACAGAACGCCTTTCAATTATACACAAGCCGCCCGCCACGGCGCCCGGCTCCGGTCGGGAATCGTAAGGCACGAGACAATCACCCCCCCGCCCTATGGTTCCCTCCCCAATCGCTTAATCGCCTAATAGGTTAATCGCTTAATAGCCTAATAGCCTAATCACCCAGCCACCCCCCGCCTCACCGCCTGCCCCCCGCTTTCGTCTTCCTCCGGCCTCCTCCTTCCGCCGGCCATCCCTCCAGCAGGAAATGGGCCTCGCCCATGAGCCTGTCCACTCGCATGAGCCGCACGCAAACCTCGTCGCCCACCGTCAGAACCGCCCCGGAGTACCGCCCCCTCGCCGAGAGGCCGTCCCTGTCCACGGTGATGAAGTCTCCCTCCACCGCGTTGAAGGGACAGATGCCTTCGATCAGGTGCTCCACCAGCTCCACCCGTGCGCCGAAGCGCGTGAACCCCAGCACCACCGCATCGAAGGTCTCCCCCAAGCGGTCCGCCAGGAAGGCCATCTGGAACCAGGCCACCACCTCCCGCTCGGCCTGGTCCGATGCCCGTTCCGTGGCGGAGCAGTGGACCGCGAGGGCCTCCAGGTCCGCCCCCGGCGCCGGAGAGCCCCAGAGCGCCCCGGCCAGGTTCCGGTGCACCAGCAGGTCCGGGTATCGGCGGATAGGGGAGGTGAAGTGGCAGTAGTGGGCAAAGCCCAGGCCGAAGTGGGGCAGCACCGCCGCGTGATAGCGCGCCTGGGCCATGGCCCGCAGGATCAGGTAGGCCACCAGCTTGGCCGCCCTGTGGCCCTCGGACTTGGCGAGCACGCGCTGGAGGGTGAAGGGGTCGGAGAGGTCACCCCGGCTCGCCTCACCCAGCCCGAGCGTGTTCAGGAGGGGCCGGAGGGCCTCCAGCTTCTCCGCGTTGGGCTCGTCGTGGACCCTGAAGAGGATGGCGATCTTCTGGCGCAGGCACTCGGCTGCGACGGCGCGGTTGCAGGCGAGCATGGCCTCCTCCACGATGCGGTGGGAGGCGAGCCGCACCGACGGGAGCACCTCCTCGACGCGCCCGGAGAGGCCGAATCGAAGCCCCGCCTCCGGCAGGTCCAGGTCCAGGGTGCCCGAGGCCAGGCGCCGCTGGAAGAGCCCGCGGGATATCTCCAGCGCCGCCCCCAACAGGCCCGCCACCTCGGGCGCGGCGCTCTCCCTTCCCTCCAGGACGGCCTGGGCCTGTTCGTAGGAGAGCCTCGCCGAGGAGCGGATGACCCCCCGGTGGAACCGCGCCAGACGCACGCGGCACTCCTCGTCCAGCTCCAGCTCCGCCGTGAGGGTCAGGCGATCTCGCTGCGGCTTCAGGGAGCACAGTCCGCTCGAGAGGGCGTGGGGCAGCATGGGATAGACGGTTCCGGGCAGGTAGGTGCTGTTCCCCCGGCGGCGGGCCTCGGTGTCGAGGGCGGAATCCGGCTTGACGTAGTGGGCCACGTCGGCGATGTGAACCCACAGCCTCCAGCCGTTGCCTGCCCGCTGCACGGAGAGGGCGTCGTCGAAATCCTTCGCATCCTCGGGATCGATGGTGACCGTGGGAAGGGAGCGGAAGTCCTTCCGTTCCTGAAAATCCGACGGACGGGGGTCCTCCGGCAGGGTCGCGGCCTCCCGCTCGGCCGCCTCGGGGAAGTTCTGGGCAAGGCCGTACCGCGTCTCCGCCGCCAGAATGGGCGTGCGGGGATCGTCCAGAGGCCCCAGGACGCGGAGACCCGTGGAGAGGGCCGCTCCTCCATCGGACTCCAGCTCCACGCTCGCCACCATGCCTTCTGCGCCCGTGCCGCGGGGAAGCGCGATGGGTGCCCGCGAGCTGCCCATGGGCAGGAGAAGGCCGCCCTGGACGATGCCGACGACGGGCCGAACGTTTCTCTCCACGATCTCCAGGACCCTGGCCTCGGGCCTGCCGCCGGCCTCCCGGCCACGGGCACCGCGCCCGCCTCTGGGCCGCCCCGGAACTTCCTGGGCCAGCACACGGTCCCCCTCCAGGGCACCGCCCGTTTCCCTGGCCGGCACGAAGAGGTCGCCCTCGGCCCCGGATCGGTCGGGGGTGATGAAGCCGAAGCCTCCTCTGGCGGCGTGGAAGAGGCCCGTGAAGGTGCCGCCAGTTCTCGCCAGACGGTACCTCCGGTGCACCAGGGCCACCACGCTTTCCCGCAGGAGGGACTCCAGCACACCCGGGAGGGCCTTCCGCTCCCGCGGCGACAGGCCCAAGCCAGCCGCCACCTGGCTCCTGGTGCAGGGCTGGGAAGCCTCCGCGAGGAAATCGCGCACCCTCTCGCGCAGGGTCATCACCGCCTCCTTCCCTTGGTCCGGAGCCCTGCCACCGCCAGGAGGGGCTCCCCTGCAAGGACTCGCCTGGGGTTCTCGATGCAGAGGCGGCGGGCCGACTCGATGCCATAGCGGCGCGCCACGCTGCGGACGGCCTCCCGAAAGAGGGGCGCCCGTCCGCTGGCCGAGTGCGCATCGGAGGCCAGAAGGTGCACCCACCCCCTGTCCAGGAGCGCCCACGCCGCGCGGCGTATGGCCTGACCGAAATAGCCCACCAGGCTGTGGGTGGTGAGCTGGAAGGGGATTTGGGCCGCCGCCAGGAATGCCAGGCTGCCGGGGTCCCGGGTCACGTAGGCATACCGCTCCGGGTGGGCCAGGATGGGTTCCACACCTGCCATGCGCAGGTCGAAGAAGACCTCCTCCACCCCGGGAGGGCGCAAAAGGAGCGGGAGCTCCACCAGGAGGTAGCGGCCCGCCTCGCCCATGGGAATCAGCTTCCCGGCCCGGTAGGCGGAGACCAAGCGGGGACCGAAGGAGATTTCGCTCCCCAGGTGCACCGTGAAACCCAGGGATTCCGCCGGTTCTCTCCAGGCCTCGAAGGCCTCTCTGAGCAGGGTCGGCGTATTGGGGAACCGAGGCGGCGCGATGTGGGGAGTGACGCAGAGAGCGGAGATCTTCTCGCGGCGGGCCGCCTCCAGACATAGGGCCGACTCCTCCCAGTCGCCCACCCCGTCATCCACTCCGGGAAGTAGGTGGCAGTGCAGGTCCACGTACATGCCTTCTCCTCTCGGCTCGGCCTTATCCGGGTCGTTCATGGTAGCATGAACGCTCGGGATACTAGGGAGTTCCCACCGGAAGAGTCCGGGGGGAGAAGTTGAGGATGGACGGAAGGCACGAGAAGCGCACGATGCCTATTCACCACCGGCCCGCCGCAAGCCCTCCCCTTCCTCCACCCTCCACCAACCAAGGGAGGTTCCATGCGCAAGTCCTGGGACGCCTACTTCATGGACATCGCGAGGGAGGTGGCGAGCCGGGCCACCTGCGACCGGAAGCACGTGGGCTGCGTGCTGGTCAAAGACAAGTACATCATCGCCACGGGCTACAACGGCTCCGTGGCTGGTCTCGCCCATTGCGACGAGGCGGGGCACATGATGGTCAACGGCCACTGCGAGCGCACCAGCCACGCCGAGGCCAACGCCATCGTGCAGGCCGCCAAGCACGGCGTCTCCACGGACGGCTGCACGGCCTACATCACCGCCTCCCCCTGTTGGGCCTGCTTCAAGCTCCTGGCCTCGGCGGGCATACGCCGGATTGTCTTCGGTGAATTCTATCGCGACGAGCGGATCTTCGAGGCCGCCGAGGTGCTGCATATCGAGCTGGCGGACGCCTCCAAGGGGAGCTGATCTGGCGGCGCGTGGAGTCCGCCCCGGGCCTGCCTTTCCGCACTTGGCCCGCTCAGGAGCCGGTCTCCAGGTGCTCTCCATCACCGAGGGAGGGACCGCATCGTGACCACGGGGGAGTGGCTCCAGCGCGCGGCGGCATCCCTTCGAGCGGCCGGCGTTCCCGACCCGGCCAGGGACGCCCTGCTCCTTCTCTCCGACGCCCTGGGACGGGACAAGGCACACCTCCTGGCACACCCCGAGCGCCCACTGGCGGAGGCTGAAGCGGTCGGGCTCCGAATGCTCCTGGAACGCCGGAGGCACCGGGAGCCGCTCCAGTACATCCGCGGATTTCAAGAATTCTGGGGCCGAAGGGTGAAGGTGGGGCCCGGCTGTCTGATTCCCCGTCCCGAGACCGAACACCTTGTGGAGGAGGCCCTCCGGCTCGTGGCATCCCTGGCGAGCCCGCGCTTGGCGGAGCTCGGAACGGGCTCGGGGTGCATTCTCCTTGCCCTGGCTTCGGAGCGCCCGGAGGCCAGACTCTACGGGCTTGAGAGGGACCCGCGCGCGCTGGCCTGGAGCCGGCTCAATCTGGCGGACGCGCCGGGCGTGAGCCTGATTCCCGGAGACATGGCCCAGGAGCCGCCCCTCGAAGGCCTGGACGCCGTTCTCTGCAACCCCCCCTACATCACCGACGAGGAGTGGAGCGGGCTGCTCCCGGAGGTCCG
The DNA here is from genome assembly GCA_049967655.1 of Acidobacteriota bacterium. Classification (GTDB taxonomy): domain Bacteria; phylum Acidobacteriota; class UBA4820; order UBA4820; family DSQY01; genus DTPS01. The sequence continues at coordinate 23,568 of JBMFSH010000030.1, forward strand.
CTGCTTCGAACCGGAGGGGGCCCTGCGGTGTGGCGCGGAGCCGCTCCGGCCCTACCGGGAGGCCGGGCTGTGGGCGGCCAAAGCCCTGCGCCCGGGAGGATTCCTCTTGTGCGAACTGGGGGTGGCCCAGGCCAGGCGGGCGGCGGCCCTCAGGCGCCTCCGTCCGGAGCTGCGGTGGGTCCGAGGTGTGCGAGACCTGGCGGGGCGCCTGCGGGTGGCGATCTGGAGGCTGGAGCCGCTCAGGGAATCGGCTTCACCCGGTCCTTGATGTCCCTGTAGTTGGCGTTGACCGCGTAGACCTCGCGGAAGAGCTCCTGCGCCTCGGGGAGCCTGCCCTGCTCCTGAAGGGTCTCAGCCAGGTCGTACTTGAGACCGATGTAGGCCTGGTCGGAGAAGCCCGGCGCCTCGATCCCCTTGCGGTACCACTTCTCGGCGAGGTCCACCATGCCCTTCTGCCGGAAGCAGATGCCGAGCATGGAGCAGCACTCCACGAAGTACTGCGGCGAGCGCGCCGCGATCTGGAATTCCCCGATGGCCTCGTCGAGGAGCTCCATCTCCTTGTAGGCGATACCCAGGTTGTAGTGGGTGGCGGAGTCCTCCTCGCTGACCTTTCGCTCCACCCCCTTCTTGAACTCCTCGAAGACCTCCTCGAAGGACATCTCCTCGGGAGACTTGGACGATTCGTCGAAGAGGGACTCCTCCTCGGCTTCGAGCCCTTCCAGCGCTTCGCTGAGTTCGGAGGCGAGGTCGTAGTACTCGTCCTTCTTGGGGCCATCGGCGGCGAAGCTCTCCTTCTCCTGCGCGATGACCTCTTCGGGAAGGAGCTCCTGAAGGGAAACCTTCAGCTTGGTCCGTCCCCTCCCTCCCGCGCTCGGTTCCTGGGCCGGGTGCAATCGTCCCTCCTCCTCGGCGGCTCCGACGGTGCTCAAGATCTTCGACATCTCGGAGGAGAGCGACGCTTCTTCGGCCGCGAGGCTGGCCATCGGCTCCTCGGCTTTGGGCTCTGGAGAGACCTCGGGTTCCGCGGTGTCTTCAGGGGCTGCCGGTTCCGCCTCTAGCTCCAGCTCCTCCAGTCCACCCGCCTCGATGGAGAGAACCCCTTCCGAGGGAAGGCCTTCCGGCGCCCCTTCGGATTCCGCCGGTTCGGCGGGTGCGGAGACGCCCAGGCGGTCGGCCAGGGAAAGCACCCGCGGATCATGCGGCCACCTCGCCCGCAGTCCCTCCAGCGCCCGCTGGGCCTCTCCGAAGAGCTCCTGGCTGTAGTAGAACTCGGCCTCCTCCAGCAGCTCCGCCAGGTCGGACCGGTCCTGGAGCTCCTCGGCGGAGATCTGAACGGCCATGGATTCCACGGCGGGCGCCGGCGTCTCCTCCTGCAGGAACGCCCCGGTGGGCTCCTCCTCCAAAGGTTCCTGCGCCGGCTCGCCTGGGATCGCCTCTTCCAGGACCGGCTGGTCCTTCCCATCGAGGACCGGCTCTTCCGCCTCGGTGGCACCCGCGAAAGGCCCTTCGGTTTCCACCGGGGAAGACTCTTCCAGCTCGGCCTCCAGGATGATCTCCGGCGCCCCCTGGCCGGCTGGCGGCGCTGGCTGGTCCAGGGAGATGACCACCTCGGCCTGCTCGCGGGAGGGCTCCTCCACGGTCCCGAGAAGCTCCAGGTCGAGTTCCGGGAAGGAGGCGGGCACCGCCTTCGCCTTGGCGGCCTTCGGCCGGGCGGCTTCCTCGATCGGACCGGTCAGGGCGCCCGCGCCGGCAACCTCGGCGGGAGGAGCAGGGACGCCTTCGAGGAATCGCTGGATCTCCTCGCTGTTGGGATCCAGAGCGCGCGCCTCCTCCACCAGGTTCTCGTACGTCTCCCCGTCCCCCTGGCCCTGAAATACCTGGGCGAGTTTGAGGATCTGCCGGACCGCCTTGGCGGTGTGTTTTTTGCTCTTGTAAATGGCGATGAGCTTCTGATGCGCGTGGATGTGGTCCGGAAGCTTCTTCAGGACGGACTGGAGTTCGGCGATGGCCTTCTCCGTCAGCCCATACTTCAGGAAGACCTCCGCCTCCGTGAGCTGTTCCCGGATGATTTCGGCCTCCCGGGCATCCAGGGCCGGCTTGGGGGAGACCTTCTCGACGCGGGCAGGCTCCTCGACTTCCAGTTCGATCGGTTCCCCTTCGGCGGGAGGGCTCGGCGCCGGCGCCTCGGGCAGGTCCGCCGGGCGGGCAAAGGAGGCGGTCACCTCCGCCTTGGGGATCTGGAGATCCTCCATGTCAATCTCGATCTCCAGCTCTCCCGTCTCCTCGGGGGCGGGCGCAACCTCCTCTGGCTCCGGCTGTTTGGGCGGAGCCGCGTTCATCGCCCGTGCGTTCGCCTCGGCCTCCGGTGGCCCCTGCACTGGAGCGGGCGCCTGGAGCGGGCGCGCTTCCCCGGGGGTCGGGGCGTGCCTTCCGAGCTTGGTCTCCACGATCTTGAGGCGCTCCCGGTGGACCGGCGAATCCGGCTCGAGCCGCACGAGCTCCAGGAGGGCCTCTCTCGCCGAACCCAGCTCCCCCGCCTGGTGCGCCGCCTGGACGTAAGAATCGAGCGCCCGCAAGAGCCTCGGCTGGTTGCCGCTGCGCCTCAGCAGGTCGCAGAAACCCATCATGGTGGGCAGGTGGCCGGGCAGGTACCTGAGTAGCTCCTCGTAGAGGGCCTCCACGTCGGGGAGCCGCTCGGGCTCGCAGGTGCGTCCCCATTCGGACAGCAGGTCCGAGGCGGCGTCCGGCCGCTTCTGGAGGCCGTACAGCCTCACCAGGCGCCCGCGGGCGGCGACGCTGCCGGGGTGGTTCCTCAGGATGGCGTCGCAGACGGCCTCGGCCGCCGGATAATCCTGCCTCTCCGTGAGCACCTCCGCCTTCAGGAGCAGGAAACCCTCGGAGGTCGGGTGGCGCTCCAGCAGCTGTTCCAGGATCTGGAGGGCCTGGTCCCCCTGCTGCCGGGCCAGGAGGTTTTTGACAAAACTCTCCAGCAGGCGGATGTTGTCAGGGTTGATCTGGAGAGCCCGCTCATACAGCCTCGCCGCCTCCTTGGCGAGGCCCTGGGCGAGGAAGAGGTTGGCCGCCTTGAGGTATTCCTTGACCGCCTCCTCCGTGCGATCGAGCTTGAGCAGGTTATCGCCCACCTGAATCCGGACCTTCAGGTTCTCGGGCTCGATCTCCAGGATCTTCTTCTGGACGCGGACCGTGGCCTCCGCGTTTCCGCTCTGGGCCACCAGTTGGGCCACGCGTTCAAAGGCGAGCCTGGCCTCCCGGGCGAACCCCTGCTGCTCCGAGAGGCTGGCCAGCATTTCCCAGGCCTCCAGGTGGTCGGGCTGCTCGCGAGTGGCGATCTTCAGGGAGGCCACGGCCTTGGTCGCGAATCCGCTCTTGTTGTACAGCTCTGCCACGCGCAGAAACATGGGCACCGCCGCCGCCTTGTTCCCCATGCGGAGATAGAGGTTGCCCATCTGGTTCAGCGTCTGGATATCCCTCGGGTTGTCCTCGGCCAGCTTCTGAAGCTCTCGGATGGCGTCTTGAACACGGTTGGCCCTCAGGAGCTTATCCGCGTTGGCCCTGGTCTTGGCCCGATCCAAAGGCATCAGGCATCCCCCGAAACGACGCCCCGAAAACTCCTGCGGTGGAGCGGGGACGGGCCGAGGCTTCGCAACGCCCCCAGGTGTTCCACCGTGCCATACCCCTTGTTGCGGCGCAACCCGTAGCCAGGGTAGCGAGCATCGAGTGCTCGAATGAACCTGTCCCGGGTCACTTTGGCAACAATCGAGGCCGCCGCCACGCTGGCCGAAAGCGCATCGCCGTGGATCACCGCTTCACCACCACAGGGTAAAACAGGAAGGTGGGGGCCGTCTACCAGCACGTGCTGGGGCCTCAACGGAAGCCCCTCCAAGGCGAGGGACATGGCCCGCAGAGCGGCTCTCAGGATGTCGGTGGCATCTATCTCTTCGGCTGACACTGTTCCCACCGCGTAGAGGTGGCCGTCGGCCTTCAGCTGTTCGAAAACCGACTCGCGGCGGGGCTCGGAGAGCTGCTTGGAGTCCACATAAGGCGAGAGGTCCCGCTCGGCGTCCAGGATCACGGCCGCGGCCACCACCGGGCCGAAAAGGGCTCCCCGGCCGGCCTCATCGACGCCCGCCACGCGGGCGATCCCGCGGGCCCACAGGACCCTCTCGAACCCGAGCAGGTCGGCCAATGACGCCTCCCCGGAACGGTTCAATCCCTTCGGAGCTCTTCGATGCGGGCCTTCTTCCCCTTCAGCTCGCGCAGGTAGTAGAGCTTGGCGCGGCGGATCTTGCCTTCGGACACCACCTCGATCTTGTCGATGATGGGGCTGTGGAGGGGAAAGATGCGTTCCACGCCCATCCCGCCGCTGATCTTCCGGACGGTAACCGTCTCCCGAAGGCCACCGTGCTTGCGGGCGATCACCACTCCCTGAAAGACCTGCAGCCGCTCCTTTTCGCCCTCGCGCACCTTGACGTGCACGCGGACCGTATCCCCCGCCTTGAAGACGGGGACGTCTTCGCGCTGCCCCTGTTTCTCGATCGCCTTGATGTGCTCACTCATGAGAAGCCTCCATCCTAACCTGAGCCCCGAACAGGTCGGGGCGTTTCGACTGCGTCTCCCTCCGGGCCGACTCTCGGCGCCAGCGCCGGATGACCTCGTGGTTGCCGGACAGGAGAACCTCCGGCACCCTCCAACCCCTGTACTCGGCGGGACGGGTGTACTGCGGGTACTCCAGAAAACCTTCGCTGAATGACTCCTCCTGGGTGGAGGCCTCGTCTCCCAAGGCACCCGGCAGCAGGCGGACCACCGCATCCAGCAGGATCATGGCCGCGGGTTCGCCTCCCGAGAGGACGTAGTCCCCCACCGAGACCTCCCTCTGCACCAGGTGGTCCACGACCCGCTGGTCCACCCCCTCGTACCGGCCGCAGAGGAGCATCAGCGACGGCATGAGAGCCAGCTCCCCGGCCAGGCGCTGGGTCAGCACCTCGCCCTTGGGGCTCAGGTAGATCAGCGGCGACCCGGGCACCTCCTGCCGCACATGCTCCACGCACCGGAAGATGGGGTCGGCCATGAGGACCATGCCCGGGCCACCTCCGAAGGGAGCGTCGTCCACCGTGTGGTGCCGGTCCTGCGCGAAGCGCCGGAAGTTGTGAAGGCGCACGTCGGCCACGCCCGACTCCAGGGCCCGCTTGACGATGGACTGGCCCAGGATGCCCGAGAACATGTCGGGAAAAAGGGTCAGGACGTCAATCCTCATCGTCTTCTCCCGGCAACCCAGGATACCCCTCGGGCAGGTCCACCCGAACCCTGCGGAGATCCTTTTCGAGCCCCACGCCCAGACCCTTGACGGCCGGTATTTCCACCTCTCCGGCGGGGGTCTCCAAAAGGAAGGACCAGTAGACCGGCCCCTCCACCGCCGCTGCGACGGTCCCGATGACCCCCCTCGTTCGGTCCACCACCTCGAAGCCGACGATGGCATCCGCATCGAAGGTCTCCTCGGCGTCGGGAGGCACCGCCTCGGCCGGAAGGCACAACTCCTTGCCGCACAGCCCCTCGGCCTTCTCCAGAGCGTCCACTCCCACGAGGGCCAGGACCTCCCCCTTGGCGTATTCAAAAAACTCGCCGACGGTAAAGGTCTCCGGGCCCGACGGCATGGCGATCCAGACGGCGCTGCCGCGGTCGAAAGGCGGGAAACCTCGCCTGTAGCGGGTCACCCAAACCTGTCCGCGGAACCCTCTGGGCTTCACGATCCGGGCCACGGGGGTGAGGGCCATGGGACCAGTTGACCTCGGTCCGCGCCGCTGGCCCGCGAGGGCGCCACGGTACGGGGCACCGCGCTGGCCGATCAGGCCTGCGCGCTCTGCCTGGAAATGGCGATGAGCTTGGTCACGCTGGCCGAGGGCTTGGCGCCACGGCTCAGCCAGTAGTCCACCCGCTCCAGGTTCACCTTGACCTCGGAAGGGTTCGGCAGGGGGTCGTACACTCCGACCTCATCCACGTTCTGGCCGCCCGGACGGTTCCTGCTGTCGGAAACGACGAGGCGGTAATAGGGCCGATGCTTCCTTCCGATCCTCTTGAGACGTATGGCCAGCAATGCAACCTCCTTGCTGCTCGCAACACGGAGCAAATATATATATTACAGGGTATAAGCCCAACCTGTCAACCTCTATTTCCGGCCACCCCTTCGCTCGAGCAACCGGGCGGCGGATATGAAGAGAGGAGCGGGCGATCCCGCTCCTCCCGGGTCATCCTGCCGTCCTGACCGCGAAAGCCCTATTCCTGCTCCGCCTCCTTGGCCTGCTTGGCCTCCTCCACGATCTTCTGCTGGATCTGGGCGGGGACCTCCTCGTAGGCGGCGAACTCCATGCTGAAGGTCCCCCGTCCAGCGGTCAGCGATTTCAGCGTGGAGGCGTAGGTGAGCATCTCCGCGAGGGGCACCTGGGCCTTGATGATCTGGTTGGCGCCCTTCTGGGACATCCCCTGAATGCGGCCCCGGCGGCTGTTGAGGTCCCCCATGACGTCGCCCATGTTCTCCTCGGGAACCACCACCTCCACGAGCATCACCGGCTCCAGGAGCGTGGGTTTGCACTTCTCCATGGCCTCCTTGAATCCCATGTGGGCCGCTATCTTGAAGGCCATCTCGGAGGAGTCCACGGGGTGGAAGCCGCCGTCGAAGAGGGTGATCCGCAGGTCCACCACGGGGTAGTGCGCCAGGACGCCGCGTTCGAGGGATTCGAGCATCCCCTTCTCCACCGCCGGGATGAAGTTCCGCGGCACGGCCCCGCCGAAGATCTCGTCCTTGAACTCGAAACCGGCGCCGCGGGGCAACGGCTCCATCCTGATCTGGATGTCGGCGAACTGCCCGTGGCCGCCCGTCTGCTTCTTGTGCCGGGCGTGGACCTCGGCGCGTCCCTTGATGGTCTCGCGATAGGGCACCTTGGGCTGTTTGATGTTCATCTCGACGCCATAGCGGCGCTGCACGCGCGCGGCGACCACCTCCACGTGCTGGCTGCCCGACCCGGACACCAGCGTCTCGTGGGTCTGTGGGTCCCGGCTGACGGTGAGGTTGGGGTCCTCGTCCACCATGCGTTGGAGGGCCGCCATGATCTTGTCTTCATCCCCGCGAGACTTGGGTTCCACGGCAAAGGAGATGGCGGGGATGGGGTACTTGACGGGCGGGAAGACCAGCATGCGCTCCTTGGCGCAGAGGGTGTTGCCGGTGACCGTCTCCTTGAGCTTCATGACGGCCGCGATATCGCCCGCCTGCGCTTCCTCGCATTTCACGTGGTCCTTTCCCCTGAGGTGGAAGAGGCCCGCCATGCGTTCCGGTGCGTCCTTGGAGGGGTTGATCAGGGTGGCGTCGGCGGTGACCCGGCCCGAGACCACCCGGAAGATGGTGATGCGGCCCTGGGCGGGATCGGAGATGGTCTTGAAGACGAAGGCACTGGCGGGAGCGTCCACGTCGGCCGGCACCTCGAACTCTTCGCCGCCGCCCACGGGCGTGGCCCGGAAAGAGCTACGCGCGTTGGCCGGGGGGGCGAACTCCACGAGGAAGCTCATGATATCCGCCACTCCCATGTTGCGGAGGGCGGAGGCGCAGAGAACAGGGAAGATCTTGTCCTGGGAGATGCCGATCTTGAGGGCGGCGGCGAGCTCCTCGGGAGTCAGGTCGCCCGCCTCGAAGTACTTCTCCATCAGCTTCTCGTCGAGCTCGGCCACCATCTCGACGAGCTCGGCACGGGCCTTGGCCACCTCTTCGGCCATGGAGACCGGGACCTCCTCCTCGGTGTAGCTTCCGGACTCGTCCTGGGCGTACCGATGGGCCTTGCCCTTGACCAGGTCGACCACGCCGGCGAACTCCTTCTCCTGCCCCAGCGGGAGGAACACGGGCACGGCCAAGCGCCCGAAGTTCTCGCGGATGCTCGCCAGGCTGCGGTCGAAAGAGGCATTTTCCCGGTCCATCTTGTTGATCACCAGGATGCGGGGGACATTAAACTCGTCGGCGTACTCCCACGCCTTGCCCGTCATCACCTCCACACCCGATACCGCGCTCACGAAGATGAGGGCCGAGTCCGAAACCCGGATGGGGCCCCTGGAATCGGCGATGAAGCTGCCGTAACCAGGGGTGTCCAGAATGTTGATCTTGGCCTTCTGCCACTCCACGAAGGCGAGGCTCGAGGAGATGGACAACTTCCGCTGGATTTCGTCCTCTTCATAATCGGTGGGAGCGGTCCCCTCCTCCACTTTACCGAAGCGGTTCACCGCCTTCGCCGTGTAGAGCATGGCCGAGGCGAAGCTGGTCTTCCCCGTCCCCCCGTGGCCGATGAGAGCAACATTGCGGATGTCCTGCGGTCCGTAGGCCTTCATAACCCCTCCTTCGTTGCGCCAAGATCCGGAGCGTTGTGCAGAAGTCGCAGCGGGTATTCTATAAAGTTCCCGGAGGTGCGTCAAGAAACAGATCGGTCGGGGGTTCGGGGGTCCAAGGCCTGCCCGGCGCAGCTCTCGCGGCCTGCCGGACTCGGCCGTCGGAGCGGCCGCCCCGGGGGCGGACACCGGCCGTGGGGTAAATCCCCCGGCCTCAGCCCTCCTGCTTCTGGATCTCCTCCTCGACCTGGTAGAAGACCCTGTAGGCCCGCTCGTGGTCGCGGATCCCCTGCGCCAGGATCTTGTCGAGGCGGCGGACGTCCTTCTTGCTGACCGTCAGGTTGGCCCCCAGGATGAAGGCCGAGCTCGTGTCCATGGTGGAGAGGTCCGCCGAGACGAAGGCCACGAACATCTTGCGGCGCGCGTCCGGGGCCAGGGCGTTGATGGCCTGGAGGATCTGGTAGCCCCCTTCGTTGTCGTCCGGGAAGCGGTTGTCCACTGTGACCACGTCGTAGCGCTGGTGGGCCAGGGCAGAGAGGGCGGCGGCCTTGGACGTGGCCAGCTCCACCTTGAGCCCCAGCTGCTGCAGCGACTCCGAGATGGCTACCTGAAACAGCGCCTCATCCTCGCAAACCAGGGCGGTTCTCTCGCGCTCCTCCTCGTCCCCCCAACCCTCGCCGTTCAGGGAGGCCTTCGCGGGGGTGAGCCCGAGCTGGCGGAGCACCTCGGCGGCGACCTCACGCTTCAGCCTCTCCCACTGCGGGCTTCCTGGGGCGATCTCCGGATGATTCGGCTGGGCCGGGCCCTCCGTCGATGCTCCGGCGGGGGGTTCCGAAGGGAGCGGCGGCGGGGCAGCGGCCTGCGCGCCGTGGGGCGGCGGTCCGACGGGGATTCCCGATCCGCAGGCGGGGCACTTCACGAGCACCGGCTTGGGCGGCAGCTTCGACTCGTCGACCGACAGGACCTTCTTGCAGGCTGGGCAGGCGATCTGCATGAGCTACTCCATGAGGTCCTTGATGTCCACCCCGAGATCGGGCCCGAGCGGTGGCGCGGCCGCCGGCTTGGCCGCTGGGGCTCCCTTCTGCGGAGCCTCCGCTCCAAGCGCGCCGGCGGCCGGATGCCTCGTTTCGGTTCCGGCGGCGGCGATTCCCGACATCTTGAGGGCCAGGTTCGGCGCGTTGGTCGCGAAGGAGATGGCCGTCTCCCGGCTGACCACGCCCTCCCGCCACAGCCGCTCCAGCTCCTGGTCGAAGGTCTGCATGCCGTCGAGCGCGCCGTCGTTCATGGCGTCCAGGAGGCTCTTGCCCTCCATCTCGGACTCGCCGTGCTGGATGTAGTCCCTCGTGCGCTCGCTCGTGCGCAGAACCTCGCAGACGGCCAGGCGCCCCGACCCGTCGGCCTTTGGCACAAGCCTCTGGCTGACGATCCACTTGAAGGTCTGCGAAAAGCGCGTTCGGATCTGCTGCTCCTCGTTCTTGGGGAAGATGCCGATGATCCTATCCACGGTCTTGCTCGCGTCGATGGTGTGCAGAGTGGAGAGCACGAGGTGGCCGGTCTCGGCCGCCTCCAGCGCGATCTCCGTGGTCTCCAGGTCGCGCATCTCGCCCACGAGGATCACCTTGGGGGCCTGGCGCAGGGCCGCTCGAAGGGCCAGCGCGAAGGAGGGCACGTCGGCGCCCAGCTCGCGCTGGTTGATGGTGGCGCGCTTGTGGCGGTGCAGGTACTCGATGGGGTCCTCGATGGTGACGATGTGGTAGGCCTTCTCCATGTTGATCCGGTTGATGATCGCCGCGAGGGTCGTGGACTTGCCGCTGCCCGTGGGGCCCGTCAGCAGGACGATGCCGTTGCGCTCCTCGGCCACCTGGTTGAGCTGGGCCGGGAGGCCCAGCTCCTCGATGGTGGGGACGCCGTTGGGGATGACCCGGAGCACGATACTATAGGTGCCCCGCTGCGAGAAGATGTTCACGCGGAAGCGAGTCTTGCCCGGGATGGAGTGCGAGAGGTCGGCCGAGCCCTGCTTGAGAAGCTTCCGGATGAGGTGGCGGTCCCCGCGCAGGAGCTGGAGGGCTATCTGTTCGGTCTGGTACGACGTGAGCGCCTTCAGCCCCTTGATCGGCACCTCGCGCAGCTCGCCGTTGATCTCCACCTGCGGCGCCCGCCCCACGGAGAAGTTCAGGTCGCTCACCTGGGGCGACACCGCCAGCATGAACTCCAGCAGCGGATTGATCTGATCGAACACCGGCTCCTCCCCATCCCTGGGCTCAGCGGCCTGTCGTCTAGGATGCGACCTCGCGGAGCCCAATGCAAGCCCGCGAGTCGACCCCAATCCCGCGATGGAACGGGGGAAAGAGCATGGAAAGCAGGCTGGGCAAGCCATTGAAGAAGGGGCCCTTGTCA
>JBMFSH010000031.1:0-30731 GCA_049967655.1 Acidobacteriota bacterium
AAGTTGTCCACGCAGAGCACGTCGTGGCCGTCCTTCAGCAGGCGTTCGCACAGGTGGGAGCCGAGGAAGCCGGCCCCGCCGGTCACGAGGATGCGCATTTGAGAAAATCTGGTTCGCGTGACGGCGACCATAGGCCCCTTCTTCCTATCTGCCTGAACGGATACCTGAATGGGGCCTGATGACCGGCCTGGAAGCGCCAATACTACAGCCCCCGCTCATAAATCTGCCTCCTCAGCCGCTCGTTGTACGCATACGGCGTGTCCACCATGTCGATCATGACGGGGGCGTCCTTGGGGCACTCCTTGATGACCATCTGGCCGCGCATGACTTCGCGGCAGGAGAGCTGGCCCTTTTGGAGAGGGATGGCGAGGTAGAGGTCCTCGTCCTTGAGGAGGTCGCCCACTTGCAGGTCGCGGGCGGCGTAGACGCCGCGGACGAGGGAGTCGAGGTAGCGGATCTCCTTCTCGGGGACGAGGCGCCTTTGGGTGCCTGGGTTGCCGCACATTTCGCGCGCCTTGTGCCAGGACTTGAACCAGGTGTCCACCTGCTCGGGCAGGGAGCAGTAGGGGCTCACCGCGGCGGTGCCGTTCTCGATGTCCACGTGGCGCTCGAAGGTCCGCGCCCCCTTGGCGTAGGCCATGAGGATGGAGGCCGTCCAGTCGCGGTGCTCGTGGGTCGAGAAGCCGATGGTGTTGTTGGGATAGCGGTGGCGGAGAAAGTCGATCTGGTTGAGCTCCAGCTCGTAGTCCTCGGAAGGGTAGAGGGCCACGCAGTGGTTGATGGCCAGGGGAATGTTCCGGTTGGCAAAAAAAGTCACCAGATCGTCCATATCCTTCAGGGAGCAGCCCCCGGTGGAGACGATGACCGGCTTGCGGGTCTTGGCGATGGCCTCGATGAGGAACCAGTCGTTGATGTCCGAGCTGGCGATCTTGATGAGGGGCAGGCCCAGCTCCACACAGAGCTCCACGGAGCTCTCGTCGAAGGGGGTGGCCATGGGGATGCAACTGTTCTTGCGAATCGCCTCCACGAGCTTCGCGAAGTCCTCCCGGGACATCTGCGTGTCGAGCGTCTTCTTGATGTAGCGGATGTCCTGCCGATCTCGGAAGTCCTTGTGGATGAAGCGCTCCACGTCGCGGAACTGGAGCTTCATGGCCGCCCGCACGTTGTTGAAGCGGACCACGCGGCTGTAATCCTCGATGATCTTGAGGCCCCGCTCCAGCTTGCCCCAGTGGTTGTTGGCGATCTCGAGAACGAAGAGGTCTTCAAAGACGTCCCTATCGATCATCTCGCCCTCCCGTGGGCTGCCGTTCGAAACAGCAAGAAGCGTGCCGCCTATCCGCCCTCCGCTCTACACCCTCCACAGCGCGCCACCCGACTGACACTAGGTGGAAGTGTACTCATCCAGCAAGGGGCCGAGCAAGTTTTCGGCGAGCGCCTCCCGCTCGAGGAAGGGGGCCATATCGTGGAGCGGGGCCGAGACGATGCGCCCGTCGGGGAGCTGTCGCGAACTGGGCCGCGGCTCGAAAGTTTGCCGCGGGTCCAGCACCACGCGCGCCACGCCGGGGCCCGGTGCGTCGAGGAAGGCCTCGGTCTGCCCCTGAAAGCCCTCTCCCTCGATCTCCACCGCCGGCAGGCCGTAGGCCTCCGCGAGCAGGCGGGGGTCGGGGAAGGAGACACCGCTCTGGGGGCTTTCCCCGATCAGCTCGCCGAAGAAGTTCTTCTGGGTGGTCCGGATAGAGAGGTAGCCGCCGTTGTCGAGGACGAAGAGCTTGACCGGCAAATGGTGGTGAACGACGGTCTGGAGCTCCTGCGCGTTCATCTGGAGGCTCCCATCGCCGGCCAGGCAGATGACGCGCTTGCCCCCCCTCGCCACGGCGGCGCCGATGGCGGCGGGCAGGTCGTAACCCATGGAGGCGCTGCCGGAGTTGGAGAAGAGCCTCTGGCCGCGCTTGAGGGCCGCCGCCTGGAAGGGGACGATGGTAGCCGTAGCGTTGCCGCAGACCACCACGTCGTCCTCGGCGAGCAGGCCGAAGAGCGCCTCCACGAAGAAGTAGGGGTTGATGCCCCCTTCGGTGGTCCGCTGGCGAGGCAGGACGGGCGGATAGCGCATCACCCGCTCGCGGCACCACTGGAGCCAACCGGCGTGGCGTCCGGCGTCCCATGCCGCCGCTTCGAGCTGCCCGTTCATCTCTTCTAGAAAGCGCTTGGCGTCGCAGGCGATGGCCAGATGAGGCCGCACCGTGGGCTTGGCCAGCTCGGCCCGGTCCGCGTCCACCTGGATCAAGAAGGCGTGGGGCGCGAAGGCCTGCCAAGCGTAGCTCACCTGGCGGATGTTGAGGCGGCTGCCGATCACCAGGAGGCAGTCGGCGTTCTGCACGGTGAAGTTGCCGGCGCGCGTCCCAATGGTCCCGGGTCGGCCGCAGTAGAGCGGGTGATCCGAAGGGATCAAGTCGTGCGTCCAGGCGGTGGTAACCGGGATGCGGAGCCTCTCGGCCACGCTCAGGAAAAGGTCCGCGGCGCCCGCCAGGCGGACACCCGTTCCCGCCATCACAACGGGCCGCTCGGCGGCGGAGAGGCGGTCCAGGGTCTGCCGCACGAGCTCGGGCAGGCGATCGAGCTCCCAGTCGGGTTGGTCCTCGGAGGGGTCGTAGGGGGCCAGCGCCTCCGGCTCCACCGTGCTTCCCTGCACGTCCATGGGGATGTCCAGCCAGCAAGGGCCGGAGCGGCCGCTTCGGCACAGGTGCCAGGCCTTTTCCAACTGATAGCGGATCGCCTCGGGCGCGCGCACGGTGGCCGCGTACTTGGTGATGCCCTTCACCATGGAGACGATATCCGCCTCCTGGTCTCCGAGCTGACGCAGACCCGGCACCTCGTGGAAGGCCATGCAGGTTTCGCGCTTGACCTGACCCGAGATGACCAGCATGGGGATGGAGTCGGTCCACGCCCCGAAGACGCCGTTGAGGGCGTTGATGCCCCCCGGCCCCGTGGTGACGCTCACGACCCCCGGCGTGCCCGTGACGCGCGCGTAGCCCTCCGCCGCCATGGCGCAGGCCTGCTCGTGGTGCTGGCAGATCGGTGTAATCCGCCTCTCCTTCCGCAGGGAGTCGTTGAGGTGCATGGCCCCCCCGCCCGTCACCAGGAAGACGTGGCGAACGCCTCGATCAGCCAAGAAGGAGAAGACGTAGTCGGAGAGCTTCATGGGAGCCTCGGTAGAGCAACCGAGATGCGAGACGGGAAACGCGTGGCTGGAGGCGCAGAGCCTTCTTGTAGGAGGCCTCTCCAGAGGCCGATTGGCCGTTGTTGCACAAAATGTCGCGCTCTGGAGAGCGCTCCTACGTGGAAGGGTGTGGGGGAAGCGAAACACGAGGCGTGTTGCGCAAGGGGTGGCGCCGCTTTCGGCTTTCCGCTTTCCGAATTCCGCATTTTCCCCATGCTATTTGTCCACCAGGAGGAGATCGCGGCGAATGAGATGGCGGTGGTCGGCGTACCAGCCGTAGAGAGAACGCACCGCGCTTTCCAAGGGCGTGAAGGGGAAGCCCGGCACCTCCGCCTTGAGCCGCCGGTTGTCCCCGCTGTACTCGACGCCCAGACCGGGCTGGGCGATGCGGATGGGGAGGTCCTTGCCCGAGATGCGGACCACCATCTCGGCCAGGGCCTTCAATTCCACGGCCTCGTCGGGCGTCACGTTGTAGGCGCCTCGGGCACCCTCGGTCAGCAAGAAATGGCGCACCACTTGCACGAGATCATCCACGTAGATGTAGTCAAAGCGCCGGTTTTGCTGAAGCGTGACGGGCAGGTCGAAGAGCGTCTTGCAGATGGCATTCGAAATGAAGCGGATCTCCCAGTCCTCGTACTTGCCGAAGACGCCGAAGGGGCGAAGCTCCACCACGTTGTCGAGGCGCTCGGCGTACCGCGCGCAGAGGTATTTGGAGTAGCCGCTCTCGTCCACCGGCACATGGCTGTCGAAATAGGCCTCCTCCATCTTGCGCCGGTAGTGGCGCTGGTCGTAGACCAGCCCAGAGGTCAACAGGATCAGCCGCCCGAAGCAGTCCCGCCTGCGGATGAGGTTGAAAAACATGCGGGTATTGGCATCGAGGACGCCCGTGGGGTCCTTCGCGTTCCGGTGGCCCGGCTTGGTGGCGCAGTGGACCACGGCATCAGGGCGGCGGGCTTCCAAGTACTCGGCCACGGCGCGCTCGTCCAGAAGGTCCAATTCGGCATGGCGGGGAGCAAGGAGGTCGAAATCGCTGGCGAGCTGCTCGACGAGGTTTTTCCCGATGAATCCGGTGCCCCCCGTTATCAGGACCCGCATGCTCGCCATTCGCCACTCATCCCTTGGACATCCAGGGGGCCTTGCCGCTCTCCCACAACGATTCCAGGTACTTCACATCCCTGAGAGTGTCCATGCACTGCCAGAAACCGTCGTGGCGGTAAGCCACGAGCTGGCCCTCGGCGGCGAGGCGCTCCATGGGCTGGCGCTCCCAGATCATGGCGTCGCCCTCGATGTAGTCGAGCACCCTCGGTTCGAGCACGAAGAAGCCGCCGCTGATCCAGCCCTCGCCGGCCTGGGGCTTTTCAGCAAAGCGGGAGATGAAGTGGCCGTCCATGCTGAGGGCGCCGAATCGGGCCGGGGGACGGACCGCGGTGAGGGTAGCCAGCTTGCCGTGGCTCCGGTGAAAAGCGAGAAGGGCGCCCAGGTCCACGTCGGCCACGCCGTCGCCGTAGGTCATCAGGAAGGTGCCGTCCTGAACCCACGAGGCCACGCGCTTGAGGCGGCCGCCCGTCTCGGTGGAGGGGCCCGTGTCCACGAGGTGGACGAGCCAATCCTCCCGCTCGCCGTCCTTGACCTCCACCTGGCCCTTGCCCAGGTCGATGCTCAGGCTGCCGCGCAGGTAGTAGTAGTTAAGGAAGTAGTTCTTGATGAGTTCACCCTTGTAGCCCAGGGCCACCACGAACTCCTTGAAGCCGTGGCGGGCATAGCACCCCATGACGTGCCACAGCATGGGGCGGCCGCCGATCTCCACCATGGGCTTGGGCTTCAGGGTGGTCTCCTCCTGGAGCCGCGTCCCCAATCCACCCGCGAGGATGACGGTCTTCATGGCGCCATGGGCCTCCCTTCTGCGGCGTCAGTTTTGCACCCGGCCCAGAGGGGAGTCAAGTAAAGAAAGAGCGAAAAGAGAGCTGTCGCGACCTGAAGGTCGCTCGCGCGAAGGACAGTGAGGAGAAAGAAACCATCGTAGCCGACGACGGACCACCGACGGCCGACGGCGGACAGGCGGTGCCGTAGGAGGGACCTCTTGGTCCCGATTAGTTGGAGGTCGCCGCCTGGAGGCGCCTCCACCATGCGCCCGCATCCCCGTGGGAGGGGATGCCCATCCCCGACCTCGGGTTGGCCTTGGCTCTGAGCGTTCGGTGCGCCCCTAGGGGCGGTCGTCCCCGGCCGCCTGGGGTGATTCCGGGTGCCGCATCGGTGGCGGGAGGCCACGGAGGGCCTCCCCTACACCGGAATCGAGGGCCGATGCCCCTTTCGGTTCGACCGCGAGCATGCGGCCGCACCATCGGTCATCTCGCGATCTTCCGTAGCGGTCGATCGCCGATCGGCCGGTGAGCGGTGGCCTTCACAGCGGCGGGCGGGGGCGCCCGCCCCACGGGCCTCCCACGCGAATCCCCTCATCACTGAAGAGCTCAATTCTTTCGCCCCAATACACTGGCACTCAGAATCCCTTGCACATGAGCAGTTTCCTTACTATATTCATTATGTAAGGAGAATCGCTATGGGTACGTCCAGCGTGACGAGCAAAGGGCAGGTGACCATTCCATCGAAAATTCGTCGTCTTTTGGGCATCAAGCCGGGAGACCGACTGCTCTTTGAGCCCGATGACCAAGGGGTGCGGATTCGTGTGGTCGCCAAGCACCGGGCCTCCGACTTTCTCGGAGCCTTCCCCACCCACGAGCCCTTCCCCGGCACCCAAGCCATACGGGAAAGCACGGCAAAGTCCCTCGCCAAGAGGCACAAGGCTTCCAAGCCATGAAAACCGTATGGGTGGACGCCAACGTCCTCCTCAGGCTCTTCACTGGCACTCCGGGGGATCAAGCCGCACGGGCGGCGGAGCTGGTCGGCAAGGCCTCCGACGGGCATCTCTGTTTGAGGATCTCACTCATTACGGTGGCGGAAATGGTTTGGGTGCTTCACCGGTTCTATCAGGTACCCGTCCCGAAGATCGCCGCTACGCTCTCGGAGTTCCTCTGTTCGGATGGCGTGAGCGTAGAATCCAGGGAGTCTGTTTTGGAAGCCCTTTCTCTCATGGCTCGCGAAGGGGTGGACTTCGCCGATGCCCTGCTCGCCGTTCAGTGTCACGAATCCAACGAACCCGTTGCCTCTTTCGATGAAGACTTCAAGCGGCTGGGCGTCCAGCGGTATCCCATCTAGTTTCCATCCGGAAAGTTCGGATGGGAACGGTGGAGGATTGAGAGTGGAGGGTGGAGCACCAGCCCAGCACTTGGCTCTGCGTGGCTTCGTTCCCCCTCCACACCTTCGCTCTCCACGGGGAATCGGCTTTTTCGGATGGACACCCTCGAACCAAGGCGTAATTGGGAATGAAAGGATGGAATGAAGGCCTTCCCAGAAGGCCTGTAGCGGCCGGCTCCCGCCCCACCTCGGTCGCTCCCCTCCTTCACGCACTTCGCGGCTGAAAGCCCTTCCCACTGGCAGTCATCCTGGCAAGCAAATCGCGTCCAGGATCGCCTCGCCTTCGGGGGGACGACGAGATTCCGGACTCCCTTCGGTCGCCGGAATGACTGCAATGGAGGAAGGCGGGTTAATGCATCTGGCGGGTTTCGATGCTCGCCACGCGCGCGGCGAGATCTTTAAACCCTGCTTCGAGGAAGGTGATCCGCCGGTCCAGTTCGGCGTAGGAAAACTTGATGGAGGCGCGCACCTCCTCAAAGTTGGTACGGGTCTCCACGATGAAATCGTCCAGCTTCGTCTCGATGCTATCCAACCTGGTCTCCACGCCATCCATCCGGGTGTCCAGGTGGTCTACCTTGATTTCCAGGTGGTCTACCTTGGTTTCCAAGACGTCCATTCGGGTGTCCAGGTGGTCTACCTTGGTTTCCAAGGCGTCCATCCGGGTGTCCAGGTGGTCTACCTTGGTTTCCAAGACCTCCATCCGGGTGTCCAGGTGGTCTACCTTGGTTTCCAAGACGTCCATCCGGGTTTCCAGGTGGTCCACCTTGGTTTCCAAGACCTCCATCCGGGTGTCCAGGTGGTCTACCTTGGTTTCCAAGCGGTCCACCTTCGCGTCCAGGTGGTCTACCTTCTCAACGAGGGCGCCATGACCCTCGGCCAGCAGCCGGATATCTGATCGTACCCCATCCGCGACCACGTCGAAGTGACGGCGGGTCTCTTCGTTCTCACCCCGGATGAACTCGACCAGCTTCTCCATGTCCATAGGGTTCCCTCCGAAAGGAGTTTAGCGATCCTCCGCCCGTTCGGCAAGGGTGAGACCTTTGTGGCGGCCCATCGGTGATCGACCGATTCCGTTGTGCCCCGGTAGCGGCCAGTTTCTACGGCCGAAAGACCGGCCGCAAGGATGCGGCCGCTACGGTGAACGATGGCCTTCGAAGCGGCGGGCGGGGGCGCCCGCCCCACGGGGAGATGCCGTGGCGCGGCCGCCCCCCGGCCGCGAACTCCGTGGGGACGCCATGGGAGCCGTCGCCTGACGGCGACTTGAGAAGAACCTTCGGCCGCAAGTATGCGGTCCCACCATCGGCCGACACTGCCGGCCGCGATGGGACCTGGGCTGATGGGCGTTGGGGGGGGCATCGCCGGGTAGAGGTGCTACGCGTTGCGGAGGCGCTCCAGCAGGGCACGCGGGTTCACCACCCAGGTACCATCCGGGAGACGGTAGGCCGCCTGCGTCCTACACACCACGAACCGCTCCATGAGGCGGCCCCTTTCGGCTGCGGCAAGGGCCCTGAGGCCCCCCTCGTCACCGGGCCCAGGGTGCTCCTTCCATTTGCACTCGGCGGCCCAGATTTCACCGGCGCCCAGCTCGACGACCAGGTCCACCTCTTGGCCGCCAGTGGTACGCCAGTAATGGACGGAGACGGATCTCCCCAAATTGGCTCCCTGCCGAAATACTTGGCCGAAGACATAGGCTTCCCAAAAGGCTCCCGCGTAAAGGGAGCGGAAGAGCCCTTCAGCCGATCGGAACCCGGCCAGGAACGCGGCTAGGCCGTTGTCCAAGAAGACAAGCTTGGGAGCCTTGATGAGCCGCTTGGTACGGTTGCCGAAGTAAGGTTCGACCAGCGCCAGGATTCCCGACGCCTCCAGGAGGCCCAACCATTTGCGGGCGGTGTTGGGGGACACGCCCGCGTCCCTCGCCAGATCCGAGTAGTTGAGGACCTGGGCGTTGCGCAGGGCGCAGACGCGCATGAAGCGGTGGAATTCCTGTAAGTCTCCGATCCTCAATACGTTGCGGATATCGCGTTCCAGATAAGTGGCCACGTAGGAGGGGAACCACAGCTCCGCCTCAGCGCTCCCATACAGCGCCGGATAACCACCCCGGAAGAGGTAGTCGGCCTCGTCGCCTCCGGCTTCCATAGCCTCCAGCTCGCCCAGGCTCAGGGTGTGGAGATTCAGGACACCACAGCGCCCCGCGAGACTCTCCGAAACGCCCTCCATGAGAGGAAACACCTGCGATCCCGTCAGAAGATACTGGCCAGGTCTGCGGTCACGATCTACTCGCACCTTCACGTGCCGCAGGAACTCGGGCACGTACTGGATCTCGTCCAGGATGAGGGGTGGCGGGTACTCATCCAGAAGCTGCTCAGGGGCCGTCCGAGCCGCCTCGGCATACCCGGGGAAGTCCAGAGTGAGATAGGAGGCGTTGGGGAAGAGATGCCTCAGCAGGGAGGTCTTCCCCACCTGCCGGGCTCCAGTCACCAGCACCGCCGGGAACTGCTCCGTCATGCGCTGGACCAACGGCTGGCATTCACGCGCAATCCACATGACGATAATATGCACGATGCATGCAAATAATGCAACACCGGCATCGCCAGACCCGCGCCAGCATCAGTAGCGGCCGGCGGAAGCCGGCCGTTCGGCCGCCCAGCGGGCGGCCGACCTCTCCACTCTCCACCCTCCACCACCTTCGGCCTCGTCCGCTCATGGGGTATGATGGCCGGGCGGGCTCTGATCCCCTTGCCTATGAAGAAGATGTGCGGGTTAAGGTGAGAGGCGTGGAAACACGCGTCGCTTTACTGGGCACAGAGCGCTGCTGGTTCCTTAGGGTAGCCCTTCATCTCGGGTTTCGGTGAAGTCGGCCGTAAATGGCGGTACCGTCGATCTGCCCCACTGGCCGGTAATCGCGCCGGATCAATTCTCCCACAGGGGAGGCAGGATCCAGAAAATCCCTCGTAAGCGGCAGCGGCACCAGGACCCATCGAGGGCGGTTCTCCTGCATCTGCTTTGCCGCCATCTCATGATCCCTCAAGGCATTATAGTGTTCGGAGAGAGGGGTGAAGAAGGTGTAACCGATTGCTGGCTTTGCCCCATATAGATAAACTTCACCCCCTTCGTAGAGAGCGGCCACAGTATCGTCCGGGCCGAGCACGCCGGGAGAATGGAGCCATCGATTGAGCGAGTCTTCCCGAACAGGGAAGTCCACATCCGTCAGTTCTTGTATCGTCGGGAAGCGGTACCACACCCAACGGCTCTGGTAGAGAATACCTCCTACTAGGAGCACGGTGGCGGTCCCCACGATGATGTGCCGTGCGGTGTCACTCACACCGACTTGGCTCCAGACCACCAGCCAGAGGGCCAATACGAATATAAAAAGGAACAGGAAGCGCAGCCAATCCGGTCGGCCGAGAGGAAAGATGCCCAGGATCAAGACCGTAACAAGAATGGCCATCCCTTCTTGAGGATGCCTGAAGGAGTGTTGCTTCAGTGCTCTGCCAAAGGCGGCAAGCGCAGCCACCACTACGGCCAGTGTTGCCAGGAGCAGAAGAAGATAGAGAACACTGCCTGAAAGAACGATAGGGATGGTCCGCCAGAGATCAGTTCTCCAATCGGCTCCCTCCCAAAGCACCCGCAACCTGATCGGCAGGTCGCTCAGAAGAGTTCGGGCATTGTCGTTGCCTTCAGCGCTATAATGGGTTAGAGGCCAGAACACCAAGTCCCGTATCATATCCCGGCCTGCTCCGGCGGCGAGCAGGGGTAGGTAACCTCCTAGAATCGGGGCGGCCCATCCTGCACCCATCGCGGCGGCGCGCGCCGGGAGACGCCGCCCGCGAGCTTCGAGCAGAAGAAGGGCAACTGAGCCCGCTGCCAGGTAGAGCGCCTCGGTCTGAAGGACCAACCCCGCAAAGCCTGCGCACAGGCCCACCAGAAAAGATCGGACCAGATCCCTCTCACGCATTGTTGGAGCAACCAGAAGCCACAGAAAGACCATAGAGGCCAGATGGACCAACCAGTGATGGGAATAGACTGGCCAAAACGGATAAATGCATATAGGGTAAACGAGGGAAAGCAACAAAGCATGGATTCGAGACCACCCAGCCGACTCGAGGACCTTCCTCAGCAGGATCCAATTAACCAGAACCACGACCAAGGAGGTATATCGCGCGATGGTTAATGTTACTTTTCCAAAAGGGAGGGCGATCGCAGCGAGCACGTAGTACACAGCGGGAGGAATGAAATTGAAGAAGTCTCGATAGGGTACTTGACCGTTCAGAACGCGCTGGGAATCAAACGCGTAGATAAATTCGTCCCATTTTGGATGGACCACGGCTGGACTGACCAGGGGCACAAGGAAGAGCACAACTCCCAGCAGGGGGAGAAACCGCCAACACCAAGATCTTAGCGACGATGGGAACGCCGTCATAGAAGCCTACTCTCTTCCCGCCATGGGGTGATCTTACCAAATTTCTCTGCTTCGCCCGCTGGCGCCCGTCCCACGGTCGCGCCCGCGTAGCGGCCGGCGGAAGCCGGCCGTTCGGCCGCCCACCGGGCGGCCGCTACGGTGGATGATAAGCCTCGAAGCGGCAGGTGAGGGCGGCCGATTTCTCCACCCTTCACCCTCCACCCTCCACCCTCCACCGCCTCCGGCCCCGTCCGCTTCTGGGGTATGATGGCCGGGCGGGCTCTGATCCCCTTGCCTACGGAGGGTGCGGCGGCATGGCTGGGCGTTGCTCATGATGTGGCTGGTGTGCTTTCTGGTCCTGTGCCTGGCGGCGTGGGGGGCACGGCGGCGCTGGCCGGGGGTGGATCGGTGGTTCGGCGGCCTGCTGGAACCCCCGCCGGATGAAGGCCAGGCGTCGAAGCGTCCCTGGGGCTGGCTGGCGCTGGGCCTCGTGGTGCTCGGCCTGGCCTTTACCATCCTGGAGGTCAACCAGCCCTATTACTTCACCCAGGACGACGCTCTAGTGACGGAACTGCCGGGGATGCTGGGCGGTTGCCGCGCGCTGTGGCGCGGCGAGTTTCCCGACTACGGCCCGAATTGCCTCCTGGGCGGTCCGGGTATCTCCGAGGGCGGAGGCTCGCTGACCTACCCCCCTACTTGGTTTGCCTACGCCATCGCGCGATACGGCCTGCACGACGAGTACGCCCTTCTGGAGGTCTTCGCGGCCCTGCACCTGCTGGCGGGCTTCCTCCTGACGTGGTGGCTGGCTCGCCGCCTGCGCCTCTCTCCCATGGCCGCCACGCTCGCCTCGCTGGCTCTCGTCCTCTCGGGCGCCGTCCTCATCATGGGCCGGTGCTGGCACATGATTATTCCCACGGTGGTGGCGGGGCCGGCCATCGCCCTCTGCCTTCTCTGGCTGAAGGAGAAGGAGATCGGCTGGCGCTGGGCCCTCGTGACGGGGCTCGTCCTCGGCGTCTACTACCAAGTGGGGTTTCCGCAGGAGTGGGCCTACGCGGCGCTCTTCTTCGGCCTGGGGGTGCTTTGGCTCGTGCTCTGGCAGGAGATCCCCTGGCGCCGGGCTCTCTGGAGCCTGCCGGCCCTGGCCTGGGCGGCGGCCCTGGCGGCGCCCCTCCTCTGGTGCCAGATGAGCTTCGCCCGCGACATGGTGCGCCCCCCGCCTTACGGCCGCGGCATCCTGCCGGGCCTTGCGGCCCTCTTCCTCCCCGCCCCGCTGGTCCACTGCCCCCATCCCAACTTCTGGGGGAGCACGGACCTTCGCTACATGAGCGAGTTCTACTACTTCGGGACCATTCTGGCCGTCACCTTCGTGCTGGGGCTGATCGCGTGGCTCACCTCGCGCTGGAGGCGGGAGTGGGGGCAGAGTCGGCTCTGGTTTTTTCTGGCTATCGCGGCCTTCTTGCTGGCGCTGGGCGAACAGGGAGGGCTTTGGCAGATTCTGAGCCACCTGCCCTTCCTCTCCCTCGTCAACAACAACCCCTTCCGGGCCCTGCCCTTCATGATTCTCTTCGTGGCCCTGGCGGGAGGGGCGGTTCTGGACCGCCTCCTCAGGCCGTTGGCCCCGCGCCACTGGGCGCCCCTGGCGGTGGGGCTGCTCGGCTGCGCGCTCCTGCTCTATCACGCCTCCATCGCCCGGCCGGCCTTCTACTCCTATGGCTTTAAGCCCTATCCGGCGCTGCCCCCGCCTCTCGCCAAGGCCCTGGACGCCGGTTCGCCGCCCCAGGGGCGCCTCATCCCCATCGCCCCCATGCGCTCCATCCTGCCCGGCTACGGCCTCTCCATGATGCACGGCCTCCCTGTCGTCTACGGCCTCTACTCCTTCTACGGCTACGATCCGCTCCTCCAGTCCCTGCCTCCCTACCGCCTCGCCTTTGAGCGGCTCCGGCAGGACACCCCCGCCGCCCTCAAGGCCTACGGTGTGCGCTACCTCGTGCTCAACGAGGCGGCCGTGCACCCCCACTTCTCGCCCAACCCCTTCGAGCGGGGGATGGAGGGCATCTCGGCCCTGCGGCCGGTCCTCGGCTACCTGCCCCAACTCGATGTGGCCTCGCACACCGTCGCCTCCCCCGACGAGGTCTGGACGCTCAAGGGGGCGGACCCGATGGCCTTCCCCACGGGCGATCCCGGCCGCTCCCTGCTGATCCGCTTCCCCGGCCGTGGCATCGACGTGGCCCTCAACGGCCTCGGGCCCGGCCCGGTGACGGTCAACTTTCTCTGGTACCGCCAGATGCGCGCCACCGCCGACGGCCAGCCCGTCCCCTGCCATCCCGACCGGTGGGGGCGCATCCAGGTGGAGCTGGCCAAACCGGCCCACAACCTCGCTATCCGCTTCGATCCCGGCTGGCTGAAGGGACTGCTCAACGGCGGCCTGCTGACCGTGCTCGGCCTCCTTTTCGCCGCGTGGTTCAACAGGCGGCTCCGGGAATCATCGCGAGGAGCCTACCTCTCCCGAGGGGCAGACGCCGGGTGAGTGGTTTTCTTTCCACCCAATCTCCTCTGTGCCTCAGTGCCTCTGTGGTTCATCCCTTCCCCTCCCCCGCCACTCCTTGTCTCCGGGGAGTGACACCCCGTGTCACCCTGGGCGGTGGCCCTTCGGATTCTCAACCCTTTGCGCCTGGCACCGGGATTGCTCTATACTGGGCTCACAGGAGGTGCGCATGAAGAAACAGAAAGGTTTTACGCTGATCGAGTTGCTCATCGTCGTGGCGATCATCGGCATCATCGCGGCCATCGCCATCCCCAACCTGCTCTCCGCCATCCAACGCGCCAAGCAGAAGAGGGCCATGAGCGAGGTCCGCACCATCGCCACGGCCGCCCAATCCTACGCGACGGACACCAACATTTATCCGATTCAGACTGCGGGCCCGCTGGTTTCCGGTGCCGCCGCCGTCAATTTGACCCCCGACTACGTCAAGGTTATTCCCAATCCGGATCCTTGGAACACACCCTACTACTATGCCGGCACTACCTATATGTTCAATGCAGCGTCCTTCGGAAAGGACATGAGTCCGGATGGATGGAACTCTGTTAATCTAACCACGAGTGCGACGACGGAAATTTCAACCACGTGCTTTGAATGCGATATCGTATGGCAGGGAGACACCTTCGAGCAACTGCCTAACGGCCCGCAACACACCTGCAAGTGATTTCGTAGTTGCTCCTTCACAGGCAAAAGAAAGGGCCCCGGTGACCGGGGGCCCTTTCTTTTGGGGTAGCGATTCATCAGGAAGCCGCTTTCAAAGTCTTGAGACGGAGGTCGTGGCGAGAATCCGTGTAACCGCCCCGATCGCCTCTTCGCCTGCCCCAAGCCCTCACCAGCCCAATCGCTTCATCACTCAATCGCGCAATCGCGTCTTGCTCCTCGCGCTGGGTGTTTCACGTTCCGTCCCCTCCTCCGCCCCTCCAGCCGGCACCATAGCCCCAGTGGAGGAAAGGCCCTCCATCGCCCGCTGAGCTATCCGCTCCAGCCCTTGCATCTTTTTTGCCTTAGCCTTGGCGAGGCAGTCCGCCAGCACTTGTTGAGCCTCTGGCCTCTTCCCGTTGGCCGCCAGAGCCTGTCCAAAAACCAGCAAATACCAAGGCTGGCCGCCGCGTGTCGCGGAGACAGCCCGCTGGGCCAAGGTGAGTTCAGCTTGACGAACAGCCCCATCGGCAGAGGGGATCAGCAGCATTTCGCTGGCGGCTTCAAAAAAGACCGCGGGGTTGCCCCTTCGCTCCAGCAGGGCCCGTTCTATATAGGGCTTCCCTGCTTCCACCTTACCCTGCCCAAGAAGGGCTACGGCCACACGGATGGCAAGGCCGCTGCTGCCGGGGTGACGCGACAAGCCCTTTATCGCCGCCTCCGCAGCTTCCCCGCAGCGGCCGAGACCCAAAAGGGCATCTACTTCGTCCTCCCTGGCCCTCTCCTCTCCAGGGGATAGAACTTGAGCCTTCCGCGCCAGCCTCAGCGCCTCCCCATAATTGCCCTGCTTTGTGCAGACAAAGGCTAAGGCGGCCAAGGCTCCCCCCTCCTCTTCTGGGCGGCTCGTCGCGAGTGCCTTGCGCAGACAAGCCTCGGCTGCCGCATACTCCCCTTGTTGCAGCAGGATGACCCCCAGGTTGTACCAATTGGCAAAAATCGGCCCAATGGAAATGGCCCGCTTCAGAAGAAACTTGGCCCCCTCGATGTTTTTGTACTTGTCGTAATAGACCATGCCCAGCCCACCCATGGCCACGTAGTTACCTTGGGGGGCCACTTCAAGGGAGTGAGTGAAGAGCGATTCGGTGTCTCTCCATGCGGTAACTTGTAGGGCGCTCTGGATAGCCAGGAGGGCTAGCAGACCGCCCAAAAGTTCCAAGGCTATGCGGGACTGTACTTTCTTTCCTTTAAGAACTTCATAGATGGGCCACACGACCGTCACAAAAAGGCCCGTATAAGTAAAATAGCTATAGCGATCAGCGTAGGCTTGAAGAGACCCCACGTGAATCAAACCAATGACCGGAACCAGGGTTCCTAGAAACCAAAGCCAGCCTACCAACAAGGAGGGGACCTTTTGTGCCAGCCGAAGTCCGAGAAGGGTGGCCATCAGTACGAGAGCCACCGACGGGAGAATGGTCCAGATGGTCAGCTTGAGATGGGGCATCGGATAGAAGACACTGAGCCCAACAGGGAGGAAGAGCTTAGCAATATACTGCCCGTAGGCATAGAAAACCGTCTTAATCCGAAACCCCCAGGACAGCTCCTGTGCGGTAGGTAGCGTTCCTCCCATCCAGTTCATGACGTAGGTCGCGACGCTGAATACGAACGCCAAGAGGAAGAGGGGGATCTTTTCGCGAACGAGGGGCCAGAGCTGGCGCAGCCAATCGGCCTTCAGCCGATAGGGCCACGGGGGGGCCTTGCCCTCCTCGCGGGGCGGCCACGGTTCAAAGGGGGCCAACCGCCCCAGGGGCCAGAGGTCCAGCAGGAGGAGAAGAAAGGGCAGGGTCACGAGCATGGGCTTGGCGAGCAGGCTCAAAAGGAGGCCGGCGAAGACCGTCCAGTAGGCCCGCCGGCTCCGGCTTTCCACGTAGTAGGCGTACGCCAGAAGCGCCAGTAAACCGAAGAGCGTGGAGAGCACTTCCTTGCGCTCGGCGATCCAGGCCACGGCCTCCACGTGCATGGGGTGGACGCCGAAAAGGGCCGCCACCGCCCAGCTCGGCCAGGGCTCCTTCGTCATCTTGTCGAGCATCCAGAAAAGCAAAAGGGTGCTCACGAGGTGGTAGAGCAAGCTCATGGCGTGGGCACCGCCGGGGTTCATCCCGAAGAGCTGGCAGTCCAGCATGTGGGAGAGGAGCGTGATGGGGGTATAAAGATTGAGGACGGGGTGGGTGAAGGCGTAGCGCAGTCCGCTCCAGCTCAAACCCTTTTGAACAATGGTGTTGGCGGTCACATAGGCCGGGTCGTCATAATTGACGAAGCCGCAGTGGACCACGTAGAAGTAGGCCGCGGCGGTCATGACCGCCAGCGAGAGGGCCATCCAGAGCTCTTTCGGGATCTTGCGGAGCCGGTCCGTCATCGCCACCTTCATCCCTTCCTGAGATCGGCCTCTTCCCCCGAGCCGCCCCTGGCGCCCTGAAAGGCTATTGTACTATGCCGCCCCGTGCCTGGCCGCCCCACTTCGCCGCCATTTATTTGGCCGTTATCCTGGCAAGCAAAGCGCGCCCAGGATCGCACCGGTGTTGGGCGAAGGGCAGGACTCCCTGGAAGGATAGTGAGGAGTAAGGAGTGAGGAGAAAAAGGCCATCGCGGCCGGGGGCGGCCGCGCCACATGGGCCACTTTTTCTCCACCCTCCACCCTCCACTCTCCACCCTCCACCCTTCACCCTCCACTCTCCACCGTTCTCGAGGGGGGCGCACCGGGTGATGGTCTCTCCCGCGTCCTCAGACAGGGCGGGGCCAATCGGGAGGCAGCCTGCTGGGCCGCCTTCCCTCCCTGGACCATCGCGAGCCGCTCCGCCTGAGCCTGGGCCCTCATCGCCTCCTCCCGCTGTCCCAGTGCACACCGTGCGGCGGCGAGGGTGGAGAAGGCCGGCCAGCTTCCCGGCTCGGCCCGAATGACGCTTTCCACTACGGCGAGCGCCTTCTCGGCGATGGGCCGAGGAATGTCGGGGGGCGCCAGCATCAGGGCCGCCACCTCCCGCCACACGGCAGGGCCACCCAGGTGGAGGGCTCTCTCGAAAAACTCCAGAGCCTGCTCCGGGCGGCCAAGCACCTCCAGCGTAAGGCCCACATTGGCCTGCACCAGCCAATCCCCGGGAAAGAGGCCTTCCGCTTTGCGAAGAACCGCGAGGGCCTGCTCCGGATGACCGCCGTCTCGAAGAGCGCTCGCCAGCGTGATGGGCGCCTCCACCATGTACGGCTGACGCTCCCAGGCCCTCTGAAGGAAGGGGACAGCTTCGGCGGAGCGGTGCTCCACGGCCAAGAGCCGCCCCAACCCATAGAGAGCCAGCCCCTCACTGGCGCCACCGGTGCGGAGGGCCTCGCGATAACAGGCCTCGGCTGGGCCGTACTGCCCCTCCCGCACTAGGACGTCGCCCAGGTTCACCCTCGTGTAACCGATACCCGGCGCGATCGCTACCGCATTTTCGAGGGCCTTCTGCGCCAGGGTGAGCTGGCCCTTCTCCATATAAGCGTGGCCTAGCACGGCCCAGGCCACATAGTTGCCCTTCGGGTAGAGGGCCAGTGACCGTCCGAAGAGCTCTTCGTCGCTCCGCCAGCTCCGCACTTGGTACCAGGTCAGGAGGGTCAGACAGAGCACCAGCGCCGTGAAGGCGCCCTTCAGCCACAAGGGCCTGAAGTGAAGCTGCTCCGTCCCGTCGCACACGCCCCAAACGAGGGCGGCGAAGGGGCCCAACAGAGTGAAGTAGGTGTAGCGGTCGGCGTAGGCCTGGAGGGAGCCCACCTGGAGGAGCCCGATGACGGGCAGGAGGGTCACTAGGAAGAACAGGGTGCCGATGAGCAGGTAAGGGGCCCGCGCCCGCAACCGGACCCCCAGCCAGAGCAGAAGGATTAGCAGAAGCGCCGAACCGGCCGCCAAGCCCCACGGTACACGGCCTGGGTAAGGGTAATAGACGGAAAGCCCAGCCGGCACAAAGGTCTTAGCCAGATACTGGCCGTAAGCATCACAGGCATTCCCGATCCGCCAGGGCAGAGGCAGAGCCGCGAGCGACGTGAGAGTTCCGCCTTCACGGTTGGCCACCACGGTCAAGATGGAAAAGGCGAGGCTCACCCCGAACCACGGGAGCTTCTCCTTCACAAGCGGCCAGACCGTCGTCCAGTGGGAAACCCATGGGGAGCGGATCCCTTGGGATGCACCGTTGCCCGCGCCTCCCCACTTCCAGCGTTCCAGGGGCCAGGCGTCCGCCAGCAGGAACACCACCGGAAGAGTCACCGCCATCGGTTTAGCCAAGAGGGCGCACATGAAGAGGAAACTTACGGCCAAGTAGCCTCCCGGGCTCCGTCGGCGCGCGTACACTCCGTAGGCCAGCAGGGCCAGCAGGGTGAAGAGCGTGCAGAGCAGCTCCTTGCGCTCGGCGATCCAGACCACGGCTTCCACGTGCAGCGGGTGGAGAGCGAAGAGTGCCGCCACGGCGGCACTTCGTCCCGGCTCGTGCGTGGCCAAGCGGAACGAGAGATAGACGAGGACGATACAGAGGAGGTGCAGGATCAGGTTGGTGAGGTGATGGCCGCCCGCCCATTGGCCGTAAAGCTGGGCATCGGCCATGTGGGAAAGAAGCGTGAGAGGATAGTAGAGATGGAAGTGCAGATGTGTGAAGGCGTAGCGGAGGTTTGCCCAGGAGAGGCCGTGGCTCATGGCCGTATCGGGGCCGACGTAGTAGGCGTCGTCGTAGCCGGTGAAGGGGAAGCGGACCACCTGACCGTAAGCGGCGAGCGTCAGCAGGAGGATCAACGCGAGCCATCCCGCCTCCCGCCAGCGTTCCCACGCGCGCTCCCTCATGCCTCAGCTCCTCGCCCATCGTTGCAGGAGGGGCCTTCCAGCGCCGACAGCCCTTGACTGCGGCCCTTGGCGATCGGCCTCTTGCCTAGAGCCGCCCCTGGCAGCCTGAAGCGTCATTGTACAATGCCGCCCCGTGTTTGGCCGCCGCACCTCGCCGCCCCTTCTTTGGCCGTCATCCTGGCAAGCAAAGCGCGCCCAGGATCGCACCGGTGTTGGGCGAAGGGCAGGACTCCTTGGAAGGATATGAGGAGTAAGGAATGAGGAGAAAAAGGCCACCGCGGCCGGGGGCGGCCGCGCCACATCGGCCGCTTCCCTCTCCACCCTTCACCCTCCAGCGCCTCCCCGGCCTCGGGCGTCTGAGTCGCGATACCGGGGGCACGGCCCTCGCCTAGGGGGACCGCTGATACACCGCGCCACCGGCGATCACCCCGATCCTCCGGTACCGGCTCTTGATCACCGCGGCCACGGGGGAGCGCGGGTCCAGGTAGTCCTTTTCCATGGCCTCGGGCATCAGCACGAATCGCGGCCGGTTCTCGGTGATCTGCGCCGCGGCGATCTCGTGGTCGCGCAGATCGTTGTAGTCCTTGTCGAGCGGCTGGAAGTAGGTGTAGCCGATGCCGGCGGGCGCCGTGTAGAGGTAGACCTCCCCGCCCTCGGGGAGGGCCACCAGCGTGTCCCCCGGATGCAGGAGGCCGGGGGCCCTCAGGTACCGGTTGATGGGGGCCTCCTTGAGGGTCCGGTCGGCGTCCGTGAACTCCCAGGCCGCGGGCCGGTAGAACCACCACCCCCTCAGCGCGTAGGCCGCCCCGGCCGCCAGGAGCACGACCGCGGCGGCGACGACCGCCCGGCGCGCCCCGGGCGAAGGCCCCTCCCGCCCCATCCACGCGAGCCAGAGCAGACCGAGGGGACCGAGGGCGAAGACCAGGTGCAGCCAGTTCGCGTTGCCCCTCAGCAAAAGCCCCAGCCCGAGGAAGGTCACGGCGACGGCCGCGGCTTCCCAGGGGCTCCCCATGCGGTGCCGGCGGAGCCATGCCGCGAACCGGGCGAAGGCCCACGCGACGAGGGCGGCGAAGGCGGCCAGGAGCATGCCGTAGAGAAGGAACCCCGAGAGGCTCGTCACCGCTTGGCCCACGCTGGGCCGCTGGAGCCAGTGGCTCCACAGGTCCCCCAGTCGCCAGGGCACGTCCTGAAAGGGGAAGTGGGCGTTCTCGTTGTCCAGTCGGCTGTAGTTGTGCATGGGCCAGCGCACCACGTCGCGCCAGAAGGCCCCAAGGCCGCCCAGCCAGGCCATCGCGCCCAGGAACGGCAGCCAGATGAGCGAAAAGCCCGCCGCGAAGGCCGCCCCCTTGCGCGCCTTGGCTTCGGGCTCCAGGGCCCACAGAATACCCGCCGAGAGCAGGGCCAGGACCCCCTGGGGCTGGAGGGCGAAGGCCGCCAGACCCGCGAGAAGCCCCGCCGCCGCCCAGCCTCGGGTGCCGAGGCCGCCCGGTCTCGCCAGGAGCGCCCATGCGCCGATCAGGAAGGCGTTGGCCAGCCACTGGTGGGAGGGAATGGGCCAGAAGGCGTAGAGGGCCACGGGGTAGAGGGCGGCCATCAGCCAGGCGGTGCGGGCGCTCCAGCCGCTCCGCTTCAGCAGCAGGGCGGCGGCCCACGCCGTCACCAGAATCAGCACAAGGCTCGCGTAGCGCCCCCGCGTCAGCGGATGGTCGCCCCCCGAGCCCACGACGGGCGCCAGCCACAGGAAGACGCCCGGCGGGGTAAAGTTGAAGAAGTCCCGGTAGGGCACCTCCCCCGCCGCCACCCGGCGGGCATCGTAGTCAACGATGCACTCGTCCCACTTGGGCGGGTTGAAGACGGGGCTGATCAGGCTGAGGAGCACCGCCCCCACGACCAGGGCGAGGAGGGCGCCGCCGAGCCAGTCCGAGAGTCTCCACCGCGGCGCGCCTGCCGCCGCGACCGTGCCCTGTCCTCCTGAATGCATGGCCGTCTCTCACCTCCCGGCGCAGGGCCGGGCGACCCGCGATCGCCCCACCGCCATTGTACTCCGTGGGGCGGGCGGCCTTTCCTACGGTCATCCTGGCAAGCGAAGCGCGTCCAGGATCGCGGCCGCAGCCCTTCGCTGGATCACCGGCTCCCGTCTTCCCGGAAGATCACCGTGTCGCCCACCGTGGCGAAGGGGCGGTAGTGCTCCCGGATCACCGAAGCCAGCGGGCAATCGGGGGCCAGGTACCGAGCCACCGTATCGGTCGTCATGATGATGCAACGAGGTCGGTTGTCGAGGATCTGCCGTGCCGCGTTCTCGTAGTCCTTGCGTCCGTAGTACCGCTCGTTGGGTGGATAGAGCAGGGTATAGCCCACCGCCGCAGGACGGACGTAGAGATAGACCTCGCCGCCTTCGGGAAAGGCCGCGACGGTATCACCGGGAAGCAGCCAAGGTTGGGCGCGCAGATACTGGTTCACCGGCGCCTCGCGGACGGGACGGCCGACATCGATGAACTGCCACAGAGCGGGGCTCCGGAAAAGCATCCAGGCAGCGCCCAGGCTGACGCCGCCGGCCACGAGCAGCCCGACTGCCCAACCTCCCGCCACTCTCCATGCCCGGGAAGGCCCTGCCACGGGGGGCCACAGGAGGAGCCAAGGGGGGCCGATCCTTCCCATGGCGTAGACGAGGTGCAGCCAGTCCGGCTTGCCCATGAGGAAGAGGCTTCCATCCACCACGGTGAGCGCAAGAACCGCCGTGGCCAGGGGCGAGGGGAAGCGCCTCCCGCGCAGGGTTCGGACCAGGTAGCGAATCGACACGAAGGCGATCCCGCCCGCGGCGGCCAGGACCCCTGCATAGACCAGCGTTCCAGCGGAAGAGAGCGGCACCCATAACCACGCGGACGTCCCCTTGGGGGCCTCCCACAGGGCGGCCAGCCGCGCCGGAAGGTCCTGAAGAAGCGGCACGGCGTTGGGGCCGGCGGCCGCCCGGTAATGGCCGGCCGTCCAGGCAAAGAGGTCCCGAAAGAGGTCCTCCAGCGCCCCCCGGCTCCAGAACCAGCCCAGAACGGGCGCCACCACCGCCGCAGCCCCCGCACCGCCCCAGAGCATCGAGCGGACCTTGGCGCGCCCCTTCGGTCCCAGAAGCCAAAAGACGCCCCACAGAGAGGCCAGGTCAGCGGCGGCGGTCTGCAAGAAAAGAAAGGCGAAGCCCCACGAGAGGCCCAGCCAGAGCCACCCGAATCGCTCCTTGACGTTCCCCCGTTCGAAATCGTAGGCCTCGAAGGAGCCCAGCACGCAGAGGTTGGCAAACCAGTGGTGGGAAGGGATGGGCCAGAAGGTATAGAGGAGCAGGGGGTAGAGACTGGCCACGGCGAGGGAGGCGTGGCGTGGCCACCCGGCCCGCCGGAGCGAGCGCGCGAGC
This sequence comes from Acidobacteriota bacterium, assembly GCA_049967655.1. Taxonomy (GTDB): domain Bacteria; phylum Acidobacteriota; class UBA4820; order UBA4820; family DSQY01; genus DTPS01. The sequence continues at coordinate 22,305 of JBMFSH010000031.1, forward strand.
CACAGCCACGAGACCAGCGCCGTCAGGGCGGCGAGGTATCGCCCCCAGGTGAGGGAGGCGCGGCCCACGAAAAGCCGGAACCAACCGGCGAGAAGGAAGAGGTCGCCGGGCGGCGTGAACTGGAAAAAGTCGCGGTAGGGCACCTGTCCCGACAGGACCCTCTGGGCGTCGTACACGTAGATGCACTCGTCCCACTTGGGGGTGTTGACCACGGGGCTGATCTTGGCCACCAGCACGAGGAGGACGGCCAGCGTCACGAGCAGGCCCACCGTCCTGGCACCCCGGCTCCTTCGCTGGGCAGGGCTCGCGTTCACGGACCGCTCCTCCCGCCGCCGCCAGCCCTCATGGCTCGGCCTCCGGGGAGGGGGGGCTCTGCCCAGCCCCGTGAGGCGCTACGAGATCCCGCCGTAGGTAGAGGGTCACCGCCGGGGTCTGGTTCCACGGGACGTAGTCTTTCCGGATGACGCCCGACAGCGGATCGCTGGGCGCCAGAAACCGCTGTTCCGTGATTCGGTCGATGATGATCAGCTTGGGCCGCCTCGCCTCGATCTCCTCGGCTGCACGGCGGTGGTCGGCCTTCGTATACTGTCCTTGGTCGAGCGTGAAAAGCTCGGTGTAACCGATAGCCGCCGGGAAGGAGTAGAGATAATCGCTGCCACCAACAGGTAGCACCACGATGGTGTCGCCCTTGTGCATAAAGGGCATGGCCCGCAGCGACCGGATGAGAGGGGCCTCCCGGTCCACCCGGTCCACATCGAAAAAGTCCCACGCCCGGTGCCGCGCCCCCCAATAGCCGCGCGTGAAGAAGAGGATGCCGCAGGCTAGAACCGCCAGGAGCAATGCCGCGCAGGCCCGGTGGAAAGCCCGGCAGCCCGTGTCCGAGAGCACGAGCGCCCACAGAATAAAAATGGGGGTGGCGGCGTAGATGATGTGCACCCACGTCGGGTTGACGTGGGCATAGATCCCCACGCTGGCCAGCGTCAAGATGGAGGCCGTGGTGAGGCCTGGTTCCAGGGCTTGCTTCTGGCACACCGCCCTCCCGAGGTAGTACAAGGAGTAAAGAGAGGCGGCGGCCAAGCTCCCCAACAGGGCGAGATAGAGAAGGGTTCCAGCAGCCGCCGAACACAGCCAGGCCAAAGAGCCCACGCCCGGGGGGTGGTTCCACAAGAGAGCCAAACGCCCTGGGAGATCCCAAAGAAAAGATCGGTCCACGAGGTTGCCGGGCTTGCGGTAGTTGGCCAGCGGCCAAAGGAGGGCATCGCGGATGAAGGCCCGGCCCGCTCCCAGCAGGAAGAGGGGGCCGATCCAGAGAAGGGCGGCTACGCCCATCCCCGCCGCCGTCAGCACCGCTCTCTTCCCGGCGTCGGCCAGAGTGCTGCTCGTCCCAAGCACCGTAAAGAGGAGCAGGATCAGCGCTAAGAGCCCCTCCGTCTGCATGAAGCAGACTACGGTCCCGGCCAGGGCGCCGAGCCCCACCCAGCCCCACCGGTTTTGCGGAGTCTTCATGAGGGTTAGGGCGGCCATGATGGAGGCCCCATAGAGCAGCGCGGCCATCCAGTGGTTGCCCATGAAGGGGGCCATGGGGAAGAGGACCAGGGGGAGAACCGACGCCAGGAGCAGGTTCCAAGGCCGCTTCTCGCGCAGCAGGGAGGCGAGCACCAGGGTCTCCGCCAGGACCAGCAGCACCTGGAGGTAGCGCGTTCCCGTCAAAGGCCTTCCCCACCAGCCCCAGGGGCCGCCCGACAAGGGATAAAGGGTACCGGGCATCCACATGCTGAAGAAGTCCCGGTAGGGCACCTCCCCCTCGACGAGGCGGTGGGCGTCGTAGACCACCATGCACTCGTCCTCCGTCACCCGGTTCACGCGGGGGCTGACCTGCAGGATGAGAAAGAGGGTCAGGAATAGGGTGATGAGCCCAGGCAAGAGCCAGCGAGATATACTCGATTGGTCACCCCGCATACCGGCATCCCTTGCGCCTGCGGCGCTCCCAGAGCCCCACTCCCAGCATCCCCGCGCAGCCCAGGACGCTAAGGGCGGCCCCGAAGGCCACGGAGGAGGGTCTGTAGACGAATCGAACCTCGTGGGTCCCCGCCTCCACCCGCACGGCTCTGAAGGCGCCGTCCGCAGAGTAAAGGGGAACGGGGCGGCCATCCACCCTCGCCCGCCACCCCGGCCAGTAGAGGTCTCTCAGGACGAGCCATCCTGCCACCGGCGCCGTGACGCGCCAAGCGGTGCGGTTGCAGAGGTCCTCCAGGCTGGTCACGCGGGCCCCGGCGGCCGGGGCGGGTGGAGGCGGGAGGGAGCTGGAGCCGGCTGGTGGCTTCCAGCCCTCCAGGTAGGCGACGGTGCGCCAGGAGCGTCCCGCCAGGGCCCGGGAGCAAGCCTCTGGTTCGGTTTCCGCGCCCTGCGCCGCCTCGACCCAGAAGGCCCTCCCCAGGGGCGAGGGATTGGGCTCGGGCCGGAGGGCGCCACCGGCCTCGCTCCAGCGCAGACCGACGCCAGCAAAGTCCATGACCGCCGGGTTCCAGTCGAGGAAACCCGTAAAGCCCAGGCGCAAGTTCCCGGCGATGGGCAGGAGCCGCTTGGGGGTGAGGGGCGAAACGTAACGGATGTCTCGAATGCCAAAGGCCGCCGAGAGATCGGGCGGCAGGCTCTCCAGCAGCCCCTTGTGAGGCCACCACTGCCGGAGCCCATCCGCGGGTGTGGCGGCGGCCACGGCGGGGGCGGGAACAGGGCTCGATCGGTTCCAGAGGGCCCACGTGGAGGGTGGAAGAAAGAGAGCTCCTCCCACCACGCAGGCGGCGAAGGCCGTGCGCATGAGTGGGCGGTCGCGTTCCAGCAGGCGCGGCGGAGCGAGCCACAGCGCCGTGCCCAGAATGACGAGCAGCCAGACGGCCGGACTGGCCGCAGCGGAGAGTCCCGAGAGCGGCAGTTCCCCCGAGGGGGTCAGGGCCGCGGCCGAGGGATGAAACAGCAGGGCGACGGCCACCGCCAGCCAGGCGACGCTGAGAAACAGGCCCGCCCAGCGCACAAGCGCGGCTGCCCTCATCCTCGCCCACGCCTCCAGTCCCAGCGGCGCCAAAACGGCGAGAACAAACCACGCCAGTGAACGCGTGTAGCGGCCGCTCATGAAGCCCAGGCTCAACCACCGTTCTAAGCTCTCGGGGCCCGGGAAGAGCAGGAGAGCAGGCCAGAGCAGGGCCGGCACCAACGCGAGCAGGAGCCCTTTACGGGAAACGGCACCCGCAAGCGCCAGGAGCAGCAGCGGCGGCAGCCATAGCAGCTCCGAGCCGAGCAGAAAGGGGGCTGTCACGGCGTAGGAAAGCATTGCTCCTCCCTTCATGCGCGGCGAGAAGCTGTGCCCCACCCACTCCAGAAAGGGAAGAACCCACCACGCCGAGAGGAGCAGGGCGAGCAATGGGCTCGCCAGGATGGCGGGGCGCAGGGTGTTCCGAAGGCCACCCTCCTGCCAGGCCCGCACGACGAGGTAGAAGAAGGCCGAAGCCGCCCCCCAGAAGGCATCCTCGGGGTGCCCGCTCATGGCCATCAGGGCCGTCAGCAGGGCGAAGAGAGCGGGAGCGCCCACCCTTTTTGCCAGGCGCTCGGCGGCCCACAAGAGCCACGGGTACCACGCGTAGGCCCAGACGTTGGAGAAGGCGATGAACTTGAGCGTATAGGGATTGAAGGCAAAGATCAGGGCCCCCATGGCCCTCGCGGCGAGCCCGCACCCCAGCTCCCCCAGAAGCCGGTCCATGCCCACTCCGGCGAACAGAAGCTGCAGGACAAGGCAGAAGCTATACACCCACGGCGTCGGCCAGGCGAGGAAGGGAAGGAAGAAGGGCGCCAGAGGCTGGCTCTGGCCGTCGGCCAAGAGCGGCATCCCCAGACCGTTGTAGGGGTTCCAGAGGGCGAACTCCTTCTGGCGGAGGGCGTGGGCGAAGAGGGCTTTCTCGGCGTAATCGGTGGTCACGGGGGCCAGGTCGTAGGTCCTCCAGTCGGGGCGGTCGGCGGTTGAATCGATGCCTGCCAGGGCGGGATCGCCGGCCAAGACGTGAAAGGGCACGAGCTGGGCGCGATGCAGAACCAGCGGCCCAAAGAGAAGGAGCGCCGCCGCCAGCAAGAGGAGCAGCGACGGCCAGCCTTGCCGCGCTCTCGGCTGATCCCCCCCGCCGGCCAAGAGCCCCTGAGGCGCCGGTCTCACCCACGGGGATCTCATGGCGCCCCTCCGCTCTCGCCCGATTTCGTTCGCTCCCCCTCGGCCGCCGCGAGGACGGTCTGGGCGTAAGGGTCCCTGCCGCCGCTGAGGCGGACGGCCTCCCTGGCGAGGCGGAGGGCCCGCGCGGGGTCCCTGAGCGACGGGTCGCGGGCCTTGAGCAGCACCCACGCCAGCCCCGCGAGGGCGCTCGGGTCCCGCGGCGAGAGCGTCAGGGCCCGCTCGAAAGCGTCGGCCGCCGGGCGCTCCAGCCCGCCCTCGAAGAGCGCGTGGCCGAGGTAGCACCAGCCCTGCGGCTCCTTCGTCCGGGACGCGGCCGCCTCTTGCAGAACCTTGGTGGCCTCCGCGAGTTGCCCCGCGGCCAGCAGGCTCCGGCCCCAGGCCAGGTGAAGGGCGTAGCTCTCGGGGCGGAGGCGGCAGGCCTTGGCGAGGAGTTCCGCCTGCTCGGCGGGATCCGGCAGGCGGCCGCACGCGCCGAGAAAGGCCGCCTCCAGCTCGGGGTCGTGGGGCGAGACCACCATGCCCTTCAGCAGGAGTTCGGCGGCCTGTCGCATCTGGCCCGTTCGCCCGTACAGGGCCGCCAGCTCCAGCCTCGCCACGTCCAGCGTCGGGACGATGCGCAGGGCCTCGCGGTAGTAAGGGATGGCCTCCCCGATCCGGCCCTCTTGGGCCAGAATCTGCCCCAGGAAGCGCGCGGCCCTGGCGTTGTCGTGGGTCACCGCGTAGTCCTGGCGGAAGAGGGTGTAGGTGTCGTGCCAGGTCGTGACCTGAAAGGCCGAGAGGGCCACGAGGCCCACGAGCCAGCAGGCCACCGCGGCCAGGAGGGCGTTTCTCGCCCACCGGCGGGCGGGCATCGCCTCCGCCAGAGCCCAGGCGATGGCGATGAAGAGGCCGATGGAGGGCAGGTAGGCGTACCGGTCGGCCCGCGCCTGGGCGCCGATTTGGACCAGCCCGATGACGGGTACGAGCATCCCGACGAACCAGAACCAGCCCACCGCCAGATAGGGCCTCCGCCGGTAGGAAACCAGGGCGAGGAGGGTAAACGCCGCCACCGGCAGCCCCCACGCCAGGGCCCTGCCCATCGTGATCGCCTTGAAGTCGAGCGGATAGAAGACCGCCAGGCCGTGGGGGACGAAGGTCAGCAGGGTGTAGTGGCCGTAGGCGATGGCGGCGTTCATCAGCCGGTAGGGGAGCGGCATGCGGTGGAAGCCGATGATCGGCTGGTCCTGGGCCGTGAGCCAACTGAAGAACAGGCAGAGGGCGAGCAGGGGCAGCTTCTCCAGGATCAGCACGGTCCAGCTCCGGATCGGATTCTCCTTCGCCGCCGCAGGCCACCCCTCGGGCCCGGGTCCCAGTCGGCCCGGCATCCGGCCTAGGGGCCAGTAATCGAGCAGCAGGAGCAGGAAGGGCGCGGTGACCAGCATGGCCTTGCTCAGGAGGCCCAGCAGCAGGGCCGCCACGACCCAGCCGTACCGGGCCCAGCCGGGCCTCCGCGCGTAGTGCAGGTAGGCCAGGAGCGTCAGGACGAAGAAGAGGGCCGAGAGTACGTCCTTGCGCTCGGCGACCCACGCCACCGACTCCACGTGGAGCGGATGGAGGGCGAAGAGCGCCGCCACGAAAAGGCTCCGCCACGGCGCCCCCGTGGCCCGCACGAGGAAAAGAAGGAGCAGCAACGTGGCCGCCACGTGCAGGAGGATGTTGGTCAGGTGGTGCCCTCCCGCCCAGAGCCCGAAGAGCTGGCAGTCGAGCATGTGCGACAGATAGGTCAGCGGCGCGTAGAAGCCCCCCGCCATGTGGCTCCAGTAGTAGCGTACCCCCTCCCACGTCAGCCCCTTCTGCACCAGCGGGTTCCGCGTCACGACCATGTTGTCGTCGTAGCCCACGAAGTGCGCCCCCAGCAGGGGCGAGAAGAGCGCGAAGGTGACCAGCGCCAGGCCGACGGCGGCGAGCCAGAGGCGTTTCTTCGATGGGAGCCCAGTGGGTGGGCCCTGCTTCCTGGTGACCTCGGCCGGCGTGTCCATTCGTGGCTCGTTCTCCCTAGCGCGCCCAGTAGGTGCAGTATACGACGCCGGCCCACACAAAGAGGTAGAGGCTGAGGAGCGCCCGCGGGCGAGGCCTCTTCACGAGGGGTTCGACGCCGCAGGCGGCGAGCGCGCCCAGGGCGGGGGAGAGCGCCAGGGCGTAGCTGGCCTTCGCGGCGGCGTAGGCCGGGACCTCGATGTACAGCAGGATCATGGCGCCGAGGTAGAAAACGGCGCACGCCAGCAGAAAGCGCAGACCTCCTTGCGCGGGGGACTCGCCGGTCCCGAGGGTGCGCGCGAGGCCCCAGAGGATCAACAGGCTCAGGGGGATCGCCAGGAGGGCCATGGCCGGGAGCAGGTCCGGCTGCCAGAAGGGGGAGAGGGGTTTCACCGTCACCGAGCCCAAGCCCCCGTCCAGCCAGAGGGAGGAGTAGAGGCCGTCCCAGAAACCATAGACGCCCGCGTAGATGGGCTGCACGAGGGCATGGCCGAAGCGGAAGAGGTCGCCCGCCATGCGGTAGCCCGGGTCCTGCCACCAGGCGAGGCCGGGTCGGGCCTGCCAGCCGCCCACGAAGGGCCGGCCCAACTCGATCCAGTTGCGCAGGTAGTACCAGCCCGAAACGGCCCCGCAGGCCGCCCACAGCGCCCCGGCCGCCCCGAGGGCCCGACCGAAAGAGCCCTTGCGGGTGAGGGCCGGCCAGACAACCAGCAGGGTCAGCGGCCCCACCAGCAGGAGGGCCGTCACCTTGGCCAGCAGGGCCAGCCCCAGCACGCCGCCCAGGGCGAGGCACTCGAAGAGCGAAGGCGCCCCCTCCTTCACCAGCAGCCGCAGCCCCAGGAACAGCGCCCAGGCCGCCAGAAGCCCCTCCAGGGGCTCGTTGCCCACGTACTGGCTCATGTAGACGTTCATGGGGAGAAGGCCGCCCGCCACCGTGGCGATCCTCTGAAGGGCGGGCCGGTCGGGGAAGAGCAGTCGCCCCGTGCGGTAGGCCACCTCGATCATCCCGGCGCCGCAGGCCATGGGGATCAGGCGCACCAGCCCTTCCGCCGCTTTCTGAGAAGCCGCCACGCGCGCCGTCCCCTCGACGAGCGCCCCCAAAAGGTAGAAGAGCGGCGCTTCGAACATCTGCCAGCCGTCCGTCGCCAGGGGAAGCCGGTGGTGCTGGAGAATGAACTCGATATAGCTGTAGTGGGCCGGCACGTCGAAGCCGATCCAGGGAGGTAGCCGGACGAGGTTGTTCAAAGAGAGAGCGGCGAACAGCCCCAGCAGGAGCCAGCGAAGGCGGGATGGGGCCAGCCACCCCTGCACCGCCGCCCATTCCCGCCTCCTGGCCGCGCGAAGCCCGAGCGCCAGCGCGAGGGCCAGGGCGGCGAGGCCGGCCAGCCAAGGCCAGCCGCCGAGCAATCCCCTCCAGGTCGAAGGATACTGGAGCGTCGCGGGGAAGGGCCGCCTCTCCTTGGCGAGTTGCGGGCGGACCCACTCCCGCCCGTTCATGGAGACGCCCCAGCCGCCCGGGGTGGAGAGCGATGCGCCGCCTCCCTCGCCGGTGAGGCGAAAGACGGGGGGGCCGGTGCTGTTCTCCACCACCGCCACCAGCTCGTTGGTCCCCGGGTTCAGAAAGGGCGCAAGGTCTACCACCGAGCCTCGGTACCATGGCGCGTCGTCACCGGGCGGCAGGAGGGGCCGGCCGTTAAGCCAGAGCTGGCAGCGCCTCAGCGCTGCCACGCGCACCACCAGGTGCTCCTCGCCCTTTCCGGCCTCGAAGAGGCACCGGAAGCGGGCGATGCGGGGAAACACCGGCCTCGCATTGGGGTTCGCCGGCTCGGGCAGCCTTACCCACCGCCCGCCTTCGTTCGAGCGCAGCACGGCGTACTTAGGGCTGCGGGCCGCATACAGCCAGAAGAGGAGCAGGGCGGCCGCTGCCGCCAGTCCCAGGAGGACCACCAGCGCCGCCCCGGCCCGCCTTCGCAAGGCGTCAGGCGCTTTGCTGTCCGAATCAACTTTAGTTCGCATTGGTGCGGCCTGCCTTCCAGAGCGAAGCGGAGGAAGGCGCGTTCCGGCGCCGATGGGCCTCATGTAAGGAAGGTGAGGCGACCACACCGCAAGCGTACTCAATGTACGCTGAGGATGCGGGCGCCGAAACCTGACGCAGCAGGAGGTCCGTCGCCGCCGGCGCACCCGTGGAGGGTGGG
>JBMFSH010000032.1:0-29984 GCA_049967655.1 Acidobacteriota bacterium
ACGGGCAAAGCCCGATGGGGCCCCACCTCTCCCTTGGTGCCCTCTTCGCCTTCGGCTCGATGGCCCCCAATCCCTCATGGGTGCGACACCTTTTCCTACTGGGCGTGTCCTGTCACACCTTCCACGGCTATTCCCCTCCTCCATCGCGGGATTGGGGATGTCCCCCCCCATTGACCGGCGTCTCAGCGTGGCCCCCATGATGGAATGCACGGACCGGCACGAGCGGTTCTTCCTCCGCCTCATCACCACACGAACACTGCTCTACACGGAGATGGTCACCGCGGGGGCGGTCCTCCACGGCGACCGGGAGCGGCTCCTCGCCTACGATCCCGTGGAACACCCGCTGGCGCTCCAGGTCGGCGGGAGCTCACCAACCGAGCTGGCCAAGTGCGCCCGCATTGCTCACGCCATGGGCTACGACGAGGTCAACCTGAACGTCGGGTGCCCCAGCGGGCGCGTCCAATCGGGACGTTTCGGCGCGTGCCTCATGGCCGAACCCGACCTCGTCGCCTCCTGCGTGGCCGCCATGGCCGACGCCTCCCCCCTGCCGGTGACGGTGAAGACCAGGATTGGCATCGACGAAAGGGATTCCTTCGAGGAGCTGCTCGATCGGTTCGTCCCCTACGTTGAAGAGCAGGTCCTGCGCGGGGTGCCCTTGAACCTAATGGCCCGCCACCTGGCGGGGCTCTTCCACGGAGAGCCGGGAGCCAAGCTTTGGCGACGTCGGCTCGGCGAACTGTGCCGGAAGGATTCGAGGAGAGAGGCGCTGCGGGAGTTGGTCGCTGCCTTTCCCGCTTCCTGAAGAAGAGGCCCCCCTCTTCTTCCTCTGAAGAGCGCCCTCCCTCAGATGGGCTGCCCTGGAAGAGCGCCCGCTGGGTAGGCCTGCAGCGCGGTCAGTGCGGCTATGGAATCAACGGGCAGCCGACGGGGCTCCGCCGGATCGCGCCAGGATGTCTTCGATGAGGGCATCCTTCTCCTGCCAGATCTCCCTGATCCAGTTCTGGAAGCGCTCCCGCAGTTCTGGGTTCTCAAGATACCCGCCCCTCATGAACTCCTCGGGGATGGAGAATTCTCGGATCCTCACCACCACGCGGCGGATGCGTCCCGTAAAGAGATCCCAGAACCCGGATCGCTTGTCGGGATAGACCACCGTCACATCCAGGAGGGATCGCAGCCTCCCGCCCATGGCCTCCAGGGCGAAGGCGACCCCCCCGGCCTTGGGGCGGAGCAGGTGGCGGTAGGGCGAACCCTGGTGGGAGTGTTTTTCGGGCGTGAATCGCGTGCCCTCCAGGAAGTTCAGGATTGTAACCGGCCTGCCCGCGAACTTGCGGCAGGCCTTCTGCGTTATTTCCAGGTCCTTGCCCTTCTTCTCGGGGTGGGCTTCGAGGTAGCTCTTGGTATAGCGGCGCATGAAGGGGAAATCGAGGGCCCACCAGGCTCCCCCGAGCACGGGGACCCAGGCCAACTGCTTCTTGAGGAAGAACTTGGGGAAAGGGATTCGCCGGTTGAAGACCTTCTGGAGCACCACCACGTCCACCCAGGACTGGTGGTTGCAGCTCACCAGGTAGCTGGAGGCCCTCTTCAGCCCCTCAGCTCCCTCGACATCCCAATGGATACGCTGGGTCATCCTCAGCCCCCAGTTGTTTCCGCAGGTCCAGGCCTCCGCTATCCAGGTCATGAGGGAGGTGCACCAGCTCTTCCATCGGCGGTGGGGCACGAGCACCTTGGCCGGTATCACCAGGTAGAGAAACGTTCCCCAAAACAGCGTGTTGAGGGCGAACAGGGAAAAGGCAAGGGGTCCCAGGATGGCTGGTGGCAGGAACGAGAACATCTCGGTGCTCTCCTCGACCCTCCCGGTCACGCCGGAGCGTCTGCAATTACTGTATCAACAAGCGGACAGCGATTCAAGGGCGGCGGGAAACCGCGGCGGGAAACCGCAATCCGGCGATGCAATTCCCGCCGGTGTGGGAGTCGTCGCCTGACGGCGACTTCCCTGTGGCGAGGAAGCAATGAAGCGATTGAGCGGGATGGGCGGCTGCCGCTCGAGACGCGCCATTTTGGTAGGCCATGCCTGCCTTGACTTGTCAATTTGGCCTGCCGCCTCGGCAGGGCAACGGTCCCTTGCTTAGGAAAATCGAGATTCCGAGGTGGACACAAAATGGCACTGATCTTGCTAGGCTATGGGTGGAGATTATCTTGGGCACGGGGTCCGACTCAACCCCCAGCTCCGGGAGGTCCGGAGGCCCGAAGAAGATAACCCTCCTAACCTCCGAGGGCCCGCCTCCTCCAGGCGGGCCTTTACTTGTCATCCAGGCCGACCGGCCATCTACGGCGCACGCCTTCCCGGCACTATCTTCAGGGCCCAGTACTCCGGCTCCGTTCGGGATCCGCCGCCGTCCTCTCCGCCCCGGTTGCACTACTCCGCGTCCGGCAGTGCCTCCTTGCCATCCTGCCTGCCGTTCGGTTTCCTCGAAGCTTGGCGGGCACACCGATCAGCGGGTGTACGGGAAGGGCGCCGAAGCGGTCCCGTCCGCGTTGGTCACCACGATCTGCACGGCCGTACCCTTCGGCACCAGGGCCTTCAGGCCCGGCCCTTTGGCCACCACCTCGAATCCGCTGCTGATCCAGCCTTCCTCCTCTTTGCCCTCGGGATCTTACGACCTCTTCATAGGCGATTCGTCAAAAGATCAGGGTGCGCGCTCGGGCTCCTACGCGGCGCCCTCGGCGGTGGCCTCCTCCCGCACGGGCTTGGGCACGACGATCCCACGGATGGCCCAGGCGCGGGAGATGCTGAGGGCGAGGCCGCCGCGGTCATCCTCCGCCTTGCCCTCCACCACCAGCGGCCTCCCGGACGTGATGAGCTCGCCGAAGGCCTGGTAGGCGCGCGGGAAAAAGACCAGCTCCGTGAGGCCCGTGGGGTCTTCGAGGGTGGCAAAGGCCATGCCCTCTTTCCCCTTGCGGGTGGAGATGCACTTGTAGGTGATGACTTGGCCCCAGACGCGCGCCGTTCTGCCCGCCCTCCCTGGCAGGTCTCCCGCGTGCGTGTAGCCCAGCCCCTCGGCCCACTCCAGCAGGGGCGTCAGCGGATGCGCGGTCACCGCGTAGCCGAGGGTACGCACTTCGCCGGCAAGGGTCTCGGCTAGGGAGAGGGATGTTGAATGGGCGTGAATCAGAGAGCCAGGGGGACAGGGAGACCAGGAGAAAATGTTTCTTCCGCTGTTTCTCTGGTTCTCTGTTTCCCTGTTTCTCGCCGTGCTGGTCCCTGCCTTCCCAGACCGCAACCAACTTATCAACACACCACGATCTATCCCGAATCCATCGCACGCCCCCGCGCGAACGAGGATCTCTATCTCATCCGAACGGATGCGGCGGCGCAGGCGGGAGCAGAGGTCGGCGAAGGAGCGGTAGGGCCCCTCGCCGCGCTCCTCGAAGAGCGCATCCAACGCCGAGGGCCGAAGGCCGCGCAGGGTGAAGAAGCCGCAGCGGAGGAGGTTCCCCTTCCCCGCGAAGTCGCTGCCGGAGGCGTTCACGTCCGGCGGCAAGACCTGAAGCCCCCAGCGCCGCGCCTCCTCCACGTAGGCCGCCGTGCCGTAGAAGCCGCCCTGGTTGTTCACGAGCGCCGCGAAGAACTCGGCGGGGTGGTGCGCCTTCAGGTAGGCCACCTGGTAGGAGAGCTGGGCGAAGGAGGCGCTGTGGGCCTTGCAGAAGGCGTAGCCCGCGAAGGACTTGATCTGCGCCCAGAGCTCCGCCAGCACGAGAGCGGCGATGCCCCGCTCGCGGCCCTTCTCGAAGAAGGAGCCCGCGAGCGACTCCATCTCGGCTCGGCTTCGGTACTTGCCGCTCATGGCCCGGCGCAGGGAGTCCGCCTCGGCTAGCGAAAGCCCCACGAACTCGTGGGCCACGCGGATCACGTCCTCCTGGTAGACCATGACGCCGAAGGTGTCCCTGAGGATGGGCTCCAGCTCCGGCGCCGCGTACTGGGGCGGCTCCTCGTCCAGCCGGCGCTTCACGTAGGCCTCCATCATGCCCGACTCGCTCACGCCGGGGCGGATGATGGAGGAGACCGCCGTCAGGTCTCGGAAGGTGCGCGTCTTGAGGCGCTGGAGCAGCAGGCGCATGCCGGGCGACTCGATGTAGAAGCAGCCCATGCTGCGGCCCTGCGAGAGGAGGGCGTTGGTCTGAGCATCGCTGTAGGTGCGCTCCGGGGGGAAAACGGGCGGAGAGGCGCCCGTGTGGTCCTTCACCGCCGCCACCGCGTCCACGAGCACGCCCAGGGAGCGGTTGCCTAAGAGGTCAATCTTCACCAGCCCGAGCTCCTCCACGTCAACCATGTCACACTGCGTGATGGCCACACCCTTGGCGGCCCGCTCCAGCGAGAGCCGCTGCGTGAGCGGGATGGGCGAGACCACCACGCCGCCGCAGTGGACCGAGAGATGGCGCGGGAAGCCGTCGATCCAGCGCGCCACCTCCAGCAGGTCCTGCCACGGCCGCTCCTTGAGGGGCGCCCGGCGCGACTCGGGCCGCGAGGCCAGGGCCTGTGTGAAGTGCTCGAAGGAGGTGTGCGGGATGGCCCGCGCGATGACGCCGATCTCCTCCTCGGGCACGCTCAGGGCCTTGCCCACCTCCCGGAAGCCCGAGCGCGCGGAGAAGGTGTTGTGCGTGGCGATCATGCAGACGTTCTCGTCGCCGTAGGTGTGGTAGACGTGCCGGATGACGTGGTCCCGCTCGCGCCAGGAGAAGTCCAGGTCGATGTCGGGCGGGTTCCGGCGGCCGGGGTTCAGGAAGCGCTCGAAGTAGAGGCCCTCCGCCACGGGGTCCACGTGCGTGAGGTAGAGGCAGTAGGAGACGAGGCTGGAGGCGCCCGAGCCGCGGCCGATGTTGGGGATGCCCTGGTCGCGCGCGAAGCGGGCGATGTCCTCCACCACCAGGAAATAGCCCGCGAAGCCCAGGCGCACGATGACCTCCAGCTCCCGCTCCAGCCTTTCGAGATAGACCATGGAGACGTTGCGCACGCGGCGCGCCAAACCCGCGTACGCGAGGGCCCGCAGCACGCCCTCCTCGGTTTCGCCGGGAGGCAGCGGCGGGTGGGGCAGGAGCCAGTCGCCCAGGGGCAGCGTCACGTCGCAGGAGGCCGCCAGCTCCCCGGCCGCCTCCAGCGCCGTGGCGCGGGCGCCCTCGCCCGCGAACCGCCGTTCCGCCTCCGCCGGCGAAAGCAGGTAGTCCCCCGGCCCCGCCTCGGGCGGCAGGTGCTTCACCGCCCGCAGGACCCGGTGGACGGCGTAGCCCGAGGGTTCGGGGAAGAAGGCCGCCGGCGCGGCGAGGCAGGGCAGGTGGAGCCAGTGGGCCGCGGCTCGGGCGTCCGCATCGGCCTTCGGGTTCCCCGACAGACGCGCGAAGAGGCTCCCCTCTTTCCCGCTCGCTCCCCCGGAGACCCCGCCACCCGCTTGTTTCAGGGCGTAGAGCAGCGTCACGTCCGAGGCCGCCAGCGCCACGTGCCCCCCCTCCGTAGCCGCCGCGCACTCTCCCACCCGGTCGAAGCGCTCCGGTTCCAGGTTGCGGCGCGTGATGAGGCGGCAGAGGCGGGAGTACCCCTCCAAATCTCGCGCAAAGGCGAACAGAGGGGACTTGGGGCTGGGGATCGGGAATTTATTGGGAACAAGGGGAGCTGAACCGTCAGCTTTGGCGGCGTTCTTTTGCCTCCGAATTCCCACATCCGAAATCCCAGATGTCGTCCCCGTGATCTCCGCTCCCAGGACCGGCCGGATGCCCACCGCCTTCGCCGCCTTGTAAAACCGCACCGCCGCGTAGAGCCCGTCGCGATCGCAGATTCCCGCCGCGGCGTGCCCCCTCTCCGCGCACGCCTTCGCCAGCGTCTCGGGCAGCATGGCCCCGGAGTAGAAAGTGAAGGCTGTCCGATCGACAAGCGGCACGAACGCCATGGCGCACCCGAGGAAGGCGGAGGTCCTAGGCTGGTGTCCATCCGAAAAAACCGTTTCCGCGTGGAGAGCGAAGGGTGGAGGGAGGAACGAAGCCCACGCAGGGTCAAACGCTGGGCTGGCGCTCCACTCTCCACTCTCAACCCTCCACCATTCCCATCTGGACCTTCCGGATGGGGACAGGACTACTATCCGCATCCACATTATAGTCATACATGACCATTCTTTCAAGAAAAAAAAGAGGCGGGAGAAATCCAGTCTCCCGCCTATGAGGGGTTAGGGCTTCTACCAACGGACCCAGTCCGTGGTTTTTCAACAATGAGACTCAGCCGTTCACGATTCGTCACTCCCACTTCACAGCCGAGCCGAGAGACGGCCTTCGAAGAACGAGGCAGCCAGATGCTCCCCCGCTCCCCCTTGCTGGGGGGCAGATACGGGTGCCTTCGCATTGGTGGGGGGATTCTCTCTTCCGGGGCGTTCCTGGATGGTTGGCCAGGATGGCCAGAAGCACTCGTCCCTTCGCACGTATGATCCCCCCAACCGCAATGAAGTCTTGGCGGCCCGCAACGCGGCCTCCCTGAATGGGCTCCTACGAGCAAACGGCTTGCCAAGTCCAGGCCGCTTCGTCGTCTCAACCGAACCCTTTGAAAGGGAACAGGTTGCGGCTCCTATCCGCGGGCACCGTTCCGAGAAAGAGCGCCCCATTCGTTACGTTCGGCGCCCACCATCGTTACCTTTACGTTACAGATCGCCAGCCCCGCGACCTCGCCGAGGATTCTGGACCAGCGTGGGAACCGGAGTGGGGCCTGCTCCTCGGGCGCGCCTCGGGGCGGCGGTGCCGCGGCGCCGCCGAGGCGGGGACGAGAGACGTCATGGCGGAGGGATCTCGGCCGGCCGCGGCCGGCTTCCTTCCTCAGCCCACGCCCGCGAAGAGGGAGCGCTGAAAGACCGTATCGCTAACGGCCTCCAGCTCGGGGTAGGTTTCGATGAGATCGGGCGGGACAGGCTGCTTGAGGCCCGTGAGGGCAAACTGGACCTGGAAGGCGTTGGCCACGGCCTTGCCCCGGAAATGGTTGTTGAAGATGAGGATCACCTCCTTGGCCACGGTGGAGGCCTCCCGGACGGCGTTCACCCACGGAGCCAATTCGGCGGCGCTGTAAAGGTAGTTATACCGCTCGTCCCGGCCCGCCCCCTCGGTAAACCAGGCGGCGGCATTTCGGCCGTGGAAGCGGAAGTAGGCGAGATCCGAGGTAACGGCGCAGGTGGCTCCGAGGCAGTGGGCCAGGGCCGGCTGATCGATGTTGCAGAAGGCCACGCCGCACTCCCGCAGCATCCGCAGCACATCCTTGGAGCCCCACGAGGCGTGGCGCAGCTCCACCGCCAGCGGATAGGCGGAAAAGCGGCCGACGAGGGCCAGCAGGGTTTTCCGGTTCTCCTCCGTGTTTTTGAAGGACCAGGGCCACTGGATGAGCACGGCGGCCAGACGGTGGAAACGCACCAGGGGGTCCACCGCCCGGTGGAAGGCCCGCTCGTCCACCAGAGAGGCTTTGCGCGTATGGGTGAACCCCTGGAAGAGCTTCACCGTGAAGCGGAAATCGGGGAGATCCGACACCTTGCGCACCCACTCGCCCACGACGAGGGGATCGGGGATCCGGTAGAAGGTGCTGTCCACCTCCACCGCGCCCAGGAGCCCCGCGAGGAAAGCGAGGGGGGCGAAACCTCGGCCGGCCCTCGGCGGGTACACCACCCCCTTCCAGTCGGGGTACGTCCAGCCGGCTACACCGATGCGGAGGGCGGTTCGTTCCTTCACGGCAGAACCTCAATCACCATCCTGCCCCTGATGGACAGAGACAGCGAAACAGGGGAACAGGGCAACAGGGAAAAAACGGAGCGGGAGGATCTTCGCACCTGATCGGTAAGAGTGAAACGCTCTTCGGGGGGAAACTTCTTGCTGATTGAGGAAACCTCGATGCACGCATCCATCGCGCCCTGGAACACCCGCAGGTCCTGATAGCTCCGGACCGTCGGTTGGGTGTTGGCCTCCATCTTTTTCTCCTCCCTGTTTCCCTGTTTCTATCTTTCCCTCACCCACACGATCTTGTAGGCGAAACGGACATCATGGGGCTCCACAACCACGGGCGGATAGAGGGGGTTCACCGATTCGAGGATGATCCGCCCGCCCGCCTCCCGGTAGCGCTTCACGTACTTCTCGCCGGTCATGAGGCCTATGACGGCATAGTCGCCGCTGATGGGTCTCTTGCGCGTGTCCACCATGACCACCTGGCCGTCCTCGTACTTGGGCACCATGCTGTCCCCCGCCACCTCCACGCCGAAGCCGTTGGGGTCCGTGAACTGCGGCGGGCGGGGCAGGAAGTACATGCCGCCACCGGCGGGGTAGCCCTGGTCGGTGAACTCCACCGCCTCCCCGGCGGAGGCAAAGGCCACGACCGGCACCTCCTCGGCCAGGGGGTTCTCCTGGGTGATCATGGAGAGGGGCACCTCCATGGCTTCGGCGATGGCTTCCAGGGAGCGGAGCGAGGGGGTGATGCGCCCCTTTTCGATGCGCGCGTAGTTCGGGGGGCTCCATCCCAGGCGCCGCGCCACCTCCGCCTGGGTCAACCCGAGAGACTTTCGAACCGATACGAGCTTCTTCGCAAAATCCATGACCACCCTCCGCACTATCAATATAGTCAGCAATGACCACAGAGTCAAGCAAGGGCACCGTGCGCGGGTTCCGCGATGGCGCGAGGAGATGGCGAGGGGACAGGGACAGGAGGAGAGAGGAGAGAGGACAGCAGGAGGCGGACCGTTCCACGGCGTTTTTCCAAATCCCAAATCCCAAATCCCTGTCGCGCTTTCCACGGCTATTCCCCTCCTCCATCGCGGGATTGGGGACTCACTGTTCACTTTTCACCCAGTGCACTATGATCTTTCCTGGCTGAGTGCGGAGGCGATCCATGGAGACGCAACAAGGCGAGCTTCAATTGGGGGATTTCATTAAGGGGCGGCTCCTCTTTCTCGAAGACTACTGCAAGCGGAGAGGGCTGGATTATCCGAAGATTCTGGCCGAGGTCCAGGCCCAAGCCCTCCGCCTGGCCAGCGCACCGGAGAAGGCCGAGTTCCTTAAGACCCGCCTCTTTTCGGGGATCGTGCTCTCCAGCTCCTACTTCCCCGACTGGGTAGACAAGGTCCTGCTCGAAGCCATCACCATCGCGCTCAAGGGGCCTGGAGCGCCCCTGCACACCACCTCGTCGCGCATGCCGTGTATCACCTTCGAGGCGGGGCGGTTCAACGCCCAACGGCAGGCGGACACGGTCTTCAGGGCCTACTTCTCGGGCAAGCGCCCGGAGGAGTGGCTGAAGAGCGGCTTCGTCCAGATCAACCGCAAGTGTTACGGAGACGCTTTCGCGGACCACATCCAGGTGGAGGAGCTGGGGCCCCGTCGCTTCCGGGTCAGCATCGACAACACGGGCGTGGAAAAGGCCGACCAGATGGACTGCTCAACGGGCGTGGGGTACCTGTACGGCGCGCTCGAGAAGCTGGGGGTCGCGGGGCCGCTGGTGACCCACGACCGGTGCGGGCTGGCTCCCGGCAGCCCCGATCGGATCTGCGTCTACGAGATCAGCTGGCGGTGACCGGCGCGCAGCACCGCTCACCCTGAGGGCCTCCTCAAGGCCCGCCCGCGAGGAATCTCCAGCGGTGATGCCCCGCCTCCGTGGCGCGGCGCACCGGTGCCGATGCTTTCCTGCGCCCTTCTCAATCCTCAGTGCAGGGCAGCCAGGACATCCACGAGGACGGGCATCTTGGGGCCGCCGGAGGTGAGGTAGGCGCCGGCGGCGAACTCCTTCAGGCCCCGCAGGAGTTCCTGCGCGAGCTCCACGCCGAGGGCCATCTGGTCCTCCCTCCTCTCGAGGCGCTCGAACCGCTCCATGACGCTCCTGGGGACGGTCATCCCGGGCACCTCGTTGGCTAGGTACAGGGCCTGCTTCAGGCTGGCGATGGGCAGCACACCGGGAAGGATTACCACGGGCAAGCCCTTCAACCGGTCGAGAAACCGCCTGACGGGCTCCAGGTCGAAGACGGGCTGGCTCATGGCGAAGACCGCTCCGGCATCCAGCCGCTCCCTCAGCTTGGCGATCTCCTTCTCGGGGTCCGTCGCCGTCAGGTTCACCCCCACACCCACGGCGAACTGGGTGGGGGTGCCCGTGGGGTGGTCCGAGAAATCCAACCCGCGGTTGAGCGAGGCGATGATCTTCACGAGGCCCACCACGTTCACGTCGTTCACCGAGGTGGCCGCCGGGAAATCCCCATGGGCGGTAGGATCGCCCGAGAGGGCCAGGATCCCCTCCACGCCCAGGAGCGAGGCGCCCAGGAGTTCGGATTGCAGGGCCAACAGGTTCCTGTCCCGGCAGGTCATGTGCAAGATGGTGGGCAGGCCGGTCTCCTGCTGCACGAAATGGGCCAGGGCCATGGAGGAGACGCGCACCCGGGCCATGGGGTTGTCCGCGATGTCCACCGCGGAGGAGCCGGCCTGCTTGAACAGGCGGGCCATCTCTACCGCCTCTCGGGCGTCGGGGCCCTTGGGTGGATTGATCTCACAGGTCACCGCGAATCCGCTCCGCAGCCGGGCGAAGAAGCCTCCTCCCTGCGGCGCGGGCGCGGCGGCAGGCGCCTCCTCCACCAGGACCCATCCCTCCGGGCTGTCCTGGCGCTTCACGGGCGGCCGCTTCCGGATGATCTGCGCCACCGCCCGGATGGTTTCGGGCGTCGTGCCGCAGCAGCCGCCCACGATGTTCACGCCGAGCTCCACGTACCGCTTGATGTAGTTCGCCACGTACTCGGGGCTGGAGAGGTAGTGGATCTGGCCGTCCACCTCGGCGGGATAGCCGGCGTTGGGCATGACGACCAGGGGGTGGCCCACGTTCTGGCAGACCTCTTCCACCAGGGGGAGGGTGTCGGCGGGGCCCACCGAACAGTTGATGCCCACCACGTCGGCGCCCTGCTTGGCTAGACGCCTGCACCCTTCGACGGGCGTGTCGCCGAAGAAGGTCCTCCCCTCCCGGTTGAAGGTGAGCGAGGCCAGGATGGGGATGTCGGGCGCCACCTCCCTGCACGCGTCGATGAAGAAACAGGTCTCCAGTACCGACTGCTGGGTCTCCAGGATGAAGAGGTCGGGTTCGGCGGAGGCCAGGGCCGCCACCTGCTCCCGGCAGATCTCCCGCGCCGCCTCCTCTTCCATGTCTCCGTAAGGCTTCAGCATCACCTTGAGGGGACCGATGGAGGCGCCCACCCACACGGGAGCCCCGTGAGCCGCTCGCCTGGCGATCTCCACGCCGCGGGCATTGATCTCCTCCAGGCGCCCCTCCAGGTCGAAAGCCCGGAGCCCCAGGCGGTTGGCCTTGAAGGTGTTGGTGGTCAGGATCTGGGCCCCGGCGTGGACGTACTCCCGGTGGAGGGCGAAGACGAGGTCCGCCTGGCTGAGGTTGGCCTCCTCCAGGCAGCGGTTCCTCGGGATGCCCCGGAGGTGCAAGACGGTGCCCATGGCGCCGTCGGCCAGGATCACCGATTCCTTCATCCAGCTCGCCAGCGCTTCGCGTTTCGTCACCGTCGATCCTCCCAAGGGGCCCTTTGGGTCGTGGCTGGGAGACTCCGTGACTTCTGGACTAGGAAGATAGTGCGTGGCACGGCCCTTGCGCCTTTCTTTTTCCTAGTCCCCTAGTCACCTAGTCCTCTAATCACGATCCCTCACACTCCAAAATACCTCGCCTGCGGGTGGTGCACCACCACCGCGGAGACCGAGGCTTCCGGCTCCATCATGAAGCCCTCCGTGAGCTCCACCCCGATCCTCTCGGGCTGGAGCAATTCGAACAGGCGCGCCTGGAGCGAGAGGTCAGGACAGGCGGGATACCCGAAGCTGTACCGCTTTCCCCGGTAACGCGCCTGAAAGCGGTCCATCATGGTCATCCCAGGCGGATCGGGGAACCCCCACCGCTCGCGGATTTTGCCGTGGAGCCACTCGGCCGTCGCCTCCGCCAGCTCCAGAGCCAGGGCCTGCAGGGCGTGGCACCGGAGGAAGCTACCCTCCCGCTTGAGCCCCTCCACTCGTTCGCGGATGCCCTCCCCGGCCGTCGTGACGAAGAGGGCCACCGAGTCGCCTCCGCCCTCCGAGGCCGGCCGCACAAAGTCTGCGATGCACTCCCGTTCGCCGCCGCGCTGTCGGGGGAAAGCGAAGGACGCCGGGGGGCCGCCCCGCGGAAAGAGCCGCAGGTCATTCCCATCGGATTCGGCGGAGAAGAAGCGGTAGATCGCCCTCAGCCTGATCCAGCGGGAGTCCCGGAGCTCCTCCATCAGGGACGCCAGTTCGACGGCCCGGGAATCACCCTCTTCCGCGAGCCTGGCGAAGCTTCCGCGGAGGCCGAGGTGCTTGCCGTAGAGCATCTGCGGATTGAGGAAGGGCCACACCTCCTCCACGGAGGGCTCCAGAAGGTGCTCCGACTCATCCGGAGGAGGCAGAGGCGGAAGAAGTTCGATTTTCGGGCTCCTCACGGCGGGCACCGCTCCCTCCTCGGGCGCGGCCCGAGGGGCCGCCTGGCCCGTCGTTCGCCGCCGCCGCTCTATCTCGGCCCGCGCCGCGGCGGCCCGCTCCGGATCGGTGAGCCGGTTCAGCAGATCGAGGCCGGCCATGGCGTCCTTGGCGTAGGCCACGAATCCTCCATAGGCGGGAGCGATTTTCAGGTCCGTGAACTTCTCCGTCAGGGCGGCCCCGCCCACGAGCAGCAGCGGAGTGGCCCCGGCCGCCGTGAGGTCCTCGGCCGTGGCCACCATCTGGAGCGCGCTCCTGACGAGGAGGCCCGAAAGGCCGATGGCATCGGGCTCGTGCTCGCGAAAGGCCCGCACGAGCGTCTCCGGCAGGACCTTGATCCCCAGGTTCACCACTCGGTAGCCGTTGTTGCTGAAGATGATGTCCACGAGATTCTTTCCGATGTCGTGGACGTCGCCCTTCACGGTGGCCAGGAGGACGGTGCCCCTCAGGGCGTCGGCGCTCCGCTCCATCTTCGCCTCCAGCCTGGAGACGGCGGCCTTCATCACCTCCGCCGACTGGAGCACCTCGGCCACGATGAGCTGGTTGGCGGCGAAGAGCCGGCCCACCTCGGCCATGCCCGCCATGAGGGGGCCGTTGATGATGGCGAGGGGCTGCATCCCCTGGGAGAGCAGTTCGTCCAGGTCCTCCGCCAGCCCCTGCTTGGTGCCCTCGATGATGCAGCGCGGGAGCCGCTCCAGCGCCGTCCCCGCCCTCTTTCGGGACGGCCCCGCGACCCGGCTCTTCTCCTTGAAGTACGCCGAGAAGGCCCCCAGCGGATCCCCTCCGCGGCGGAAGAGGAGATTCTCCGCCAGGGCACGCTCCTCCTCCGGAATGGTGGGATAGCGGCGGATCTTCTCGCTGTTCACGATGGCCAGATCGAGCCCGGCCAGCGTGCAGTGGTAGAGGAAGACCGAGTTCAGGACCTCCCTCCCCAAAGGCGGCAGACCGAAGCTGACGTTCGAGATGCCGAGGATGGACTTGCTGTCGGGGAACTCCGCCTTGATGAGCCGGAGCCCCTCGATGGTCTCCACGGCGCTCGCCGCGTAGGCCTCGTCGCCGGTGCCGCAGGGAAAGACCAGGGGGTCGAAGAAGAGATCCTCCGGAGGCATGCCGTACTTTTCCGTGAGCAGGGAAAAGGCCCGGCGGGCGATGGAGAGCTTTCGCTCCCTCGTCAAGGCCATGCCCGCCGAAGGGTGCTCGTCGATGGTCCCGACGACGAGCGCCGCCCCGAAGGAGCGGGCCAGGGGGACGACCTTGCGGAAACGCTCTTCTCCGTCCTCGAGATTCACCGAGTTGATCACCGCCTTGCCCTGGATGAGCGAGAGCGCCCTTTCGATAACCGAGGCGTCGGTGGAGTCGATCATGAGCGGGGCCCGCACCATCCGGGAGGCCTTCTCCAGAAAAGCCGTCAGGTCCGAGAGCTCGTCCCGGTCGGGATCCTGGAGGCAGACGTCCAGGATCTGCGCGCCGGCTCGCACTTGTTCCCTCGCCAGCTCCGCTGCCCCCTCCGCATCGCCCGCCGCGATGAGGCCTTTGAAGCGCCGGCTACCCAGCACGTTGGTGCGCTCGCCCACGAGGACGGGCCGGTTCTCCTCCTCCACCTCCAGAAAGTCGATGCCCGATAGGAAGGTCCGGCGGTGCTCGGGGACGCGGCGTGGCCGAAGGCCCGCCACGGCATCGGCGAGGGCCCGGATGTGCTCGGCCGTGGTCCCGCAGCAACCTCCCGCCAGGTTAATCCAGCCAGACCTCGCGAAGCGGGCGAGGTGGGCGGCGAACTCGGCGGGCGTGGTACCGTAGCGGCCGTTCTCGTCGGGCAGGCCCGCGTTGGGATAGCAGGAGACTCTCGTTTTCGCTATGGCGGAGAGGCTCCGGAGGTGGCTCGTCATCTGCTCGGGCCCCGTGGCGCAGTTGAGGCCCACGGCCAGGAGGGGGACGTGCATGACGGAGGCGTAGAGCGCCTCGATGGTCTGTCCGGCCAGCATGGTGCCGGAGGCCTCGATGGTGGCCGAGACCATCACGGGCACCTCCAGCCCGGCCTCGTCCATGGCGCGCCGGAGGCCGAGGAGACCCGCCTTCAGGTTGAGCGTGTCCTGGACGGTCTCCAGCACCAGCAGGTCCGCGCCCCCTTCGAGGAGGCCGATGGCCTGGATCCGGTAGTGCTCCCGCATCTCGTCGAAGCTCACGCCGCCCGTGACCGAGATGGATCGCGTGGTGGGGCCCATGGAGCCCGCCACGAAGCGGGGTGTGGAGGGCGTGGAGAAGGCCGCGCAGGCGGCGCGGGCGATCTGGGCCGCGCGACGGTTGATCTCCAGCGCCTTCTCCGCCAGCCCGTACTCAGCCAGGACGAGGGGGGTGCCTCCGAAGGTGTCGGTCTCCACGATCTGGGCACCGGCCTTCAGGTAGCCTTCGTGGACGGCCCGGACCACGTCGGGCCGAGAGAAGACGAGGTGCTCGTTGCACCCCTCCAGCTCGGAGCCGCCGAAGTCCTGGGCGGTGAGCCCGAAGGCCTGCAGGGCGGTGCCCGTGGCTCCGTCCATCACGACGATGGCCTCCTGCAGGAGCTCCACCAGCTGTGCGCCCCGGTCGTTCATGGGCTCAACCTCCGCGGGCGGACCCTAGACCATGGCTATAGTACCTCGGAGAGGGCCGGTTGACACGGGGGACGGATGTTGAGGGCCGAGAACCAAGAAAGGGCCGCGGGCCTTCCGGGGCCTCTTTTCTTGTCCCTTGTCCCTTGTCCCCTGCCCTCCAGGCCCCGGCACTTGCAAGACTCTGCGGGATTTGGTATAAAGGCTCCTTCGCGAAGGAGCACCACCATGGCAAGAGTGTGCGAGATCTGCGGGAAGAAACCGAGCGTGGGGAACAACGTCAGCCACGCCCACAACCTCACCAAGCGCCGGTGGCTTCCCAACCTACAAACCGTCCGCGCCAGCGTCAACGGACAGACGAAGACCGTCCGCGTCTGCACCAAGTGCCTCAAGGCCGGCAAGATTCAGAAGGCTGGCTGAGCCTCCCTTGGCATTAACCCCGCCTCTCAACGGGTCCGGCCGGGTAGCATTCCGCTGGACCCGCTTCTATATTCCGTTCACCCGGCGACCCGGCCGCCCCGGCGCTCCGGCGCCTCCAGGAAGGCCATGATCTCGCTCGCCGCCCTCTGGTAGCCGTCGCCCTCTCCAAGTCGCGCTCCGATTTCCCGAGACATCACCTCGGCCCGCGTGCGGCTCACCTCGGGCTCGTCCAGAAACCCCCCGAGCACCTCCGCCACGCGCTCACCCGTGAAGTCGTCCTGGATCAATTCGGGGATGGCGCGCTCTCCGAGGACGATGTTGGGAAGGCCCACGCTTTCCAGCTTCACCAGGCGCGAACCGATGGCATAGCTGGCCCGCTTCAGGCGGTAGACGATGACCTCGGGCACGCCCAGGAGCGCCCCCTCCAGCGTGGCCGTGCCCGAGGCCACGGCCGCCGCGTGAGCGTGTCCGAGCACATCCCTGTACTCTCCCTCCACCCAGCGGACGTCCAGGTCGTGATAGGGCCTCTGGAGCGCCTTGGGCAAGCCCTTCGCCCACGGGACGAAGACACAGAGGTCCGGCCGAGAGGCCAGGAGCCGGCGGGCGGCCTCCATCAGGGGCGGGAGGTTCCTCTGGACCTCCGAGGACCGGCTGCCAGGAAGGAGGGCGACGCGCCTCCGTTCGGGCCCGAGTCTATGGCGGTCGAGAAAGGCCTGCAGGGGCGTGTCGATGGCTACCGTGCCGACGAAGGGGTGGCCCACGAATCGGGCGCGGACCCCGCGGGCCGCCAGGAAGGGCTCCTCGAAGGGAAAGATGACCAGACAGAGGTCCACGTTCCGCTTCAGGAAATCGGTGCGTCCCTGCCGCCACGCCCAGACCTGGGGAGTGATGTAGTACAGCACCGGCAGCCCGAGCCGGTGGGCGAACCGCGCCAGCCGGAAGTTGAAATCGGGGAAATCCACGAGCACGAGGGCATCCGGCCGACGCTGCCTGAGCATGCGCTTGAGCGTTGCCATGGAGCGCCACAGGCTGGGAAGGTGGGTCGCCACCTCCGCGATGCCCACCACGGCGAGCCTCTCCATGGGCACCACGATCTCCACGCCGGCGGAGGCCATGGCGGGGCCGCCCGCGCCAAACCACCGGCTCCCCGGCGCCAGACGGTCGAAGGCCTCCACCAGCCTCCCCGCATGTCCGTCCCCCGAGGGTTCGCCGGCCACCACCGCCACGCTGAAGGTCCTGCCCATGGTGCCTCCCAGCGCATTGTATCTGAAACGTCCCAGAGCAGAAAGGATGAGGGGCCTGGAGACCGGGGACCGGGGTCTCGTCCGTCCGCCCTTTGCAGTCGGCCCTTTGTCGGCCCTTTGTACCTTGTCGAAGCGGCTAAAATCCTGTATCATGAAGCCCTTTGCGAGTGGAGGAAGCGCCTCATGAACGTGTTGAAACGCATGCGCAACATGGGATTCCTGAAGTTTCTGCTCTGGATCATCGTCATCTCCTTCGTCATGGCGATCTTCACCCTCTGGGGCGGGGGCCTCGATTACGAGAAGCGGGGCAGCTCCCTCTTCGGGGGCGACTACGCCGTGAAGGTGGATGGCGAGAGCCTTCCTCCCGCCGTGTTCCGCCTCAAGTACCGCTTTTACGTGGACCGCATCAAATCCATGCTGGGAGACAACTTCCGGGACAGCTTCCTCCAAGGCGCGCCGCAGAACATCGCCAACCAGATGGTTGATGAGCTCATCCTCACCAAGATGGCCAAGTCCTACGGGCTTTCGGTGAGCAATGAGGATCTGGCCGCCACGATCCAGCGGCTCTACAACTTCAGCGACCCCAAGTCCCAGTACCCCCAACTCCTCGGCAGCCTGGGCGTCTCCGCCCAGGACTACCAGACCTTCCTGCGGACGGAGCTGCTGATGGAGAAGCTGCACGACCTTCTGGCGAGCTCCGTCTATCTCTCGGACGCCGATCTCAGGCGCCTCTACGCCGAACAGAACGACAAGTTCAAGGCGACCCTCGTCCAGATTCCATCCAGCCGGTTCTACCAGCAGGTGGGGGCCATCACGGACGCGGACCTCAAAGCCCGCTACGACCAGGAGAAGGACAGCCTCAAGATCCCCGAGAAGCGCGCCATTCAGTACGTCATGCTCTCCAAGAACTACTTCGAGAGCCGGGTCAATCTCTCGGACGCCCAGCTCCAGGCCTACTACAACGCCCATCAGGCCGATTTCTCCATCCCGGCCACCGATCGCCGGGCCAGCCACATCCTCATCCGGGTGGCGCAGGACGCCAAGCCCGCTGAAGTCGAGGCCGCCAGGAAGAAGGCCCAGGAGATCTACGACAAGATCAAGGCCGGCGCGGATTTCGCCACCATGGCCAAGGAGTACTCCCAGGACAGCACGGCGCAGCGGGGCGGGGACCTGGGGTGGTTCTCGCGGACCGCCATGGTGAAGCCCTTCGCGGACGCGGTGTTCGATCAATGCAAGGCGGTGGGCGACGTGGTGGGGCCCATCAGGACGCAGTTCGGCTTCCACATCATCAAGCTCACGGGCATCGGCCCCCAGACCAAGCCGTTCCGCGAGGTCCAGTACCAGGTCAAGCAGGCCATGCTGCTCAAGGACCCCGCCATTCAGAGCGAGATCCAGAAGCAGTACGACGAGGCGGAAAAGGAGCTCTCCTCCCTGAAGGATGACTCGGGCTTGCAGGCCCTGAGCAAGAAGTTCGGCATCAAGCCGGCGGACGTGGCTGTCCCCTTCGAGGAGAACCAGTCCATCGGGCCGTTGGGCTTCGATCCGGAGCTCTCCAAGGCGATCTTCTCCGCGGCCCAGGGGGTATGGTCGAAGGTTCTTCCCTACCGCGAGAACGGCGTGATCCGCTTCAAGGTGACCACCATCCAGCCCGCCCACACGGCCAGCTTTGACGAGGCCAAGAACCAGCTCCGGCAGGAGATCCAGAACGACCGGGCCTCCGCCTTCGCCAAAACGGCCGCCTCCGTTCTGCTGGCCGGGGCCAAGGATGCCGCCTCCCTCGAAGCCGACGCCAAGAAGGACAGCTACACCCCGCAGCAGGTGGGGCCGCTCACCGCCACGGACGCCATCCCGAGCGTGGGTAAGGATCCGGAGGTCAATAAGGCCTTCCTCGCCGCCAAGGCCGGCGACAAGGTGGGACCGGTCTCCACCAAGACCGGCTGGGTCGTGGGCATCGTGACCGACCGCACCAACGCCGACATGACTAAATTTGAAGAGGACAAGGACCAACTCGCCCAGACCCAGGCCGGCAAGGTTGCCGAACAGTGGATGAACGACTATGTGGAGCGCCAGCGGCAGGCTCTCGACGCAAAGAAGGCCATCCGGTTCAACGAGTCCCTCATCAAGGAGATGGAGCCCGCTTCCTCCAAACAGGCCGGCTAGGTCCCCCTTTTGGAGTCTTCATGATCAGGGTCGGCAGGACCGCACTCTTTTTGACCGCAGGACTCTTGCTGACAGGGCTCGCCTCGTTCGGAGGTGAGCCCGTTCAGGTTCAGGCCATCCCCTTGGACATAGCGGCGGACTTCGCCCCCCTTCTCTGCGGCAGCCGCCTCTACGTATTCAGCTCCGGAGGCCGCAACCAGATCATGAGTCCGGGCGAAACGGCTCCCGACTGCGATCCGGTCCAGATCAAGCCCCTCATGCAGCCCCGCTGCGGGCCGACGGGCCCGGTACTGGCGGACCGCGACGGAAACCTCTGGCAGATGGGCAAGGGCATGCCCTCGGAGGTGGGGCGCCTCGCCGGTCCGGCCTCCCAGCTCGTGGCGCTTCTGCCGAGCCAGAACGGAACCGCGGAGGTCTACGCGGACAAAATCGTCCTTCCCGAAACCCAGGCCGCGCCTCTTCCTCTCAAGGCCACGTCGGCCCAGCGCCTGGCCGACGGCGGATTCTGGGTCTGGAACGCCCGCTTCGCGGCCCGTTTGAATCCGCAGGGACGACTCCTCTGGACCTGGACGCCCAAGGGGGAGGGACCAGGCCCGGCGGTGCTGGCCGACGGGCTTCTCCTGGCAGGCACCAGCAGCGGCTCCCTCGTGGCCCTTTCGGACGCCGAAGGAAGGCAGCGCTACCGCTACCGCGGCGGCGGGCAGGTGGTGAACCCGCCGTGGGTGGCCGGCGAACTGGTCGTCTACGCCTCCCTCGACCACCTCGTGAGGGCGCTGAAGATCCGCTCGGGCCAGCTCGCCTGGCAGTTCCGCACCGACGGCAGGCCCTCCTTCGGCCCTTACCCCGTCCAGGCTGGCCTCCTCTTCGCCGAGGACCCGGGCCAGCGGCTCTTCATCCTCAATCCGACGTCCGGCAG
This sequence comes from Acidobacteriota bacterium, assembly GCA_049967655.1. Taxonomy (GTDB): domain Bacteria; phylum Acidobacteriota; class UBA4820; order UBA4820; family DSQY01; genus DTPS01. The sequence goes on from JBMFSH010000032.1 coordinate 19,848, forward strand.
AGAGATCTGGAGTTGGCGCGTGCCGAAGGGCGCCATTCTGAAGGCGCCGGCCGTTGCCGGAGACCAGGCGGCGGTGCTGGCCTGGAGCGACACGCCCCAACCCACCCTCTACCGCGTCACCCTTCCCCCGAAGCCTTCGCCCCCCAAGGCCCCCAAACCAACGAAGCCTTCGTCTTCTAAGTCGAAGCCGCCGCGCCCATGACCCCGAACCCCGTCTGGATCACCCTAGACGATTGCGTGCCGGATGCCCGCCTGGCGAAGTTTCTGGCGCGCTCCGCACCGTACGGGGTAATCCTCTTCGCCCGCCACCTCAAGAGCGGGCAGCAGGTGGCCGAGCTCTGCCAGGCCATCCACGGCTCCACCGAAGGGTTCTCTCCCCTGATCGCCCTGGACCAGGAGGGGGGAAGGGTCAGCCGGCTCGCCGCCCTCGGATACGACCTGCCGGGCGCCGAGTCCTGCGCGGCGGACCCCGCCAGGGCCAAAGCGGCCGGAGCGGAGGCCGGGGAGATCCTGCGCGGCCTGGGGTTCGACGTGGATTTCGCCCCCGTGGCCGACCTCGGTCCTGCCCATCCGGGCACGGGGCTCGAGGGGAGGCTCTTCGGCGACGATCCCCGCACGGTCACCTCGTGTTGCGCGGCCTTCCTCGCAGGGCTGCATGACGCCGGCATCGAAGGCTGCCTGAAGCATTTCCCTGGGCTCGGGGGGTCCCGCCTGGACAGCCATCGCGCCCTGCCCATCGTGGAGGGTGGCCTCGCGGACCGCCAGGACCACCTGGCCCCCTACCGGGAGCTGGCGGGCCTCGTCCCGTACGTCATGGTGGGTCACGCCGCCTACGCCTTCCTGGACGGGAGGACACCGGCCACCCTGCATGCCGGAACCTATGAACTCCTGTCCTCGCTGGGCTTCGGCGGGCTCAGCGTGACCGACGACCTCTCCATGGGCGCCGTGGCCGCCCTGGATGATCTGTCGGGCCTCGCCCTCAGAAGTCTTACGGCCGGTGCCTCCCTGGCCCTGTGGGTCTCCTCCCAGGAGGCGACCCTGCGCACTCTGGATTCCGTCGCGTCGGAGGCCGTCTGGCTTGCAAGGAGGGCCGGCCTGGCGCACTGTAGGATGGGGAGCGGGACACCTTGAGCCAGAATGGGAAGTCGAGAATTCTCATCGTCGAAGACTCCCGGTCCGTCAGGGAGGAGATCCGCCAGGTCCTCCAGGAGGCGGGCGTCGAGGCGGCCTTCTACGAGGCGGAGAACGGACTGGACGGCTTCAAGATCATGATGGACCACTCCTTGGACCTCGTCTTTTGCGACCTCGTGATGCCCCAGATGGACGGGCTCAAATTCCTGCAAATGCGCTCGTCCCGGGAGGAGATGCAGGAGGTCCCCGTGGTCATGCTCACCGCGGTGGGCGACGTGGATCAGAAGATCAAGGTGCTCTCGGCCGGAGCCAACGACTACATCACCAAGCCGTTCCACCCCGGCGAGCTGGTGGCGCGGGCCAAGGTCCATCTGAAGGTCAAGCAGCTCCAGGACGAACTCCGTCAGAAGAACGCGCTGCTCATGGAGCTCTCCACCACCGACAGCCTGACCAAGATCTACAACCGGCGGCACTTCCTGGATCTCGCCCGAAGGGAGATGGAGCGCAGCGAACGCCTCGGCCTCCAGGCCGCGCTCATGATTTTCGACGTGGACCACTTCAAGGGGATCAACGACCGCTTCGGACACCAGCTCGGAGACCTCGTCCTGGTGGAGATCTGCAACACCGTGGGCGGCTGCCTCAGGGACTACGACATCTTCGGCCGCTACGGGGGCGACGAGTTCACCCTTCTCTTTCCCCAGACCTCCATCACCAGGGCCTTGAAATCGGGCGAGCGCATCGAGGAGGCCGTGCAGGAACTGGTTCTCAAGGAGCTCCCCGGAGAGCGCTTCACGATCAGCGGGGGAATGGTGTCCAACTCGACCCCCGGCGAAGATCTGGAAAGCCTCCTCCGCCGGGCCGACCAGGCGCTCTATCTGGCCAAGAGCGAGGGCCGGGCCCGGGTCGTATGCCTCGAACGCTGAAGGGGACAAGGGACAAGGGACAGGGGACAGGAGAAGAGCTGAGAGCGGGGGGAAGCCTGTTCTCCAGTCTTTTTCCAAATCCCGAATTTCGAGTTTTGTCACTCCGGGGCTGAGTGCCGCCGCACCCCGAAGCACTCCCTCCCCCTCGGGGAGAGGAAGGCCACGAAGGCGGTGATGTCCAGGGCGTAGACCACCGCCGAGAGAATGCCGAATGCCTGCAGCCCGACCAAATAATGAGGCGGAACCCGCCTCGCGAGTGAAAACCATAGCTCCACCGGCGCCTGGGTGAACCCGATGCTCGTCTTCACCACGATGAGCGCCGACAGGTAGGCCATGCCGAGCCACCACGCCACCGGCAGCCTCAGCCGGACCAGCGAGCCCAGGGTGACCAGGAGCACTCCAGGAGCGGCGAAGAGCAGGAGGTAGAAGGCGAACAGGCGGAGGGTGGAAACCTCCCCCAGTTCGTGAGTCTCCAGCGTCGTCAGGAACAGCAGCAACCCCTCCCCCGCCCAGAGGATGCCCTTGAACCGGAAGTAGTTTCCCAGACTTCTCGAGCGGGCCGTGGAGTGGGCGGACACGAGTCACACGACCTTGGCCCGGAGCGCGGCCTTGATGAAGCCATCCAGATCGCCGTCCAGGACGGCATCGGCGTTGCCGACCTCGACGTCGGTCCGGTGGTCCTTCACGAGGCGGTAGGGATGGAGGACGTAGGAGCGGATCTGGCTGCCCCAGGCGATCTCCTTCTTGCTGTCCTCCAGGACCTGCCGCTCCTTGTTCCGCCGCTCGATTTCGAGCTGATAGAGGCGGGACTTGAGGATCTTCCAGGCGGTCTCGCGGTTCTGGAGCTGACTGCGCTCGTTCTGGCAGGTCACCACGAGGCCCGAGGGGAAGTGGGTGATCCTCACCGCCGTGGAGACCTTGTTGACGTTCTGGCCGCCGTGGCCGCCCGCCCGGAAGATGTCCACGCGGATGTCCTTCTCGTTGATCTCGATCTCGATCTCGTCGTTGACCTCGGGGGAGACGAAGACCGAGGTGAAGGAGGTGTGCCGCCGGGCGGCCGCATCGAAGGGCGAGATGCGGACGAGGCGGTGCACGCCGCTCTCGCTCTTGAGGTAGCCGTAAGCGTAGGCCCCCTTGACCATGATCGTGGCCGATTTGATGCCCGCCGTATCGCCGTCCTGGTAATCCAGGAGCTCCACCTCGTAGCCGTGGCGCTCGGCCCACCGCACGTACATACGATGGAGCATGAGGGCCCAGTCCTGACTCTCGGTGCCGCCGGCGCCCGGGTGGATGGTCAGGATGGCGTTGTTGGGGTCGAGCTCCCCCGAGAGGAGAACCTGGACCTCCAGGTCCGACAGGAAGGGGCGGAAGGCCTCCATGGTCCGGCCGAACTCCTCCGAAACCTCGTCCTCCTCGAACTCCAGCAGGGTGTCCATGTCCCCCACGAAGCGATCCAGGCGGCGGATCGTTTCGGCTCGAGTCTTGAGGAGCTGCTGCTCTTTCAGGAGGGTCTTGGCGCGCTGCGGGTCGTTCCAGAATCCTTCGGAACCGGAGACCTGCTCCAGTTCTTGGAGCCGCCGCTGAGTGCCGGCTTCGTCAAAGACAGCCCCGAAGTTCGGCGGCCTTGTTCTTGAGGGAACGGTACTCCTGTTTGCTCTCTTCCGTAATCATGGCTTCATTGCCTCATGGTTGGGGACAAGGGACAAGGGACAGGGGACAAGAGTGAGGAAGCGGAGAGCAGGAGGTGGACAGTTCCCCGGCGTCTTTCACAAAATCCCAAATCCAAAATCCCAAATCCAAAATCTCCTAGAACTCTTCCTTCATGTAGTTGGGGGCTTCCTTGGTGATGACCACGTCGTGGGCGTGGCTCTCCTTGAGCCCCGCGTTGGTCAAGCGGACGAAGCGCGCGTTCTTTCTCAATTCCGCGATGGTGGCGCAGCCCGTCAGCCCCATGCCGGAGCGGAGGCCGCCGACGAGCTGGGTGACCACGCTCTCGAGGCTCCCCTTGAAGGCGACCATCCCCTCGATCCCCTCGGGCACCAGCTTGGAGAGGGAGACCTCGCCCGTCTGGAAGTAGCGGTCGGCGGAGCCGGCCTTCATGGCGCTGAGGGAGCCCATGCCCCGGTAAGCCTTGAAGGTCCGCCCCTGGTAAAGGATGGTTTCGCCGGGCGCCTCCTCCGTGCCGGCGAAGAGGCTTCCCACCATGACCGAACTCGCACCCGCCGCCAGGGCCTTCACGATCTCGCCCGAATAGCGGATCCCTCCGTCGGCGATGATGGGAATTCCCTTCTCCTCGGCCGCCAGGGCGCACTGCGAGATGGCCGTGAGCTGGGGCACGCCGGCGCCCGTGACCATGCGGGTGGTGCAGATGGATCCTGGGCCGATGCCCACCTTCACTGCATCGGCTCCTCGCTCGATGAGGGCCTGCGTGCCCTCGGTGGTGGCCACGTTGCCCACGATCAACTGGATCTCCGGGAAGCTCTCCTTGAGGCGGGCCGCCGCCTCCATGACCCCCTGCGAGTGGCCGTGCGAGGAGTCCAGCACCAGCACGTCCACGTGGACCTCGGCCAGCGCTCTGGCCCGGTCCAGCAGCTCCGCTCCCACGCCCACGGCCGCCCCAACGCGGAGGCGTCCCATCTCGTCCTTGCAGGCGTTGGGAAACTTGATCTTCTTCTGGATGTCCTTGACGGTGATGAGGCCCTTGAGGTGGAAGCGGTCGTCCACCACCGGGAGCTTCTCGATCTTGTACTTCTGGAGGAGGGCCTTGGCCTCCTCGAGGGTCGTCCCGACCGCCACGGTCTTTAGATTTTCGCGGGTCATGAGCTCGCTGACCGGCAAGTCGGTCCTGTCCTCGAAGCGAAGGTCCCGGTTGGTGAGAATCCCCAGGAGCCTGCCGTCGGGAGCCGTCACCGGCACCCCCGAAATTCTGTACTTCTCCATCATCACCAGCGCGTCGGCCACCTTCTGATCGGGGGAGATGGTGATGGGGTTGGTGATCATCCCGGCCTCGGACCGTTTGACGCGGTCCACCTCCTCCGCCTGCCGATCGATGCCCATGTTTTTGTGGATGATGCCGATCCCGCCCTGCCTGGCCATGGCGATGGCCAGCCCGGCCTCCGTGACCGTATCCATGGCTGCGGAGATCAGGGGGATGTGAAGGCGGATCGTGGAAGTCAGGTTCGTGGCGGTCTCCACCTGCTGCGGGTGGACCGTGGACCTGGCGGGGACGAGAGACACGTCATCAAAGGTCAGGGCGAGGGGGGGGATCTCCTGCAACATCGGCCAACTCCTCACAAGTCTTGAATTATAGACGAGTTCGAGCGCGATCGCCAGTACCCACGCCCGACGGGCGGAAGGCTGGAAGGCGTCCGCCCGGACTGGCTAGGGGCATGATTGTGTGGCCTTCCCTCCCCTTGTCTCACCCTTACCCACCGGCTTTAACTCAAGCTGGATTGGGGCCCGGCTTGCAGACGGTCCTTCCGAGTGCTAATAATATCCCGTAGAGGGAGACAGGAAATATGGGCCGGGGGCGAGCGCGTCATGGAATCTGACGGGAGAGACTGCGGGCAGTGAATCGAAGCCGTCTTCTCCGGGGGGAGGCAGGAAAGGAGACCCTGGGGAGCATTGGCCCGCTAGGCCCAAACGGACGTTGGGTACAATTGTATTGGTAAAGGAGGTGTGAATGAAGAAAGCATTGATCGGGATGGCATGCCTGATCGTGGGGCTGGGCGTCTTCGCCCAGGCGCACACGGGCTATTTCGACATCCTGCCCGGCTACCAGTTCACGTCGGGCGACTACAGCACCAGTCAAGGGTTGGCCCAAGTCAAGGGAACGGGAAAGGACAACTGGCTTGCCAGCTTGGACGGTGGCTATTTTTTCACCGACCACGTGGGTATCCATGCCGGCTACATTTATGCACCCGATAAGTTCGACCTGAGCTCCTACTACAACGGACAGTACTTTGGAACCTACCGGTTCGATCGTACCGTGCACATCCTTGAAGTGGGGCCGGAATTCATCTGGGGCTCCAAGATCAACCAGGGGTATGCCCAGATCAACGTGGGGCACACCTTTGGCAGCAAGGACAGCCAGTACTTCATCGCCGGCCGCCCCTTCGACGGAGGTGACATCGGCTCCAACGAATGGGTCTATGGCGCCGCCATCGGGTACCGACACTACTTTACCGACCAGGTGGGTATTGCGCTGCAGGCGGCCTACCACCACGTTTCCAATTGGGGTGTAAAAAACTACTATGATGGCCGGGTAGGTGTCGTCTTCCGGTTCCCGAAGGAGGCACCGCCGCCACCGCCTCCGCCACCACCGCCGCCGCCGCCACCGCCTCCTCCTCCGCCACCGCCGCCACCGCCGCCGCCTCCGCCTCCGCCTCCTCCTAAGATGATGAAGATCACACTGGACGAGTCGGTGCTCCACTTCAAGACCAACAAGTGGGCCATCCCGAAGGGGGGCGAATCCGCCCTGGATGCGGCGATCGCCAAGCTGAACGAGTACCACGCCCTGAAGATCGACATCACCGGCTTCACGGACAGCACCGACGGGGCCAAGTGGAACGCCATCCTGAGCCAGCGCAGGGCCGACTCGGTGAAGAAGTACCTCCTGGCCCACGGCATCGATGCCTCGCGCATCGAGAGCGTCACCGGGAAAGGACCGGCCGATCCCATCGCCGACAACAAAACGAAGGAAGGCCGCTCCAAGAACCGCCGCGTGGAGATCACGGCCGTCGCGCCCGTGGAGGTCCCCGCGGAGTAACCGGTTCCATTCCAATCGGTACTCTCCAAGAGGGGGCCGCTCCGGCGGCCCCCTTCTCCTTACGGCCGCTGCCCGCGGTCTTCTCCGGGGGGGGGCCGTTGCGGCCCGCTCCATTCCCCGCTACCATGGGTTTTGGGAGGAATGCGCCGTGGGCCTTCAGGGGAATCTTCGCACCATCCTCCTGCCGGACGTGCTCCAGTGGATATCCCAGAGCCGGAAGAGCGGCATCCTCCACGTCAGGGATCCCGGCGGAGTCTCCAAGCGCATCCTGTTCAAGAAGGGGGACGTTCTCTCCACGGCCTCCTCCGATCCGCGCGAGTACCTGGGCCACTTCCTGATCAGCCACGGTTACCTCAGCGAGGAGCAGCTCAATCTGGCCATGGACACGCAGATCCAGACCGGCATCAAGCTCGGCAAGATCCTGGTCACCGTGGGAGTGCTGGAGGAGGAGGATCTGAAGGTCATGCTCAAGCTGAAGGCGGAGGAAAACGTCTATGACCTTTTCCTCTGGGAAGAGGGGGAGTTCAACTTCGAGGACCGCGACGCCATCGACGAGGACATCCCCTACGCACCCATGGACGTGACCTCGCTGGTCATGGAGGGAATCCGAAGGAAGGACGAGTGGGCCAGGATCCGCGCCCTGCTACCGAACCGATGGGTCATCCTGAGCCGCGTACCCGGAAAGGAGGGAGAAGCGGAGAACCTGGCGGCCGGGGCCCTGGCGCGGCGGGCGCTGGAGCTGTTCGACGGCCAGAGGAGCCTGGAGGAGGTGGCCCTCGAACTTCACGCCACCGAGTTCCAGGTCGCCGAGGCGGCCTTTCGCCTGTGCGAGTGCGGCCTCCTGACCGTCACCGGCCAGAAGATTCCGCCCGAGGAGCAGTCCTACCGCCAGATCAGAGAGCAGTTGCTCCGGGAGGCCTCGAAGGCCCTGGAGGAGAGCGAGTTCACCAAGGCCACCAACCTCTACCGCTACCTCACCCGCACCGACCCCCAGGACGCCGAAGCCCGCCAGGGCCTGGCCATGGCCGAGAGGGGGGCCTCCCAGGTCTACTTCCGCGATGTGATGCCTTTGAACACCGTGCTGGAGCTGGCCGTGCCCCTGTCGGAGCTGGCGAAGTACGACCTGAGCCCCCAGGAGGGATTCCTCGCCACACGGGCAAACGGCGCGTGGGACATCGCCACCATCCTCAAGATCTCGCCCATGCCGGAGAAGGAGGCCCTCAGATCGCTCCAGAAGCTCCTCGAGCGGAAGGTCCTCCGTCCGAAGTCCCGCTGACTCCGCTCTTCCCGCCGTCCTTGGCCTGATCCCCCTTTCCCTCGCAGGCGCGCCCGCCCCACGAGGGCCTGTCGCCGGGGAAACTCGCCGATACCCAGATCCCGTCTGCCCGGGTCTTGCAGGTCGCCTGCACCAGGACGTCGTTCGATTTGGACCACATGGAAGGGTCCAGGACGACCACCGACGAGGCGGGCGTTTTCATCTCCGAAAACGCCTTCCAGGCCTTGCCGGCCTCTCCGCCCGTGGCCAGGGCCCAGTCGGGGTCGTTGGTCAGAACGGCCAAGCCTCCCGCGACCACCAGATTCACTGCCTCGCCCTTCAAGCCGGCGCCCTTCCAGCTCCAGATGCGCGCCCCCTGCCTCGTCGTGGCATCGAGAGGGAACTGCTTGGCGAGATTGTTCGCGATCAGGTCCTCAAAGCGCCTGGAGTCCTTGAGGGAGAAAAAGAGCCCCATTTTGGCCGCCGCCTTCCCCCCCTTGGAGTCCGATACGGCGCACCATTCGCTCCCGAGGGAGGGCAGGAGGTCGTTGGCGAAGGAGAAGTTCAGCTTTCCCTCGGCGCCGCCGATGGCCGCCCGAATCCAGCCCATCTGGTCGGGCGGGAGGGTCTTGCTCAGTTCGTCCATCACCTCCTGGTAGACCCTCGCGGGCTCCCTGCCGCCGCACCAGACGTAGACCTGCCCGTCCTTGGGCAGCCGATCCACGATCTGCGGCCTCTGCAGGGAACCCTCCGCGATGATCCTCCAAAGTCCCTTGGGAGGCTGGTTGAAGCCTATCCACGCGGCCGCCCGCCAGCCCTTTTCGTCGCCCAGCGGCGGGGAGGTCCAGAGGCCCACGCTTTGGATGCTCTCGGGGGAGAGCGCCTTGATCAGGTCTTCCCGGGCCACCCCCTTCAGCGCATGGATCACCGCCAGCCCCACGTCGCCGCCCTGGAGGCCCCCGCCCTTCTCAGGAGCCGCAGGCGGCGCTCCGGGTGGAGCGGGAGCCGCGGGGGCGGCCGGCCCCTCCGGCGCGGAGGGGGCCTCCGCAGCCCGCTTGGCGTCGTGCTTCAAAGCGGCGAGCCTCGCCATCTCGTCACCCCTGAAATAGAGGTACGCGCCGCGATCCTGAGGGAAGCGCAGGGCCACCGAACGGAACCGCGCATCCTGTGCCAGGCTCTTGGCTCCCGATGAGGGGGCCAGGACCTGCTGGGCCTCCCGCTCGCTGGAGACCATGACCGCCCACTGATCGGACACCCCCCACAGCACGGCCATGTGGGAGTCGGTGACCGGCTCGGTCACCTTCCTCAGCTCCACGCCGTCCACTGAGGCCACGGGCTGACCGTCACCCAGCTTTTGCTTCAGGATGGGCACCAACTGGGCCCTCTGCCCGGGCAAGAGGGGCACGATGGCGGCGCCCCGCAGCTTCTCCCCGTCCAGCCAGAGCCCCATGGCCATGGGCCTGGTCCTGAGCAGGTCGGGAAGGCTGGAGGCCCGGACCGGAGGCGTCACGGCCCAGACCTGGCTGAGCACCTGCAGCATGGGATCGGCGCCGCGCTGGGCGCCGCTCTGCGCCGACGGCCGCGCCCCGTTCTCCCCGGGGGGCATCCACTGCCCCAGCTCGCGCACCTCGACGAACATGGCCACCGAATCGGGAAAGTGTCCCGCCAGACCCGTGTAAGCCTGCTGGCGGTGCTGGACCCAGAGATATCCTCCCACCGCCGCCGCCACCACGGCCGCGCCCGCCGCCACCAGCCATCCCACGCGCCCTCTGCCATTCATGGTCTTCTCCTTACGCCACTCCATGATACGCCCCTGCACGCTCAAAGGTTTCCCCCGCTCGGCCGATCCTCCACCCGCATCCGGCGCGTCGCGCGAGGGCGCGCTCCCCTGGCTTCCGCCAGGCTCGCCGCTCTTCCCCGCCCTTGCGAAAGCAGCTCTCTGGGCTGGGAAACCTCCCCGTTTCCCAGCACCCCTTCGGCCGGCGCCGCGCTTCGCTTTTCGCTGCAAGCGAAAAGCGGCGTCCCGGCGCCGATGGGCCTCATGCCAGGAAGCCTAGGCG
>JBMFSH010000033.1:0-28257 GCA_049967655.1 Acidobacteriota bacterium
GGGCAATCTCCCGAACCGGCGGGCTAAGCTCGCGGTTCGGGGGGGGGAAGGCCATGGCCCTCCCCGTCCAGGCGACAACGCCTTTCCCCCGTGAACTGGAGCGGTAGCCAAAGGCACCCGCGCTTTCATCGCGGAATTTGGGGGGGCGTAACTCAAGAATCACCACGAAGGCGCGAACGCACCAAGTAAAGTGGGTTCTGGAAAGGAAAGGGGAACCTCCCGGCGCGAGGGGCGCGGCGGGCGGAGCGACTGATCCGCGGGGGAAGTGCCGCGCCGCGCCTGACTGGCCCTTCCTCGCATCTATCGTCCAGCGTTTCGCGTCTCACGCCTCGACTCTCGCCTCACCCCGCCGGCGGGGGAAAAAGGTCCCGGCCAGGCGCTGCGGTCGGGGCGGAAAGTCCGGGATGCCGGACAGGGGGAGTCGCCTCCTCGCTCGCCGGTTTGACCGCGTGCCAAGGTGACCTAACTCCTTGCAAAGCTGGCATGCTATCTGGGCGTGCACTATATTATTTCCGGTTCCGTCGGCGGTCGGCATGGTGATTGCATACTCCGCACCGAGGCCTAACGCGTGAGAGGGTGGCCGGAAAGGAGAACCAAAGATGAGAACCTTAAGATTTTTGCTTTCGCCCCTGGTTGCCTGTGCCATTCTGGCAGGGGGGCTGTCGCTCCACGCGCAGGGGAGCTTGTATTCGCCAGACCAGATCAACCAGATGGTGGCCCCCATTGCGCTCTACCCCGACGCGCTCATGAGCCAAGTCCTGATGGCCGCCACCTTCCCGGATCAGGTCACGCAGGCTGATCAGTGGCTCCAGGCCAACCCCAACCTGACGGGCAGCGAGCTGGATGACGCCCTGGCGACGGCCACCTGGGACCCCAGTGTCATCGCGCTGTGCAAGTTCCCCAGCGTCCTGCACAGAATGGCCCAGAACATCACGTGGACCACCGACCTGGGCAACGCCTTCCTGAACCAGAGGACCGACGTGATGAACGCCGTGCAGACCTTGCGCGCCGCGGCCTACCGAAACGGCTATCTTCAAACCACGCCCCAGCAGCGGGTTGTGGTTGAGGGCCCGGACATCGTGATCCAGCCCTACACGCCCGACGTGATCTACGTCCCGGCCTATCAGCCGGCGGTGGTCTACGGACCCCTCTGGAGCTACCCCACCTACTACTACCCGGACGTGTGGGCCCCGTGGCCCGGCTATTCGTTCGTCAACGGCTTCGCCTGGGGCCTCGGCTTCGCCGTGGGCAACGTTCTCTTCGGCGGGTGCGACTGGAATGACCACACCGTTTACGTGAACAACACGGTGATCGTGAACAATGCGATCTACCACAACACCCCCTACTACCGCGGCGGATACTGGCACGGTCGCCTCGGTCCCCAGACCTGGTCTCCCCAGGTGGCGAGGGCGAGTTACGTCCGGGGTGGAATCGGCGCCCCATACGGGGGGAGGGCCTACGGACGGATCCATGGGATCAGCGCCCGGCCCGGCGGCTATCAGCCGCGCACCATGGAGCGAGCCGGCGTGAACGGCCCCCGGAGCTTGGAGGGGCGCGGCACACACCTTCCCGCGGTACATGGACCCACGGGTTTTGCGGCGCGCGGCGCCAGCCGACCCGGGGTGCGCGGCCCGACGGGCTACCCGAAACGCACCATGAACCGGGCCGGAGTCCACGGTCCCACGGGCTATACGGCTCGCGGTTCCAACCTTCCCGCGGTGCACGGTCCGACTGGCTACAACGCGGGGCGTACCTACACCCGTCCGGCGGTACATGGCCCCACGGGCTACACGACGCGCGGCTACAACCGTCCGGCTGTGCACGGACCTGAGGGCTACACGCGGCCCGCTTACAACCGGCCGGCGTACCACCCGCCCACGAGCTATTCGCGGCCACAGTACAGCCGTCCGAGCTACCGGGCCCCGGCCTACCGGGCGCCGTCCTACCGAGCCCCGGCGTATCGCGCCCCGGCCTACCGTCCCCCGGCGAACTACGCGCGGCCCAGTTACCACCCCGCCTACGCTCCTCGCGCCGGTGCCGTGGGACACGCACCAGCCGCACCCCATGGAGGCCATGTGCCGCACAAGCGCGGCTGACGGGCTTCATCCAGCGTCGGCATGAGTGACCTGGGCGCGGCACACCGCGCCCAGGTTTTTTTAGGGGACAGGGGACAGGGGGGAAGTTGGGGGAAGCTGGGAAGGGGGAGTGGCAACCCGGCAATGGCCTATCCCTCGGCCTACTCAGCGCCCCCGCTTCTTGATCGGTGTCTATCCATACATCGAACGGTTCGCGGTGGTGTCACACCTCGATCTTGGCGAAGAGGTAGGCGCCGAGGGCCAGGAGGAGGGCTGCGAGGCCCGCCAGAACGGCCAGGTCGGTGGCGGCGCCGAAGTGACAGGCCGTACCCGCCAGGGCCCCGCGCAGGCCGTCCACCCCGTAGGAGAGCGGGTCCAGGGCGGCCAGCACCCGCAAGGGGCGCGGGGCGTCCGCCAGGGGGAAGAGGGCGCCCGAAAGGAAGAAGAGCGGCATCACCAGAAAGTTCATGATGAGCTGGAAGCCCTGGAAGTCCGAGAGCAGGGAGGCGATGGCCGTTCCCAGTGCCGTGAACAGGACTCCGATGAGCGCCATGTAGAGCAACGCGTAGGGGAGAGCCGCAGGGCCCGAGACACGAACGCCAGCCACCAGGCAGATGGCTGCCACGATGAGTCCCTGAAGGATCGCCACGGTGGCGCCGCCGGCCGTCCTTCCCAGCATGATCGTCAGCCGAGACACGGGCGCCACGAGGGTCTCCTTCAGAAAGCCGAACTGCCTGTCCCAGATCAGCTCGATGCCCGAGAAGACGGCGGTGAAGAGGATAGTCATGGCGATCACCCCTGGCGCCAGGAACTGCAGGTAGCTCCCCTGGCCGGCCTTGCGGAAGATGGGGCCGAAGCCGAAGCCGAGGGCCAGCAGGAAGAGGAGGGGCTGCCCCAGGGAGCCGATGATGCGCGTGCGCGAGCGCAGGTAGCGCTTGATCTGTCGGAGCCAGAGGATATAGATGGCGCTCATGCCCGTCTCCCGCGCCACAGGCGCGACATTCGGCGCATCTGGTCGAGGCCCGTGGCCTCCTCCTCCCGGATGGTCTCTCCCGTGAGAGCGAGGAAGGCCTCTTCGAGGGTCTGGCTCCCCGTGCTCGTCTTGATCTCGGCCGGCGAGCCCTGGGCCACGATGCGGCCGTGGTCGATGACCGCCACGCGGTGCGCCACGCGGTCAGCCTCCTCCATGATGTGGGTGGTCAGGAAGACCGTCACGCGCTCCGTCTCGTTGAGGTGCCGTACGTGCGTCCAGATCTGGTTGCGCGCCTGGGGGTCGAGGCCGAGGGTGGGCTCGTCCAGGAAGAGGATCTTGGGGGTGTGCAGGAGCCCCCGCGCGATCTCCAGGCGCCGCCGCATGCCACCGGAGAAGTGCTTCACAGGCGAGTCCCGCCGCTCCCACAGGTCGAAGAGCTTGAGAAGCCTCTCGATCCTCTCGGCGCGCACCTTGCGGGGGACCTGGTAGAGCACGCCGTGGAAATCCAGGTTCTCGTAAGCCGTCAGCTCATCGTCCACGCTCGGGTCCTGGAAGACGATGCCGAAGCGCTTGCGCGCCTTGTTGGGGCTGGCCTCCGGGTCCAGGCCGTCGAGCTCGACGGAACCCGAGGTGGGCCTCAGCAGGGTCGTGAGCATCTTGATGGTGGTGGTTTTCCCGGCGCCGTTGGGGCCGAGGAAGGCGAAGATCTCCCCCTCCCGCACCTCGAAGGAGATGCCGCGCACGGCCACGAAGGTGCCGAAGCTCTTCACGAGGTTCCGGACCGTAATCATGGAGTCGCTCGCTGGCGCTCGCTCTCCAAGAGGGAGGCTCCGCCCCCCTCTTGGCGCTGCGCTCGCCGGGGGCTCGCTCCGCTGAACTCCTCGGGGAGAGGTTGCGTTGCAGCCGACGTGAAGTCGGCTTCGCGCGTGGTCGCTCGCTGTCGCTCGCTCTCCAAGCAAGAGCTCCTGCGCCTCATCGCGGGTGGCACCTTCCGCCAGTCTGATGTCTTGCCGGACTCAATAGCTCTTCGGGCTCTCGCTGTTGCTCTGGGGAGGTAGCTTAAACTCATCGGGCCGCTCCTTGACGACCTCGCGCAGCCACTCCTCGGGGTAGCCCAGCTCCTGCGGCTCGCCCTTCTCATCCTGCACGTAGCCGTCGTTGTACTTGGTGAAGAGGTCCGCCGCCAGCTCCTGCCAGCGCGCGAAGACCTCCTCGCCGGCGCCCACGCTGTAGTCCGTGAGGAACCGCTTGGCCCGCGCGGGGTCGCTCTTCATCATGTCCAGCGCCGTCTTCTCGACGGCCGGCTGGAGGGCCAGGAAGTTTCCCTCCAGCTCCCGCTGGACCTTCACGATGTCCTTCACCATATAGCTGTATTTGAGTTGGGCGTAGTTGGCCACCAGGTTGAAGACCCACCACGCCGAGTCCCACGAGAAGCGGCGCAGGTTGCCTCGCCCGAAGGCGGGCGGCACTTCCGAGATGCCCGCGTAGAGAGGGAAGTAGCAGCTCGTGTAGGTGTCGTCCACGCCGTACCACAGCACGCCGCCCACCGGGTCGGGCAGGAAGGAGCGCATCTGGGCCACGTAGGAACAGCCCGTCTGCTGGGTCGAGATGGGTCGCTCCCAGGCGTAGGTCTGCCCGTCCAGCGTGAAGGTGATGGGCCGGTCCCTCAGGGGCGAGCCGAAGGGCCCCGCGTCGATCCCCTTGGTCATGTCCAGCGGCGTCCCCTCGTAGTGGTCGCGCATGAGCGCCATCACGTCCTTCACCGAGAGCTTCTGGTCGGCCTTGATCCAGAGCGGGTAGGGCTTAGCCCCGGCCACCCCGCGGTTGCGGTCCATGGAGAGGTGAAGCGAGGGCGCGGCGCGCCGGAAGATGGACCAGACGCGCGTGGAGGTGTAGCGCAGCTTCTCCGGCGTTGAGGGGCAGTAGGCGTGGCAGAAGCGGAAGGGGCCGTCGGTCTTGGGGTTGTAGTAACCGTGCGCGATGGCGAAGGAGATGACGTCGGTGGAGTAGAGGCAGTTCGCGGGGTCGTGCAGGGGAAAGCTGTCGATGCGCGACTTGTTGGCGTGGGCGCAGATCATCCCGTCGGGCACCCGCTCCGCGACCCAGAGCGCGCCCTTCACCCCGTCGCCGCGGCCGATCATCTCCAAAATCCACGCCTCCTTCGGGTCGGCGATGGAGAAGGTTTCGCCCGTGGAGCCGTAGCCGTACTGGGCCACGAGCTCCGTCATGACGGCGATCGCCTCGCGCGCCGTCTTGGCGCGCTCCAGCGCGATCTCCATGAGCGGCCAGTAGGGGATGCCCTCGCGCTTGTCCTGGAGCTCCAGGCGGCCGTCGAAGGTGGTCTCGCCGATGGCGAGCTGGTGCTCGTTCATGATCCCGCACACGGCGTAGGTGTGGGGCACCTGGGGAATGGTCGCCCGGAGGCGGCCGTGCCAGTCCCTGATCTCCAGCATCTCGCCCGGCTTGTGGTCCGCCGCCGGAATGGAGCGAAGGATCGGGTGGAACTCGCCGTCCACCGAGTAGGTGATGATCGTGGAGCCGTCCTTCGAGGCTCCCTTTGTCACGAGGATGTTCGTGCAGCCGGAAGCCGGCCTCGCGACGCACGCCGCCAGCAGCACCCACAGGAGCAGCATTCCCTTCCGCATCGTCTCACCCCATCGTCAAGGCGGCGGCGCCTCCCGCCCGCCGAGTGGCCATCCTAGCACGGGCGGAAAAGAAGGAAGCAGGGAAGGTAGTGCCCCAGATTCCGCGATGGAGGTATAACGCTTTTCATGCCTGTCCAAAATAGAGCGCCTTGCCGGCTCCGAGCCACGGCTGGGTCTAGGCCGCGCCATTGGCGCGGCGCTGGGGGCCAGGTCCGGGCGCGTCCACGCTCGCGTGGACGCGCTCCGGCCGCAGGCCCTCCGCCGCCCTTCGGGCGCCAGCCCCAGTTGCCTGGTGGTTGCGGTCCCCCCACCCTCCAAGGGTGCGCCGGCGGCGACGGACCTCCTGCTTCGTCAGCTTTCGGCGTCCGCATCCTCAGCGTACAGGAAGTACGCTTGCGGTGCGGCCGCCTCACCTTCCTCTCATGAGGCCCATCGGCGCCGGAACGCGCCTTCCTCCGCTTCGCTCCGGAAGGCAAGCCCCGCAAGTGCGAGTTAGTTTTATTTTGACAGCCATGAACGCCTTTGTAGGAGCGGCGCCTCGCCGCGACCTCGGGTGAGCGCAAGGCTCTGGGGAGATTGCCCGGAACGGCCGCTCGCGCCGGGGCGGCGCTTCTGCGCGCGAAATGGCGATCGCGGAATTGGGGAGTGCAGATTGAAGAACGCAGAGAAGTTCGAAGGCAGGCTTTCGTCGCGGTCCTCCTTCGACGGTCTCCCCCCCGTCTTACTCGCCTAATTGCTTAATCGCCTACTCACCTATTCGCCTGACCCCTCGCCCCCTCACTCCTTCTTCGGCTTCAGCCCGTACTTCTTGAGCTTCAGGTAGAGGTTGGGCCGGGTCATGCGGATCTCGCGGGCCAGGCTGGCCACGGAGCCGCGGTGGCCTTCCATCCGCCGGCGGAAGTACTCCTCCTCGAACCGCTCGCAGGCCTCCGACCAGGGAAGCTGCCACAGGCCGAAGTCCCGCTGGCCGCTCCCCGGGTGGTAGCGCTCCAGCGCCGCGGCCACCATCTCCTCGGTGACGACGGGCCCTTCGCCCATGAGGACCATCTGCTTCACCACGGCCTGGAGCTGACGGACGTTGCCGGGCCAGGGGTAGCTTCGCAGCGTCTGCACGGCCTCCTCCTCGAAGCCCCTCAACGCCTTGCCGAACTCGCGGTTGGCCACGTGCAGGAAGTAGTTGGCGAGCAACAGGATGTCCCCGCCCCGCTCGCACAGGGGAGGGATGCGGATGACCGTTCCCGCCAGCCGGAAGTAGAGGTCCTCCCGGAAGCGGCCGGTGCGGATCAGCTCCGAGGGGTCCTGGTTGGTGGCGGCGATGAACCGCACGTCCACGGGGCGGCTGCGGCTGCTGCCCAGGGGAGCCACGTGCTTCTCCTCCAGCACCCTCAGAAGCTTGGGCTGAAGCCCCACGGGTAGGTCGGCGATCTCATCGAGGAACAGGGTGCCCCCGCTGGCCTTCTCGAACAGGCCCGCGCGGCTCCGGTCGGCCCCCGTATAGGCGCCTCGCTCCACGCCGAAGAGCTCGCTCTCCAGCAGGGTCTCGGGGATGGAGGCGCAGTTGATGGGCACGAAGGGCCCCGCCGACCGCTTGGAGAGCCGGTGGGTCCTCCTGGCGAGGAGCTCCTTGCCCGAGCCGGTGGGCCCCAGGAGCAGGACCGGCACCTCCGTCGGGGCCACCTGGCCGACGGTGCGGATCTCTTTCAGCAGGGCCGGGCACTGTCCTACGATGGGCTCGGCCGAGTCGGGGTCGGCCGCCAGACCCGCCTCGATGGCCCGAATGTGGTCCGCCAGCTCGCCCACGCGCCGCTCGCGCCGCCCCAGCTCTTCGGCCCAGCGCAGCACCAGCCGGCAGAGGACGTAGAGCACGGGCAACCCCTCCTGATGGCGCAGCATCGGGTCCCCGTCCACCTCCGCGACGCCGAGGAAGACGGCGCGCTTGTCGCCGAAGGGGATGGGCAGGACCGCCACGCCCAGGCGGTCTTTGGCCTGCGCCAGCTCCACGGCGGCCATCCGGGGCAACGCGGCCAGTTGCTGGGCCCTCTCCGGCGTGATCTCGCTCTCCGGAAAGGGGCCCTCCTCTCCCTTCAGCGTGAGGCGGCTGCCCTGCCACAGGTAGCACCGGACGGCCCGGCAGACGAGCGCCTCGCGCAGGAGCCGGCAGAGCATGGTCCACTCCTGCCCCGACTTCTCCTCGGCGAGGAAGGTCCCCACCAGGCGGGCCACCTCCTCCACGCTGTAGTGGCGGCGGTGGGGATCCTCGCCCGCCGCCGTCGGACCCGTCAGGCACAGGTTCACCGTGCTCAGGAGGCGGAACCCCGGAGGGGCCTCCGCGGCGGGCTCGGACTCGGTGGCCGTATTCGCCAGCCGGAGCAGCGCCTCGCCGACCCGCAGGGCCGCCCCGTCCACCATCACCCCTTCCCGCAGCCTCTCGTCGTTCAGGAAGGTGCCGTTCGTCGAGCCCAGGTCGCGGAAGCGCAGCCAGCTCGCGTCCGGCCATAACTCCACGTGCCGCCGCGAAACGTATCTTCCCCTCAGCGGGATTTCGCACTCCAGGCTCGATCCGACCACCCATGGCCCTGGCCCCGAGAGGTAGAGGTCGAAGCCAAGGCGCGAGGGGAGCAGGATGTTCAGGCGAAACGGTCTGCCGTACTCCCCTTGTCTGTCCAAGCGGTACCCCAATCCTTCGCCACGAGTGCGTTGCCGCCACCAATTATATCATAGGCGACATGAAAGGCCCCAGGCAAGGACCGGCTGTATCGTGGACGGCACAGCCTGTAACGAGATCAGGACGGCTTCGGGCTCGGTCGTCACCATGCCTGATTTTGATCCAGTGCACGTGAGCCTCACCGGGCGCCGAGAAACGACGGGTGAAGCACGGATGAGCGTGGACGAACCAGTCTTGGCATGGGCCGTGCAAATGTTGTCTGGCTAAAGGCGCGAAGGACAGCCTGCCGTCCTTGGGCAGTACCTGAATTCGCCGAGGGTGGGTTTCGCCTTTGCGGACAGCCGAAGGGTGCCTCATGAGGGCAGCTGGGCCCAGGGAGGTTGCGGAGAGCGAGGTCGATTCTGGTGGTTCAATGGCATTGGGATGAAGAGAATCGCGCGCCGTCAGTGCACTGGTCGTAGAAAAGGGTGAATGCCTTGGAAAGAGACGCGAGAGATCAAAGAGCCGCGGGAGCACCGAGTCCGCTGGGGGCGCTCCTGTGGCCTCCGGATGGGTTCTACAGGGGCGTCCCGTGCACCTGCACGGGAGAGGAGCCCTGCAAGGGGGTTCTCTGCAACGGCGAGTGCGGCTGCCAGGCCTGCGCCGCGGCCGCCGCCGACAACAGCCGCGTGGTGGGGGTTGGGCAAGGCGCCGGAGCCTGAAGGCCGGGCCTCTTCAAACGTCAGCGGCACGGCCTGTGCCCTGCCGGAGCATGGTGCCCACGGCAGGCTGGCCCGGCTCCTTTCGAGAAGGGTCCAATGAGATCACCGGCTCTCTGGCCGGTCAGGCGGGGTTTGACTGGCTGCGCACTCCAGCAGGGTTGAGCATCCTCGGGTATCGGTCCAAAGTCTGCGGAAGGCCAGCGTTGGGTTGAAGTTCACCGCCTGGCCTGGGCACCGCCTGCCGCCATGCCCTCGCCCGCTGCGCGGGGCTCGCTGCTCCTCTCCGCCCTTGCGCGGGAAGACCTCTGAGCGGGGGAGCCTCCCCGCTCCCCCTCGCTCGCAAGCTCGCTCTCCAGAAGGGACCTCGGCCGGTCCCTTCCGGCGGATGCTTCGCATCCTGCTTGCCCTTGCCCTTGCGTAAGGAAGCCTCTGGCTGGGGGAACTCCCCTTCCCCCAGCTCCCCTCGCCGCGCCGCTTCGCGGCATGCCCCTTCGCCCTGCCACGCCCTGTCTATCCGTGGATGGCGCGCTTATCGACGTTCAGTGCGGCCTCCTTGAGGACTTCGCTCAAGGTGGGATGGGCGTGGGTCGCTCGCGCTGCTCGCTCCCCAAGGAGGGGCTCGGCCGCCCCTCCTCGGCGTGCCCCCGGCTGTCGCCAGGGGCCCTGCTCTTCCCTGCCCTCTCGCGGGTGGCCCTCTGGCGGGGGAGCCTCCCCGCTCCCCCGCGCCCCCTTCGCCTTGCCACGCCCGCTCTTAGCCGTGGATCGCCCTTTTGTCGACGTTTAAGGCGGCCTCCTTGAGGACTTCGCTCAAGGTGGGATGGGCGTGGCAGGTTCTGGCGATGTCTTCGGCGCTGCCACCGAACTCCATGACGGCGACGGCTTCGGCGATCATGTCGGAGGCGCGCGGCCCCACGATGTGGACGCCCAACACCTTGTCGGTCTCGGCGTGGGCGATGACCTTGGTCATGCCCTCCTCGCTCCCGAGGCTCTTGGCGCGGCCGTTGGCCTTGAAGTAGAACTTGCCGCTCCTCACGGGGATGCCCTGCTGTTTGCACTGCTCCTCGGTGAGGCCGACGCAGGCCAGCTCGGGATGGGTGTAGACCACGTTGGGGATGGCGCCGTAGTTGACGCGGCCGGGCTTGCCAGCCAGCAGCTCGGCGAGGGCCACCCCCTCCTCCATGGCCTTGTGGGCGAGCATGGGGCCACGGATGAGGTCGCCGATGGCGTAGACGCCGGGCAGGTTCGTGCGATAGCCAGCGTCCACCTTGACGCGGCCCGCCTCCTCCAGCTCCACGCCGGCCTCGCGGATACCGGCGGCGGCACTGTTGGGCCTGCGTCCGACGGCCACGAGGAGACGGTCGCAGGTCAGGCTCTCGGCCTCGCCCTTGTCGTTCTGGAAGCTCACGGTGACCTTCTCGCCCTCGATGGCGGCGCCGCTCACCTTGCAGTTGAGCTTGAAGACCATGCCCTGGGCCTTGAGGGCGCGCTCTAGGAGCGTGGACATCTGGGCGTCGGCGAAGGGGGCCACGCGGGGGAGGAGCTCCACCACCGTGACCTTGGCGCCGAGGCGGTTCCAGACGCTGCCCATCTCCAGGCCGATGGCGCCGGCTCCGATGACCACGAGGCCCTGGGGCACCTGGTCGAAGGCGAGGGCCTCGGTGGAGGTGACCACGCGCACCCCATCGAAGGGGAGGAAGGGGAGCTGCACCGGCGCGCTGCCCGTGGCCAGCACCACCGCCTTGGCGGCCATCTCCCTCTCGCCCTCACCGTCCTGCACCTGAACGCGGTCCGGCGCCTTGAGGGTGGCCGTCCCCTTGATCACCGCCACCTTGTTCTTCTTCATCAGGATGGCGATGCCGTCGGTGAGTTCCTTCACGATGGAGCCCTTGCGGGCCATCATCTGGGGGAGGTTGAGCTTCACCGAGGCGGGCTCGATGCCGTGCACGGCGAGGCCGTGGCGCGCCTGGTGGAAGAGCTCGCTCGATTCGAGCAGGGCCTTGGAGGGGATACAGCCCACGTTCAGGCAGGTGCCGCCCAGGGCGGCGTCCTTCTCCACCAGGGCCGTCTTGAGGCCGAGCTGGGCCGCGCGGATGGCGCAGACGTATCCCCCCGGCCCCGCTCCGATGATGATCACGTCATAGGATTCCATGAATGGCCCTCCTTCAAATGAGGTGTGCGAAGTCATGAGGGGAAGCTATTGGGCGATGAGGCTATTAAGCTATGAAGCGATTAAGCTATGAAGCGATTAAGCTATTAGGCGATGAAGCTATTAAGAAAAGATGAAGCGAGAAGGCGATCGGGGGAACAGTGCGGCGACGGCACGGGCGGGAGCGGGCCGGACTGGCCTGCTCGCCCGTGAACCCGTGATCCGTTCTCGCCTCGCTTTTTCGTGTCATCGCTCAATCGCCCAATTGCTCAATCGCTCAATTGCTCAATCGCCCAATCGCTCAATCGCGCCTCGCCCATTCGCGTCTCTATATCTCCAGCATCAGCCGTTCGGGGTTCTCGATGCACTGGACGACCCGCTTGAGGAATGAAACGGCCTCGCGGCCGTCCACGATGCGGTGATCGTAGGAGACGGCCAGGTACATCATGGGCCGGATGACGATGGCGTCGTCCACCACGACGGGCCGCTTCTTGATGGCGTGCATGCCTAGGATCGCGCTCTGGGGCGGGTTGAGAATGGGGGTGGAGAGCAGGTTCCCGTAGATGCCGCCGTTGGAGACGGTGAAGACGCCGCCGGAGAGCTCACCCAGGGTGATGGTCCGCTCGCGCACCCGCTTGGCCAGGGCGGCGATGGCCAGCTCCACCTCGGCGAAGCTGAGCCGGTCGGCGTCGCGCACCACGGGCACCACCAGCCCCTTCTCCGAGCTGACGGCCACGCCGATGTCGTAGTAGTGGTTCTGGACGATCTCGTCCCCCTGGATCTGGGCGTTGACCTGGGGCACGGCCTTGAGTGCGTCCACCGCCGCCTTCACGAAGAAGGACATGAAGCCCAGGGGGATGCCGTATTTTGCCTGGAAGACCTCCTTGTAGCGCTCGCGCAGGGCCATGACCTGGGTCATGTCCGCCTCGTTGAAGGTGGTCAGCATGGCCGTCTGGTTCTTGACGAGGACGAGGCGCTCGGCGATGCGGGCGCGCAGGGGACTCATGCGGGTGCGAGTCTGGCGCGAGGCCACTTCCGCCTCCGAGCGGTCCGCTAGGGCGGCGGCAGGCGGGGGCGCCTGCCCCACAACAGCCCCCGGCTGTGGCTGGAGCGCAGTCGGCTGTGGCGCGGCCGCCCCCGGCCGCGAACCACTCAGATATTTCTGGACATCCTCCTTGGTGATCCGGCCCTCCTTGCCCGTCCCCGGAATGGCCGCCGGGTCGAGCTTGAACTCCTCCACCATGCGGCGCACGGCGGGGGAGAGGGTGCCGAATTCGCTCTGGGCGGTGATCTTCTCTCGAAACTGAGCCAGCCCCGCCGGGGTGACCATGGGGGCGCCGGTTGTCTGAGGCACCGGGAAAGAGGCAGACGAGGGCGTTCCGGCGGGCGAGGGCGCCCGCCCCGCCGGGCTCTCTGCGGGCGGCGGCAGGGCCGCCCCCGGCCGCGATTCGGCCAGGGCCTCGGGCGCGGGGGGCGCCTGGGGGCGCGCCGGGGCGGGGGGCGCCTCGCCCGCGGCCTTCTCGTCGAGCGAGCCCACCTCCTGGCCGATCTTCACCGTCTCGCCCGCCTGGACGGCGATCTTGAGGCGGCCGGCGGCGGCGGCGTTGATGGTCATGGTCACCTTGTCGGTCTCGAGAACGAAGAGAGGCTCGTCCGCCTGCACGGCCTCTCCGTCGGCCTTCAGCCACTCCGTCAGGATTCCCTCCGTGATGGATTCACCGACGGCCGGTACGGTCACTGGCGTGCTCATGCGCGATCGCTCCTTCTAAGACGGTGGAGGGTGGAGGGTGGAGAGTGGAGAAAGGCCGTGGAACCTGCGCCGGCCATGGTTCTTCTCCTTCCCCCTCCACCCTACACTCTCCACTCTCCACTCTCAGCGGGCCAGCGACTCCTCGGCCTCGCCCGAAGCTCCGATGCCCAAGGCCGCCCGCACCACCTGATCCTGCTCCCGCTGGTGGGCGTGGTGCGAGCCGGTGGCCGGACTCGCCGAGGCCTTGCGGCCGCAGTATTGGATATTGACCCCCGGGAAGAGCGCCCGCAGGCGGGGCTCCATGAAGCTCCAGCCCCCCCGGTTCTGCGACTCCTCCTGGGCCCAGACCACCTCTGCGGCCCCCCGGTACTTCCGGGCGATCTCCGCCATCGGGCCCGTGGGCCAGGGGTAGAACTGCTCCACCCGGACCAGCGCCACTCCCTCCGTGCCGTCCTTCTCTCGCCGCTCCAGCAGGTCGTAGAAGAGCTTACCGCTGCACAGGACGAGGCGCCGGGCCTCGGGGGGCGGGGCGGGGTCGTCGAGCACCTCGTGGAAGCGCCCGGTCGCCAGCTCGTCCACGGGGGAGACGGCCCGCGGGTGGCGCAGCAGGCTCTTGGGCGCCATGACGATGAGGGGACGCCTGAAGGCCCGCTTGAGCTGGCGCCTCAGGGCGTGGAAGTAGTTGGCGGGCGTGGTCAGGTTCACGACCTGGATGTTCTCCTCGGCGCAGGCCGCCAGGTAGCGCTCCAGGTAGGCGTTGGAGTGCTCGGGCCCCTGGCCCTCGTAGCCGTGCGGCAGGAGCATGACGAGGCCGCTCGCCCTCTGCCACTTGGCCAGCGAGCTGACGACGAACTGGTCGATGATGACCTGGGCCCCGTTGGCGAAGTCGCCGAACTGGGCCTCCCAGATCACCAGCATGTGGGGCTCCGCCAGGCTGTAGCCGTAGTCGAAGCCCAGCACCGCCGCCTCCGAGAGCATGCTGTTGTAGACGCAAAACTTGGCCTGTCCCTCGCGGATGTGGTTGAGGGGGACGTAACTCTCTTGGGTGTTCATGTCGCTCCAGACCGAGTGGCGGGAGGAGAAGGTTCCCCGGGCGCTGTCCTGGCCCGAGAGCCGCACGGGCAGCCCCTCGTTGAGTAGCGTGCCGAAGGCCAGCAGCTCGGCCGTGGGCCAGTCCACCTGGCCGTGCTCCTCCACCGCCTTGCGAACCTCGGGCAGGCGCTTGGCCACCTTGGGGTTCAGGGCGAAGCCCTCGGGCACGGTGGTCATGGCCCTCGCCACGTCGCACAGGGCCGGGTGGGGCACCGCCGTGGGGGTCGGATCGTGGGAGTAAGGCGCCGAGAGGCCGCGCCAGATGCCGCCGAAGGCGTAGAGGTCGGGTTCCAAGGCGCCCGACCTGGCCTGCTGAAAGGCGGCCTGGAGCCGGGTCTGGAACTCGTCGGCGAAGGCCTTCTCCTCCTGGGGAGACAGCACGCCCGCCTTGGCGAGCTGGGCCGTGTAGAGCTTCAGCACCGACGGCCGCCCCTTGATCTTCCTGTAGAGGACCGGCTGGGTGAAGGCCGGCTCGTCGCCCTCGTTGTGGCCGTGGCGGCGGTAGCAGACCATGTCCACCACCACGTCCCGGCCGAAGGTCTGGCGGAATTCCAGGGCCAGCTCGGCCACGGCCACCACCGCCTCGGGGTCGTCGCCGTTGACGTGGAAGATGGGGGCCTCGATCATCTTGGCCACGTCCGTGCAGTAGATCGTGGAGCGGCCCTCCTTGGGCGAGGTGGTGAAGCCGATCTGGTTGTTGACGACGAGGTGGATCGTGCCGCCCACGCGGTAGCCTTCGAGCTGGCTCAGGTTCAGCGTCTCGGCCACGAGCCCCTGGCCGGCGAAGGCGGCGTCGCCGTGGATCAGCACGGGGATCACCTCGCGCCGCTCCTTCGTGTCGCCCTCCCGCCGCTGCTTGGCGCGCACCCGCCCCAGGACCACCGGGTCCACGGCCTCCAGGTGGCTCGGGTTGCTGCTCAGGGAGACGCGGACGCTCTTGGTCGTGCGGTGGCTCCGGTGGACGCTGGAGTAGCCCCGGTGGTACTTGACGTCGCCGTCGCCGGCGAAGGAGGAGTCCGGATGAACGTTGTCCTCGAACTCCGAGAAGAGCTGGGCGTAGGACTTGTCCAGGATGTTGGCCAGCACGTTGAGCCGCCCCCGGTGGGCCATGCCGATCACCACCTCTTCCACGCCGAGCTCCGGTGCCATCTCCACCAGTGCGTGCAGCGCCGGGATGAGGGACTCGGCCCCCTCCAGGGAGAAGCGCTTCTGGCCCGGATAGCGGCTCTGGAGGAAGCTCTCGAAGAGCTCCGCGTCCACGAGGCGCTCCAGGGTCATCATCTGCTTGGCCTTGTCGAAAGCGGGCCGGTTGCGGACCGGCTCCATCCTGGCCTGGAGCCAGCGGCGCACGGCCGTGTCCTGGATGTGGATGTACTCCACCCCCACGGAGCGGCAGTAGGTATCCTGGAGGATGCCGACGATCTCCCGCAGGGTGGCGCGCTCCGGGCCGCCCAGGTGGCCCGTGTCGAAGACGCGGTCCAGGTCGGCCTCGGTGAAGCCGAAGGCCTCCAGGGCGAGGGCGGGGTGGCTCGTGGGGTTGCCGCCGAGGGGGTCGGTCTGGGCGATGAGGTGGCCCTGGCTCCGGTAGGCGTAGATGAGGCTCGCCACCTGGGACTGGGCGTGGGCCTGGTCCGCCGCCGCGCAGGTGCGCGGGCAGGTGGCCATGTCGAAGCCCTCGAAGAAAGTGCCCCACTCCTGGCCCACCGAGGCGGGGTCGGCCTTCCACTGCTCGTAGAGGGATTCGACCAGGGCCGAGTTGGCCAGCGCGGCCGCGACGCCTCCCGCCGGTCCCCTTCTCTTCTCAACGGACATGGTGCTCGTCTCCTTCTTGGCTCTTCGCCGCCGGGGCCTCCGGCGGTCCCGCGCCGGCACGGGCCACGCGCCACGGGGACCAGAGGCCCGCGCCTTCAAGAACCCAACGCCTTCCCCCTGAGTTTATTCGTCTTCGAGCGCGCTGTAAACGGCGGTCCCGGGCCGCAGCCGGGACGGCCTTTGGAGGGCCTCCTGCGAGGGTGGGAAATGGTTGTAGGAGCGCTCTCCAGAGCGCGACGGGTGGAGAGAGAAGGCGTGGGGAGATGCGCAAGACGAGCCGAACGCCGGTGGCCTGCCCACGGTGAGGGGCCGCCTTTTTCACGCCCAATTTCTCTCTGTCTCTGTGCCTCTGTGGTAATTCTTTTTTCGAATCGGCTTTAGCGCCCTAGCCCGGAGCGCGGGGAGGCCGTCTCTACAGGAAGAGGGAGGAGACGGAGGCCTCGTCGTGGATGCGGCGAATGGCCTCGGCGAGGAGCGGCGCCACGGTGAGGACGTCGATCTTCTTGCAGCGCTTGTCCTTGTCGCCGATGGGGATGGTGTCGGTGACGAAGAGCTTGCTGATTTTGGACTTGTTGAGGCGGTCCACGGCCGGGCCCGAGAGGACGGGGTGGGTGCAGGCGGCGTAGACGCGCTTGGCGCCGTATTCGAGGAGGGCGTTGACCGTCTCGCAGAGGGTGCCCGCTGTGTCGATGATATCGTCCACGATGACGCAGTTGCGCTTGCGCACGTCGCCGATGACGTTCATGACCTGGGCCACGTTGGCCACCTCGCGCCGCTTGTCTACGATGGCGAGCTGGGCGTCCAGTCGCTTGGCGTAGGCCCTCGCGCGCTCCACGCCTCCGGCGTCGGGCGAGACCACGGTCAGGTTCTTGAGGTTCAGCTTGGCGATGTGGTTCACCAGGACAGGCATGGCGAAGAGGTGGTCCACCGGCACGTTGAAGAAGCCCTGGATCTGGGCGGCGTGGACGTCCACGCAGAGGAGGCGGTCGGTGCCGGCGGCCTCCAGGAGGTCCGCCACGAGGCGGGAGGTGATGGGCACGCGGGGCTTGTCCTTGCGGTCCTGCCGGGCGTAGCCGTAGTAGGGGATGACGGCGTTGACCCGCTGGGCGGAGGCGCGCTTGAGGGCGTCGAGGATGATCAGGAGCTCCATGAGGTTGTCGTTGACCGGCTGGCAGGTGGGCTGGATGACGAAGACGTCCCGGCCCCGGACGTTCTCCAGGATCTGGCAGTAGTTCTCGCCGTCCGAGAAGTTCATGAGTTTGATGGAACCGAGCCGGATCCCCAGACAGTCGGCGATCTTGGCCGCCAGATCCAGGTTCCCCCTCCCCGACAGTACCACCGTCCGTCCGTCCATGGCCTCACACCCTCTTTCAGAAGCGAAGAATGGCTGGGGAGGGTGGATTCGAACCACCGTATGCCGGTTCCAAAGACCGGTGCCTTACCGCTTGGCGACTCCCCAGGGTACCCGCGGAAACCTCCTCCGCGCCGCCAGGATAGCAAGTCGCCGCGGCGGGAGCAAGGCGAGGATGGGGGGGGAGGAAAAGAGCCACCACCACGACACCAAGGCACCAAGGGCTGGAGGAAGGCGGAAGGAGGAAAGCACACCACAGAGGCGCAGAGGCACGGAGGATTTGGGATTTGGGAAAACCCCACTCTCCACCCTCCACTCTCCACTCTTCACCCTCCACCCTCCAACGAACCAAACGGGCGGGGCCAAAGCCCCGCCCGTTGTGATCCGCAAGCAGGACAAAAACTCAGAAAGTGCCCCCCAGCAGGCGGTCGGAGGAGGAGGGAGCGGGCTCGGCGGCGGCCTCCTGTTCGGCCGCGGGAAGGGCGGGCGAGGGCTCCTCGCCGGGAGAGTCCGGCGCGGCGGCGAGGGACACCTCTCCCGCCGCCTCGGAGGGGTGGTGCTCCTGCTCCTTGTAGGCGGAGATCACCGCGTCCTCCAACATTTTTCGTGTCTCGCTGTTGAGCGGGTGGGCGATGTCCTTGAAGGTGCCGTCACGGCGCTTCTTGCTGGGCATGGAGAGGAAGAGCCCGTTGTTTCCCTCGATGATCTTGATGTCGCTGATGATGAAGCAGTGGTCGAAGATGATCGACACGAACGCCTTCAGCTTCGGCTCGTCCACCGGGAAAATCCGGATGTCGGTGATCTTCATGGCAGGGTCTCCTTACCCATTCGTGGAACGGTGAGCTCCCAGTAGTCCCTTCGCGTCAGCGTGCCCGTCAGGATCGCGCTGATTCCCCGGTGCGATAGGTCACGGTACGCCTCTTGAGCCTGGCTTCGGTCCGGGAAGATTCCTATCCAGGAGGAGCCCGATCCGGCTAAGAGCATCCGCCCGGCTCCACGGAGCGGAGCTGCCCGACGGCCACTCGAACCCTCGTCCCCTTGCTGTTTGAACACCTCCTCAAAACGGTTGAAAAAGTGCCGCTCCGACAACGTTCCCTCGACGATCCCTTGGACTAACGCCTCTATTCTATGGGGCGTTCTGGCCCCTGTCAACCTCTCGTCCAGCAGGCGGTAGGCCTCGCCCGTGGGGGTCCCGGCCGTTCCCGGGAGAACGAGCAGGTGCATGGGGGGTGCGTCGGGCAGGGCGTAGACCTCCTCGCCCCTTCCGGCCCCCAGGGCCGTGCCCCCGACGAGAAAGAAGGGGACGTCGCTGCCGAGTCCCCGGGCGAGGTCGGGGAGCAGCTCCGGCGCGGGAGCCAGCCGCCAGAGCCGGCAGAGCCCCAGGAGGGTCGCGGCGGCGTCGCTGCTGCCCCCTCCCAGGCCCGCCTGCATGGGGATGCGCTTGGCGAGATGGATGCGGGCGCCCTTTCCGCAGCCCGTCGCCTCTTGAAGGGCCCTGGCCGCCCTGAGGACGAGATTGTCCTCGCCGGTACTCAGGGCTGGATCGCTGCACGTGAGGGCCACCGTGCTGGCGGCGGGGTGGAATTCGAGCGTGTCGCAGAGCCCGATGGACTGGTACACGGTGCGGACCTCGTGGTAGCCGTCCGGGCGGGGGCCGAGGACCTCCAGCCCCAGGTTGATCTTGGCGTGGGCCCGGTATCGGATCGGCGCGCTCATGGCTGG
This sequence comes from Acidobacteriota bacterium, assembly GCA_049967655.1. Classification (GTDB taxonomy): domain Bacteria; phylum Acidobacteriota; class UBA4820; order UBA4820; family DSQY01; genus DTPS01. The sequence goes on from JBMFSH010000033.1 coordinate 18,933, forward strand.
ACCTCCTCTAGGATCTGGGCCGGATCGGCGGACCGGAGTTCGATCCCCTGCGGGACTTGAAAGATGGCCGGGCTGAAGGAGCCGCCGCGGGCCGAGGTCATCTTCAGCGTGAGAAGGGTGTGGCCGGGGCCCCGGAGCTCGGCGCGGAGGAAGGGGCACGGCCCCGCGGGCGAGGGGACCAACTCGGCCCTGCAGCGGCCCAGCCCGTTTCTCCAGACGGCCCGTAGACTTCCACCCGGCCGCACGGTCAGGCCGCCCCGCCCTGGAGGTGGCCCGCCCTCCAGCAGGAAGAGCAGGTCAGCCGGGGCCCACGGCATGCTACGCGTGGCCTGATTCCATCGGTAGACGAGGCCCGCGGAGGGCGCCACGAGGGTGCCTTCCGCCGGGGTCAGCAGGAGGAGCACCTGGGTGGCGCCGAAGGGGTCGCGCAATTCGATGCGCGCCCCCTCTCCGGGGACGACGGCGCAGCCGCCGAAGGCGGCCAGGGTCCTCCCGCCAAGCCGCAGAGTGGCGGAAAGGGAGGCCGCGTAGGGCACGGCGGAGGGCACGGTGGAGAGCGTGAGGGGCGGCTTCTGGGTGGCGCAGGCGATGAGGAGGACGGGAAGCAGGAGCAGGAGGGCTTTGGACAATGGATGGTGGATGGACGGCGGAGGGATCCGCCCATCGTACCGACACCGCTCCCCGCCAGCCTTTTCAGGAGGCAGCCCGCTACCCCCCTTGCGCCCACTCAAAGTGCAGCTCCTTGTTGAACTTGGTCATCACGATGGTGAGGTGGCGCTTCTCTCCGGTCGAGAAGGCGGCGGCCTCCGAGTGGGTCTCGGAGATATTCTGGACCTCCGTGTGGATCTTGAATGAGATGGTGTGCTGGCCCGGGGGGACGGAAAAAGTCCCGGTATAGGTCGCCGAGCGGAAGGTGAACTTGCGGTGAATGGTGACGGAGGCCACCGGCTTCCCGTCGACCAGGATCTCGAACTCGCCGCGGAGCACGCCGGAGGTGAAGCTGTAGGTCACCGTGCAGGGCTGGGGGGGCGGAGGAGGAGGCTGAACCGCCGCGGGCTTGACGACCGGTGCGGGCGGGGCCTGCTTCGGCGGGGCCTGAGGCCGGGGGCGGTAGATGGGCCTGCGGACGGGCTCCTTGGGGACCACCGTGGAGGGGGCGGAAGGGGCGGGCTGAGCTGGCTCGGCGGAGGAGGCCGCCTCGCCCGCCGGAACTTCCTGGGCGACTTTGGCGGTCAGGACCGCCGCCTGTTCCGAGGCGGTCCTGTGCCTGAGATAGAGAACCCCGCCCGCGGCCCCCAGCAGGAGCAGCACGGCGAGGAGGCCCCCGCCCGCGATCAGGAGGATCGGCGCCGACCTTCGCGAGGATGGACGGGGGGCCGCCGGAACGCCGCCTCCCGCTGCCGCGGCGGGCGGGGACGGGACCGTCCCGGATGCTCCCGCGGCGGGCGCGGTAGGGGAAGCCGGCGAGGAGAGCTCCGGAGGAGCCTGGACCACCGTGGCTTCGAGGTGCTCCCGGCCGGATGGCGGAGAAAGGACGGCCGTCACCCCCGTCCCGGCGTGGGGCGGGGCGGAGCCCGCCATGTAGGCGTCGATGTCCTGGACCAGCAGATCGGCCGAGGCGTAGCGCCGCTCCGGATCCTTGGCCATGAGGTAGCGGACGATCTGGTCCACGTCGGGGGAGAGCTCGGGGCAGCAGGAGAGGACGGAGGGCGGCTCCTCGCTGAGGATCTGGAAGGTGACGGTGGCGATGTCCTCGCCGGGGAAGGGCTTCCGGCAGGTCAGCATCTCGTACAGGACGCAGCCGAGGGAGAAGAGGTCCGAGCGGCCGTCCACCCCGGGCCCCATGATCTGCTCGGGCGACATGTAGGCCGGCGTGCCCAGGAACTGCCCCTCGCGGGTGAGCTCCGAGGTGGGGACCTTGGCGATGCCGAAGTCCATGAGCTTGAGGTGGCCGTCCTGGGTCTGGATGATGTTGGCCGGCTTGAGGTCCCGGTGGATGACGCCCGCTCTGTGGGCGTAGTTGAGCGCCGAGGCCAGCTCCCGGAAGAGGGGGAGGACCGTGTCCGGGTCGGCCTTGCGGCCCTGCCGCACCTTCAGGTTCCAGGGGATGCCCTCCACGTACTCCATGGCGATGAACGGCACCCCGCCCAGGGAGCCGTCGTCGGCCTCGTAGATCGTGACGATGCAGGGGTGGTTGAGCTTGCCGGCGGCCCGGGCCTCGCGGAGAAACCGCTGGCGGAACTCCCGCACCTTGGCCTCCTCAAGGCCGTCGGGCAGGGCGATGGTCTTGAGGGCGACGTAGCGGTCGATGGTGGGGTCCCGAGCGAGATAGACGAGGCCCATGGAGCCCCTTCCCAGCACCCTCTCGATGACGTACTTGCCGATGCGCTCCGGCGTGGAGCCGGGGCGCGAAGGTTCTGTCACCGGACCACCTCTCGGAGGGGCAGCATGGTCACTCCCTTCTCGCGGTAGTAGGGGAGCCTCTCTGCCAGAACCTTGATGGTCTTGGGACGGAGGTGCCCGATGGCCACCATGACGCCCTCTTTCTTCGACCTCGCTACCAGGGAATCCAACTGCTTCATGATAGCATCCTCGTCGTCCCGATCGTCAAGGAAGACGGAGCGGTACGCCGTCTTGACGCCCTGCGCCCGGGCGATGTCGTAGGCCACCGTCTGGGCGCTCGTGCGGCTGTCCAGGAAATAGAGCCCTCGGCCCTTCAAGAACTCCATGACGGCGAGCATGAGGTCGGGATCGGAGGTGGCCAGGGAGCCCATATGGTTGTTGATCCCCTCGGCGTGGGGCACGCCCGTCAGGTCCATGGCCAGGATCCTGTCCACCTCGGGGGGCTTCATGCCGCAGAGGATCATGCCCGCGGTGCCCCTCCAGTGGTTGGCGCTTTCAGGCTCCATGGGCGCGTGGAGGATGACGGGAAAGCCGTGGGCGTGCAGGTATTCGGCGCTGGTCACCGATTCGGGCAGGAAGGGAATGATGGCGAAGGTGACCGACTTGGGCAGCTCGGCGGCGGCCTCGTGAACCAGGTCCAGGCGGTATCCCACGTCGTCGATGACGATGCAGATGGCGGGCGGTCCCCCGAGGGGAGCGGGGACGTGCGCGGTGCCGCTGGCGGGCGGCGTCTCCGCCCCCTTGGGCTGCGGCGGATAGGCAGGAGCTTTGAGGGGAGGATGCTCCGGACGCGCCTTGGCGGTGGGCGCCGGGGGAGGTGCGGGCGGCCTGGGTCCGGGCATCAGGAATCCCGGGGCCAGCCGGCGGAGGACCACGGCGCCCACCAGCGCCGCCGCTATCAGCAGGAGGATCCAGAAAGGGAGCTGGAGGCCGGCGCTCTTCCGGCTCCGGCCCTTAGCTCGCGGCGGCGCCATGGGCCTTGCCCTGGGGTGCGGGGAGGGCCGCCTTGAGCACCTCCTGGTAGGTTTGGAGGTCCGTCTGCCCGGCCGCCGGCGTGAGGTGCACGGCCGGTTGCAGGGGCCTGTTCTTCATCGGCTGGCCCTCGGGATCGAGGAAGTAGGCCGTGGTCAGCCTGAGGAGCCCGCCGTTGTCCAGGGGGAACTCCTCGAAGAGGGGGGCCCAGCCGAAGGTGGGCTCTCCCGCCAGTACCGCGCCCCTTTCCATCAGGGAGAGGGCCAGCACCTCACCGGCGCGGGCGGTGGTCCCGTTCACCAGGACCCGAAGGGGCCGTCCCGCCAGGTATCCCGGCCCCGCCAACCGCTCCTGGCGGCTGCCCTTGGGGCCCTTGAGGGTGGGTCCGGGGCCAGGTCCCACCAGCAGGCCGGCCCACCGCAGAGCATCCTGCGTGTCGGCGGGCGCGCAACCCCGCAGGTCCACCACGACCGTCCCTCGGGACCCCTTGAGGGACTTCACCAGGGCGTCGGAGGGCGAGCTGTCCAGCGCCGCCAGGACCAGGGCCCCTCCGGCGCCCGGAAGGGCTACCCAGCGGGGCTGCGGCGGCGCCTGCCGCACGAGGGTGACGCTGTAGGATTGCCAGCTGTCCGACTTCATGAAGACGCACGGGACCTTGTCCCCGGCCTTGCCGCGCATGGCCTCCTGGATCTGGGCGTAGTTCATGTCGTAGGTGGAGCGGTCCCCGATGAAGCGGAGGGCGTCCAGGGGGCGGATGGAGGGGTCCTGTCCGGGAAAGACCGCGAGCACGCGGGCGAAATCCTGATCCTTCGTGACGTAGAGGGGAAGGACCGGGTCGTCCGGGCGCATGGCCTTGTAGCCGGCCACGTCGGAGGGGGGGATGTAGACGCATTCGGGCCCCACGCTGGAGGCGGCCCCCTGGAGGGCCCCCTTGATGACGGTTTCGGGCGACTTGGGGTCCACGTAGTCCTTGAGGACCATCCCGAAGACCTTCTCGAAGAGGCTGAGGGATTCGGGGGACAGCGGGGCGGCGGGCTCTTTCCCCTGGGCCGCGGCGGCCGCCGGCAGGGCGGCCAGCAGCACGAGGACGAGGAGCCTGCGGAGGGCGTCAGCGCGAAGCGCCATGGTGGTCTCCTTTCAGCCAGGGCGCCGGGTCTATGGCCCGCCCCCCCTGGCGAAGTTCGAAATAGAGAGCGGGTTTCTCGGTAGTGGCGCTCTCGCCCACGGTCCCAAGCTGCGCTCCCTGGGTGAGGGTCTGGCCCTTCTGGACCGTGATCGAATCCAGGTGGGCGTAGATGGTGAAGAAGCCTCCGGGGTGGCTCAGAATCACGGTGTAGCCGTAACCGGTGAGCCAGTCCGCGTATTCCACGATCCCGTCGAAGACCGCGCGCACGGGGCTGCCGAGAGCCGAGGCGATGTCCAGCCCAGGATGCGGCACCCGCGTCTGGAAGCGCGGGTTGATGGTGTCTCCGAAGGGGCGGACCACCACGCCGCGGCAGGGGAAGGGGAGGCTGCCTTCGGCCAGCGCCATGTTCTTGGAGTAGAGGTCGATGCGCTTGCGGAAGCTGAGGTCGTTCATGTAGCGGTCCATGGAGCGGGCCGCGGCAAGCCTCTCGTCCAGGGCCTTCTGGGCCGTGGCGCGCTCCAGGCTCAGGTCCCGGAGCATGGCCGAGAGCTGGCCCTGCTCCCCGAGGAGCGTCTTCCGCTCGGCCTCGGCCTGGCCGGCCTCCTGCTCTAGACTCGCCTTTAGTTGGGTGAGCTCGGCGCGGTTGGCCTCCTGCTCCCGGCGGAGGCTCACCAGGCTCCTGAGGCTCTCGGCGTCCCTCTGGGCGAGGGCCTGCAGGTAGAGGCCGGCGCTCCGCAGGTCCTGCGTGGACTGGACGGCGAAGTAGACGCGGTACTGCTGAAGCACGCCGAGCTCGTACTGCTCCCGCATTCTGAGGATGAGGTAGCGCCGGACCTCGGCCTCCTTCGAAGCCAGGGTCTGGGCCTGGGCGTCGGCCGCCTGCAGGGCCTCCTGGCTCTCTTCCTGCTTCTGGGCGATGCGCCGAAGCATGGTTTCGTCGAGGCGCACCCGGCGTCGCAGCAGCTCCAACCGGTCCAGAATGCCCGACTGCTTCGCGGCGATGTCCGCCACCTGGCTGGCCAGCCTGTGCACCTCCTCCTCCAGGGCCCCGGGCTGACCGGTCGGCGCCGCGGCGAGGGCCGGGAGCAGGAGCAGCAGCAGGGTCCCCGCGGCGAGAGCCCCGGGCTTCATACGCCCCGCCCCTTCAGCACCGGCTGTCCCTCCAGGTCGCCTGGAACCGGAACCCCCAGCTGGTTGAGGATGGTGGGGGCCATGTCGATCATGTTCGGGGCCCGGCTCAGTTCCCGGTTGGAGAAAAAGATTCCGGGCACGAAGGAGGGGTCCAGCGAGCAGTGGTCGCCGCTCCACGCCTTGAGGTTGTCCTCGATGAGCGCCTCGGGCGCCCCGCCCAGGGAGGTCTGCCAGGAGACCCGGTAGGCGGGCGTGTTGGTCACGCGCAGGTCCGGCGTCAGGTCGGGATCGTACCGCTTGTAGAGCTCGTCGCGCGTGTAGACGGCGAAGACGGGATGGGCGCCGTTCTCGGGGTCCACCATCTGGGGCAGCTCCCGCTTGAGCTCGGCGCAGAGCGCGTCGTACTCGGCGCCCGGCGTCACGATGCCGTGCTCCTCCCGCCCCTTGAGGTTGATGTAGACGTTGCCCAGCCCCAGGGCGTAGGCGCGGGTCTTGGACCAGTCCACGTTCTTGAAGAGCAGCCGGTCGTTGTCGAAGAGGTCTTCGAGCGACAGGACCCCCGTTCCCGATTGGAGGGTCATGTAGCCGTGGTCGATGAGCCACCGGTTGGTGTTCACGGCCCGGCGGAAGGAGGTGAAGCCGTGATCCGAGAGCACGATGAGGGTGGCGCCCTTGGGCATCTCGGCCATGGCCTCCCCCACGATGCGGTCCATGCGGATGTAGGCCTGGCGCATGGCCTCCTGGTACTTGGGCGCCTTGGCCGCGTCGTAGAGCGGGTGGCCGGGGTCCATGTAGCGCCAGAGGACGTGGGCGATGCGGTCGGTGAACTCGTAGACCTGGACGTAGAGGTCCCAGTCCCCGTCCTTCAGCAGCCCGTTCATCATGCGCTCGTAGGCGTCCACCGTCTGGTTCATGTCGGAGAGGAACTGCTCCTCGTCGCACAGGCCGGAGGAGATGGTCCAGGTGTCGACGGCCCAGCCCATGGTCTTGTAGCAGCCGAACCGCTTCATCAGCCGCTCGGCGTAGTCGCGCGGATAGGAGATGGGGATGCCCTCGTCATCGGGGTGGAAGTGGATGGGCGACATGTACAGCTTCAGTGACGGCGAGGCGTCCAGCAGGTAGAAGCGCGCCATCCCCTTGAGGTGGAGGAGCCGGTTGAAGGCGAAGTCCAGGACCACCCACTCGGACCACTGGCCCCTCCTGAGCGTGGCCCGCTGGCCCTGCACCTCGAAGGAGCAGGTGCCCGCCCCGGCGTCCCACGACACCTTCAGGGGCACGTCCACGGTGGGGCGGACGCCCTCCTTCTGGAGCTTGGCCTCGCACCTCTTCTTCAGCTCGGCGCGGACCGTGGGATCGGTCGCCCCCGCCCCCGCGTCCTGCACCGCGTACTCGTAGAAGGGCTTGTTGAAGGGGCCCTTGATGGAGACGGTGACGGGTTGGGCCGCCTGGGGCGGGACGGGCACGATCTCCACGGAGAACTCGTTGTCGCCCGCCGTCAGGGTGGGGTCGGTGGTAAAGATGGTGGGCGTCCCCACGCGGCCCCGCATGTCCGGGACGCCGAGGCCCGACAGGAGCCTTCCCGCGGGGAAGGGGCGGGCCGGGAAGGTGTCCGGAACGCGGAAGACCAGGCAGCGATCTCCCGCCCCCGCCGCGGTCTTCCAAAAGGGCCTTCCCTTCAGGTGGTTGTAGGGCACCGGGAGGCGCGTGGGGAGGTAGGTCGAGATGAAGAGGAACAGCCCGGCCGCCAGGAGGGCGCCGAGGCCCGCCACCAAGAACAGCAGGGGCCTGGAGGGCCGCCGGAGGACCACCCTCAGGAGCACCACGACGCCCAGGACCAGGATCATCAGCAGGCCCGGGAAGACCCGCCGGTTCCACCGGCCCAGGAGGAACGGCCGGCTCACCTCCTCCATGAGCGCGAAGCGCGGCTTGTAGCCCTTGAGATCGCGCACCAGGAAGTCGAAGACCTGGTCCCGCCCCGGGTTCCATCCGGTCTGGAAGGTGCCCCACGATACGGGCGTCTGGGGAGGGTTGGTGACCTGGAGGTCGTGGTAGGAGCCCTCTCGGGCCAGGGCGGCCAGGTGCGGGAGGTCTCCCTCGGCCATGTAGCGGCGCACGAGGGTGGGGTCCGCTCCATCAAAACCCAGCACCACCACCTTGGGCTTGGGAGCGGCGTCAAGAGAGACGAGGGCCGCCGCCGCGAGAAGCAGGGCCGTCAGGGCCGCGCGGAGGCGGTTCATTGGCCGAGAAGGCCCCTGAGGCCGGCGTCTCTCACGATGGTGTGGGCGCGGTCGGGGCCGGTGGAGAGGATGGCCACCGGAACGCCCGTCAGCGCCTCCAACCGGTGGACGTAGGACTTGGCGTTGGAGGGCAGAGCGTCCCAGTCGGTGGTGCCGTAGATTTCCCGGCGCCAGCCGGGAAGCGTCTCGTAGACGGGGATAGCGGTCTCCAGGATCCAAGGCGCTGCCGGGAAGTCGGTCAGGCGCTCGCCATTGACGTCGTAGGCCACGCAGACCTTCACCTCGTCGAAAGCGTCCAGCACGTCGAGGAGCGTGAGGGCGATCCCCTCCATGCCGTTGAGGCGCACCGAATAGCGGGCGGCCACCGCGTCGAACCAGCCGCAGCGCCTCGGCCGGCCCGTGGTGGTTCCGTACTCGTGGCCCCGCTCCCGGATGAGGTCGCCCGTTTCGTTCTTCTGCTCCGTGACGAAGGGTCCCTCGCCCACCCTCGTGCAGTAGGCCTTGTAGACGCCGATGACCGTCCGGATGTCCGTGGGTGGGATGCCCAAGCCGGTGCAGGCCCCTCCCGCCGTGCTGTTGCTCGAGGTGACGAAGGGGTAGGTGCCGTGGTCCACGTCCAGCAGCGTCCCCTGGGCCCCCTCGCAGAGCACCCGCTTGCCCGACCGGATGGTCTCCTGAACCAGCGCCGCCGTGTCGGTCACGAGGGGCTCGATCTCCGGGGCCATCTCCTCGAAACGCCGCACCACCTCCTCGGGAGCGATGCCGTCGTGGCCGAAGACCGCCTTGAGGTGGCGGTTCTTCGACTCAGAGAGGCGGACGAGCTCGGCCCTGAGCAGGTCGGGATTTTTTAGAAAGACGGCCCGCACGCCCTCCCGGTTGTACTTGCTCTCGTAACAGGGGCCGATGCCGCGCCCCGTGGTCCCGATCTTCTCCGAGCCCCGGCGTTGCTCCCGCAGTTGGTCCAGCAGGACGTGGTGGGGGAGGATGAAGTGGGCGCGGTCGGAGATGCGCAGCCCCCGGAGGTCAATGCCCGAAGCCTTCAGGCCTCGGATCTCCGTGACGAGGGCCTCCGGGTCGATGACGATCCCGTTCCCGATGACGCAGGTCTTCCCCGCGGCGAGAATCCCCGAGGGCACCAGGTGCAGTGCGTAGCGGTTCCCCCCGATGGTCACCGTGTGACCGGCGTTGTGCCCGCCCTGGTAGCGGCCCACGAGGTCCGCGGCGTCCGAGAGAAGGTTCACGATCTTGCCCTTGCCCTCGTCTCCCCATTGTCCCCCAACGATGACCATCGGCATCTGCATGGTGCACCCCTCTGAAGTCCGCTCCAAGTATATACCCGCGACTAGCCGTCCAAAACAGACCGCCTGGCCCCAAATTCTGCGATGGAAACGCGGGTGCCTCCGACTACCGCTCGGGTTCACCGGGGAAAGGCGTTGTCTCCTGGACGGGGAGGGCC
>JBMFSH010000034.1:0-26281 GCA_049967655.1 Acidobacteriota bacterium
CTGACGCGGCAGGAGGTCCGTCGCCGCCGGCGCTCCCGTGGAGGGTGGGGGGACGGTTCGTATTCGATGAGGCTGGGGCTGGCGCCCGAAGGGCGGCTGAGGGACTGTGGCCGGACCAGGCCCCCAGCGCCGCGCCAAAGGCGCGGCCTAGACCCAGCCGTGGGTTGGAGCCGGCAAGGCGTTCTATTTTGGACAGGCATGAGGTCGAAAGGAGGGGCGACCGGGAAATGGCTCCGAAGAAGAAGGGCGGGGTGGCCATCTCCATCAGCCTGCATTGTTTGAGAAAGGGTCATCGCGATCATCTCGACCGATGCTACACCCTTTGCGACTCACGCTTCACCTCCGGGCGAACCGGCCCTGGAGGGGCACGAACACGCAGCGGTCGAAGGTCTCCTCCCGAAAGCCGTGGGCGGTCCGGGTCAGGCGCAGGAGCACCTGGCTGAAATCCTCGTTCACCGGCGCCACCAGCCGGCCGCGGGGAGCCAGCTGTTCCAGCAGCGGAGGAGGGACAGCCGGACAGGCGGCCGAGATCAGGATCCTGTCGAAGGGCGCCTCCTCGGGCCAGCCCAACCCGCCGTCCCCCGCCCTCACGGGCGCGGGCCGAAACCCTGCCGACGCGAGATTGGCGACGATCCTTTCGGCGAGGCGAGGATGCCACTCCACGCCCCACGGCCTAGCCCCCATGGCCGAGAGCAGCGCGAGGACGTAGCCGCTGCCCGCCCCCACCTCCAGCACCTTCATCCCCCGGTGGACGTCCAGAATCTGTAGCATCACCGCCGCCATGTAAGGCTGGCTGATGGTCTGCCCCTCCCCGATGGAGACGGGATGGTCCTCGTACGCCGCCCCGCGGGCGGCCGCCGGCACGAAGGCCTCCCTCTCGACGCGGAGCATGGCGCCGAGCACCCGCCTGGAGTGGATTCCCCTCGGCAGGAGTTGCTCCCGCACCATCTGGCGCCGCCGGAGATTGCCGGTCATGGACAACCCTCCCCTGCCCCCTCGCCGGCCCGTTCCCATTTAGAAGTTAGGTCTCGCCTCGCCAGGGCACAAGGCGGCGTGACTCGAACGCGCGGGAAGCCTATGGGCGCCCCAGATCGGGCCTCTCCCGGCGGCGCCACAGACAGAAGGCGAAGAGGAGACCAGCGCCCAGGGCGAGGGCCGCGTCCGCGCCGAAGGCCGCGGCAGCACCCGCTCGGTCCCACAGGATTCCGGTGAGCAGAGAGGCCGGCAGGAGCATGACCCCCTTCACGGCGTTGTAGGCCCCCATGCCCGACCCCATGAAACCCGTGGGAATGAGCCTGGAGACGTAGGCCTTCTTGACCCCCTCCTCCACCGCCTGGAAGGGCCCGTAGAGCAAGAAGAGCACGACTACCGCCGCGGGCCCCCCTGCGAGGGCGAATCCCAGATAGACGCCGGCGTAATAGGGGAAGGAGAGGAGCACCACTCGGCCCAGCCCCAGCCTGTCGGACGCGGCCCCGATGGGGCCCGCCACCGCCGCGTAGAACAGGTTGAAGAGCAGGTAGACCCCCGCGACGGCTTCGACGGAGAAGCCCACCGACCGGGCCTTGAGGAGCAGGAAGGTGTCGGAGGAGTTCCCCAGGGTGAACAGGGCGGTCACCCAGAGAAAGTCCCGGAAGGCGCCCCTCTGTCCGAAGGCCGCCCCCACGGAGGGGGCGGGGCCGCCGGGCTGGGTGCGGACGCCCGTTTCCCGGATGAAGCCAATGAGGAGGAGAGCCACCAATCCGGGCACGATACTCCACCAGAACACCGTCCTCATGGTGAATGCCGCGGCGAGCATGACCATGGCCAGGGCCGGACCGAGGGCCGCGCCGGCCGTGTCCATTCCGCGGTGGACCCCGAAGGCCTTGCCCCTCAGGGCCGGAGGGGCGCTGTCCGCGATGACCGCATCCCTCGGCGCCGTGCGGATTCCCTTGCCCGCCCTATCGGCGAAGCGCGCGCCCAAGACCGCCGTCCACGAGCCCGCCGCCGCGATGAAGGGGCGGGCCGCCAGGGAGACACCGTAGCCGAGGAACATGGGGAGCTTGCGGTTGTGGAAGCGGTCCGAGAGGACGCCCGAGAAGACCTTCAGCAGGCTGGCGGTGGCTTCGGCGATCCCCTCCACGAGCCCCAACGAGGTTCGCGACGCCTTCAGCACCCCCGTCAGGAAGAGGGGGAGCAGAGGATAGACCATCTCCGAAGAGATGTCGTTGAAGAGGCTGACGAAGCCCGCCACCCAGACGTTCCGGTCAAGCTTTTCACCCGCCCGCCCGCCTTCGGCGCCGATTCCTTTCACCCAACCTCCGCAAGCCCCTTAGGGCCCTTAGGCCCCATTGTGGTCCACGAGGCCGAACCCGGACAAGTCTCGCGCTGGGCTGCCTGCACGCCACACCTCGCTTCTTCCTGCCAACGTCCGCGGCCGGACCCTCCGCTCGGGTCGAGACATTCGGGCCGAGCGGGTGCTTGGGTCTGCCTCCACCTTTCTGGTACCCTTTGGGCCGGGGAGGTGAGCCGGCCATGTCTCTTCTGGACTCCATCCGCCACCGCGCTGCCGCTGACCGGCAACGCGTCGTCCTGCCTGAAACCTCGGACCAGAGGACGCTCCGGGCCGTCCCGCTGGTTCAGGCGGCGGGGACGGCGGAATTGCTGCTGGTGGGCGACCCCGCCGACGTGCGGCGGCGCGCCGAGACGGCCGGCGTCTCCCTGGCGGGAGTGGAGCTCCTCGACCCGGCCGAACCGCCATTCAACCAGGAGGCGGCCCGAGTCTTTCTCGAACGCATGCGCAGCCGAGGCATAACCGAGGCCCAGGCCCGTCAGACGGCGGCGCAGCCGCTCTACGCCGCCTGCCTGGCCGTGCGCATGGGTATGGCCGACGGGGTGGTCTCGGGGGCCACCCACACGACCGCCGATTCAGTGCGCGCCTACCTCCGCTGTTTCGGCCCGGCGCCGGGCATCCGCACGGTGAGCAGCTTCTTTCTCATGGTGACCCCTCGCACCGAATACGGCGAGCAGGGAGTCTTCGTCTACTCCGATTGCGGCATGGTCCCCTACCCCGACAGCGCCCAGCTCGCCGAGATCGCGCTCTGCGCGGCCGACTCCTTCCGGCTCCTCGTCGGGGCCGAGCCCAAGGTGGCCTTCCTCTCCTTTTCCACGAAAGGCTCCGCTCGCGACCCGAACGTGAACAAGATCGTGCGGGCCCTGGAGACCTTCCGGGCCCGAGCCCCCCACGTCGCGGCCGACGGGGAGCTGCAGGGAGACGCGGCCCTCGTTCCCGCCGTGGGGGCGAGCAAGGCGCCGGGCAGCCCCGTGGCGGGTCAGGCCAACGTGCTGATCTTTCCCAACCTCGACGCGGGGAACATCGCCTACAAGCTCACGGAGCGCCTCGGCGGGGCGGTGGCTCTCGGCCCCATCCTTCAGGGGTTGGACGGTGCGGCCAACGATCTCAGCCGCGGCTGCACCGCAGAGGACATCGCCGACGTGGTGGCCATCACCGCGCTCCAGGCCCAGGCACGCCGGCAGGCGACCCGCTGACGGGCATGTGGGACAGCCTCGCCGTCCAGCCGCCCAGGGATGCTCCCGCCTCACCCGCCGTGGCGATCCTCATCCCCGTCCACAACGGCGGACCCTTCCTGGAGGGGGTGCTCGACGGCCTGGCGGCTTTTTCCGTCGCCGTCTGGGTCGTGGACGACGGCTCCACCGATGACACGGCCTCCAGGGTCCGTTCCCGGCCGGTCCGCCTGCTCACGCTTCCCGCCCGCTCCGGGAAGGGAACCGCCATACGGCACGGCCTGGCCCACATCCTCGGCGACTCCTCCCCCGAGTGGGTGCTTTTCATGGACGCGGACGGCCAGCACAGGCCGGAGGAGGTGCCCAGGTTCCTGTCCGCCATGGGGGGCGAGGTGGATTTCCTGATCGGCTCCCGCATGGGGGAGGCGGAGAACTTCCCGCTCCACCGCCTCCGCACCAACCGGGTGGGGAGCACCATCCTCAGACTCATGAGCGGCCACGCCGTGCCCGACACCCAGTGCGGCTTTCGCGCGCTTCGCGCCCACTGCCTCCGAGGGATGAGGCTGGAATCAAGGGGTTTCGAGGTGGAGACCGAGATCCTGCTCAAGGCGCTCAGAGCCGGGGCCCGATGGAAGCCCGTTCCCGTCGGCGCCGTCTACGACGGCCAGGGGAGCCATTTCAGGCCCGTGGCGGACACCTACCGGATCTGCATGGCCGCGCTGCGCTATGTCGTCGAATAGCCTCCACCGGAACTGGAACGTGAGCGGCTTCAACCAGGGGTGGGTTTTCCGCCTGGCGGAGCAGTGTTGCTGCCGGATCCCCCCGCGGATTCCCTACGCCGTGGCCGCCAACCTCATGGATTGGTACCAGGGGTTCCGGCCCCAGGTGTCGGCCGCGGTCCGGGCCAACCTGGCCGGCGCCTTCCCCCATCTATCCCCCAGGCGCCTCGATGCCCTGACGGACTCGACGTTCGCCAGCTACGGACGGGGGCTGGTGGACTACCTCCGGGCCGAGGTGGACCCGCCCGAGGTCACGACGCGGCCGGAGGTCCAGGAGCGCCTGGCGGGCATCGGCGGGGGGCGGATCCTGGTCACGGCCCACATGGGGAACTGGGAGGTGGGAGGGCTGTACCTGGGCCGGATTCTCGGTCCCCACTGCATCGTGGGCTTCCCCGAGAGCGATCCGGGGGTGGACGCGTTCCGGGAGGCCAAGCGCCGGACCGTCGGGCACCGGACCATCCGAGCCCGCCAGGACCTCTCCACGCCGTTCGAGCTAAGGCGCCTCCTGGAGCAGGGAAGAAGCATCGTGGTCCTTGCCGACCGATCGGTGGATCGGGACTGCGTTCGAGTCCGGTTCCGCGGACGACCGGCCCTGTTCCTGCGAAGCCCCGCCCTGCTTTCGGCCCTGACTGGCGCTCCCGTCGTCCCCGTGGCCGTAATGGCGGAGGGGGCAGGCCGCTACAGGGCCCACGTGGGCCTCCCCGCCGTGGCCGAAAGCTCGCTCTCGGTCGGAGAGCTGATGCAGGGGGTGGCGGATTTCTTCGGCGCCATCCTAGAGCAGTATCCGGATCAGTGGTACAATTTTTTCAGATATTGGCGGGAGGAGGCATGACGAACCTGGAAATCCGCTCCGAACCCAAGGGGGATGCCTGGGTGATCCGCCTGAAGGGCTTCCTGGACGCCCACAACCACGGCCTCTTCCGGGAGGCCGTTCAAGAACACACTCAGAAGGGGCACCGGCGCCTCATCGTGGACTTCTCTGAACTCACCTACATCGGCTCCTCGGGGATCGAGGTGATCCTCTCCCACATCCAGCCCCTCCGGGACGATGGCGGGGACATGATCCTGTGCTGCATGTCACCGAAGATCTTCAAGGTTTTCGATCTGCTCGGCCTGCCGTCGTTCTTCACCATCTGCCCCACCGTGGAAGAGGCCTCCAAGGCCTTCCATGGCTGACCCGTGGAGCTACTGGAGCCCATCAGCACCCGCGAGGTCCGAGTTTCGGGAGCAATCCTCGCTCTTCATCGGGTGCCTTTCGCCCGCCGCCTCGGAGGATGAGGCCGCGCTCTTCCTTCGGTCCCTCCGGCGCGAGTTTCATGATGCCACCCATCACTGCTGGGCCTACCGCCTAGGTTGGGCCGAGGGGCTTCGGTCCCGCTGCAGCGACGACGGAGAGCCGAGCCGGACGGCGGGCGCGCCCATTCTGGCCACCCTCGAAAGCCGAGACGTTTCCGATGCATGCCTTGTGGTGGTACGCTATTTCGGAGGCGTCAAGCTGGGGACGGGGGGATTGGCGCGGGCCTACCGACGGGCTGCGGCGGAGGCCCTCGAAGCGGCGGACCTGGAGGTCAGAACCCTCTGGGAGGATTGGCTCGTCAGCCTGCCCTACCCTGCCCAGGGCGCCTTGCGCCGCGCCGCCGCGGCGGCGGGAGTGGAGCTTGGCGACGCGATTTACGAGGAGCTTCTCACCTTCACCGCCCGGGTCCCTCTGGGCAGCGCCGATCGCTTTTCGGCGGCCCTCCGGGAGCTGAGCCAGGCGTGGAAAGGAGGAGTGGCGTGGAGATCGAAGTGAAGGTTCCGGTGGAAGACCTGCACGCCATCGTGCGGAAGGCCGAAGAGCTGGGGTACGAGCGGGTGAGGCCGAGGCATTTCGAGGCCAACACGCTCTTCGACTTTCGCGACCGGTCGCTCTCCTACGCGGGGTGCCTCCTGAGGGTCCGGGAGACCGCCGACGGAGCGCTGATCACCTTCAAGGGAAAGGTGGTGGACGACGAGCGCTTCAAGGTGAGGCCCGAGGTGGAGACCCGCTGCGAGAGCGGGCCCAGCATGAGGGCCATCCTGGAAAACATCGGACTCAAGGCCTTCTTCCGCTACGAAAAGTTCAGGGAGGAGTTCCAGGCGCCGGGGGCCCTGCTCTGCCTGGACGAGATGCCCTTCGGCAACTTCCTCGAACTGGAGGGATTTCCTCAGGGCATCGAAGACTTGGCGCAGAAGCTGAATCTGGCCCCCGAGACCTTCATCCGCCGGTCCTACGCGGACCTGTACGGCGAGCACTGCCGCAAGCTGGGAGAGCCCTTCGGGGACATCCTCTTCCCGCCCGACTATGCCCGTTCGTGAAGCCGTCGTTCTCGCCGCGGGGCTTGGGCTGCGCATGCGGCCCCTCACCCTGGAGACGCCCAAGCCCGCCCTCCCCTTCCTCAACCGGCCGCTGCTGCAGTGGATCCTCGCTGGCCTCGAGGAGGCCGGGGTGCAGAGGGCCTTCGTGAACCTCCACCACCTTCCGAAGGCCGTGCGCGAGGCCGCCGGGAAGCCGGCGCGGCTCCAGCTCCGCTTCTCCCACGAGCCGCAGATCCTTGGAACGGCGGGGGTCTTCAGACCCCTCCGCGGCCTTCTGAAGGGGCCCTGCTTCCTGGTGGCCAACGGAGATACCTTCCAGACTCCCGACTATGCAGCCCTCGAGGCCGAATTGCTGGGCCATCCGGACTGCCTGGCTGTCCTGGCCCTCCGCCCCGGCGGCCCTCGGTATACGGGCGTGCAGATCTCCCCGGAAGGGCGCATCACCGGCTTCGGACGAGGCGACGTCATGTTCGCCGGCGCCTACGCCGCGCGGACGGAGCTGCTGGAACACCTGCCCGGCGGTGCTCCCCGCGACCTGGTCCCCGACCTGCTCAGGCCGCTCCTCCCCTCGGGCTCCATCCGGGGCCTCCTCACCAGCGGCCCGTGGGAGGACCTCGGCGAGCCGAGGAGCTACCTGGAGGCCTCCCTCCGCTACGTAAAGGAGGCGGCCGCCGGCCGCTTCCCCCTGCCCGACGAATCCACCCTCGAAACGAGGGACGGATGGCCCGTCCTGCGCCATGCCAGCGCCTGGCTCTCCAGGGACGCCACCGTCCTCGGCCCCGTCGTCCTCGGCCCACGGGTCCGCGTGGAGGAACGGGCCCACCTCGGGAGGGTCGTCCTCCTTCCCGGAGCCTCGGTGGGACGGCAGGAGCGCCTGGAGGGGGCCATCCGAACTCCCACGCTCACCGTTAGCCCTCCTCCGCTCGATTCCTGATCCGCCCCAAGTTCCCCTTGGCGAATTTCTTCGGACCTCAACGCTCGCGGCGAGGAGGAGTCCGGTTCCATTTGATTCGCCCGTACCGATGACGGATAATAGAGGTACCGGGACTTCGGTCCCGATGGACGGCCCGCTGGGGTTGGGTTTATGGACCGCGTGGGCAGGACAGAGGAACCGATGCCACGAGTCCCCGTGACCGCCATCATTCCGGCCGGCAATGAAGCCCACCAGATCGAGGAGGCCATCCGATCGGTCCTTTGGGCGGACGAGGTCCTGGTGGTCGTGGATGCTGCCTGTAAGGACGACACGGCCGCAAGGGCTGCGGCTGCCGATCCCAGAGTCATCGTGAAGATTCACGAATACGGGTATTCGGCGGCCCAGAAGAACTGGGCCATTCCCCAGGCAAGCCATCCGTACGTCTTCCTGCTCGATGCCGACGAGCGGGTGCCCGATGACCTGCGGGAAGAGATCCTCGCGCTCCTGCAGGCGCCCCCCGAGCACGACGCCTACTGGATCTACCGCCGGAACCACTTCCTGGGGCACCTGATGAAGCACGGCGGGTGGCAGACCGACAAGGTCATCCGCCTCTTCCGGCGCGAGTGCCGCTATCAGGATCTCCGCGTGCACGCGGAGATCGTCGGCTACCGAAGCGTGGGATTCCTGGAGGGCCGCCTCCACCACGAGACCTTCAGGGACTGGAACCAATACCTTGCCAAGCTCCAACAGTACACGACCTGGGCGGCCGAACAGGATTTTCTGGACGGGAAGCGAGCCGGATTCGGCAAGGTGGTGTTCAGGCCCTGGGGACGCTTCATCAAGCAGTACTGGATCCGCCTCGGCTTCCTGGACGGAATTCCGGGGGCGGTCGCGGCCTTCCTCGGAACGTATGGCGTCTTTCTCAAGTACGCCAAGGTGTGGGACCTCTTCCGAAAGAATCCCGCTGGCCACGCTTCCAGACCATCGCCATCGCCTTGACACCCCCCCGGCCGGGAACGCATAATGAGCTGGGTCTAGGAGCTTGAATGCGCAAGCCTTTCTTGGGGATTTGCCTGGTTCTGGCGGTCCTGGCGGGGGCCTCCGCCCGGGGGCAGGGCGTATTCCGCATCCAGATGGACCAGCCCATACAGCCCATCGTCCAAGAGTACGTCGTGAACGCCATCCGGGAGGCCAACGACAAGGGAGCCAGCCTGATCCTGCTGGAGATCGACACCCCCGGCGGCTACGTGAGCTCCGTGGAGCAGATCCAGAAGGCGATCCTCTCCTCCAGGGCGCCCGTGGTGGCCTACGTCGCACCGGCGGGAGCCCGGGCGGCCTCCGGCGGCGCCTACGTGGCCATGGCCTGCGATCTCATAGCCATGGCCCCTGGGACCAACATCGGGGCGGCCCACCCCGTGAGCGGGGTCCCCATCCCCGTCCCCACTCCGCCGCAGCCCCCCACGCCCCAGTCTCCCGAGAAGGGACCCCAGCCCGCCCCGCCCGCCCAGGAGGGGGGTGTGGAAATGCAGAAGGTGGTGAACGACCTGGCCGCTCACATGCGGAGCCTCGCCGAAAATCGCCACCGCAACGTAGCCATCGCGGAACAGATGGTCCGCGAGAGCATTTCCCTGAGCGAGCAGGAGGCCCTCAGGGACGGGCTCATCGAGCTGATCGCCCAGAACGAGGGGGACATCTTCAGCTACGTCAGGGAGCACCCCATCCGCCGCTTCAACGGGGTGGAGCAGAAGGTGGACCTGCCCCCTTCCCCCGTCGTGACGCCCATCGACATGACCGCGCGGGAACGGTTCCTCTCGGCCCTGGCCAACCCCTCGCTCGCCTATCTCCTTCTCCTGCTGGGCATTCTCGGCCTCTTCGTGGAATTCAAGAGCCCGGGCCTCATTTTTCCCGGGGTCATGGGGGGCCTCTTCATCCTGCTCTACGTGATGTCCATTCCGCTCCTGCCCATCAACGTGGTGGGCCTGCTCCTCATCATCCTGGGCCTCGTCTTCTTCATCTTGGAGATCAAGGTGGTATCCTATGGGATACTGGCCGTCGGAGGGGTGATCTCCTTGTTCATCGGAAGCCTGTTGCTCTACAGCGGAGGACCGATCCCCGAGTTGAGGCTCTCCCTCACCCTGGTGGTGCCCGTCGTCCTGGCCTTTTCGGCCATCGTGGTGTTCCTGCTGGTCCTCGTGGCACGGGCCTTTCGAAACCCAGTGGTGACCGGCGAGCAGGGGATGATGGGGCAGGAGGGGGAGGTGCGGGAGGCCATCC
The DNA here is from genome assembly GCA_049967655.1 of Acidobacteriota bacterium. Lineage (GTDB taxonomy): Bacteria > Acidobacteriota > UBA4820 > UBA4820 > DSQY01 > DTPS01. Next base: position 9,805 of record JBMFSH010000034.1, read on the forward strand.
ACCCTCCGGAGCCCGGAAAGGTCTTCGTGTTCGGCGAGTATTGGAACGCGGTCAGCGACCAGCCCTTCGAGGTGGGCGCCGCGGTGAAGGTGGTAGGGCGTGACGGGATGACCCTGCGCGTGGCGCCCCTTTCCGGAGGAGGTAAGGATGCCGCAGGTTAGCTTTCCCATACTGGCCGTACTGGTCATTTTCTTCGGCTGGCTGTTCTCCTGCATCAATATTTTGAAGGAGTACGAGCGCGGGGTGATCTTCCGGTTGGGACGGGTGCTACCCGAACCGAAGGGGCCGGGCCTGATCTTCGTCTTCAAACCCTTCGACACCATGGTCAGGATCGCCTTGAGGACCATCGTCCTGGACGTCCCGCCGCAGGACATCATCACCAAGGACAACGTCTCCGTGAAGGTCAACGCGGTGGTGTACTTCCGGGTGTTCAACCCCCTCAATGCGGTGCTCCAGGTGGAGAACTACATCTACGCCACCTCCCAGCTCGCCCAGACGACTCTGCGATCCATTCTGGGCCAGGTGCAACTCGACGAGCTCCTCTCCGAGCGAGAGAAGCTGAACAAGGACCTCCAGAGCGTGCTCGACCTGCACACCGACCCGTGGGGGATCAAGGTGGCGCTGGTGGAGATCAAGGGCGTGGACCTGCCCCAGGACATGCAGCGGGCCATGGCCCTGCAGGCCCAGGCCGAGCGGGAAAAGAGAGCCAAGATCATCAACGCCGACGGCGAGTTCCAGGCCTCCCAGACCCTCTCCAACGCCGCGGCCGTGCTCGCCCAGAATCCCCTGACCATCCAGCTGCGTTACCTCCAGACGCTCACCCAGATCGGCGCGGAGAACAGCAGCACGATCATCTTCCCCATTCCCATCGAGTTTATGAGATCTTTCCTCCCGAAGGCGGGGGAAGAGAAGAAGGAATAGCCAGTCGCGGGGGCATCGGTGCGCCCCGAAGCACAGACAGGCTCCGGGCTAGAAAAGGGGAGGCGCGGCGTGGCGGAGACCCGACAGGGACGTGGAAGTTCGGAGGCATCCGGCTCCAGACGACTGCCCGCGACCTTCGAGCTCGCGCTCTACAAAGATTTGTCACGCACCTTCCGCTCATTCGACCTCAACACCGTGGCCGAGGAGATCTTGAAGTCTCTCAAGCGCTCCCTCCGTGCCGATTACGCCACGCTGCTCATCCTGACGGACCAGGGGCAGTTCGTGGAGCGGGTGTTCAGGGTGGGGTTCGCCCCGGAGAAGCACTCGGCCGATCGTTTCGGGCTGACCAAAACGGAAATCGAGGGGCTCATACGCGACATGATCCCCAAGATGAAGGAGTTCGGTTCCGCCGCCTCGTCGGCCCCCGGACCGGTGGTGGAGGGGGAGAGCGTGGCGAGACTGGCCATGTTTCCCCTGCAGCTGGTCTACGACTACTCGGGCTTGATCCTGGTCGCCGTCACGGCCGCCAAGAGCGACCTCAGCCTCCTCAACGCCCCGGCCTTCGCGGCCCTCGAAACGGTCCTCACGGACATCGGCTTCGCCCTGAAGAACGCCCTGACGGTCCGTCGGATGAACGACCTCATCACCAAGGACGACTTGACCCTCTCCTACAACCGGCGGTTCTTCGAGGAGTACTTGGTGGAGGAGCTGGAGCGGGCCCGGCGCTACAACAACCCCGTCTCGCTCATTTTTCTCGACCTGGACGGCCTTCGAGAGGTCAACAGCCGGTTCGGACACGCCATGGGGAGCCGGACCCTCCAGGAGGCGGCCGCCCGTATCATGAACGCCGTGAGGACCATGGACAAGGTGGTCCGCTACGGCGGAGATGAATTCTGCATCATCCTTCCGGAGACCCACTGGAAGGGCGCCCTCGAGGTGGCCGAGAGGATCCGCCAGAGGATCGCCGCCACCCCGTTCCTTCTGGAGGAGACGGGGGGCATCGAGATCACGGGGTCCTTCGGAGTGGCCTCTTACCCCACCCACGCCATCACCAAAGAGGAGCTCATCAAGAAGGCCGATGAAGCCATGTATCGCATCAAGAGCCAGACCAAAAACGACATCCAGGTTGCGCAACCGCTGAAGCGGTTTCCCTGAGCGCCGCGCGCGGCCCGCACCGTCCGAACGCACATGTCCTGGGCGGCCAGAACGTGCCAGGGGGGAGACGCACCCATGAACGATCAGATCCTGCTGAGCGGCAAGATTTCGGAAATCCGCCTTCCGACCTTGCTCATGTCGCTCTACCGGGACCGTGAAACAGGGATCCTGACCCTGACCGACGGGCTCTACGGCAAGTCGCTGTTCATCGAGGAGGGCAAGGTCGTGTACGCTTCCTCGGAGGATCCCGACGAGGGGCTCGGCGAATGCCTTTTGCGGCGGGGGGCCATCTCCCTCGACCACTTCTTCGAGGCCACGGCCGAGGCTCCCGCCGGACAGCGCCTGGGGGAGCTGCTGGTCACCATGGGGGCGCTGACTTCGGAGGAGCTGCTGGAGGGCGTCAGCCAGCGGCTGTACGACATCATCTTTTCCCTGTTCGAGATCAGGACGGGCAGCTACAGCCTGGAGCTGGCCTCCTTTTCCACGATGGAGATGACCACCCTGGCCGTGGACCTGCCCCTGGTGGTTATGCGGGGCATGGAGCGCCTCCATTCCTGGAGCCAGATCAGGGCGGCCGTGGGCGAACCCTCCACCAGGGTACGGATGGCCTCCCGCATGCCTCCCTTCGTCGGTGATCTGGACCTGTCCCAGGAGCAGGAACACCTCCTCAGCCTCAGCCGGACGGGAAGGCCCGTCTCCTTCCTCGTGGAAGCCAGCTATCTCCCTCCCTTCCAGACCTACAAGGCGCTCTGGATCTTCCTGACGCTCGGTCTGATGGAGAAGGAGGAGGCCCGGAAAAACCGGGAGGCTCCGGTCTTGGATCTGGAGTCGGCACTGGAGCGCTACAACGATCTCTACGCCTTCGCGCACCTGAAACTCGGGGGGCTCCCCGACGCCGAGGCACGTATCCATCACATCCTGCGCGACCTGGGCGATACCTATCCCGACCTGGTTCAGGGGCAGGCGGGGCTGGCCCAGTACGGCCGTCTCGATCCCGATCAAGTACTTTGGGCACTCCGATCACAATCCGAAGATCGGCGCGCGGTCCGCTTGCAGGCCTTTCTGGAAGAGGTTCTCTACGCGATGGCCCACCTGGTGGAGAGTAGCCTGCCCGCCGAGGAGGCCAAGGACTTCCAGTCGTACATCCTGCAGCAACGCAGCTATTACGGCGGTTTGGAGGAGCCCCATGGGTGACGGTGATGGGTTCCGGCCAGGACTTCGGGAGATCCTCTGGGTGACCGCCGGCGTTGTGTGCCTCTCCTTTCTCGTGGCCGCCGCATCGTGGCTCTTCTCGCCCCACTCCTCGGGCCCGGGCGGGAGCGCCTCCGGGGGGCCAACCATCCAGGAGGAGACCGTTCAGCCAGGGCGGTTTCAGCGAGAGGTCGTCTCGCCGGGAGGGGTGGTCCCCCAGGTGACCCCCTCTCCCGAGGGACCGGCAGCGCCGGCCCAATCTCAGACGGCGCCCTCGCTCCCGAGCGGGGTGGAGAAGGCCGCCGCGCCCCCCACGCCTGCGGCAGAGTCGCTCCCTTCCACCGAGGCCCTTCCTCGCCCAGGGCAGGAGGAGCATCCGCTCCCGGATTCGAGCCCCCCTCCCCAACCAGCGCCCTCCCCGGCGCCCGGGCCCGGGCGACAGGAGGCGCCGCCGCCAAGACCCTCCGGCTTCGGTGTCCAGGTCGGCGCCTTCTCTTCACAGACCAACGCCAGAAGTACGGTGGGCGCCTTGAGGGCGAGCGGATACGCGGCCCAGGTGTTGGAGCGCGAGGGACGATTCAAGGTAGTGGTCACCGGGTATGCGAACAGAGAGGCCGCGGAGGAGGCACGCCGGTCTCTCATGCAAAAGGGCTTTCCCAACGCCTTCGTGGTTCCACTGGAGTCGCCATGAAAAAGACGATCAAAGGGGCCTTTGAAGGCCAGCTCCATGAACTCGAGGAGATCGTGAGGCGGCTGGAGGACGGCTCCACGCCCTTAGAGGAGAGCCTGCAGCTCTTCGAGCGGGGGGTGCGCCTGAGCCGTGACCTTCAGAAGAGCCTTCAGGAGGCCACGCTGCGCGTCACGCGCCTGCTGGAGGCCGAGGAGAGGGAGGTCCCCCTCGAGGAGGGCGCCTCACCCGAGGAGAACGGCACTTCATGATGCCCTCGGCGCTGGACCGGTGGGGCCCCGCCGTCGAGAAAGCCTTGCGGGCCGTCCTTCCCCCCGAGGAGCAAGAGCCGGTGGAGCTTCACCGGGCCATGCGCTACAGCGTTCTGGCGGGAGGCAAACGGCTGAGGCCCATCCTCGCCATTTGCGCCTACCGGGCCTGCGGGGGTGAGGACGCCGAGTCCGCCCTGCCTGCGGCCGCGGCTTTGGAGCTCTTCCACACCTACAGTCTCATCCACGACGACCTGCCCTCCATGGACGACGACGATCTCCGGCGGGGGCGCCCCTCCAGCCACGTCGTCTTCGGCGAGGCGGTGGCCATTCTGGCTGGAGACGCTCTGCAGACCCTCGCCTTCCAGCTCCTCGCCTCGCATCCGGCGGGCGCCCGCCTGTCGGCGCGGCGGGCGCGGGTCTGTCGCGAAATGGCGCTCGCGCTGGGCTCCGTGGGCATGGTCGGTGGGCAGGTTCTCGACCTCCGTCTGACGGGAAGGGGCGGCGGAGTGTCGGCCGATGACCTGCTCCGCGTGCACCGGCTCAAGACCGGCCGTTTTCTGGAGGCGTGCCTCCAGTCGGGCGCACTCTGGGCGGGGGCCAGGGCACAAGAACGAAAGGCCCTTCTCTCCTACGGACGCGCCATGGGACTGGCTTTCCAAATCGTGGACGACATCCTGGACGTCACGGCCACCTCCGAAGCGCTGGGAAAGACCGCAGGAAAGGATGCGGCTCAGAGCAAGGCCACTTTTCCCGCCCTGTGGGGCATCGAGGAGTCCGAACAAGAGGCCCAGCGGCTCCTGTCCGAGGCGCTGCGAGCGCTGGCTCCCCTGGGGTCCGACAGCCAGGAGCTGAGAGAGTTGGCCCATTTCATCGTGAACCGCGTCCGATGAAAATCAGGGCGGACAAGCTTTGCGTGATGCGCTCCCTGGCCGAGACCAGAGAGCGCGCCCGGGCCCTCATCATGGCCGGGGCCATCTACAGCGGCGAGGTGCGAATCGATAAGGCGGGCCAGCTGCTGAGTGACGATGCACCCCTGACGCGGCGGAGCGATCCCTGCCCCTACGTGAGCCGCGGCGGGCTCAAGCTGGAAGCGGCCCTGCGCCACTTCTCGCCTCCCGTGGAGGGCGTCATTTGCGCCGACGTCGGCGCCTCCACGGGGGGCTTCACCGACTGCCTCCTGCGCCGGGGCGCGGCCAGGGTGTACGCAGTGGATGTGGGGCACGGGCAGCTCCACTACTCCCTTCGTAATGACCCGAGGGTGGTCCTCAGGGAGGGAGTGAATGCCCGCTTCTTGCCCGAGGATTTCTTCCCTGAACCCATTCGACTCGTGGTGGTGGATGCCTCGTTCATTTCCCTGCGCCTGCTCCTCCCGGCGGTCCGCCGCAGCGCGCCGCGCGCCGAGATCCTGGCTCTCGTTAAGCCCCAGTTTGAAGCCGGCCGAGGCAGCGTGGGCAAGGGCGGCGTGGTCCGAGACCCAGAAGTCCGGGCCCGCGCCGTGGAATCCATACGCACCGAGGCCGAAGAGTTGGGCTATACTGCGATGGGCAGTCTGGAGAGCCCCGTCAAGGGCCCCAAGGGCAACGTGGAGTTTTTTCTTTTCCTGCGTCCGGCCCATCGCCCGGGGGAACCGTGAACTCGAATCCCTCCCTGGTCGTCGGTATCGCAGCCAAGCCTTTGCCGCAGCAGGTTCTTCCGCTGCTGAACGAGCTGCAGGACTGGCTGGCGGAGCGGCACATCGCCTTTCTTCTGGACCATGAGGCGGCGCGGATGAGCGGAAGGGCGCAGGGTCTGCCCTCCCTCTCCAGGGAGGAGTTGGCGCGCCAGGCCGATCTCCTCGTGGTTCTGGGGGGCGACGGCACTCTGCTTTCGGTGGCCCGGCACGCCAATCACCGCGAGGTTCCCCTCCTCGGCGTCAACCTCGGCTCCCTCGGATTTCTCACGGAAATCGGAACGGAAGAGATGTTCACCGCGCTCCAAGCCTACTTCGACGGGAAGACGAGCGTCCAGAAGCGCATGCTGCTCAGTGCGCGCCTGCTTCGCGGGGACCGGATTCTCGCGAGGTACCAGTGCCTCAACGATGTGGTCGTGACGAAGGCGGCGCTCGCCCGCATCATCCATCTCCGGGTGGGGGTGGGCGGTACGTGGCTCACCGACATGCGCTCGGATGGCCTGATCGTGGCCACTCCCACGGGCTCTACGGCCTACAACCTGTCGGCGGGCGGCCCCATCCTCGTTCCTGGAATGAACGGCATCATCCTGACTCCCCTGTGCCCCCACACGCTGACCATGCGCCCGCTGATTGTCGACGGCAAGGCCGAAATCGAGGTGACCCTCCTTCAAGGATCGGAGCAGGTGTACATGACCGGCGACGGCCAAGTCGGCAGTCCCATGGAGGCGGGAGACAGGATTGTCATTCGCAGCGCCCGCCACCACGTGAATCTCATCCTCAGCCCCAGACGTCAATTTTTCGGCCTTCTCCGGGAGAAGTTGGGTTGGGGATCGGGCTATCAGGGATAGGGTACGCACCCCTCCCTTCTCCTTAATCTTGACCTCGTTACCCGTTGGCTGTACACTTCGATGCGATTAGATTGGAGGTTCTGACATGAAGCACTTCAGGTTGCTCAACCCGGCCTCGGTTCTCGCCCTTTCTCTGCCTCTCCTCATTTCAGGAATGGCCGTGGCCCAAACCCCTCAGCCCGGCGTCAAGGTTGTCCCGGTCACCAAGGTGGCCGCATCCCCCCAAGCCCCCAAGGCGGAAGCCAAGGCCGCACCGGAAGCGCTCCCAGAAGCGGTTCTCAAGGAGATGAATTTTGACGCCGGCTCGGTGAGCCGGGGAGATATCATCAAGCACGACTTCCCGGTGGAGAACAAGGGCAAGGGCGTGCTCGAAATCACTCACGTCCAGCCCTCCTGCGGGTGCACGGTGACGCAGTGGGACCACTCGATCCAGCCCGGTAAGTCCGGGGTCATCACGGCCTCCGTCAACACCGCAGCCTTCACGGGCCCCATTTACAAGACCATTTCCGTGGCCACGAACGACCCGAAGATGAGCAACTTTCAGCTCACCATCAAGGCCGACGTGAAGACCGTCCTTCAGGTGAGCCCCAGCGAAAACGCCCAGTTCGGGCTGGTCTTCACGGGACAGAAGGAGGAGAAGGATTTCACCATCACCTCCAACGATGGCGAGCCCTTCACCATCACCTCGGTGCAGTCTCAGGACCCCAATCTACAGTACAGCCTCGAATCTGCGAAGGACCACAAGTCGGCTACTTTCAAGGTCGTGCTACCCGCTGACCATCCCGCCGGTCCCATCATGGGCCGGTTCACCCTCACCACGACCCATCCCAAGGTGCCCATCCTGAACATCAACGTGTTCGGGACCATCCGGGAGCCCATGATGGTGATCCCGCAGGAGGTGGTCTACTACGGTCTCAACAAGAGCTACGTGGACGAGCACCCCAATGACGCCGCGCTCAACAAGGTGATCACCATCGCCTACGACCAGAATCCCGACCTCGAGATCACCAAGGTGACCTCCTCCCTGCCTAATCTGGAGACTTCGGTCGAGACCCTGCAGCCGAAGCAGCGTTACAGCATCAAGCTTCACCTGAAGCCGCCCGTCAAGCTGGGCGACTTTCAGGGAACCGTGACGATCGAGACCAACAAGAAGACCATCACGGTGCCTGTGCGGGGCAAGATATTCTAGGAAGCTAGAGCGAACGCTCCGATGCGAAAGGGCCGGAGGCACGCGCCTCCGGCCCTTTGCTATTGCTCTTTCTGTCGGCGGTACGACGCCGATCAGCCTCGTTCGCGATATTGACCGGACCTCGTATCCACGACGATCTTGTCTCCAACGTTGAGGTGAAAGGGAACGCTAACGACGGCTCCGGTGTCGCACTTGGCCGGTTTGCCCCCCGAAACGGTGTCCCCCTTGAATCCCGGATCGGTGTCCACGATGGTCAGCGTGACGAAATTGGGAAGCTCCACGCCGAGAGGCACGCCGTCGTGCAGGAGGACGCTGACCTCCGTGTTCTCAGTGAGGTAATTGACCGCGTCCCCGACCACGTCCTCCCCGATCGTGACCTGCTCATAGGTCTGTTGGTCCATGAAGTAAAAGGTGGCCCCCTCGCGGTAGAGGAACTGCATCTTGGATTCCTGCGTTTCGGCCGTTTCTACCTTGTCCCCCGCCTTGTAGGTCTTCTCAATGACCTGCCCGGTGCGCAGATTTTTGACGCGGGCTCGCGCGAAGGCCGATCCCTTCCCGGGCTTGACGTGATCCACGTCCACCACGACGTAAGCCACACCGTCGATGAGTAGCTTGACCCCCTTGCGAACCTGGTTGCTGACAATGAATCCCATGCGACTTCCTCCAGTGTTGTTTCTACGCGAGAGCGGCGGTGAACTGGTGCAGGAGGCGCTGGACCTGGAACCTCACCCTCCCGGTGAGTTCGAAGGGTTCCGTCACCACGAGCAGAAAGACCCCCCCCGCCAAATCGTACAGCATAACGTTGTGGACCCTGGTCCGGATGCAGACCTCGGTCGGTTTGCCGAGCTGGCTCTCCTTCTGGAGGCGCTCCATGGTCCGGAGGATTCCATTCATCTCCGCCCCCAGGACATCCATGGGAAAGCTGGCGTGGGGCGCATGGCTCTCCACCTCAATGCCGTCCTCACCCACCACGCTCACGGACCTCAACCCGGGAATGGTTTGCTCCAGGCGAGTAAAGAGCTGTTCAAACATATCCCTCCTCCCTGACCCGGCGCAACCAGTTCTCAAGAGCCAGCACGCGCTTACGCCGGAGAGCCCTTTGTACGTCCTCCTGGTGAACCGGCGGGCTCTCCTCCGGCTGCGCGCCGGCTATCTGCTGCATCAACAAGCGGATCCTCCCTCGGACCTCCTTGTTCTCTGGGTCCCTGATCAGGATGCGCTGGTAGACCTCTATGGCCTTCTCGGGAAAGCCCTGCGCCTCGTAGAGGGCAGCGAGGGTGACGGTGTTGAACCCGCCCTCCGCCTGTTCCGCGGGTTCCTCCACCACCTCTCCGCGTGCCCCGTCCTCCCGTCCGGGCGGCTCCGGCAACACTAGACCCGCCTCAAAGTGGGCCTCCTCTCCGGAAGCCTCGGCGGGGGCAGACTGCAGGACCTCCCGCTCAAAAGAGGCCGTGGCCACGTCCCAGTCGTCCTGCGTCCCTGAATCCCCCTCCCAGAGCTGATCCTTCTGCTCGCCTTTCTCGGGAGGCACCTCCTGCTTCTCCTTCAGAGAAGGCGTTGCCGTGATCTCCGGCGCGTCCATCCCTTCGTTTCCAGGGACCAGCAGGGGGGCCGAAGAGTCTCCGCCGGCGGCGGCATGCGCCGCGGGTTCGACCGCGGAATTCTTTCCGCCTCCGTCCGCCCTTGCCGGTTCGCCTCCAGTCGTCGCCTCGCTTGTCCGAGGGGCCACATCGGCCTCTTCTCGGCCGGCCCCGGAGGAGGGGATCGCCTCCACCGCGGCGGGCTGCTCATGCACTTCGGCGCCCGCAGCCGGTTCGGGCTCGCTTGCGAGCTGGGCCAGCTTCTCGGCCACGTCGGGCCGTCCCGGATCGAAGAGCTCCACAATCTGGTAGTGGCGTCGTGCCCTATCCCTATCCCCTTCCAGCAGATAGATGTCGGCCGCCAGGTGGTTTGCGGGCACATTGTCGGGAAGGGCCAGCAGGACCCGCTCAACCATCTCCCGGGCCTGCGCCACCTCGTTCTTCGCCAGATAGGCCTGGGCCAGGAGGATCCTCGCGGGCCAGCGCGTAGGATGGATGGCCAGGCCCTTCTCGCATAGGGCCTGCGCCTCGTCGATACGGCCCACCTTCTGATACTCCCTGGCCAGCTCGAAGAATAGCCGGATCTTGGGATCCCGGCTGACCTCTTTTTCCAAATCAGCCAGGGACATGGGCATCAGTAGTTTCCGATATTAAAGATATATCGCGCCTTCATGGTCTGCGGATAGCCGTCCTTGTTGCGATGCGCCCTGAAGACCACCTGCGCCTTGATGGTGGCCGTATCGGAGGTTCCCAGAAAACCCATGGCGTTTTCTCGGAGGTAGGTATCGGTGACCAGCGTGACCGGCACACGGCTGTTGACCCCTGGGGTGACCTGGATCTTGAGCTGCTTGGTATCGGGATCGGGCAATGCAATGAGGTGGTGCCCCGGATCGCTCAGCAGGTCATACGAAATCTCGTAGCTGTCGATAGTCCAGCTATCCGAGGGGATCATCGAGAGGCTCTGGTCGGTCAACTGGATGCGGAAGATGAAATAGGCCAGGTGCGAGGTGGGCGGATTAACGGAAACATTGGTCGTCGGCGGACTAGCCCCCTGCAGGATGAGCTCGGCTTGGGGTTCCAAATGCTTATTGTGGCCACACCCTATCAGTGTGGCCAGAATAAGCGGACAGAAAAGCCCGATCCAGAACACTCTTTTTTTTTTCATCCGGCTCCTACCTGACGATCTTTGGAGTGAGGAAGATAAGGAGTTCGTCGTTGGTGCGGGTCTTCGTCCGGTTCTTGAAGAGCCAACCCAGGACCGGAATCCTCGAAAGGAAGGGAAGTCCGCTCTGCGAGATGCCTTCGTTGGTTACGAAAATGCCGCCGATGACCGCTGTGTGGCCATCCTGCACTTTGAGTGTGGTCTTCGCCTCCTTCTTGAGGATCGGCGGCGGCTGACCAGGCGTCTGATTGGCGAAATCGACCGAATCGTTGGTGATGTCCACGGCCATATTCACATTCCCATCAGCGCTGATCTGAGGCGTCACGTCCAGCTTCAAGGTCGCATTCACAAACACCACCGACATGGCGGTCGTGGTCGCTATCTCGATCGGGATCTGCCGCCCCGATTCGATGGTGGCCTTCTCGTTATCCTGGGTCATGATTCTCGGTGTGGACAGAATCCGACCCTGGCCAGCATTTTCCATCGCGGCGAGCCGCACGTCAAGAAAGAAAGAACCACTCGTATTGCCCAGCACCATATCGATGAAGCCATTGGAAGAGGAGGGGGGAAGGGTGACCGCGAAATCTCCCGTGCCGGTGTATTGGCTGTTTCCGAGGTGCACCGGGGTGGCCGTGTTCGACCCCGTTGGCGTGGATCCCTGGTTCGTCGTGACGTATTGCCCATTCCCATTCCGACTCGTGTACCAGTTGCCGCTCCAGGTGATGCCGAAGGATTGGGACCAATTGATACTCGTCTCCACGATCCTCGCCTCGATGAGCACTTGCGGCGTGGCCGTATCCAGCGAGTCGATGAGCTTGATCAGGCTGTCTTTGCGGGAGGGCACCTCGCGGATGATCATGGTGTTCGTCCGCGGATCCACGATGATGCTGCCCCTCTCGCTCAGGAACTTGCTCACGATGGCCTCCATATTGGCGGCCTTGGCGTAGGAGAGCCGCTTGGTGAAGGTCACGGGATCCTCGGCGAGAAGCTTCTCCTTCTGAATCCGCTGCTGCTCGGCGAACTTCCGGGCAATCTCGGAGGCGGGCGCCACCCAGATGACGTTGTTCTCGTAAATGTAGTCCAGTCCGTCGTTCTTGAGGATGATGTCCATGGCCTGGTCCCAAGGAACGTTGGTCAGGTCCACGGTCACCTTCCCCTGGACCGCGGGACTCACCACGATGTTCATCTTGGAAAGGTCATGGAAGACCCTCAGCACGTCCTTGATGTCGGCGTCCTTCAGGCTGAGCGAAATGGGTTCGCCCGTGTACTTCACGCCGCCCGAAGAGATGGTCTTCTCCTGAAAGCTCAGGGGGACTCCTCCGGCCACAAGGGTCTTGCCCTCGGCGGCTTTCTCCGTGGTGTCCTGGGCCAGGAAGAGATCTTGATAGCCCTTGTACTCCTTGCTGGCGTTGGGTGAAATGGGAGAAAGGTCTACCTTGACCTTGTCCAGGCTTTCGGGGGAGACCCGCTCTACCGCGTCTTTGGGCACGGTGTTCACGGGAGCGGCCAGCGACTTCTTGGCGGAGGAGCTGGGCGAAGAATGGATGGCCCCGGGTGCGGAGCCCCCGGCCGACGCCTGCGGAACGGCCTCCCGCGAAGCGGGAGCAGGCGGCTGGACGGAGGGCGAACTCGTTGCCGGAGAGCCCAATTGGGGCGGGGCCTCCTTGGATGCCATCTCCTTGTCCTTGGGCTGGTTCTGCCCAAGGCGCACCACCACGACCTGCTGTCCCTCGCCCGATATGTCCCACGGGTCCACGAACCGCTTCAGGTCGAGAACCACCCGCGTCACCGGGGGTTGGGCCGTCAGGAGTCCTACCCTCACGCGCTCGATGACGCCCGCGCCGGAGATCTGACGGGGCACGCTTCCATGCGTCACCCCCAGCATGTCCACCACGATACGGGCCGGGTCCTTCATGCTGAAGTACTTGTACCGCGTGGCGCCGTCCGTCTGGATGTCCACGCTCCCACCGTCCTCGGACACGGAGACGCCCAGCAGCTTGCTGGCATCGGGCAGAGAAGTTTCCGGCTTCGAAGCTTGAGCAGCAGGGGCTGAGGGTTTCGCAGGCTCGGGCCCGGTCCCGGCCGCCGCAGGCGACTGCTGAATGGCCTTCGGTGCGGGACTGACGGCGGGAGCGGGAGAGGAGGCGGAGGTCTGCGCGGGTACCTGAGAGGGTTCGGGCGCCTGAGCATCGTTCACCACTCTGACCAGGAGCTGGTTTCCTTCCGTAGAGACGATGCACTTGGCCAAATAGGCCTTGTGAATTTCGAGCTTGGCGAGGGCCCGGCCTCGACCCCTGCTGATAGCCTCCACCTTCGCGCTCTCCACGCCGTCCGCGTTCACCTGGAGGACCTTGGGGAGCTGGGACACGTCCACATCGGCCATGTCCACAACAAAGGTTTCGGGATCGTAGTCGTAGTAGGTGTAGTCAATGATCGGGTAGCTCCCCGTCACACCCACTACCACAGCCCCGCCCTGCTTTTTGCTGAAGAAGTCGTGAAGCACGTTGAGCGAGGCGGGGGAAGTCTCGACCGCCAGGACGGTCCACCCGGCCAGGAAGCCGAGAACCGTCATCCAAAGGGCAACTCGCTTACTCATTGTCCCTCCCCTTCTTGGCTCCGGATCTTGAGGACCAGGTTACGGAAAGGCTTGATGGCGGTCGGATCGTTGAGTTCCTGCTGAATGGTGATCTCACCCGACGCATAGGAGATATCCAGCACGACGCCGTCCGCAAAATGTTCGCCGACGGTGGCCTTGTAAGGCTTGCCGTCGGGACCCTGGAACCAGGCCACCGTACCCTGGGGGGTCTTGATGATCGCTTCCAGGTTGCAGGCCTCGACGGTGAAGCGAGCCAGCCCCGTCTGCCCCGGCCTCACCTTCACATCCGATCCCTGGGCTCCCGTGCCTCTCACCAGGGGGGTGAAGGGATCGCGGTCGTTCATGTGCCGGTACAGGCTCTCTCCTCCAAGGAGATAGTTGTCGGCTATCCCCTGCTCCGAGGGGGCCTTCGGGGCTCCGGCGGGGCTGGAAGCCTGGGCCGGGGCAACCGTGGCGTGCACCTTGTTGAGGGTCTTCACCACGTCCTGTGCACCCAGCTCGGTGAATGCGCCCGCAGCCAGCAGCGCGCACCCGGCCAGCATCAGCAGCCGTCTCATGGCTTTTTCTCCAACGCGCTAAATGCCTCTGGATTCTGCATATATACTAGGGAATTAAACTGAGCGGAAATGGTCTCCCCCGGCTTGGAGGAGGCGGACATGGACAGATTGGTAATGTTCACGATCCGTCTCATGTGGGCGATCTTGTCGAAGAACATGGCCAGGTCGTGGTACCCGCCGCCCACCTGCATCCCGTACGCCTGCTCGGAGTAGAGATCCTTCTTCTGAATGGGCTGAGGGCTGATCCGGTAGATATCCAGGTTCTGCTCCCTGGCGAAGGTCTGGAAGACGCGAAGGAGTTGGCCCGTCTCGGGGTCCGTCGGGATGATGGACTTGAGGACCTCCAGGTCCCTTCGGATTAGGTCGATCTGCCGGTTCAGTTCGTCCACCCGCTTCTGCGCCTCGCGCCCCTGTCGAATCTTCGCATCCAGCTCATCGACCTGGCGGAGGCGGCTCTGCATGGTGTCTCGCTGCCCCGACAGGAATCCGTACCACGCGGCGCCGAATATCAACGCGCAGACCAGGAGGACCACCACAAACTGACCCCACTTGGGCAACCTGGTAAATTGATCCATGGCCCCCTCCTACTCCATTCCAGACGCTGAGGACTTGGCGGGTCTTCTTTGCGGTGGGGGAGGCGGCGCGGCGGCCGGTTCAGCCGGCTTTGGCGCCGCGGCCGCGTAGGCGCAGGAAATGTGGAAGCTGTAGACGTCTTCGCTGCTACTTCCCACCTGGGCCACGTCTCCAAGCTGAACGCCGGTGAAGTCCGCGGCGGCCACGAGATTGTCGTAGAGCATGGAAATAGTCTTGATTCCCTTGGCGCGCCCGTCGATAGAAATCTGGCCGCTCGGCCCCTGCGCGACCGACACGTACCAGGCACCGTCCGGGAGGACCTCGACGAGCTTGTTCATGAGCTTGACGGGGACGCTCTGCTGGTCCTTCAGCTGCTTGATCTGGTCCACCTTGGCGGTATATTCCTGCTTCTTCTTCTCCAGCTCCGCCACCTTCTCCCGGGCGCCCTCGTACTTCTTCAGCTCCGCCTGTTGCTGGCTGATCTGAAGCGCAAGGCTTCGATTCTTGGTGACTAGCCATGCCCCATACCCCAGAGTGACCACCACGGCGAGAAGAACAAGGGTCACCCAGATACCCCAGGGAGGCCCGCCCTCCGCCGGGACGGCGGGGCTGGTTACCACTCTCGGCCCGCCTCCCGCTGCCCGTTTGCCGCCCCGCCCTTCCCTGAGCAGATTGATCCGGATCATCTAGTCCCCCATCTTGCGTAAGGCGAGTCCCACAGCTACGGCAAAATGCGGGGCCAGCCGATTGATGGTATCTAGAGGAAGATTCCGCTCATCCACCGTGACGTTCTGGAAGGGGTTCATGACCTCCACGGGCACACCAAAGAACTGGCTGATGTACCGGTCGAGATTGGCCACCTGGCTGCCCCCGCCCGACAGCACGATCTTGTGGATGGCGTTCTCGTTCGTGGTCACCCGGAAGAAGTCCAGCGTCTTCTTGAGTTCCGCTCCGAACTCCTCGGTCACGGCGTTCAGGATGGGGGCCGCCTGCTCCTGCCGCACCCCGTCCACCGCCGCTCCCCGCTTGATGGACTCGGCCTGCTCATACGTGAGGTTCATCTCGCGCTGGAGGGAGTCGGTGTAGTTGTTTCCAGCGGCTTGGATATCACGCCAGAAGAGGGGGCTACCCCCCTTCAGGACGCAAATGTTCGTGGTGCCTGCACCGATGTTGACCAGCGCGGTGACCTCCCCCGAGGAGATGGGATAGTTGATTTCGTAAGCATTCTGAGCACAGAAAACGTCCAGATCCATGGCCGCGACGTTAAGACCCGCTTGCCCCAGCAAGGAGGCATACTCGGTCAGCAGGTCCCGCTTCACCGCCACGAGAAGCACCGTGATGTTTCCTCCAGCACCCTCGCTTTCGAGGATCTGGTGGTCGATTTTTACCTCTTCGATGTCGAAGGGGATGTACTGCCCGGCCTCCCACTGAATGGCTTCAGCCAGCTCGGCCTCGCTCATCGGCATCATGGAGATCCGCTTGATGATAACGGAGTTACCGTCCACGGCCGTGGCCACGTTGGTATTCTTGATGTTGTTCTCTCGGATCAGCTTCGTGATGGCGTCGATCACCGCCCCCGTGTCCATGATGGTGCCGCCCACGATGGCCTCAGCCGGGAGGGGCTCAATTCCGAAGGAGAGGAGCTGGTACCCTTTGCCTTTGCCCAGATCTTTGAGCTCGACCATCTTTACGGAAGAGGAGCCAATATCCAGGCCCAATAGGTTTTTGCTCTTTCCGAAGAACACCTTCGATTCCCCTTCTCAAAGCGTCTTAACGGCCCCAAACTTAATGCTCCACTTTAACATATCGAATGCGAAGCCGAAAGTCAAGTGCAAAAACGGGGGTGCCCCTGCCCCTTTCTCCCCAAACACGGTGCCATTGTAATAGCAGGGCGATACCGATGCAAATACCCGGCGGCCTGAATGCGCGGACCGGGGGGCAGCTCCCTACGCCCCCATCCTCGCCGAGTGCCCCACGCACTACCCAATGGAGGCGGCATACGCTCTGTCGGGCGGTGACCTCGCCAAGATCCGACTGACCCCGAAGCCCGAATACGGAGTTCCCACGGGAGTCGGCTCCGCTGGGGGGGGGGGGGGG
>JBMFSH010000035.1:0-25993 GCA_049967655.1 Acidobacteriota bacterium
ATCAGCCTCACCGTCCCCCAGGGCGCCACGAGCGGCCCCGTCACGGTCACCACCACCGCCATGGTCAACGGCCAGCCGCTCGTCCAGACCAGCAACTCCGAGGATATCCTGGTGATCTGGACCGACTACAGCCCGCCCTATGGTGGCCGACTCGATGTGTCTTCTTGGTCATCCGCCGTCCTGCCCGGCGCCAATGAGGATTTGTATGTGGTCAACGGGTATGCGGACTACTGGACGGTAGGTGATTACGTCTACCATATCGACAATCAGGGCCAGGTTTCCGAGACCGGCGGGGCATGGTTTTCCAGGAACAACGGTACGGATGACTATTCGCTGTTCTATTCAGGCATCTCTGCGCGGAATCCGGCCGATGGGCAGGTCTATGGTCTCCTTGCCGAGAATTTCAACTATCCCAAGTACAATCCGCCCTATATCAACGAGGATATCGTGAATCTAGGAACGAGCTCGGTGGTACTGACCACGCAACAGCTCTTTTCAGATAGTGGCTGTCCACCTGCCAATGGTGGCTATGGCACGGAGAGCTTTACCATCGCTGCCTTCGGCTTCGACGCCCAGGGCGATCTCCTTGTGGTTGGTTACCGGTTACCATGCTACCATCTCGTACCCGTCGGCATTGGGACATACGCACCCGTAGTGGACAGGTCTGAAGCCTACGATTTCTGGTGGTTTCCCGCCAGCAGTCTGAACGGCTCGACGGTCGTACTCTCACTGGATTCCGCCCTGCTCCCTTCCCCCATTGAAATGGGGGACTTCCTATCGAACGCCTATGGATTCTTTGGCCCCTTCGGCCTTGCGGTCTCCCCCTCCGGTAATGCGATATGCCGGGTTTTCTGGGCTTCGGGCTGGGCGGGGGGGCAATCTCACGATGAAGTGCAAGATACCGTCTGGGCTATCCCTCCCATGGGAAGTCAAGAACCGGTCCAGCAGCTTCCACCGCCTCCGCCAATACCCACGGATTTACAAGGATACTATGGTGCCTTTGGAACCGTAGCCGCTGATTGCATGGGTCGGTTTTACTTGATGGGGGCCATTGAGTCGGGTTCCAATCAGTCGGGACCCATTGTGGAATATGAGCAGGGATCTGGCGGGGGATGGGCCGAAAACCCGTGGACGGCGGCGGCACCAGCGGGAGGGGCGACATGTGCCGCCAGTACGCTCAATTGGCCAGCGTGGCTGTCCTCCGACGCTTACGGAAATCTATACGAGAGCGGATGGGTCCCCACGCCCAATGGCAACTACAATGAAGATCTCCACCGCTTTTCAGCGTGCGAGCTGGTGGACCCCCACTACTACGACAACTTCACCTGCTGCCCGACGGGCGTGCAGTACAAGGACGTGGTGCAGAAGAGCCGGGGGGAAAACGCCGAGCTCTCCTGTTCGACACTGACGATCAACATCTCCCAGAATGGCCAGACCATACCCGTCACCCAGAACGGGCAGACGGTCACGCTCCCCCTGGGAGCCACGCCAACGTTATCGCTACTCTCCAACAACCAGCCTGTCTCGGCCACGTGGGGTTTGCAGAAAGTCTGCCGGACGAACGGTCCCGATCCCGATGACCTCTTCCCCAACAACGTTGTCCTCCTCTTTCTGCCGAACGGTGGCTCCGGTGCGGGCTTGGCCGTTATGCACGTGGGTAGTGTTCAGATTACGGCCACTTCCACCTCAGGCCAGAGCAGTCTCTCCATTACCGTGAAGACGGTGGCGAGCGGCCCTCTTGGATCGGCCCACCCCGAGCTTGACTCTGCAATCTACACCGCTGCGGAGCAGTTCGGCATTCTGCCCCAATACATCAAGGCCATGATCCAGAAAGAAAGCACGTTTACGGCCACGGCCTACCGGTACGAGCCCCGAACATGGGACTATGGCGCCAGCCAGCCGGGATTCCGGCTCCGGCTGGGCGATCCGGCCTTCGCCGCCTTCGCCTTCCAGGAACCCTCCATGACGGGGGTGCCGGGCAGTCCGATTGCCGAAGGGCCGCTGACCTCAAGCTGGAAGGATATGCGGCTGGATGCACGGTACAGTTTCAAGCTGCTGCCCTCCTTTGCCGTCTGGAATCAGGGGCAGGGCTGCACGGCGGTGACGGGCGCGGATGGTGATCTTTCGGCCTACGCCTTGAGCTTGGGTACCTCCGCATGGTACGCCGTCGTTCCGGCCGGAAGCCCGTACAAGTATGGTCCCTGCGGCGAAGGCGAGGACTGGTACAAGCCGGTGAGCGTTTGGGAGTACGACGAATACCGGGCGGGTCGGTGCCCCAGCCTCTCCAATGCGGCTCTCGACTTCTTCTACGACAATCCCTATACCGCCCAGACTGTGCTTGCAGCCTCTTACGGGTATATGCAGGTGGGTTTCGAGGCGCTCAAAGAGTTGGGGTGGTTGGGTATGGGTATCCCAGCCAATCTGGAGGTCGCTGGTAACGATCTCGGCTTGGGTAGCCCCGGTGACCTGGAAACCGCTTATACCAACATCGGCTTGGGGAGCCATTGGTTGGCGCGGCAACGACGGTATCTGTCGAGATACTACGGCGGCATTGGGCAAACCAGCCTATTGGATTTGCAGGACCACTTCATCTGGCTCTGCACGCTGTACAACGGGTCTCAGAAAAAGAGTGGCACAGCGTACGGTACAGAGATCGTCCGGACATTGGCCCCACCCTTTCAGCCACAGATTCCGGCCCAGTGAGGAGGCGACCATGAAGACCAGGCACATTCTCTTAGCGTTCTTGGTGGCCCTGGCTCTGGGGCTCGGCATGACTGTTCTCGCGCAGACCTCCGGCACTGGACAGCTCTTCTACAACCAGAGCATCCCCGGCAACACCGTCATTCCGGACGGGCTGAAGTCATTGATTATGCAGTACTACCCCCAAGCCTTCACTAGCGGCTGGGGGTCCTCTGACTACGCTTGCCATCCCGAGATTCCCATCCAGGACGACCTGACCAACGGGCGGATCCAATGTTGGGAACAAGAGCTTTCGTCCAGTGGGCCTGATGTCTATGTCGTGACTTATAGCCGATGCGGCGAAACGCTTCTGCGGATCTTCGTGAAGGATGCCTCCGGTACCTATCACTATCTCTGGGGCGCCAACCCCGACGTTTTTGGCGGCACGCTCTGGGACCCCCACTTCGAGGATGTCGAAAACGACGGGATGAAGGACATCCTCTTGTACTGGGAGGACGACTCCTACAATACGGGTGCGACCGTCAATCAGGGGGTTCTGGTCCTCGCCTACCGGAATGGCGCCATCGTGCCCATCACACCCTACAACCCCCAGAACGGAGCCGCTTGGGTTATGGGGCCGCCAGCACCAGGTAATACCGATGCATATACCTGCACCTGCTCGGACTCAGGCGTGGGTTTCGTGGACATTGATGGAGACGGAATCCCCGAACTTCTGGTCTATCCGGATTACGGGCCCGCTGGGAACCGCGTGTGGCTCGGCGGCACCGAGGTCTGGAAACTCGTGAATGGCGTCTACCAGTTCCAGTACGAAACGCCCATCGGCACGACCACGCCGAGCGGGGGCGTGATCGGCGCGGCGATCAAGCCGGCGTCTATTCCTCTGGGCGAGCTGCAAGGGGCGGGGGGAAACACCTCCGTGAAAGGCAAGAGCCAGGGCGGCGGGAATGACCAGGCGATCACGCTCTACGTCATGCCGCCCTCGGGTTTCACGCTAGACGACGTGGACTGGACGAGTCTGCGCATCGCCGATTTCACGCAGGCCCCTACGGCCGACGAAGGGGTGACCCCGGCGCCCTACAGCGCCACCTCGCCGCCGGCCACAATGATGCCCGTGAGCCGCTTCGGCCAGACCATGCTCCAGGAGGACCTCTCCAAGCCGGATATGTCCTTCACCCAGCAGGACGCGGACCCGGTCTACACCATCGGTCCCAGCGGCAGGCTGCACTTCACGACGCCCTATCACGTGTTTGGGTTCTCGAAGACGCTCCTCCTGCCGTGGCTCTACCAGCAGTGGCAGAACGGGGCCTCCTCTTCGCCCCTGACCACCTGCGTCTCGCCTGGGCAGAGCTCGTCCTCCGCGAGGAAGGGGGGGACCAAGGCCGGGAGCCAGACGCCGCCGGCCTCGAAGGCCGCCCCGGCCAAGCCTGCCGGCACGAAGGGGCCCGCCACCAAGGCCCAGCCCGAGAGCCAGGGGAATCCCCACTGCTTCGCGCCCATCACCATTCCCATTCGCGTGAACCTGACCAACAACCGCGGCCCCGCCCTCGGGGAAGCCCGCATCTGGATCGACACTGGGGCGCAAGGTTCTTCTTCCGCTGCCGCTGACGCGGGCGGGACAAAGCAACTCACGGGCCGCAAGGCACGGGCGGACAGCGCCAAGTAGACGCTTCCCCGGCGCCGGGGAAGCCGAAGAAGTAGGGGAAAGCCCCAAGAAACCCGGGAGGCAAGGCGGGAGGCAAGCGTTATCTTCCGGGTGGCCGCCGCGCCGTTCAAAGCCTCCCGTCCGGGCCACGCTTTCTTCGTCACTAGCTTATGGGGACTTGGCGAGCAAGTCCGTAAGGGGGCGTCCTTCAGGAGTCGGGACGCCTTTTGCCCAACCGGCTTTTGCCCAACCGGCTTTTGCCCAACCGGCTGGACAACGGGGAGGGAAGGACTTACTATGGACCGCTATGGTGCGCCGAGCCGCTCTGCTGATGATATTGTTCCTGATGGCGCTGGGCATGGCCGGTGACTGGCCGAGCCAGGATCTGCGCGCGGGCGGCGGCGACCAGGCCAAGGCCGCCGAGAAGCTGTACCTGCAGGTGGCCGACCTGGTCGAGACCCGCGGCTACGAGAAGCCGCCGGGGCAGGACCTTCTCAGCGATTCCCTGGACGGCATGCTCCACAGCCTCGACCCGCACAGCAACTACTACTCGCCGCAGGTCTTCAGGGACCTCATGGAGGACCAGGAGGGCAAGTTTTCGGGACTCGGCATGCTGGTGGCCAAGCCGAGCGCCACCTCCCCCCTCCTGGTGGTGAACCCCATCCCCGACACGCCGGCCTGGCGGGCCGGTATCCGGGCGGGCGACGTGATCCTCGAGGTGGACGGGCAGCCCACCGACAAGATGAGCAGCCGTGAGGCGGTGCGGAAGCTCAAGGGCCCCGACGGGACCCTGGTGACCATCAAGGTGGGCCGCGGGTCGGCGCCGCCCGAGGTGATGACCCTCAAGCGGGCGCCCATCCCCAAGCACACCGTGCCCTACGCCTTCATGCTGAAGGACGGAGAGGGCTACGTGAAGATCAACACCTTCGGCCAGACCACGGCCGACGAGCTAGCGGAGAACCTGGACCGCCTGAGGGACGAGGGGATGACCTCCCTCATCCTGGACCTTAGGGACAATCCGGGAGGGGCCCTGAAGGCGGCCGTGGACGTGGCCTCCATGTTCCTCTCGCGGGGCCAGGAGGTGGTGAGCATTCGGGGCCGCTACGCCGGGATCGTCCGGCGTTACGTGGCCTACAAGGACGGCGCTTACTCCAAGATTCCCATGGTGGTGCTCATCGACCTGGGGTCGGCCAGCGCCTCGGAGATCGTGACAGGCGCCCTCCAGGACCACGACAGGGCCGAGGTTGTGGGCGAACGCTCCTGGGGCAAGGGGCTCGTGCAGACGCTGACCCCGCTGGACAACGACGGCGCGGTGGCCATCACCACGGCACGGTACTACACGCCGTCCGGAAGACTGATCCAGCGGGACTACAGCCACTCCTACGACGCCTACTACTTTCCCGACGAGCAGCCCAAGGGTGTGGACGAGCCCGTAGAGCCCAAGCCTGAGGCGCACACCGACAACGGCCGCCCGGTCTACGGAGGCGGCGGCATCACGCCCGACGTCAAGGTGAAGGCCATGGAGATTCCGGCTCTGGCCCAGCGCCTCGAGAGGCGGAGGGCCTTCCTGGAGTTCGCCGCGAAGGAGGCCGAGCAGGGGCGCCTGGACGCTAAACGGGCCGAGTCTCCCGAGGTGCTGGACGCCTTCAAGGCCTACCTCGCCCAGCAGAAGATCGCTTACACGCCCGAGGAGTGGAAGGGCAGCGAAGCGTACATCCGCTGCGCCCTGGGCCGCGAGGCCATGACCATGCTGGATGGCCAGGCGGCCGGCTACAAGGCCATGATTCCCATGGACCTTCAGCTCCAGAAGGCGGAGCAGATCCTTCAGACCATGACCCACCAGCAGAAGGCGGCGTGATGTTCGAGCGATTGACCGATCGTATCCAGGGTGCCATCCGCGGCCTGCGCGGCCAGGGGAAGATTACCGAGGGAAACATCCAGGAGGGGCTCCGGTCCGTCCGCCTCGCGCTCCTGGAGGCGGACGTCCACGTCTCGGTGGTGCGGGACTTCCTGGAGGGTGTGAAGACCAGGGCCCTGGGTGTAGAGGTCCTCCAGAGCCTCTCCCCCGACCAGCACTTCATCAAGATCCTCTACGACGAGCTTCAGCGCGTGCTGGGGGAGGGTTCGGCCCGCCTCAAGTTCCCCGACGTACCGCCGGGCATCCTCATGCTGGTGGGTCTCCAAGGCTCCGGAAAAACCACCACCGCGGGCAAGCTCGCGCGGCACTTCCTGGCGGACGGCCACCCCTGCCTGCTCGTCCCTGCCGACGTCTATCGCCCCGCCGCCAGGCAGCAGCTCGAAAC
The DNA here is from genome assembly GCA_049967655.1 of Acidobacteriota bacterium. Lineage (GTDB taxonomy): Bacteria > Acidobacteriota > UBA4820 > UBA4820 > DSQY01 > DTPS01. The sequence goes on from JBMFSH010000035.1 coordinate 6,646, forward strand.
GGTCGGGAAGGCCGTGGGGGCCCAGGTCTTCCAGCCGGAGCCGGGGGACGGCCCAGTGGCCATCTGCAAGAAGGCCGTCGCCGAAGCGAAGCGCAAGGGCAGCCACAGGGTGATCATCGACACGGCCGGCCGCCTCAACATCGACGAGGTGCTCATGGAGGAGCTGGCCCAGATCGTCCGGGCGGTGGCGCCCCACGAGAGCCTCTACGTGGCCGACGCCATGACGGGCCAGAGCGCCATGGCGACGGTGAAGGCCTTCCACGAGAAGGTGGAGCTGACGGGGGTCATCCTCAGCAAGGCCGACGGCGACGCCAGGGGGGGAGCCATCCTCTCGGTCAAGGCGGTCACGGGGCTCCCCGTGAAGTTCGTCGGCGTGGGCGAGAAGTACGACGCCCTGGAGGCCTTTTACCCGGACCGTATGGCCTCGCGCATCCTGGGCATGGGGGACGTGCTGAGCCTCATCGAGAAGGCGCAGTCCACCGTGGACGCCAAGGAGGCGGAGGATATGGCCCGCCGCCTCAAGAAGGCCGAGTTCACGCTGGAGGATTTCCGGTCCCAGCTCAGGCAGATGCGCAAGATGGGCCCCCTCGAACAGGTGCTCGGCATGATCCCCGGCCTGGGTGCCATGCGCGGCGTGGACCCCTCGCAGATCGACGAGCGGCGCCTCAAGCGGGTGGAGGCCATCCTCGACAGCATGACCGCCTACGAGCGGGAGCACCACCAGGTGATCAACGGAAGCCGGCGAAAGCGCATCGCGCTGGGGGCGGGGGTCGCCGTGTCCGAGGTCAACCAGGTCCTCAAGCAGTACCTGACCATGCGCAAGATGATGCTCCAGTTCAGAAAGGCCGGTTTGAAAGGCATGCGCCGCATGCTCGGTGGAGTCGGGCGCTAAGGGAGTGCCCGCTACGCCTGGCCCGTGAATCATCAACGGCGTTGACAGCCCTATGCCCGGGTGCTACCATATTCGCACCTGTACCACAGGCTTCTCTGGGGAGAAGGGGAGGCATGACGAAGAAACGGGTTCTCATCGTCGATTACGAGCCGAAACTTCTGGACCGCTTGCAGTCGCAGCTGCCGGCGGACCAGTTCGAGGTGGCCACCGCGCAGGACGGCTTCGCCGCCCTCGAGGTCTTCGAGAGCTTCCATCCGGACCTGGTCTTCCTCCGGACCATGCTGCCCAAGAAGCACGGCTTCCAAGTCTGCCAGGAGATGGTCGAGCGCTCCGGCTCCCGTCGCGTCCCCATCGTCATGCACTGCAGCATCTACAAGAGCCGGAAGTACCGCAACGATGCCATGAAGATCTACGGCGCCGCCGAGTACCTGGAGGACCCCATCTCGCCGGAGACCCTCCAGAGCGTGATGAAGGAGCTGCTCGACAAACAGCCCTCGGCCCCCGCGCCCGCCGCTAAGGCGACCGGCCTGCCCGATCTGGCCATGCCGAGTCCTTCCAAGGCCTCCAAGCCCAAGGGTAGCACCGGCTTCGACGTGGACAAGACCATCGAGGATACGCTCTCGGGCATCAACTTGGGGCTGAAAAAGAGCAAAAAACCGTCGATGGAAGAGACAGTTCCCATCGGCGATTTTTCCTCCCCCGAGCCTCCTCCTCCGCCGCCGCCCGCCGCCCCTCCTCCCGAGGCTCCTCAGGTGGGCGAACAGGGGGTCACGTCGGAGGAGCTCTTCGGGGAGGTGATCCACGATGTGATCGAGCCGGGCCAGGCTTCGCAGCCCTCTGCGGCGGAGTCGTCTTCCACCGCCGGAGCCCCGGCCGCCGCGCCCCCCCCTCCGCCCCTGCAGGCCAGCACCGCCCCGCCGCGAAGGATGCCCGTGGTGGACGTGAACGCGGCCCTCGGAGAGCGCTTGCTGACCGCTCCGAAGGGCGAAGATACGGCGGTTCGCCGCCTGAAAGCGAGGAGCCAGTCCGAGCTAGACCGGAAGCTGGAGGAGACCCTCTCCGGCGTGAAACTGGGAGCCAGGGAGGGAATCCGGCCCACTCCGCCCGCTCCTGCGCCCGTCGAGGCCAAGGCCGCTCCGGTGGCTCCTGTGCCCGCCCCCGAATCTCTCCGGGAGGAGGCGAAGCCCGCGCCCACTCCCGAGGCGGCCAAGACGGCCGCGCCCGAACCGCCGAAAGAAAAGGCGGCCGCTGGCGAGGAGGGGATTCCTTACGGCCAGTACATGCTCATGGAGAGGATCGCCGTCGGCGGGATGGCCGAGCTCTTCAAGGCCCGCCAGAACGGGCTGGAAGGCTTCAAGCGGATCGTGGCCATCAAGCGCATCCTGCCGCACCTGGCCGCCAACCAGGAGTTCGTCACCATGTTCATCGACGAAGCCAAGCTGGCGGCCCAGCTGAACCATCCCAACATCGGCCACATCTACGACCTGGGCAAGCTGGAGGACTCCTACTTCATCGCCATGGAGTACGTGGAGGGCAAGGACCTGCGGGCCATCATGAGGGAGATCGAGGAGCGCAAGCGCCTCATGCCCATCCGCGTGGCCACCTTCATCGCCCAGAAGGTCTGCTCCGCCCTTCAGTACGCGCACCAGGCGAGGGACATGGACGGAAAGCCCATGGACATCGTGCACCGAGACGTCTCTCCCCAGAACATCATCATCTCCACGAGCGGAGAGGTGAAGCTCGTGGACTTTGGCATCGCCAAGGCCGCCTCCAAGGCCAGCCACACGGTCTCCGGAGCGCTCAAGGGCAAGCTGCTCTACATGTCGCCCGAGCAGGCCTGGGGCAAAACCGTGGATCGGCGCGGGGACATCTTCTCCCTGGGCATCGTCATGGCCGAGATGCTCACGGGAAAGAAGCTCTTCTACGGCGATTCGGAGATGTCCATCCTTGAAAAGGTTCGGGAAGCCAAGGTGGTGCCGCCCAAGGAGAGCCGCCCGGAGGTCCCCGACGCCCTCCAGCGGATCATCCTCAGGGCCCTCCAGCGCGACCCCGAGCGCCGCTACCGGGACTGCAAGGCGATGCAGGCCGAGCTCGAGAAGTTCGCCTACGGCGAATGGGAGACGCTGCCCTCCGCCTACGACGCGGCGGCCTTCCTCACCGACATTTTCCCGGAGGTCTACAGGCGCGAGATCCTGGAGGTCCTCAAGAGGGAGCCGGAGGAGACCGCGGAAGCGGCCGCCGACGGAGGTGCCGAGGCTGCGGAGAAGGCCGAGGCCGCCGCCAGGGCCAAGGCGCCCAAGTCCGAGCGAGGGAAGTACGCGCCCGGAAAAAAGGAGCGGGCCAGGTCCGCCGAGCAACAAGCTCCGCCCGAGGCCGCCAAGCCGGCCGCCTCCAAGCCTGTGGTACCGGCCCCGGCTCCCAAGCCGGCTCCACCGCCGCCGCCTCCTCCTCCAACTCCGCCTCCGGCCCCCAAGCAGGAGGAGCGGGCGCCCGAGATGTTCGGTAGCATGGTGGAAGAGAAGTCCGGAAAGAAAAACCTGCTCCTCTTCGGCGGCATCGCGGCCGCCCTTCTGGTCGTCGCGGTGGTGGCCCTCTTCGTGATAACGGGGAAGAAAAAGCCCGCCGAGGCGTCCCCCTCCCCGCCTGCCGCCCCTCCCGCCGCCGCGGCCACGTCGGCGCAGACGGCGACCAAGCCGGTGGAGGTTCCGCCTCCGGTCATCGAGGCACCCAAGCCGGCGCCGCCGCCAGCCGCCGCTCCTCCCGCGACGGACGCCCAGCTCGCCAGCGCCAAGCGGTCGGCCACGAGGACCCTCGGCGAGCTCGCGAATGGGATCGCCGCGCTGGAGAAGGGCAACGCCGCCAAGTATGCCGCGGCCTCGCTGGATTCCCTCAAGAGGAGCCAGGCGAACCTGTCGGATTCGCTGAGGCGGGCCAAGACCGTGGAGGAGTACCAGGCGGTCCAGGAGGGCGGCCAGAAGGCGCTGCCGCTCATCAACCAGGTGAGGGACCAGGTCAACCAGGCCAAGGCGGCGGAGGCGGTTCAGGCCGCCGAGGCCGCCCAGAAGGCCGAGCAGGAGCAGGCCGCCCAGAAGGCCGCCGAAGCCGCCCAGAAGGCCCAGGAGGCGGCCAAGACCCAGCCGGCGGCCTCCGCCAGCAAGGTCAAGGCCGGCGACTTCGTGCAGCTCTGGGCGGTGGACGTGAAGCCTCGGATCGTCAATTCGATCCAGGCGCAGTACACCTCCTTGGCCCGCGCCAACCGGGTGCAGGGCACCATCTATGTTCAGGCGCAGATCGACGAAACGGGTAGGGTAACCAGCGCGCAGGTGGTACGCGGCCCTCAGCCCGACTACGGGCTGGACGAAGAGTGCGTGAAGGCGGCCCTGAAATCCCGGTATTCCCCCGCGATCAAAGACGGCGTTCCCGTGAAGACGTCCATTACCTATCCGGTGGTGTTCAAGATCGGCCAGTAGTAGCGAGAAGGAGGCGGCTGTGGCGAGTACGCTCACCGAAAAGCAGAAGAAGTTCTATGAAGACGCCCATAGGCAGACGAAGGAAGAGATCAAGGAGATCGACGCCTCCATCGAAGAGGAGCTGGCCAAGGTGAAGGAGCGGCTCGCCCAGCTTCAGGAAGCAAAGAAGGCGGCCCTCCAGATGCACTCGGCGGCCTGCATGCGGCTCGGCCTGAAGAACGAGTTCGAGGAGGAGAGCGAGTAGTTTTTTCCCCGCAGCCATCCAAGGTGCCCCTACCGGGGTGAAAAGGGAAGGCCGTGAAATTCGGCCGCGGCCCCGCCACTGTGAGCGGCGACGAAAGCGGCGATGAGCCACTGCCTCGGAAGAGAGGCGGGAAGGCGCCGTCAGTAGGATGACCCGCAAGCCAGGAGACCTGCCTGAGGATGCCCGATTGGGTGCCCCCTCGTGGGAGGGGAACCGAACCGTGCGCCCCCGGAAGCCCCGGTCTATCGGAGGGTTTCGTGAGGCGCATTCGGCTTTCTAAGGCATCCACCTCCAGCTCCGCGGCCGTGCGGAGGGCCCTCGCGCCCGTCTGGTTTCAGGCCGCCTTGCCGGCGGGGCACCTCCTCCTCGTATCCTTCATCGTCCTCTCACTTCCATTTCTCGCGAGCTGCGGTGGAGGCCCCGTCGCCGCCCGGCCGGCGGCGCACGGCCGCTGGGTCAGCCTGTCGCCGAGCATGACGGAGGTCCTCTTCGCGGTGGGGGCCGGCCCCGAGGTGGCGGGCGTCTGCGCACCCGCGAGCTACCCGCCCGAGGCTCGAGTCCTTCCCACGGTGGCCTCCTGGGACCGGGTGGACGTGGAGGCGATCCTGGCCCTGCATCCCCGGGCCTGCTTCACGGTGGAGGGGATGCAGAGCCCCGAGGTGCTGGCCACGCTGAGGCGGCTGGGAGTGCCGGTCTTCGTCTACCCCATGCGGAACTTGGAGGATCTCTGGCGGTGCATGACGGACGTGGGAGAGCGGACCGGCCACGGGAGGGAGGCCGGAGACCTGGTGAGCGCCCTCCAGGCGCGGGTGCGCGCCGCCTCTCCGGCGGGCGGTGAAGCGAGGCTGAGTGCGGTCGTCGTCGTGGGGCTGGATCCGCTGGTGGCCGCCGGGCACGGCTCCTTTTTGGACGGGGTTCTCCGGGCGGCCGGGTACGCGAACGCGCTCGGCGCCGTGGCGGAGAGCTATCCGGCCCTCTCCGTGGAGCGGGTGGCCGAGGCGGAGCCGGAGGTCCTCATCATGCCCCAGGGGGAGATCCCCGCCGGTCTCGGAAAGGCCTTCGCGGCGCGGCTGCGAAAGCTGGAGGGCAAGCCCGTCCGCGAGGTCTGGGTGCCGGCCGACCTCCTCGTGCGCCCGGGGCCTCGGACCGTGGAGGCCATCGAGGCGCTGGCCGCGGCCCGTCGGGGGGTGGCGCCGTGAGGGCCCGCGAGGGCTGGGCCCTGGGCCTGGCCGCCGCCTGCGCGGCGGGGACCTTTGCCGCGGCCATGACCCTGGGCCTGCCCGGGACGGCCGGGGGTTTGGCCGGGCGGATCCTCTGGTCGGTTCGCCTGCCGGAGGCGCTCACGGCGCTCATCGTGGGAGGCGGGCTGGGCCTGTCCGGGCTCCTGTTCCAGCTCGTGCTCCGGAACCCGCTCGCGGACCCGTACGTGCTGGGCGTGGCGGGGGGCTCGACCTTCGCCGCCGTGGCCGCCACGCTCTTCCTCGGCACGGCCGCCGCCGGCGGGGGCATGGCGCTGCGGGGGGCCGCGGCCCTGGCGGGTGGACTGCTCACCCTGGCCGGGCTCATGAAGCTGGCCGGCGGCAAGCCGGAGACCCTCCTGCTGGGCGGCGTCGTGGCCAACACGGCCTTCGCGGCGGGCGCGCGGATGCTCACCGTATGGCTCTCGCCCGAGCAGCTTGCCTACGTGACGACCTTCCTCGTCGGTTTCATCCCCACCCCGCCCGCGGCCGTTCCTCTCCTGCTGGGCATTCCCTGCCTCTACACGCTGGCCCGGTTCATGCCCCGGGGCAGGGGGCTGGACCTCCTGCTCCTCTCGGACGACGAGGCGCTCGCCACGGGGCTGGAGGTGGAGCGGGTGCGCCGCGAGGCCCTCCTGCTGGCCACCGTTCTGGCCGCCGCGGCGGTCACGCTCTGCGGCATGCTCGGCTTCGTAGGCCTCGTGGTGCCGCACCTGGCCCGCCTGACCGCCGGCCGCCGCCACCGCGTCCTGGTGCCCGCCTCCTTCCTGCTGGGCGCCGCCTTCCTCCTGGCGGCGCTCACCGCGGGGAAGCTCCTCGGAGGCTCCTGGCTGGCGCCGGTCGGTGTTTACACCAGCCTGGTGGGGGCTCCCGTCTTCCTGGTCCTGCTCGTGCGCTCCAGCCGGAGGGAGCTGCCGTGATCAAGCTGAGAAAGGTCCACTTCGCCTATCCGGGAGCGCATCGGCTGCTGAAGGGCGCCGACCTGGAGGTCGGGCCGGGGGAGGTGGTGGCCCTGGCGGGCCCCAACGGGGCTGGAAAGAGCACCCTCCTGCGCATCGCCGCGGGCCTTCTGGCGCCCTCGGAGGGAGAGGCCCTCCTGGACGGACGGCCCGTCGAGAGCTGGTCGCGGGTCGCGAGGGCCAAGCGGCTCGCCTACGTGGCCCAGAGCCCCAAGACGCCGGAGGAGTGGCGGGTGAGCGAGATCGTGGAGCTGGGCGACTACCCGCACCGCGAGCAGCCGCCGGCGCCCAGGCCGCTGGCCGTTCGGCTGGAGGAGGTCCAAAGGAGGCTGGGCCTGGCCCCGGTCTGGGACCGGCGGGCCGACAGCCTGAGCGGCGGCGAAGCTCAGAAGGTCTCCCTCGCGCGGGCGCTGGTCCAGGACACTTTGAACCTCGTTCTGGACGAGCCGGCGAGCCACCTGGACCTGGCCAACCAGATGGTTCTCTTCCGGAGCCTCCGTGAGCTGGCCGCCCAGGGGCGCTCGGTCCTCCTGGCCACGCACGACGTGAACCTCTCGCGCCTCTTCGGGCAGAGGCTCGTCCTGCTCAACGGCGAGGGGATCGTGAAGCCGATGCCGGAGGGAGCCGAGGAGCAGGGGCGGTTGCTGCACCAGGCCTTCGGCGTCGCCTTCAGGCCCGTGGAGCTCTCGGGGACACTCTGCTGGTTTCCCGATCCGCGCGGGGAGAGGCCGGCCGCGCAGGAGCGGCACGCGGCCGAAGGCGAGGAGGGCGGGCCGGCGGGGCCCGGCGGGAAATGACCTCGAGATGGAGTCGGCGCGAGGATGCGCCTTTGCGTGGAAAGCGGCCCCCGGCTAGGGCCGATGAAGATGCGGACGGGGCCGGGCAGGGTCCGCACCCTTTGATGATGGGAGACGAAGGATGAGAGCCAGAATCGTGGTGGCAGCTACCCTCCTCGCGGCGGCCCTGGTTACTCCAGTCGCCGCTCAGGAGGCCCAGAACCTCCTGGAGAACTACGGCACGGTCGTCACCGTTTACGGCGAGCGGATACCCGTGGAGGAGAGGCAGATTCTGAACACGGCGGCGGGCGTTACGGTCATCACTCGAGAGGCCATCCAGAAGATGGGGGCGACGACCGTCCAGCAGGTCCTGGAGAGCCTTCCGGGCGTGGTGCTGAACAACATCACGGGGAATCCCGTGGAGAGCAGTGCGGACCTCCGCGGCTTCGCCGATGGTACCAGCATGGCCGTCTTCCTGGACGGTGTCCGCCTGAACGACATCCAGGACAACAGCGTCCGCTGGGACCTCATCCCCATCGAGGACGTGGAGCGCATCGAGGTCTACCCGGGCGCCTCCGGACCCCTCTATGGCGGCGGCGCCCTGGCGGGCGTGGTCAACATTATTACGAGGCGGGACCCGGGCATCCCGCGACTCGATTTGAAGGGGGAGGCTGGCTCCTTCGACGCGCGCGAGGCGAGGACCCACGCCTCCGGCAGCTTCGGCCCGTGGGAGTTCTACGCCACCGCGACCCAGAGGCACGCCAAGGGCTGGCGCGAGAACGACGGCTACCGGCTCGACGACGGGCTCGTCCGCCTGAGCTACACGCCCGACAAAGCAAACCAGCTCGCCCTCCTCGTGAAGTACTCGGGAGGGGCGATCAGCGATCCCGGCTCGCTGACGGCCAAGGAGATGGCCCAGAATCCCCGCCAGGACCCCTACAACCGCTACGACGGGACCCGCGGCCGGGATTACCTGGCCAGCCTCCGCTACGCTTTCACCCCCGCCAGTGGATGGAGCTTCTCAGCCCAGGCTTACGGCCGCAAGCAGGACCGCGACACCCTCACCACCGGCCGCTATGGCTCCGGCTTTCTCGGATCGGACCAGGAGGACCTCCAGGGACTTCTGGCGGACGCCAGCCGCACCTGGAAGCGGGGGCCCTGGAGCTTCGCAGCCTCTGGGGGAGCGGACCTCTCCTCGGGGACAGTGAGCGCGGACGGCTTCTATACCGACATCTACGGGCAGAACAAGCGCGCGGCGAGCCGGAACGACCTGAGCCAGCACAACTCGGGCGCCTACCTCCAGGGCGACCTGGGCTGGGGGAGCCTGCACCTCGTCGTGGGCGCGAGGACCGACCGGAGCGCCTACGGCTACTCGGACCTCTTCAGCGCCCGGAACGACCAGGAGCGGGTCTTCAGGGAATCCACCTGGCGCTCGGGCCTGCTCTGGCACACGGGGCCGTGGTCCTCCCTCTTCCTGACCTACTCGGAGGGCTACCGCATCCCCTCCGTCGTGGAGCTCTTCGCCTACCCGGGCTTCTACTCCAATCCCGACCTGCGCTCCACCCGGGCCGGGGATTGGGAGGGGGGATGGCGCTACCTCAAGGGGGGATGGCGCTTCAGCGTGACGGGCTTCCGCATGCACATGACCGACGAGGTGGTCTACGTGCTGACCCATCCCAAGCTCTTCATCGGCGAGAACATGAACGTGGGGCGCTCCACCCGCAAGGGCGTCGAGGCGGAGGCGCACATCCCCCTGCCGGCTGGCTTCGCCTTCCACCTCACGGGCTCTTACCTGGAGAGCGAGGTGACGGCGGGGCCCTACGCGGGTCACCGCCTGCCCATGGTGCCCAGGGGCTCGGGTTCGGCGGGGCTCTCCTGGTCCAATCCGGACCTGAGCGTGGAGCTCTACGGCCACTGGGTCGGCCCGCAGCCGCTGGACAACGACCTGCTCAACCAACAGCCCGACCTGCCGGGCTACTCCACGCTGGATTTAAGCGTGCGCTACGCCTTCCGCGCCGTGACGGTGCAGGGGACGGTCACCAACCTCCTCGACCGGCGCTTCGCCGACCGGGGGATCACCAACGGCGCCACGAATTACTTCACCCCCGCCTATCCCCAGGCCGTAAGGTTCTCGTTCATGTGGAGCTTTTAGGGAGCGAGACGCGAGGAGGAATTCACCGCGGAGGGCATGGAGAGCGCGGAGAAGGCTGAGACAGGAGCGCTCTCCCGAGGGCGACAAGGGCGCGCGAGGCGGGGCGCCCGTTGTTTCAAATTCCGTTTGGGCGTCATACCGTGGGAGGGGCCCCTAAGCGCGACATTCGATCGCGGAATCGGGGCCCGGGCTGCGGTTTGACGCTGCCGGGGGCGTGTGGTACAGTTTGCTCCTCTGTCTTGATAGCGATTTCTGTCAGAGAGATCCATGCCGCAAGGCAGAGTCAAAGACGGGAGGACGGGCTCGGCGGGAAGGCATTTCCCAGAGTCGGGTGTTGATGATGACCTTTCAGGGCTCACTCAAGGAACTGCACCTGCCGGACGTCATCCAGCTCGTCTCCGTGTCGGGCAAGACCGGGTGCTTCCACCTCGACCGGGAGGGTGAGGCGGGCGCCATCTACCTGGAAAACGGCCGCATCGTCCACGCCTCCCTGGGAAAGCTCGCTGGCGAGGAGGCCGTCTACGCCCTCTCCACCTGGTCCGAGGGCAGCTTCCACTTCCGCCCTGGCGACGCGGCCCCCGCCCACACCATCACCAAGAACAACACCAACCTGCTCATGGAGGCGGCGCGCCGGATGGACGAGTGGCGCGTGCTCTCCAAGAAGATCCCCTCCCTGGACAGGGTGCCCCGCTTTCAGGTGCCCGAAGGCAAGCAGGGACAGATCAACCTGAACACCCAGGAGTGGCTCATCCTCAGCAAGATAGACGGCAAGGCCGACATCGAGACCATCGCCGAGCGGCTCGAGCTCTCCACCTTCGAGGTCGCCAAGCTCCTGTACGGGCTGGTCACCATGGGGCTGATCGTGCTGGACGCGCCGGCGCCGCGGCCCGCCGACGGTGGGCGCCACGACGAGGTGGAGGAGCGCCTCCTCCGCCTGGTGGAGCGCCTGCGGGACGAGGCCTTCGCCGTCCTCGGCGAGGCGGGCAGGCCCGTGGTCCAAATGGCCTTCGCCGAGGCCGACCGCGGAGTCCGCGATGGGCAGGGCACGGAGGCGGTGCAGTCCATGTGTCAGACGGTCATCCAGCACGCCGCCCAGTCCGGCGGCCCCGACGTCCAACGCCAGGTGGCCGAGCGCTTCCGGGATATCCTCTCCTCCTGGAACGCCGGAGCCTTTTGATCCGTTGTTGAAAACCGGGAAGGGGCCCGAGGCCGCGCCGAGAACGAAGGGCGGCGGGCGGCGGGCCGCGCCCGGCGCCATTCCGGAGGTTCGATGCGCACCCTGATCGTGGTCCGCCACGGCGAGACGGAGTGGAATTCGGAGAAGCGGATCCAGGGCTCCGTCAACGTGCCGCTCTCGCCGAAGGGCATCGGCCAGGCGGAGGCGCTCGCCGAGACCATGGCCAGGGAGGCGTGGCGCTTCGACCGGGTCTACACCTCCGATCTCGACCGCTCCCGAACCACGGCCCAGATTCTCGCCGACCGCCTGGAGATCCCGGTGCTCGTCACCTCGCCCCTCCTCCGCGAGCTCCACTGCGGCCTGTGGGAGGGCCGGGCCATCGAGGAGCTGCGCACCCGCGAGCCCGAGGCCTACGCCTCGTGGCTGGATGACCCCGAGTGGGCCATCCCCGGGGGCGAGTCGGTCTCCGAACTCTACGGCCGGGTGGTCACCTTCTTCAAGGAGCAGAAGGCCACGCTGGAGGGCTGCCGCGACGTGCTCCTGGTGGCCCACGGCCTGGCGAACCGGATGATCCTGGCGGCCCTCATGAAGATAGAGCCCCAGCGCGCCCGCTACTTCATTCAGGACAACACGGCCATCAACGTCTTCAGCTGGCACTCCAACGGGCGGATCTACTGCGAGGGGTGGAACGCCACCTGCCACCTGGAACAGGAGAGCGAGGACGTGTGAGCCGGGCGTGGCCCCGGCTTAACCACAGAGACACAGAGGGGAGAATGACCAGAGGACGGGGAAGCGGCGAGGCGGCAGGATCAGGCGAGTCCGTTGGAGCCGTCGCCCGACGGCGACCGCCCCTCGCCTCACCGCCCCCGTTTCGTGCCCTCCTCCCCAAGGAGGTCCGACCATGTTGACGGCCCTATCCGCGTGGCAGGAGGCCCTGTCGGCCGAGATCAAGGCCCGCTTCGGGGTGGCGCTCGATCCCGCCCAGATCCCCTTCACCTTTCCGCCCAAGACCGAGCTGGGAGACGCGGCCACCACCGTGGCCTTCGCGCTGGCCAAGACCCTGAGGCGCCCGCCGGCCGAGATCGCCGGCGCCCTCGCGGGAACCCGACTGCCGGGTGTTCGCGAGATCCGGACCGCGGGCGGATACATGAACCTCTTCCTAGACCGGGGCTGGGCGGTGGAGCGCCTGCTCTCCCGTGGCTTCCTGCCCGCGGGCGTCGAGGGCAAGATCATCGTCGAGCACACCAACATCAACCCCAACAAGGCCGCCCACGTGGGCCACCTGCGCAACGCCGTCCTCGGCGACACCCTCGTGCGCTGCCTGCGCTACCTCGGCCGGAAGGTGGAGGTCCAGAACTACATCGACGACACCGGCGTCCAGGTGGCCGACGTGGTCGTGGGGTTCCAGCGGGTGAAGCGGGTTCCCCTGGCGTCGGTGAAGGAGCTGGCGGCGGAGTTGACCTCCTTCAGGCCCGAACGGCCAAGCCCCCTGCTGGAGGATCTCGTGGCGCATTGGCGCTCGGCCCTGCCGGGGCTGCTCGCTCGCCACGCCGAATGGGGCCCCGTCGCGCCCGAACTGGGACGGTGCCTCGGGCGCTTCGACGCCTTCTGCTGGGAGCTCTACGCCCAGGTCGCCCCCTGGTACGGCCAGGACGAAGCCCGCAAGGCGGCGCGCCTGGAGACCCTGCACCTCATGGAGGAGGGCGGCAACGAGACGGCCGAGATGGCGGCCCTCGTGGCCGAGGAGATGGTCCGCTGCCACCTGCGCACCATGGAGCGCCTCGGCATCCGCTACGACGTCCTGCCCCACGAGAGCGACATCCTCAAGATTGGCTTCTGGGCCTCCTGCTTCGAGAAGCTCAAGGCGAGCGGCGCCGTCCACCGTGTGCCCGACGACTCGGAGGACAAGAACCGCGGCTGCTGGGTCATGGCCCTTCAGGAGTCGGAGGAGTTCAAGGGCATGTCCGACGCCGACAAGGTCATCGTCCGCTCCAACGGCACCGTGACCTACATCGGCAAGGACATGGCCTACCAGCTCTGGAAGTTCGGCCTGCTGGGCCGGGACTTCCACTACCGCCCGTTCCCCGGCGCCCCCTATCCCATCTGGCGCACCGACGCCGTCTCCTCAGAACCCGGCGCTCCCTCGTGCGGAGGCGGGCAGGCGGTCTACAACGTCATCGACGTGCGCCAGTCCTACCTCCAGAAGATCGTGAAGGAGGGGCTCCGGCAGATGGGCTACGAGAAGGAGGCCGAGCGCTCCGTCCACTACGCCTACGAGATGGTGGCGCTGGCCACCAAGTTCGTGCGCTCCGAGATGGAGAAGGGCGCCCGCTTCGAGCTCTCCGAGGAGGAGCTGGCTAAGCCCTTCGTGGAGATGTCGGGGCGGAAGGGTCTCGGCTTCCAGGCCGACCTCCTGCTGGACCGGATGAAGGACCGCGCCCTCTCCGAGATCGAGTCCCGCGAGCCCGAGCTGGCGACCACCGACCGGGCGCAGCAAGAACACCGCGCCGAGGCCCTCGCCACCGCCGCCCTCCGCTTCTACATGGTCAAGTACAACAAGAACCAGGTGGTGGCCTTCGACCTCGAACAGGCCCTCGCCTTCGAGGGAGACACCGGCCCCTACCTCCAGTACGCCTGCGTACGGGCCGAGAACATCCTCCGGAAGGCCGCCGAGCAGGGCCTCGCCGTGCCCGACCCCGCCGACCCCGCCGCGCTCTCCGAGTGCGCCCCCCACTTCGACGAGGAGGGCTGGGGCCTGCTCTCGCTCTTCATGCGCGTGCCCATCCAGGTGAAGATGGCCGTGGACTCCCTCGACCTGAACATCGTCGCCCGCCAGCTCTACGACTCCGCCCAGGCCTTCCACGCCTACTACCACCACTTCCCCGTCATCCAGGAGCCCGCCCCCGCCAAGCGCGCCGCCCGCCTCCTCACCGTAGCCCTCTTCGCCCGCCTGCTCCGCGAGGGCCTGAACCAGCTCCTCGGCATCCCCGTCCCAGAGAGGATGTGACGCCGTAGGCGTTATTCCGTGGGCCGCGTTCCCATTTCGCGTCATTCCGTGGCCTCCTTCAAAGGGCTGCTGACACGGAATCCCGCCGCCGCGAGACTGCGCGGTTCCGGACCCGGCGGGATCCTGAGCCAGGAGCCCTCTGAAGCGGGCCTCGGGATGACACCTCTGCGCGCTTCTCCTGTATACTCCGTGGTGAAAAGGGAGGCCCATGGCGAAGATCCTGTTGGTGGTGAATCCCGTGGCCGGCCGGGGGAAGACCCTGCGCGCGCTGCCGAAGATCGAGGCGCGCCTGCGGGAGCTCGGCATCGAGTACGACCTCACGCGGACCGAATACCCGGACCACGCCGCCGAGATATCGCGGCGGGCCGCGGAGGAGGGCTACGACATCGTGGCCTGCGTGGGCGGCGACGGAACCGTGAGCGAGACGGGCCGCGGGCTCATCGGCACCCAGGCCGCGCTGGCCCTGCTCCCCGAGGGGACGGGCAACGACTTCGCCCGCGCGCTGGGGGTCTACCGGAAGCTCGACCTGGCCATCCGCGCGCTCAAGGAGGGCACCATCCAGCCCATCGACGTGGGCCGCTTCGGCCCCCACACCTTCCTGAACACCGTGGGCGTGGGCTTCGACGGACAAGTGACCCACGACAACCTGAAGGTCAAGAAGCTCACGGGCATCTTCTCCTACCTCGTGGTGGTCATGAAGATCCTGCCCACCTACAAAAACCCCTCCTTCCACCTCAAGGCGCGCGACTGGGAGTTCAAGAGCAAGGGGGTCCTGGTGGAGTTCGGGAACGGCCAGTGCGCCGGCGGCGGCTTCTTCCTCACGCCCCACGCCGACCTCCAGGATGGCCTCCTGGACGTGACCCTGCTGGGCGACTACGGCCCCATGCAGCGCTTTGTGGCCCTGCCCATGGTGCTCCTTCGCCGCATGAAGATGCTCAAGGGCGTGCAATCCTTCAAGACCGACATCCTCCAGATCGCCGTGGACCGTCCCACCTACATCCACGTGGACGGCAACCTCCGCCAGATGACCGAGCCCGCCATCGTCGAGATTCTCCCCAAGGCCCTCAGGGTCGTCTTCCCGCCGAAGGGGGAGGACGCTATACGCTAGACCCTAGACGCGAAGGAGGACTCACCACCGAGAGCACGGAGAGCACGGAGAGCTGGGGGGCTGAGGGGCTGAGGCCCCGGCACGGCACCCATGCCCCGGTCCCCCGTCATCCTGACGACCACCCGCAGGGGGCTCCCCCGGAAGGATCTCGGGCGGGGTCGCGGGCACCTTCCACCCTTGAGATCCATCGTTTGCGGACCTTCGCAAAGGCGCCCTCAGGATGACGCCACGCCGGCGAGCCCCGGCGGCGACCTGGCCAGGAAGGGAGCTGTCTCCAGGGTTGGGGACGGGGTGAGTCCTATTCCTCTGGCCTCTCGGGTAGCTGCGCGCCGTGCCAAACCGCGACCACCCAAACGGTCTTGCCCCTGAGTCGGTAGAAGAAGCGGTACGGATTCACGGTCACTCCTGGCTCAGAATCGCGTCGGCCTCTCTGAGAACCTCATCGAGATCGTGCCCCTTGCCGCTCGCGATCTCCTTCTCACCCCTGGCCAGGAGCCGAAGGATCTCCAGTTCGTTCTGAGAATGCTTGTACGCCTCGATGCTCAGCATGACCGCGGCGACGCGGCCCCTCTCCGGTTTCTCCGCCTCGCGCGTTTCGCGTTTCGCTTCTAGCGTCTCACGCCTCGCGCGTCTCGCTGCTACGGCTGCGCGCCGGCGCGGGGGACGGCGGGCGCGCTGGCGACGTGGCTCACTCCGATGCCCTCCTCGAAGACGAGGCGCCCGCCGTAGAAGGCGGTGACGACCACGAGGAGAGCGGCCGCGAGGGCGAGGACGGCGATGGTCCAGAGGCTCTGGCCCTCGTACTCCTTCTTGATGAGGGCGATGCCGGAAAGGATCCCCAGGGCGATGAGGGCTGCCATGGAGTAGAGGCCGAGGTCTTCGTGGCGGTCCAGGAGGGCCGGGGCGCGCATGAACTGGGCCTGGTCCTCCATGACCGAGCGGGCCACCTCGCCCGTGACGTAGGTGGGGATGGAGAAAACGGCCGCCAGGCAGAGGACGACGAGGCCGGCGCGGACGGTGGGGGGCTGGCGGCGCAGGGTTCCCCAGCCCAAAAGGCCCGTGCCCACGAGGCTGAGGGCGACGGGGAAGTGGACGAACATGGGGTGGAGGTAGGCGAGGTTCATGGGCGTATTGAAGCACAACGGAACCGAAAGCGGAATTCGGAAGGCGAAAAGAAGCTCACCACAGAGGCAGAGGGGCAGAGAGAAATCTGAGGTTATGGAAAAGGCGGGATGGGGGAGCGCGCTTCTGAGCGCGAACAGGGGATGCGGTGAGGAGGTGACGAGGAGATGAGGTGATGAAGGCGAGGGGAGGCATTCGAATCGGGGAGGGCCTCGTAGGAGCGCGCCCCAGCGTGCCACGGTTCACCTAATCGCCCAATCGCTTAATTGCCTAGTCCCCCAATCCACACTTCCTTCTCACTTCCCCCACACGAGCATGGCGTCGCCGTAGGAGTAGAAGCGGTAGCTGTGCGCCAGGGCCTCGGCGTAGGCGGCGAGGGTGCGCTCGCGGCCGGCGAGGGCGGAGACGAGCATGATGAGGGTGGAGCCGGGGAGGTGGAAGTTGGTGACGAGGCCGGTGACGGCGCGGAACTCATAGCCGGGACGGATGAAGAGGTCGGTCTCGAACTCGCCGGCCTCAAAGCGCGGGAAGCGGCGGAGCTGGTCCTCCAGGGTGCGCGTGACGGTAGTGCCCACGGCCACGATGCGGCGGCCGGCCGATAGGGCGCGGTTCAGCGCCGCGGCGGTCTCCGTGCCGAGGGCGTAGGGCTCGAAATCCATGCGGTGGTCCTCCACGCGCTCCGCGGTGACCGGCTTGAAGGTGCCGGGGCCCACGTCCAGGCGGATGGAGGCCAGCTCGACGCCCCTCGCCCGCAGGGCCGCGAGCACGCGCGGCGTGAAGTGAAGGCCGGCGGTGGGGGCGGCCACGGAGCGGCCCTCGCGCGCGTAGACCGTCTGGTAGCGCCGCGCGTCCCGCCGGTCGTCTTCGCGGTTGATGTAGGGCGGAAGGGGCACGTGGCCGAAGCGGCGCAGGATCTGCTCCATGGTGGCGCCCACGGCCCTGACGAGGCGCCGCCCCTCGCCCAGGCGGTCCACCAGCTCGATCCCGCGGCCCTTCTCGTCGAAGAGAATCGTGTCGCCAGGTCGGAGCCGCTTGCCGGGTTTCACCATGGCCTCCCATTCCCCCGGTTCGGAGGCCGGGCGCAGGAGGAAGACCTCGGCGCGGCCGCCCCCCCTGCGGTTTCCCAGGAGGCGGGCGCGCACCACGCGGCTGTGGTTCACGACGAGCAGGTCTCCCGGCGCCAGGAGACCCGGCAGGTCGCGGAAGCGGCGGTGCAGGAGGGGGCCCTCCGGAGGAAGGACGAGCAGGCGTGAGGCGTCCCGGGGCCTGGCCGGGAACTGGGCGATGCGCTCGGGGGGCAGGTCGTAGTGGAAGTCGCGCAGGTCCATAGGGAGAGAGGATAAAGGGAAACGGGGCCGACGGGAAGGGGGGAACTAGGAGTGGGAAGCGGGGAGTGAGGAGTTAAGAGTAAAGAGTAAACAGTAAAGTGGCGGGTGCGGGTGTCTCCCGTCTCCCGTCCGGCTATCTCTTTCCTGGCCGCCTCGCCCACTCGAGGAGGAAGGCCTCGGCGGCGGGGGTGTCGGTGATCGTGCCGTCCACCTGGCGCTCCATGAGGGCGTCGAGGGCCTGCCCTAGCTCGGGGCCGGGGCGCTGGAGGCCGAGGAGTTCCATGGCGCGCAGGCCGTCCACGAGCTTGGGAAGGCGGCGGAGCTCGGGGCCGTCGCTGGCGGCCATGGCCATGGTGCGCCGCGAAAGATCGCGAAGCTGGGCGAGGTTGGATTCCATCTCGGCGCCCCTGGCGGCGGACTTGTCGGCGTAGGCGAGGGCCAGAAGGAGGGGCAGGAGGTCGCCCATGGAATGGATCAGGCGCCTCAGGGGGGTCCTGCCGGGTTCGGATTTGATGAGGGCCAGCGGCCGGAGGTGGTTGAGGCAGAGGTCCGAGACCTCCTCCGCCTCGGCGTTGGAGAAGCGCAGGCGGTGCAGGACCTCACGGGCGATCTCGGCGGACGGCTTGGGGTGGCCGTAGAAGTGCACGTTCCCCCCGGCGTCCACGGTGCGGGTGTCGGCCTTGCCGGTGTCGTGGAAGAGCAGGGCCATGCGCAGCAGGGAGAGCTGGCCGGCGTCCAGGGGCGGCAGGCCCAGCTCCGCGAGCCAGGTGGGAGACCCATCGAGCTGTTCGAGCGCCTCCAGGGTGTGCTCCAGCACGTCGGCGTGGTGGTAGTGGTTCTGTTGCAGCCCCTTCAGGCGCGCCAGCTCGGGCACCAGGACGAAGAGCACCTCCGAGGCCGCCATGAGGCGCACGGCCACTCCCGCCCTTGGGGAGGCGAAGAGGTGCGCCATCTCCTGTTGGAGGCGCTCCGTGGGAACCCCGAGCAGGGCGTCGCGCTGGGCGGAGGCGGTTCGCTCCGTCTCGGGATCGAGACGGAAGCCAGGGAGCTGGGCGACCATGCGGAAGGCCTTGAGAATCCGGACCGGATCGTCGAGAAAGGCCCCGGGCGAGGCCATCCGGATGCGCCCCTCGGCCAGATCGTGGAAGCCTCCCGTGGGGTCCAGGAAGCGGCGTTCCTCCACGTCGTAGGCGATGGAGTTGATGGTAAAGTCCCGCCGGTTTAGGTCCGCCTCCAGGCTGCCGTCGTGCAGGCCCACCCAGTCCAGGCGCAGCTCGTTCAGGGGGATGCGGTAGGTGGGCGTGGCCTCCTTGCCGAGCGGCACCACGTGGCTTCCGTAGCGCTTCGCGAAGAAGAGCGCCATGTCGTAAGGATGGAGCGTGGCGAAATCCAGGTCCACGGGCTGGAGGTCGAGGGCCAGATCGCGGATGGCCCCGCCGACCAGATAGACGGGCTCGCCCCTCTCGAGGCCGGCCTCCAGGATGGCCGGTATCAACGGGTGCTCCTGGATGCGGTCGCGGGTCCTGTCGCGCATGGTGACCTCCCGGCGCTACCTTGCTGGTTAAGTATAGGGTCTGCCTCGCGGAGGCGCCAAGATGGAAGAATGCGAAGGGAAAACGGCGAATGGCGACTGGGGAAACGAACGTGCCTGTCCAAGATGAGGCGCCTTGGCGGCTCCGGACCACGGCTGGGCCTTGGCCGCGCCGTTGGCGCGGCGCTGGGGGCCTGGTCCGGGCGCGTCCGCGCAAGCGTGGCCGCGCTCCGGCCGCAGTCCCTCAGCCGCCCTTCGGGCGCCAGCCCCAGCCTCATCGAATACGAACCGTCCCCCCACCCTCCACGGGAGCGCCGGCGGCGACGGACCTCCTGCCGCGTCAG
>JBMFSH010000036.1:0-23793 GCA_049967655.1 Acidobacteriota bacterium
TTGCCCTCCAGGTGGGCGTCGGCGCGGGCGATTTCCTGTGCCTTGAGATAGGCCTGGAATGCATGGCTACCCTTGCCGAGGTCATGCCACCACCCGGCGAGCTCGGCCCAGTCGCCGACACCGAACTGGTCGCCGAAGCCTCTGGCTCTTTCGGCCACGCCGCGCAGGTGGTCCGTGAGCTTGTGCCATTGACCTTCTTCATTGGGCGTATGGGCGTATAAGGGCATGGCGTCTTGCACCTCCTGCATGGCGAGGTTCGTTGTCATTGTAGCCTCGCCGGGGCGGAAAGTATAGTCAGCGGCACGCGGACTTGGCGCAGACAGGCTTCGTGCGTGCCCGCTCTAGGAACCGACCCCAATGTGGCGCCGCGGAGTGCACGTGATGTTCACTTCGGATGGGGAGGGCGAGAGCCGTCGCAAACGGCCGGAAAGAAGAGGGGCTGAGGATTTGGGGTTGCAGATTGCAGGTTAAAGAGTTTGTGGGGGGAGCGCCTTCGAGGTTGGCCAGCCGCTGCGGGTGAGGGGAGGCTTCGAATCGGCGGGCGGGGGCGCCCGCCCCACGGGGGATGGGGGGCCGCCTCGGTTGGTTCGCGGCCTCCGCCGCGTCTCGCCCCTTTCTCCTCCTCCCTTCCCTTCGGGGGCCCTCTGCACTACCCTGAGCCGGTGGAGGCTGAGATGGGCTACAAGGACCTGCGGGAC
Source organism: Acidobacteriota bacterium (assembly GCA_049967655.1). Lineage (GTDB taxonomy): Bacteria > Acidobacteriota > UBA4820 > UBA4820 > DSQY01 > DTPS01. The sequence goes on from JBMFSH010000036.1 coordinate 699, forward strand.
TTCGTGGCGGCGCTGGAGCGGGAGGGGGAGCTGCTGCGGATCCGGGAGGAGGTGGACCCCCGCCTGGAGATCACGGAGATCCTGGACCGGGCGGTGAAGGAGGGCGGGCCGGCGGTGCTCTTCGAGCGGGTGAAGGGCCGCTCCATCCCGGTGCTCGGCAACGTCCTGGGCACGCACCGCCGGATGCTGAAGGCGCTGGGCATCGCGCGCTACGAGGAGGTGGACGAGCGCATCGCCGCCTTCTTCGACATCAAGCAGCCGCAGGGGCTCCTGGACAAGCTGAGGATGCTGCCCCAGCTCGCGGAGCTGGCCTCCTTCCTCCCCAAGACCGTGAAGTCGGGCCCGTGCAAGGAGGTGGTCCTGAGGAAGGGCCAGTTCTCCCTGCGGGAGCTGCCCGTCTGCACCTGCTGGCCGCAGGACGGCGGCCCCTTCATCACCCTGCCCATGGTCTTCACGAAGGACCGCGCGTCGGGCAAGCGCAACTGCGGCATGTACCGCATGCAGGTCTTCGACGAGACCACCACGGGGATGCACTGGCAGCTCCACAAGCACGGGGCCAAGCACGCCCGGCAGGCGCTGGCGGCGGGGGAGAAGATCGAGGTGGCGGTGGCCATCGGCTCCGACCCGGCCACCTACTTCTCGGCGGCCATGCCCCTGCCGGACGACATCGACGAGATGATCCTGGCGGGCTTCATCCGCAGGGAGCCGGTGGAGATGGTGGCCTGCGAGACGGTGGGGCTGGAGGTGCCGGCCAACGCGGAGATCGTGCTGGAGGGCTGGGTGGACCCGGCGGAGCTTCGGCGCGAGGGGCCCTTCGGCGACCACACGGGCTACTACTCGCTGGCCGACGACTACCCCGTCTTCCACGTGGAGTGCGTGACGCGGCGGAGGGAGCCGCTCTACGTCCACACCATTGTGGGGCCGCCCCCCATGGAGGACGCCTTCATGGGTTACGCCATCGAGCGCGTGACGCTGCCCATCCTGAAGCGCCAGCTCCCCGAGGTGACGGACCTGCACATGCCGCCCGAGGGGGTCTTCCACAACCTCGTCCTGGTCTCCATCGAGAAGGCCTACCCGGGCCACGCGCGCAAGATCATGCACGCCCTGTGGGGCCTGGGCCAGGCCATGTTCTCGAAGGTCATCATCGTGGTGGACTCGGATGTCAACGTGCAGGACGCGAGCGAGGTGACCTGGCGGGTGCTCGCGAACATCGACCCGGCGCGGGACCTGGAGCTGGCGCGCGGCCCGGCGGACGCCCTGGAGCACGCCTCGCAGTTCTTCGCCTACGGCGGGAAGCTCGGCATCGACGCCACCCGAAAGTGGCCCGGCGAGGGCTTCACCCGCGAGTGGCCCGACGTCATCGCCATGGAGGCGGCCGTCAAGGCCAAAATGGGCGCCCTGTGGGAGAAGAGCAGGAAGGGGAAGGGCTGAGGCGCTCGGGACTTCGCGATGACGGATGAGGGAGGAGGAAGGAAGGCATTTCGAGGGCTCACCGCCTCCACCCTCCACCGCGTTTAGCCTCTCGCGCCCAGCCTAATCGCTCAATCGCTTCATCGCATCTCGCCTCTTCCCAATCCCCCTTGGTGCCTTGGTGTCTTGGTGGTGAATCCTATTTCTTCTCGCTGTTTCCCTGTTTCACTGATGCGCTGTCTCCATCTCCACCCTCCGGCACGAACTTCAGCGCGGCGGAGTTGATGCAGTAGCGCAGTCCCGTGGGGGGCGGCCCGTCCTCGAAGACGTGGCCGAGGTGGGCTCCGCAGCGGGCGCAGAGGATCTCGTCGCGCACCATGAGGAAGGAGCGGTCCACCTGGCTCTCCACGGCGCCGGGCGAGATGGGCTTGAAGAAGCTCGGCCAGCCGCAGAGAGAATCGAACTTGGCGTCGCTGCGGAAGAGGGGGGCCCCGCAGCAGACGCAGCAGTAGGTCCCGGCCTCGTGGCTGTTCCAATAGGCGCCCGAGAAGGGGCGCTCGGTCCCCTTCTCCCGGGTCACTTCGTACTGGAGCGGCGTGAGCTGCCGCTTCCACTCCTCGTCGCTCTTTTGAATCGGAAAGGTCATGGGACGCGCCTCCAGGGCTGCGCGGATGGCCGCGGGCGAAGGGCGCTCATCCACGGCGAGGCCCAGGTGCTGCAAGGCGGACCACGCGCCCCAGGTCGCCGCCGCCGCCAGAAGCCCCGACACCAGCCACCGCCCTCGGTTCATCGTCGCTCCTCAGGATCAGGGAACACCGGCGCGGGGCGTTCGATTGCCTCCGGGGGGGGAAAATCGTGATGAGGAGATGAGGGGATGAGGGGAAAAAAGACGGCCCGGTTCCCCGGCCCTTCGCCTCTCGCTCAATCGCTTCATCGCTCAATTGCTCAATAGCTTAATCGCTCAATTGCTCAATAGCTTAATCGCTTAATTTCTCAATCACTCAATCGCTTCATCGCGTCTCGCCTGTCCGCGCCCAGCAGCGCTCCCACCTCCGTGCTCTCCGTGCGCTCCGTGGTGAGTCCTTGCCTCTCCCCATGTCCAATCAAAACGCATAGCCGATAAAGAAATAGAGCTGGAAGCCGGAGGGGTCGCGAGGGTCGTTCCTCAGCTTCCAGGCGAAGTCGGCGCCGATGGGTCCCACGGGGGTCTTGTATCGGAGGCCGAAGCCCGTGCCGGAGTAGAGGGTGGCCCCCCTGAAGTCGAGGGGCTTCTTGAGGGCGTTGCCCGCGTCGAGGAAGAGGAGCCCGGTCAGCTCGCCCGGCAGGGGGAAGCGCAGCTCCGCCGAGGCCAGGGCCAGGCCGCTGCCGCCCAGGAGCGCGCCGTCCTTGGCGAGGGGGCCGAGGCTGTCGTACTTGTAGCCCCGGAGGCTGTTGGCTCCGCCCGCGTAGAAGCGCCGCGTGATGGGGATCTGGGAGGGCTTCTGACCGGAGAGGATGGCCCCCAGCTCCATGCGCAGGGCCAGCACCCAGCGGTGGCTCAGCGGGAGGTAGGAGTGGACGGCCAGGTCGGTCTTGGTGAAGTCGTCGCCGGTGGTGAGCACGTGGGTCGGTTCGACGGAGAGCGTGGCGAGGAGCCCCCGGCTGGGGCTGATGGGGTTGTCCGTGCTCCGGTAGGTGACCGACGCGGCCACGGAGCCCATGGTGGCCACCTCCCGCGCCCCGGCGGAGAGCGCCTGATCGAGCGCCAGGTCAGGGGTCACCTGAAGGATCCGCTCGCCCACCAGGTAGAGCGCGCCGGTCCAGCGCTCCGAGAAGGTGTGGTCGAGCCCCGCCCTGGCCTTGAGGGAGCGGTAGTTGAAGGAGTCCTCCACCCGCCGGCCGTAGGCCAGGTCGGCGTTGAACCAGTTGTCGGAGGTCCAGAAGTAGGGCCTGCGGAACCAGAGGGAGCCCTCGGTGACGAGGCTGGAGGCCCGGAAGGCCGTCCCCACGTCCACCACGCGGTGGTCCACGCGGAGAGTCTCCCAGCTCAGGGAGCCCCGGGGCCCCTCCTCCGTGCCGTAGCCCACGCTGCCCTGGATGCGCCGGTGCCGCCCCTCCTTGACCCGGACCACCACGGGGACCATGCCGGGCGGCCCGCCCCTCTTCTTGAGGTGGATGTTCACGAGGTCGAAGAGCCCGAGGCGGTAGAGGTTCTCGATGCTCTTTTCCACCTTGCGCTGATCGAAGGGCTGTCCCGTGCGGAAGGCGAGGGCCCGCTTGAGGATGAGCGGCTCCGTGTGGATGACCCCCTCCAGGGTGATGGGGCCGAAGCGCATGGCCTCGCCGGGCTTGACGGTGTAGCTGACGGCAACCTTGTGGGCGGCCACGTCCGCCACGGCCTCGGGCGAGACCTGGGCGAAGGGGAAGCCCCTGTCCTGCCACGCGCGCTCCAGCATCTGCGCGGCATCGCCGTAGCTCTGCGCCGAGAAAACGTCGCCCGGCTGCACGGGCAATTTTCGCTGCAAGACCGAGAGGGGGACGGGCTCGGGCGCCCCCGCCGGCTCCAGCCGGAGATCCACCGTTGACACGCGCCCCGGAGGCCCTTCCTGAATGAGGATCAGGGCCTTCCCTCCGCCCTCCGCCTTGAGCTCGGCGCGGGCCTCGAAGTAGCCGGCGCGCTGGTAGAAGAGGAGCAGCTCCTGGATCCGCGACTCCAGCTCCGCGCGGCTGGTGGTGGCGTGTCCCTTGAAGAGGCGCAGGCGGGAGGGCCGCGAGAGGCCCGTCACGTCGTAGAGCTTCTTGTCCGGAAAGGCGTGGTTGCCCTGGAAGCGGACCTCCCGGAAGGCCTCGGGCGCCGGAGCCGCCGGAGCCGCAAGGCAGGCCGTCCAGAGCAGGGCCCCCAACAGGGCTCCCAGCAGAGCCGCGCCCAGGCGCCGCCGTCCGCGCATCAGTACCGCTGCTCCCACAGCACGTCCCCGCCCGACTCGCCGTTGGTGCTCACCTGGGACTGGAGGCTCAGGTGACGGTTCACGCGGTAGCGCAGGTTGATTCTCTCTTCCGGCAGGGTGCCGAAGATCTGCTGGTATTCCAGCACGGTGCGGTCTCCCAGGTACTTGGAGAAGCCCACTTCGGTGCCCTGGCCGGTGGATGAGGCGCCCACCGTGAGGGTGTCCAGGCCCAGTTTGCCCCGAAGGGCCTCCAGCAGGGGCGCGGCCTGGTACTGGACGGCCATGCCCGCGGCCGCGTTAGACCAGGAGGAGCGCTCTCCGGCGTTCAGGTCGCCGAGGGGACGGCCGAAGAGGAGCGTGGCCAGGATGTCGGCCTTCTCCATGGGCGGATCGGAGGTGAGGGTGAGGTTGGGATGGGAGGGGCTCCCGGTGATGTGGACCGTGATGTCCGTGCTGCCGGCCTTGTAGAGCGCCGTGATGTCGAGGTAGGGCACGAGGCTCGTCGTGCCGTCGAAGTTGAGGCTCGATTCCTGGATCGTGAACTTCTTTCCCTCGAAGAGGTACCTCCCCTGCTGGAGGTTCAGGCGGCCTCCCACGGCCGGGCCCTTGTCCGTCAGGCGAACGGTGATCTGGCCCGTGACCTCGGCCAGAAGGTTCCGGTTGCTCGCCCAGAGGCCGCCCTGGCTGGAGAGGACCACCTGGCCGCGGAGCCGCCCCACCATGGGCGCTTCCTGGCCCTGCTCCTCCTGCCCCAGCGCAAAGCCCTTAGGAACGTTCACGAAGCGGACGGTGGACGGCAGGGGCTGCTGCTGGGCGAGGTCGGGGAGCTCGATCTTTCCCTTGAGGATCTGGGCCTGGCCGCTGATGACGGGCTTCTCGATGGAGCCCGAGAGCCCGGCGCGGACATCGGCGAGGCCGTCGATCTGCCGCCCCACGACGAAGGGGAAGGCCTTCGCCGCCACGCTGAAGTCGAAGGAGGCGGGCAGGAATCCCCTGAACTGGAGGTAGCCCGTGGCCTCGGCCCGTCCCCCCTCGGGCGTGGTGGCCGTGCCCCGGGTGAGGACGAGGCGGTCGCCCTTGGCCTTCATGGCCAGCGTGATGGGGGCGATGGTGAGGTCGCTCTCGGGGTAGGTGTAGCTTCCCTCGGTGAGCTCCGCCGTGCCGCTGATCTGGGGAGCGTCGAGACGCCCCGACCAGCTCAGGTCGGCGGCCAGGAAGCCCTCCATGGAGCCGGCCGTCCTGGGCAGGGGCAGGAGGGCCAGGGGCAGGTGGACCGCTGAGACGCGTCCCTGCATGGGGGCGGCGGCGAAGCCGCTCCGCAGGTCCAGGCGGCCCTCCGCCTCCAGCCGGCTCTTCTGCTTGACCAGCACCAGGCCCGACCACGCCAGGCTTTCGCGCGTCCACTCTACGCGCGCCTCCCCCTCCTGGGCGAAGCGCTTGCCGGCGATCTCGAACAGGATGTCCGACACGCGGAGGTCCATGCGGGGCGGGAGGAGGGCCCCGCTCACCCGGAACGACAGGTTCTTCTTGCCCGGCAGGAGGGCCTTCCAGCTCACCTCCGCCCGGGCGGGGAGGCCCCGCAGGACCACGGAGCCGTCGCCGAGGTCCGTCTCCGAGGCCCGCAGGCCGGCGTAGGAGAGCGTCAGGTCCGAGGCAGCCCCGGTGCCGCCCCAACGCCCGGAAACCTCCAGGCGGGCCGTCTTCACGGTGCCGTAGCCGCCCCCCTCGACCGAGGCCGTCCCCTCCACCGACGGATCCTTCCACGGACCCGCCAGGCGCACGTCGGCCTTCAGGTCGCCCGCCAGCCCTTCAACGCCGAAGAGGCGGCCGAGCCGGGCGGCATCCCTCACCTCGCCCTTCACCTCGGCCCGGAGCCGACCGTCGGAGGAGAGCGTGCCGCCGATCCTGGCGGTTCCCAGGTCGCAGGTCAGAGTCGCCGGCTCCAGGGTCGTGCCCGAGGGGCTCAGGTGGAGCCGCATCGCCAGCGGCGAAAAGGCGACGCCGTCCCACTGGCCCGATCCCAGGTCCAGCTCCAGGAGGCCCTCCCGCGCCGAGGGGCCCCGGAAGGCCGCCCGGCCGACCAGCCGCCCGGCCGGTCCCAGCCCCCAGAGGGAGGGATCGAACGAGGTGACCGCCGCCGACCAGACCACGGGGCGGCCCGAGCCCAGCGGGCCGGCCGCCACGCTCCACTCTCCGCCCTTGGGGTCCGTGACCTTGGCCGAGAGGGTGAAGCCCTGGGCCGCCTCCTGACCCAGGGAGAGGGCCTTCACCCGCCACGGCCCCTGAGGCGGATGGAGCCCGGCCGGAAGGGCCGGCATGAGGCTCAGGCTCGTCAGCACGCCCTGAAGGTCCACGCCCTCGCCCGCGAGCTCCGCCCGCCACCGGCGGGGATGGAGGCCCCAGGAGAGGCTGCCCTTGAAGCTGCCGGCCATGGCCGCCTCGCCCTCGGCCGACAGCGAACCCTCGCCGGCCGAGCCCTCGGCCTTGACGCGCGCGCCGCGGAGCGAGAGGCCCCAGATCCGGGAGGCGCCGAGCTCCCCGTCGGCCTTCCACCGGAGGGAGCCTCGGCCCCCATCCACGGACCAGTTCGCCGTGCCCGCCACCTGCGCCTCCCGTCCCGCGGGCGTCTTCCAGAAGGGGTTCAGGGAGGCGCCCTCGGTGGCCGCCGTGCCCTGAAGGTGGACGCGGCCCGAGGCCATCTCGCCGCTGCCTTCGGAGCTGACGGGCCCCAGCCCCTTGGCGTCCAGCCGCGCCTTCCATCGGAGCGCTCCGCCCCTTCCCTCCACCCGAGCGCTCCCGGTGACCGACAGGTCCGGGGCCGCGGCCCACCCCACGGCCGCCTCGCGCAGCGCGAGGGGAGCGAAGGAGAGGTCGGCGGAGAAGCTCCCGTCCGCCTTCAGGCTGACCAGGCCTTTCACGCGGGAGAGGGCGGAGGAGACCTCCCCGTCGAAGCGTCCTCCCCCTCCGGCCGACCAGGCGAGGCCGCCCGAGGCCCTCAGCCTGAAAGGGAGCGGCGCCGGACAGCCCGCCTCCAGCGAAGCCAGCGCCAAGTGGAGTGAGCCGTTGGAGAGGGTGGCCGAGCCCCCGGCGGAGATGCCGCTCCAAAGAAGGGGCGCGGCCGCCGGCCGTCCATGCCAAGAGAAGCGCCCGGCCCTGACCTGGAAGCGCGGCACCCAGACGTTGAGCCACCTGGGCAGACTCCGGGAGGCGGAGGCCGGCCCCTTACCCGGCGCGGGCCGGGTCAGGTCGAGGTCGGGGCCCTCGACGAGCACCTCGGTCAGGCGGATGATCCCCACCCCTAGGGGCAGCACCGACAGGCGCGCGTGGAGGTGCTGGGCCGTGAAGGTGACTCTGCCGGGGAGGGAGAAGGAGACGCCGTAGAGGTCCAGCCCCTTCACCAACCGCCCTTCGCGCCGGGCGATCGTGAGCGTGCCTCCGCTCCGGCGCACGGCCTTGACGAGCAGCTCCTGGGCGATCCGGTCGGGCAGCGGCGTGAAGAGGGCCAGGAGGACCACCGCGCCCATCGCCGCCAGCAGGGCCGCCGACACCCACAGCAGAACCTTGACGAGCTTCCGCCTCACGTCCGGCCTCCCCCTAGGGCGGCGCCACCGCAGCGCCGTGCCTTCCTCTCAGTATACCTTCGGTCATGACCGTCCAAGTCACATCCAGCTCGGACTTGCGTGGCGTGCATTCCGGAGCGAGCGGCCGCCGGCGCGCTTGACGGCGCGGCGCCGGAGTTCTAGCCTACCCCCAGGAGGATCAAGATCATGCGGCTCCACATCTCCTCTCGCTGGCTCCTCGCGGCGATTCTCACCACCCTCGCCTCGATGGGTCTGAGCGCCCAGGGAGTGCCCCTCGGCGCCCCGTACGAGCCCTTCCGGCAGGGGCGCATCGTTGCCATCCGCGAAGATCACGGGCACATCACGGCCACGGTGAAGCTGGAAGAGGCGACCCCCGGCGTGCCGGGCGTGGGCGTCACGCCCATCCCCGTGGAGCCGGGCATGACCGTCCGGCTGGCCTTCAGCCTGGGCACCGGCCTGTTCAACATGCCCATCGGGCAGGTCCGCTCGCTCCCGGATTCCAAGGGTGAATTGCTCGTGAAAATCCGGCCCAAGCTCCTGGAGCGGACCGTGCAGGATCCACAGAACCAGAGCCTTCATGCTGCCCGGGAGTTCTTCCGCGTGGGGGCCCAGGTCACCATCACGCACGAGCCCATCGGGTAGAGTTCCTCAGCGGGGCCAGAGGGCGAAGACCAGCACCAGATAGAGAACACCCGCGACGGTGGTGGCGAGCGTGACCAGGGCGCCGTAGCGGAAGTACTGCCGGAAGCCCATCACCCGAAGCCCCCCCGAGAGCTCGGCCACGATCAGGTTGGCCATGGAGCCCACCAGGGTCAGGTTGCCCGCGAAGGTGCTGGTGAGCGCCAGCAGGTACCAGTGGAGCCTGGGCGCCGGCAACCCCTGCACCCATTTGGCGGCCACCAGCACGAAGGGAACGTTGGAGAAGAGGTTGCTCGCCGCCACGGAAACGACGGTGAAGCCGGCTATGCCCGCCGCGCCGCCTCCCGCGGGAAGCCAGGCCCGAAGCGCCGCCACCACTCCCGCCCGCTCCACGCCCCCCACCACCACGAAGAGCGCGGCGAAGAAGAGGAGCAGGGGCCAGTCCAGCTCCCGGAAGACCTTGGACGGCGAGATGCGGTTGATCAGGATCAGGAGGGCCGCCCCGCAAACGGCGGTGAAGGCCAGGTCGGCCCCCAGGAGCCACGCCACCACCACGCCGGCCAGCACCAGAAGGCTCCTCGCGGCGATGGCCCGCTTGACCCTCGGGGCCCCTCCAGACACCTCCGCCCGAGCTCCCGAGCGTAGCCTCTTGCCGAAGACCGACAGCAGGAGCCAGTGGTTCAGCCCGAGGCAGAGGGCGGCCACGGGCGCCATCACCAGCAGGTACTCCCGGTAGGGGATCCCGGAGGCCATGCCGATGAGCATGTTCTGCGGGTTGCCCGCCAGGGTGGCCACGGAGCCGATGTTGGCCGAGGTGGCGAGGGCCAACAGGTAAGGGAGGGGATCGAGGCCTGCGGCCTCGGTGAGAACGCAGAGCAAGGGGGTCATCATGAGGCAGACCGTGTCGTTCACGAGGAAGGCGGAGGCCAGCCCCGACAGCCAGACCACGCCTCCCAGAACCGCCCGCGGGGACCACTTGCGATCCAGCGTCCTCCACACCACTGCGGAAAAGAGGCCCGCCTCGCGAAGATAGCCGGTCAGCACCATCATCCCGAAGAGCAGGCCGATGGTGGGAAGGTCCACGCAGGCGAAGGCCTCCTTCGGGGTGAGCACGCCGAGAAGCACCATGCCGACGGCGCCCAGGAGCGCCCCCGCCGGCCGGCCGATGTGGAGCAGGGAGAACCGCCGGGCGGCGATGAGCACGTAGGTCACGGCGAAGACCAGAAGCGCGGTCAGCACGTCCCACCTCCGCCGCCATTCTGCCACGCCCGCCGCCCCGGAGTCCCGCACCGGCGGATCATGGCGGCGGGATACTTGCACCACGGAGGTCACGGAGAGCACGGAGAAAGACCCAGCTCGAAGGACGCTTCCTTGTGGAGGCCTTTCCGGTCTCCGCGTGCTCCGTGGTTTCCTCAAGGGTCGAAGGCGGGGACCCTCCTCTCTCATCCATCATCCTTTTCCCCTTCGTGTCTCGTGGTGTCTCGGGTGCGCGGCCGGCCATCTTGTGAGAGGCATGGGCCGGGCGTACCCTGTGGGCGGAGGGGAATCATGCGCGTGCTCAATCCGGCCGAGCTGGAGGTGGACCTCTTCTGCAAGGGGATCCGCATCGACCCCACGTGCACCTTGGACCGGGATGGGCGGTTTTTCTCCCGCACCCGGGCGGGCCTCGGATCGGGTCTCGAACTCGTGATTCCCTCCAGGCACAAGGAGATCTGGGTCAACGTCCCGGTGGAGGAGGACTTCGCCGGCACCTCTCCCTACCGGCTGCTCAAGACCGGCGACGGCTACGTCATCGCCGACGACCGCCAGCTCGGCCTGGAGTACGGCGTCCGGGTTCCGCCCCAGCCCAAGTGGTACACCATGTCCACCAGCCGGGGCACGCCCATGAGCAAGGTGGGCGTCCTCCAGGGCACCTACCTGGGCATCTACGTCTCCAACTCCTGCCTCTACTGGTACACGGAACCGAATCAGGGCTGCAAGTTCTGCACCACGGGCCTCAACGTGGGGGTCAACGAGGTGGCCGAGAAGCGCGTGGAGGACGTGGTGGAGACGGCCCTCGCGGCCAAGGTGGAGAACGGCGTCACCTTCGTCCACTTCAATTCGGGCTATCAGGCCGGCAAGGGGCTGGACCGCTGCGCCCCCTACGTGAAGGCCGTCAAGGAGAAGGTGGGCGCGCTGGTGGGCGTGCAGGTGATCCCCAGCCGGGATTTCTGGAAGTACGACTGGCTCATGGAGCTGGGGACGGACCACTTCTCCTTCTGCTACGAGTTCCAGAACCCCGAGGTCTTCGCGAGGCTCTGCCCCGGCAAGGCCGCCACCGTGGGCCAGCAGGCCTTCTTCGACGCCATGGAGTACTGCGCGAAGAAGATGGGTAAGGGCCGCAATTCGGGGGAGATCATCGCCGGCGTGGAGCCCATCGAGGAGACCCTCAAGGCCATCGACACCATCACCGCCATGGGCTGTTTCCCAACGGTCTGCATCTTCCGCCCCGTGATCGGCGCCGAGATGGAGCACCATCCCCCGCCGCCCTTCGAGGAGATGGTGGAGGTCATGCGCTACATGTACGAGGCCTGCCGCAGGAACGGTATCCCCATCGGCATGACGCCCAACATCGAGGTGAGCCTCATCGTCAACCCTGACGATGCCAAGTACCTGGCGCCGCCAAGCTTCGGAAAGTTCTGGTACGAGACCAAGCTGAAGGCCGTCAAGAGGTTGGCCGCCCCCTATTTCGCCTGGAAGATGCGCCCCAGGCCCGTGCGCGAAAGCGCCGAGCGCTACTCCAAGGTTCCCGCGCAGCTCTGAGGGCCGAGCCCACCTCCGCTCTGCCTCCCTGTCCCTATGAGGTGATGAGGAGATGTCGAAAGAGACCGCTAGGTCGTGCGGTTGTCCCTTCCTGTCCCTTGTCCCCTGTCCCTTGTCCCCCGTTTCCATTCTTCCCCCGCCTATGCCAGACTGAAGCCGACGGAGGCGCCATGGCGCGGGAGTGGACCGAGGAGACGGCTCGAAAGCTCTGCCTGGCCTCCGGCGCGTACATCGTGGTCTGCGGCCTCATCGCGGCCGGGATCGTGCTGGACGCCCGCGGGCTCTGGCGCGCGCCGGCCCTCCCCCAACCGATCTCCAACGTCCTGCTGTGGGTCTTCCTGGCCGTGGGCATCCTCTTCGGGATGGACCGCGGCATCCCGCGGGAGGGGCTCTGGTCCCGCCGGCTCTTCTGGCTCCGGCGGGGCCTGCTGGTGGCCGTTCTGCTGACGCTGGTGGCCGTGGTTCGGACCGGCTGAAGCGAGGAGGAGTAGGGCCGTGAAAGCCGTGGTGGTGACCAGGCACGGGGACGAATCGGTGCTGGCCGTGCAGGAGGTGCCGGTCCCCTCTCCGGGGCGGGGCGAGGTGCTCATCGCCAGCCGGGCCGCCGGCGTGAACTTCGCCGATCTCCTCTCGCGCCTGGGGATCTACAAGGCCGCCCCCAAGCCGCCGTTCGTTCCGGGCCTCGAAGCCGCCGGGGTGATCGAGTCGCTGGGAGAGGGCGTCAGCGGGCTCAAACCGGGAGACCGCGTGATGAGCTTCTGCCGCTTCGGCGGATACGCCGAGAAGGTGGTCATCCCGGCCTCCTTCGCCATGCGCTTGCCCGATGACATGACCTTCGCCGAGGGCGCCGCCTTCCCCGTCCAGTACCTCACCGCCTATCACGGCCTCTTCCACCTCGCCCACGTGCAGAAGGGCGAGAGCGTGCTCGTGCACGCCGCGGCGGGCGGCGTGGGGATCGCCTGCCTCCAGCTCCTCAGGGACCGGGGCGTGCGGGTCTTCGCCACCGTCGGCAGCGAGTCCAAGGGCGCCGTGGTGCGCGAGGAGTGCCCCGAGGCGCGCGTGATCCTCTACCGGGAGGAGGACTTCCGAAGGGTCATCCTGGAGGCCACGGCGGGCAGGGGCGTGGACGTGGTGATGGACTCCGTGGGCGGCGAGACCTTCGCCCGCTCCTGGAAGACCCTGGCCCCCGGCGGGCGCCACGTCCTCTTCGGGGCCGCCTCCGCCGTGAAGCCGGGCCGCATCGCCAGGCTCGGCGCCCTCTGGCGCCTCAGGAAGATGCTGCTGGTTTCGCCTCTGGGGATGATCGACAGGGACCGGACGCTCTCCGGCTTCAACCTGATCCACTTCACGGACCGCGCGGAGCTGCTGCGCTCGGCGGCCGAGGAGATGCTGGCCCTCAGGGCGAAGGGCCGCATCCGTCCCCGCGTGGGGCTCTCCCTTCCGCTGGGAAAGGCCGCCCAGGCCCACCGGCGGATGCAGGAGCGCCAGACCGTGGGGAAGGTCGTCCTGACGGTGAGCTGACCCTCAGGCCCCCGCCGGCCTCAGCTCGTCACCTGGATGAGGTTCTGCTGCTTCTCCGAGACCCCCGCCTGCCCCATCACCAGAAAACTCACCACCGTGGCGATCATGGCCGGGATGAGCACCCACGGGTTGCCCGTGGTCTCCGCCACGAAGGCCACGGCCGCCAGCGGCGTCCTGTAGCCGGCGCCCACGAAGGCCGCCAGCCCGATGAGGGGGAAGAGGGGGCCGGGCACGCCCGGCACCACGAGGCTGAAGAGTGAGCCCAGAATCACCCCCAGCACCGCCTGGGGGAAGAAAAGTCCGCCGACGCCACCTCCGGCCACCGTGAAGGAGGTGGCCAGCAATTTGGCTCCGAAGAGGAGGAGAAGGAGTTCGACGGGCTCCTGCACGGCGAGGGCGTGGCGGATGAGCATGTATCCGGGGCCGTAGATGTAGGGCTCGCCGAAAGCCACGAACACGAGCGTTCCCAGGGCACCCACGGCCAGGCCTCCGATGAGGGGGCGCGCGACTCCAGGCAACCGCTGAAAGGCGTGTTTGAGGAGGTGGGTGATCCAGACGAAGAGGCGCGCCCCGATGCCGCAGCAGAGGCCGAGCAGGGCGGCGTAGAGGATGTCGCGAACCCCGAACCGCCCGAAGCCGCTCTGGCCGAAGAGCGGCTCGCTGCCGACGAGCGTCACGAAGGTGGCGTAACTGGCGGAGGAGGCGATGAGCCCGGGAATGAGGGCCCTCGCCGCCAAGCTGTCCTTGTAGGGAGACTCCATGGCGAAGACCACGCCCGTGAGGGGCGCCTTGAAGATGGCCGCCATGCCCGCCGAGGCCCCCGCCACCAGCAGCATCTTGCGGTCTTCCCGCCCGAAATAGCGCCCCAGCCAGTTCTGGAGAGAATCTCCGAGGGCGGCCCCCGTGTAGATGGCCGGACCCTCCAGCCCCATGCTTCCGCCGCTGGCGATGGTCACGAAGCTGGCCACCAGCTTTCCGGGCAGGTTCCACAAGCGCATGCGCCGGTCCTTGTCGTGGAAGACGAGGATGTAATCCTCCGTCAGCTCCCCCTCCCGGCTGGGCACCAGGGTCCGCGTGGCGAGCCAGGCGCACAAGAGGCCGGCGACGGGGAGGAGGGCGTAGGCGGGCTTGGAGCGGAGGCTGTAGAGGTACCAGACCACCTGGTCCCGGAGAAGAAAGTCGAAGGCCGCCACGAGGACGCCCGTCGTCACGCCGATCACGAAGGAGGAGAGGACCCACCGCGCGATGAGGGCCTCCCTCGCCCTAAGGCTGTGCAGGGTGTTGAGCGGCGAACCGAAAAGCGCTACCAGGCGGATCCTGAGACGGGAAAACACGGGTGTGGCCCCCTTCCTCCAGGTTAATGGTCAGCGCCGATCCTCATGCATGGACGCTCAGGCCAGCAGGCCGCGCAGGCGCCCGCCGTCCACCGGCAGGGCCACGCCCGTGATGTAGGCCGCCCGTTCGGAACAGAGGAAGGCCACGGCCGCCGCCACCTCCTCGGGCAGGCCGAGGCGACCGGCCGGAGTGCTCTCGGCCCAGGCCGACATGACCGTCTCCGGCGATCGAGCGCCGGCCGAGGCGCGAGCCAGCTCCTCCAGCCGCGAGGTCCGGGTGTAGCCGGGGCAGACGCTGTTCACCGTGATCCCCTCTCCGGCCACCTCCGTGGCGAGGGTCTTGAGGAGCCCCGTGAGGCCGGCCCGGTAGGCGTTGGAGAGGGCCAAGTTGGCGATGGGCTCGTGCACGGAGACGGAGGTGAGCGCCACGATGCGCCCCCACTTCCGCTCCCGCATGCCGGGCAGAAGCCCGCGGATCATGCGGACCGCCGCCAGGAAGGTCAGCTCCCAGCCCTGGCGCAGCTTCTCTTCCGTGACCGAGGCCTCGAAGCCCCCGGCGGGCGGGCCGCCGGCGTTGGCGAAGAGGACGTCGGCCCGGCCGAAGGCTCCCCTCTGCTCTTCCAGAATCCTGGAGCACTCCTCGCCCTTCGAGAGGTCCGCCGCCCCGAAGCGCGCCGCAACGCCGTACCGGCCCGTAAGCTCGGCCGCCAGACCCGAGAGCGCCTCGGCCCGCCGGGCCACGAGGAAGAGGTCCGCCCCCTCGGCGGCGAGGGTCTCCGCCACGGCCCGGCCGATCCCGGCGCTCGCCCCGCACACCACCGCCACCTTGCCCCGAAGTCCAAGATCCATGATCCACCTCGAACACGAGCCGCGGCGAAACCCGCCGCGATTACACGACCTTGTCGAATTCGGCCTCGAGCCGCTCGGCTTCGAAGCTCTCCAGCAGGGGGTCCAGGAGCATGTCCAGGTCCCCCTCCAGGATGTCGGCCAGGCGGTGGATGGTCAGGTTGATGCGGTGGTCCGTGAGGCGGTTCTGGGGGAAGTTGTAGGTCCGGATCTTCTCGGAGCGGTCCCCCGACCGCACCATGGACTTCCGCGTGACCGAGAGCTCGGCCATGCGTTTCTCCTCCTCCAGCTGGAGGAGCCTCGAACGGAGGATCTTGAGCGCCTTGGCCTTGTTTTTGATCTGGCTCTTCTCGTCCTGGCAGGAGACCACGAGCCCCGTGGGCAGGTGCGTGATCCGGATGGCGCTGTAGGTGGTGTTCACGCTCTGCCCGCCCGGACCAGAGGAGCAGAACCGGTCGATCCTGAGATCCTTCTCCTCGATGTGGACGTCGATCTCCTCCGCCTCCGGCAGCACGGCCACCGTCACGGCCGAGGTGTGGATCCGCCCCGAGGCCTCGGTGGCGGGGACGCGCTGCACCCGGTGGACGCCCGCCTCGAACTTCAGGCGGGAGTAGACCTTCTCCCCGGAGAGGGAGGCCACCACCTCCTTGAAGCCGCCCAGCTCGGTGCGGCTCTCGTCCAGCACCTCGAGCTTCCAGCCCTTCCGCTCGGCGTACCGGGCGTACATGCGGAAGAGGTCCCCCGCAAAGAGCGCGGCCTCCTCGCCCCCCGTGCCGGCCCGGATCTCCAGGATGCCGTTCTTGCTGTCGTTGGGATCGGAGGGGAGCAGGCAGATCTTGAGCTGGTGCTCCAGTTTAGCCAGTTCCGGTTCGAGCCGGGCGATCTCCTCCCGGGCCATCTCGGCCATCTCCTCCGAGTCTCCCTGCAAGAGCTCCTGGGCCTCCTGGTAGTCCGCCTGGAGCTTCCGGTAGCGGGTGTAGATGGCCGCCTTTTCGGAGAGGTCCGCGTAGGCCTTGGAGAGCTCCCTGAAGCGCGCCTGGTCGGCCACCACGTCGGCCCGGCTCAACTGCTCGGAGAGGTCGGCGTGCTTCAAGATCAGCTTGTCTAGGCGGCTCAAAATGGCAGTATCCATGGCTCCGTCCGTATCGGTGATCGTCGCGAAGCGGTCCGCGGCCCTCGGCGCGGGGGTCGCGGGTCGGGGGCTAGGCGGCGAGGGAGGCCGCTCCCAGCTCCTGGGCCTCCTTGAGGGCCCTGATGGCCACCTCGAGCATGGTGTCGTCGGGAACCCGCGTGGTCAAGAGCTGCATGCCCAATCCCGGCCACAGCAGGGGCCTCACGAAGGGCGAACGCGGGAACTTCGCCGTGAAGCGGATCAGCTCGTAGGAGATGCCCGCGATCACCGGAAGGAACACCACCCGCGACAGCAACTTCACCCAGAAGGGGGCGCTCGACGGAACCAGCGAGAAAACCAGGATCGCCACCACCATCACGAAGAGCAGGAAGGAGGTGCCGCAGCGCGGATGGAGCGTGGAGTGGCGGCGGGCGTTCTCCACCGTCAGCTCCTCCCGCGCCTCCCACGTGTAGACCACCTTGTGCTCCGCCCCGTGGTAGCCAAAGACCCGGCGGATGTCCTTCATGAGGGAGATCCCCAGGATGTAGAGGACGAACATGACGATGCGGATGGCCCCGTCGATGAGGTTGAAGCCCACGGAGCGGTTCGCCAGCGGCCAGACCCGCGTCAGGAGCTGGGTGAGCAGTAGGGGCACGTAGAAGAAGATGGCCACCCCCGCGGCCAGGGAGAGCGCCACGGTCAGGGCCATGGGCCAAGCCGAGCCTCCCTTGTCCTTCTCCCCCTCCTCCTCGGCGCTCTCCTCCATGGCTACCTCGGCCGAGAAGTTCAGCGCCGAGATCCCCAGCATCATGGCCTTGAAGAGGATCACGCTGCCGCGGACGAAGGGGAGATTGCCGAAACGGCCTTTGGCCGTCTCCGGCACGCGCTCCCGCTTCACGCGCACCTCTCCCTTGGCGTCCCGCACGGCCACGGCGTAGGTCTCGGGCAGGCGCATGAGCACCCCCTCGATGACCGCCTGTCCGCCCACGAGGACGCTCCCCTCCGCCAGGAGGGGGAGACTGGCCCTGACCCACCGGCGAAAGGAGCCCGTTCGGCCCGGCATGATTCGGGAGCTACTCCTTGGACTTCTTGCCGTACTTGGTGTTGAACTTTTCGATGCGGCCGGCGGTGTCCAGGAACTTCTGCTTGCCCGTAAAGAAGGGGTGGCAGGCCGCACAGATTTCAACCTTGAGCTCTTTTTTCGTGGAGTGGGTGACGAAGGTGTTCCCGCAAGCGCAGGTCACCGTCACCTCGTGGTAGGCCGGATGAATGCCTTTCTTCATGAAGAACTACCTCCTTCAAAAGGCTGATTATAAACCAACATCCGCGTCCTTGCAAGGTCGGACGGGGGGAGCTGGATCCGGAATTCGGAAAGCGGGAAAGGGAATTCACTACCAAGACACCAGGACACGAAGAGACTTCGCTTCCGGCTAGATTCCGAGATGAGGTGATGCCCAAAGAAAGCGTCGCGCCCCGCCGTGGCTGCCTCTTGTCCCCTGTCCCCTGTCCCTTGTCCCCACCACTCACTTCTTGCGGAGCAGGGCCCCGAAGTGCTCCCGAAACTTCTTCATCTTCGGCGAGATCACGAGCTGGCAGTAGGGCGCCCCACCGTTGAGGCGGTAATACTCCTGGTGGTAGTTCTCGGCCTCGTAGAAGACCTGGAAGGGCTCCACCTGGGTGACGACGGGCCTCGGGTAGAGCTTGGCCGCTTCCAGCTTCCGGATGGCCTCTTCCGCCGCCGCCCGCTGTTCGGGGCTCCGGTAGAAGATCACCGAGCGGTACTGGGGCCCCACGTCCGCCCCCTGCCGGTTCGGCGTCGTCGGGTCGTGGACCGCGAAAAAGACCTCCAGGATCCGCCCGAGGGAGATCACGGCCGGGTCGAAGGTGACCTGCACCACCTCGGCGTGGCCCGTCCTCCCGGTGCAGACCTGCTCGTAAGTCGGGTTCGGGACGGTCCCCCCCGAATAACCCGACTCCACCTTTTCCACCCCCTTGAGCTCCTCGAAGACCGCCTCGATGCACCAGAAGCAGCCCCCGCCCAGCGTGATCGTCTCCGTCTTCTCGGACATCACTCGCCCTTTTCCTCTAGCAACTTGCGCCCACGACGTCACGCCGAGGGCGCACAGCGCCGCGGTAGCCACAAGCGCCGCCGCCAGCTTCCGGCCATGGTCAGTTCGCGCTCTCATGTTGATGGGAACGCCGGAGCCGGCGCTTTATTCGCTGTCCGGCACGCGCGGAGTCGCGCCCCGGCCGGAGGCCCGGCCGCATGAGGGGGCGGATTCTGGCTGGTCGCCGTGTGGGCCGGATTCCGCCGGGAGCCCTTCAGAAGGAGACGATCGCCTCCTCGACGGACTCGTAGCTCTCGAAGACCGCCGAGAGCTGGGCGATGTCGAGGATGTCCTTGATCCGACGGGTGAGGCGCGCCAGCTTCAGGGTGGCCCCGCGGTTCCGGGCCGAGGTGTAGGCCGCGACGAGCTCGCCGATGCCCGTGGAATCCATGAAGGGCACCTCGCCCAGGTCCAGGACGATCTTCTGGTGACCGCCGGACACGAGCTCCTTGATCGTCTCCCTCACCTTCAGGTCCCCCGAACCGAGCGTGATGGGCCCCACCAGCTCCACCACCTTGACCGCTCCCCTGTCGCCGATCTTGATCTGCATGTCTGCCATGGCCGCCTCTCCTTATGGAACGTTCCGCCGCGGGAAGCCCGGCGATGGGCCTCCCCAGGTTCTCTCTCGCTATGCTGGTAATGCCAATATGGGCGGCCCCTCCCTTCCCGTCAAGCCACCCGCCTTACCGCCGCGGGAGTCAGTGCAGCCCTTCTCGCGAGGCACACCCTTTCGTGCAGGAGTGGCAACCCCCAGATCGAATTCACGGATTATGTTGCATGGGACAGAATCGCGGACTAAGCTCCATGGTATGGAGGCCACATGACCGGATTTCGCTCCGCTGTCGCTTCGGGAAAACGGGCGCTGGCCTGGCTGGGGTCCCAATGGCGAGCCCGTCGCGTGCGCCGCCTTCTCTATGGCCTTGCCGGCGCCGTGGTCCTCTTCGCCCTCCTGGGCTTCTTCGCCGTGCCGCCGATCCTGAAGGGCTACCTGGTCCGCACCCTCTCCGAGAGGCTGCACCGGCCGGTGACCGTGAGCACCGTTCGCTTCAACCCCTTCACCCTCACCGCCACCCTCGCGGGCTGTGACATCAAGGACCGCGACGGCGTCTCCCCCTTCCTCTCCTTCGATTCGCTCACCCTCGGCGCCTCGCTCCGCTCCATACCCGACCGGGGCGCCGTCCTCGATGAGCTGGTCCTGAGGGGCCTTCGCCTGGCCATCGTGCGCCACCGCGACGGTTCCTACAATTTCTCCGACCTCCTCATGCCCTCGCCCGGCAAGCCTCCCGGCCGCCCCCTCCGTTACTCCCTCAACAACATCCGGGTCCTGGGCGCCGCCATCACCTTCGACGACCGGCCCAAGGGAGCGCGCCACGAGGTGACCGACCTCAACCTCGGCATCCCCTTCCTCTCCGACCTGCCGAGCAACGTGAACATCTACACCGACCCCTCGCTCAGCGCCAAGGTGGACGGCAGGCCCTTCGAGCTGCGCGGCCGGAGCAAGCCCTTCAGCCACAGCCGAGAGACCTTTCTGTCGCTGGACGTGAACGGCCTGGACCTGGCCCGCTACCTCCCCTACCTCCCCGCCGACCTCGGCTTCAAGGTGTTGTCGGGCCACCTGAGCACGGCCCTCAAGCTGACCTTCCTGGACGACGTTCGCGGCCACCGCAAGCTCATCCTCAGCGGCCGCGCCGCCCTCGCCGATCTCGTCGTCAACCAGCGGGACGGCGCCCCCCTGGCCCGACTGCCGCGCGCGGGCTTCAACCTCGGCTCGGTGGATCTGCTCACCCTGAAGGGCATCGTGACCTCCATCCACCTCCAGGCGCCCGAGCTCTACCTGAGCCGTGACCGCCGCGGCGACTGGAATTTCGCCAACCTCGGCCCCGCCTCGCCGCCCGCCCCGGCGCCCAAGGCCCCCGCCGCCCCCGAGGCCGCCGTGAACGTGCTCCTCGGCGAGGTGGCCCTCTCGGGGGGCGCGATCCACTTCGACGACGAGTCCGTCCGCCCCGCCTTCAAAGCCACGTTCTCTCCCGTGGACCTGACCGTGCAGAACCTGGACACGGCCCTTGGGCGCCCCGCCCAGGTGAACCTCGCGCTCAAGACGGACCAGGGCGAGGGGCTCAAGGCCTCCGCCACCCTCGCCTTCTCGCCGCTCACGGCGAAGGGTCGGATCGAGACGGACGGGCTCCGCCTCGTCCGCTACGACCCGTACGACCGGGAGCTGCTGCCCTTCGAGGTGGAGGACGGCCGCCTCAGCCTCTCCGGGAACTACGCCTTCTCCGCCGCCGACGGCGCCAACGCCATCCAGCTCGCGGAGGGCGCCGCCACCGCGGCGGGCCTACGCCTGCGCCTGCCGGGTGAGAAGGAGGACTTCCTCGACCTGCCCTCCGCCACGGCCTCGGGCCTGAGCTTCGACACCGCCTCCTCCAAGGCGGGCATCGCCTCGCTGGAGGCCGCGGGCGGAAGCCTGCGCGCCGTCCGGACGGCGGACGGCAGCCTCGACCTGGCGCGCCTCGCCTCTCCGGCCCCGGCGCCCACCCAGGCCCCGGCGTTCGATCCCTCCTCCACGCCGGTCGCAGACCCCGCGTCCAGCCGCTCCTGGGTCGTCTCCCTCGGCAACCTCGCCTGGAAGGGCTTCGCCCTGCGCGCCGAGGACCGCTCCCTCGGCGAGCCGGCCTCCTTCGACTTTCCCTCCGTGACCCTCACCGCCCAGGGGCTCTCCACCGCTCCGAACCAGGCCGGCTCGCTGAGCCTCCAGGCCGCCATGAAGCCCTCCGGCAGCCTCTCCCTCTCGGGCCCCGTCACCCTCTCGCCCTTCTCGCTGAACTGGGACGTGGCCCTCGACCGCCTGGCCCTCCTCCCCTTCGAGCCCTACCTCGCGGGTGAGCTGGCCATCGACCTCACGGAGGGCAACGCCTCCGCCAAGGGGAAAATCGCCCTGTCCCTGCCCGCGGACAAGCCCTTGCAGGCCTCCTTCGCGGGCCAGGCACGGGTGGACGA
Source organism: Acidobacteriota bacterium (assembly GCA_049967655.1). Lineage (GTDB taxonomy): Bacteria > Acidobacteriota > UBA4820 > UBA4820 > DSQY01 > DTPS01. Next base: position 21,975 of record JBMFSH010000036.1, read on the forward strand.
CCTGGCCACGGTGGATCGCGTGAACCTGGAGAAGTTTGTCAACTGGAAGTCCCTCCAGCTCGGCGGCATCAAGGCCCAGGCCGAGCCGCCGAGCCTCACCATGGCCTCCGTCACCCTCTCCGACTTCTACGCCCGCATCATCGTCAGCCCCCAGGGCAAGCTGAACCTCTTCCAGCTGCTCCACCCCACACCGCCTGCCGCCCAGCCGGGCGCGCCCGACGCCGTGCAGCCCGTCCAGCCAGGAGGCGCGCCGGGCATGATGGCCAGCGTCCAGCCCGGCGGGCCCGGGGGCGGAGAGCCGAAGCAGGCCTACCCGGCGCCGACCCCCGGCGCCGCGCCCGCGCCGACCGCCGCGACCGAAGCGGCGCCCAAGGAGCTGGTGGAGATCCCCGCCATCACCCTCTCGGGCGGCACCGTCGACTACACGGATCACTTCATCAAACCCAACTACTCGGCCAAGCTCACCGAGGTGGTCGGCAGCCTTACGGGCCTCTCCTCTCGCCCCGGCACGCGCGCCGACCTGAAGCTCAGCGCCCACCTCGAACACCAGGCGCCCATCGAGGTGACGGGGCAGATCAATCCCCTCGTCAAGCCCCCCTACGCCGACATCAAGGGCAAGGTGACCGACGTGGAGCTGAGCCCGCTCTCGCCCTACTCGGGCCGCTACGCGGGCTACATCATCGACAAGGGCAAGCTCAACATGGACGTGAGCTACCACGTGGAGAACAACCACCTCGATGCCAAGAACCACCTCTTCCTGGACCAGTTCACCTTCGGCTCCAAGGTGAACAGCCCCGAGGCTACCAAGCTCCCGGTCCGGCTGGCCGTGGCCCTCCTCAAGGACCGCGAGGGGCGCATCGACCTGAACATCCCCGTGAGCGGCTCCCTCAACGACCCCAAATTCAAGATCGGCCCCATCATCCTGAAGATCATCCTGAACCTCCTCTCGAAGGCCGCCACCGCCCCCTTCGCCCTCCTCGGCCACCTCTTCGGCCACGGCGAATCCCTCAGCTACCTCACCTTCGCCCCCGGCACAGCCACCCTCGACGCCGCCGCCGTGAAGAAGGTCGAGCAGCTCGAGACGGCCCTCTACGAGCACCCCGGCCTCAAGCTGGACATCACCGGCCGATTCGACCCCGCGGCGGACGAGGAGGGCCTCAAGCGCGCCTTCGTCGAGCGGGAGATCAAAGCGCAGAGGTTCAAGGAGCTGCTCAAGAAGGGCCAGGCGCCCGCCTCCGTGGACGCCGTCCAGCTCACGCCGAAGGAGTATTCCGAGTACCTCTTCGAGGCCTACAAGCACGCCAAGTTCCCCAAGGCGCGCACCCTCATCGGCCTCGTCAAGAGGCTGCCCGACGACCAGATGGAGCGGCTTCTGCTCCTCCACACCACGGTCACCGATGAGGAGCTCAAACGGCTCGCCCTCGCCCGCGCCCAGGCCGTCAAGGACGCCCTCCTCAAATCGGGCAAGGTCCCCGCCGAGCGCGTCTTCCTCGCCACCCAGGGCGCCGCCTCCGAGGAGGCCAAGAAGGCCAGCCTCTCCCGCGTGGATTTCACGTTGAAATGAAAGCGAGGCAAGAAAAGCAAGGTTGTCCTCATGGACGGGGCAACCCCCGCCGGGCTCATGATCGACCACGGGCTGGGGACCTCCACAGCCGCGAGGTACGAGATGAAGAAAGTCGATCAGGATTACTTTGGAGCGGACTGATGAAGGGCGAGGGAGAAGGGGAGACCTATGCGTCAACGTTGAGTAGCCTCGGCGGGTTGCCCCGCCGAGGCCCTCGCCAGATCCGGACTTGGAGATTTCCACCATCCGGCTCCT
>JBMFSH010000037.1:0-22761 GCA_049967655.1 Acidobacteriota bacterium
GAGGGGTTTACAGGGAGCCGGCCCATCCGGTGCCGGACTTCGCTGAGCGCCGGGGCGGCCATTTTGGCCCTGTTCACCAGGGCCTGGTCAGCCCGAAAAGCCTTTCCGTCCAGCGCCAGGAATTGGAAGGCCGAAGGCTCCCCAAAAAACGGAAGGCGCCCGACTTGGCGTCGGGCGCCTCCCCGTGAAAAACCGGCTCGGAGGGTACTGAACTCATGAGCCTACTACTGGTCCTCGGTCTCCTCCGCGCCTCTTGGATCAGGGGCGAGTATTTACCAGTTTTCCGCGGGCTGGGGTGCCGCTTGGGCGGCGGACGGCTCCGGCGTCAGAGCGTCCTGGAGATCCTGGAGCATGCCCGCCTCGGCCGACGCGGAGGCCTTCTTGCTCTTGAGGATCACCACCTTGACGCCGGGCCCCGCTCCGAGTTTGGCACCCGCTTGGGGCATGGCCTTGATCTTCACGCTCAGCCTCTTGGTGTGACTGTAGTCGCCCGGCGCCACGGTGACGGTGACTTGGGCGGAGGGGGTGTCGGTGGCCTCATTGAAGGTCACCGAGGCGGGGTCGATGGTGGACTGGAGATCGGAGCTACCGGTTACGTTGAAATCGGCGTTGATGGGGTAGCTCAGCTTGCTGGCGTGCTTGCCGGCGTCCAGGCCGAGGGTGAAGGAGAAGGTATCGCCGGCGGTGATGGCCGCCTCCTTGAAGATGACCACCGTCTCGCCGTTGCGGGAGACCACTGTGGCGGCCGGGTTGGTGCTGGAGGCGCTGACCGAGTAGCGAATGCGAGAGGGACTGCCCGCCAGAACGGCGGTGGCCACCAGCAGGAGCGGGAGTGCGAGAGCCAACGATTTCATCTTGTTTCGCATGGTGCCTCCTCAGAAAACGGTAGATTCCTTTCCTTCGATGACAACGAACCGACACTCAACCACATGGCCTTGGCGAAGCAAGGCCTATGCCATACTCTCTGGCCGTTGCCCTTCGTCTCCACTCCTCCCGCGGGCGGGCTCGTTTTGAACCTAGTCCCGTGGCCAGCGGCGCCTCCAGAGGGTCCGAATGGCCGTCCGTTCTTTCGGACGCCGCTGTTCCGGGAAGGCGACAAGGGGGGCCTCCAACTTGTCTTGCTTTTGGGAAGTCGGAGGCGGCCACCGGAGGCGGTGGAGGAGGGGGACACCCGCCCCCTCCTTCCGGGCATCGGGCCGGGCCGCTGTCCTCATTCGCACCGGGATGTTTCGGCGGGAAGGACGAGTGGGTTGGAGGCTTCAGAGCCAAGTCACCGGAAACAAGCCCGCGAAAACCGCCGCCCTTGGATTCATGATTCCGCCTTCCCGGCCCTCAAGGGCCCTTCCGTCCGCCCGGTCCGCCGCGGCCGTGGACCCCCAACCGCACCGGACCGTGATCTTCCAGGAGGCTGTCTCGCAAGGGACGTACCAGGCGAAACCGTCGCGCGGTTGGCTGAAGGGAAAGGGCGGGGCCGGCGGTTTCGGGACGCCGGAGGCCCGCTGCACCAGCAGCCTGACCAAGCAAGAGGAGAGAGAAGGCCGCCGCAAAAAATTCCCCCGCCGGGGAGGCCGCAGGGAAAAAGCGCCCTTCCGGCGGGGATTTTTTTCCAGGGGAACCGGCCCCGCCCTCGCTTGGGGACAGCAGGGGCCCTCGCCCTCGCGTGGGTCAATCGGCCCTGGGATTCTCCTCGGCCTTGGCGGGCATCCGCGGCGCGCCGCAGGCGGCGATCTCGGCCGCCGCGTCGGGAGAGGGTGGCTGGGGCAATACGAAACGGCGGACCACGTCGTGGGTGCCGGCCACGTTTAACTGGTCGATGAGGAAGGCGAACTTGGCCTGGAGAGCCTGCCCGATCTCCTCCCGCACGGGGGCCGGCAGGCCCCACCACTCCCGCTTGAGCTCCCCTCCGAAGCCCTTCTTGCGGGTCTTGTAGAGGAACTGGTCCTCCGTTTCTCCGGCCTTCCTCTCTTGCGCGAAGGCCCTCTTCAGGTGCTGGTAGACGTGCTCTCGGAAGTCGGCGGGCAGGGCCGGGTGGTCGTAGATCATGTTCTGGAAGCCCGTGGCCAGGTGCACCTCGCAGGCCTTGTGCCGCGGGAACTGGTGGAAGGCCTCGTCGGGCAGGGTGGAGGCGCCGTGCTGGACCGTCCCCGCCATGCCATAGCGCTCCTGGGCCATGGCGGCGATGGAGGAGAGGACGCTGAAGTCGAGCTTCACCTCGGCCACCGTTCCGTCGGGAAGGACCACGCCGCCGTGGCTCGTGCCCGTCTGGACGGAGATCTTCTTGATCCCCTCCGCTTCGCCGAGGCCTCGCTGGTACTCGCCCATGAAGGCCTCGAACTCCTCCACCGTGCTGTTGTGGCCCCCCACCTCGCCGATTTCCCCGCCCACGGAGACGGTGGTGCCTTCGGGCTCGTGGTCGCGGATGAAACGAGTGAGCAGGGCGCAGACCTCACCGTTGTCGCGCTGCTGCGAGGGCAAGTCCGGCCGCTCGAGGACCACGAGGGTGGAGGAGTCGATGTCGATGTTGTAGAAACCCGCCGCGAGCGCCTCGCGGATGAGGGCCTTCAAGCCGCCGATCTCCTTCTCACGGTCGGCGAAGTAGCCCTTGGCCGAGGCCTGGAAGTGGTCGCCCTGGATGAAGAGGGGGCCCGAGTAACCCTCGCGCAAAGCCGCCCCGATCATCACCGCCACGTACTCGTGGGGCCGCTGGTCGGTGTAGCCCATCTCGCTCTTAGCGATCTCGAAGAGGAAGGCGCCGCAGCCCTTGGGGATGGCGGCGCGGAAGAAGGCCCGGGCCGAGTCGTAGGCCAGCCCGCGGATGTTCATGGCGGGAACCGTGAAGCCTCCCGTCTCCTTCTGGCCCATGGCGGCGTAGAGGGAGTGGATGGAGGCGAGGTGGACACCGAGCTGTGCCGCCGCCGTCTTGAGAGCGAAGCGCGCCCGCCCTCTCACCTGGGGGTCCTTGGCGAAGACGGCGGTCTGCACGAGGTCGTCCGTGAGCGGACCCCGGAAGGCTTCTGGGTGGGCCACCCTCGGCGCGCCGCCGGGCCCAGAATGTTCAATGGCGATAGACAGCCGCTCCTTCAAGCTATCCACGGTTTGGATGATCATGGCCTCTCCTTCGCGAGGGAGCGGGAACCGGGTACCAGGAGCACCTCCGCCCAGCGGTTTCTCCGAAATCCATCTCTCTCTGTGCCTCTGTGGTTTGTCTTGGTTTTTCCTCACACCGTGTTGATCCCGCCGTTGAGCGGGATGTACTGTCCCGTGATCCAGCGGGCCTCGTCGCTGCAGAGGAAGGCCACGACGGGGCCGATGTCCTGCGGCTGGCCGTTACGTTTGAGGGGCGTGAGCATGGCGACGAACCGCTTCTGTTCCGCGGACTGGCGGGAGGTGGCGTCGGTCTCCACGAGGCCGGGCGCTACCACGTTGACGGTGATGCCGTGCGGCCCCGCCTCCCGCGAGAGCACCCGGCACGCCCCGTCGAGGGCGGACTTGGCCGCGGCGTGGGCGCCGAAGCCGTCGCTCGCGAAGCGCGAGAGGGAGGAGGAGACGGCCACGATGCGGCCCCACTTGCGCTCCACCATGCCCGGCACCACCGCGGCGGTGAGGGCGTGGAAGGCGCCCAGCTCGCCCAGGAGCTTGGCCGACACGCCCTCCCAGGGTAGCTGCCAGAAGGGCCCCATGGGGAAGGTGATGTTGGCGTTGTGCACGGCGGCCTCCACGGGCCCCAGCTGCTTCTCCACCGCCCTCACCATGGCGGTGAGCGCCCTCGCGTCGCGCACGTCCGCCGGGAAGACCGCGCCCTCGCCGCCCGATTCCGCCAGCACGCGCTCGGCCATCTCCACGTTCGCGAGGCAGTTCACCGCCACGCGGAAACCCCGCTGAGCCAAAGCCTTCACGATGGCGGCGCCGATGCCCCGGCTCCCGCCCGTGACCAGTGCGACCTTCCTGTCCATGGATGACCTCCTGCTCTGGTTAGAACTTCAGCATACCGGATGGCCCCGCGGGAAACAACCGGGAGGGCTGAAAGGAAGAACTTCACCACCTGTCCCTCTGTTTCCCTGTCTCCATCTCTTTGCTACACTCGCCTCCGTTGAGGAGGGCCGTCTCCATGCGCATTCTCTCGGGCATCCAACCGTCGGGTAAACTCCACATCGGGAACTATCTGGGCGCCATGCGCCAGCACCTGGAGCTCCAGGACAAGGGCGAGGCCTTCTACTTCATCGCCGACTTCCACGCCCTCACCACGGTGAAGGAGCCCGAGGCGCTCCGCGAACACGTGCGCGACGTGGCCCTGGACTACCTGGCCCTCGGGCTGGACCCCGCGCGCTGCACCTTCTACCGGCAGTCCGACATCCACGAGGTGCCCGAGCTCACGTGGCTGCTGACCACCGTGACCCCCATGGGCCTCCTCGAACGGTGCCACTCCTACAAGGACAAGCTGGCCAAGGGCCTCTCGCCCGATCACGGTCTCTTCGCCTATCCGGTGCTCATGGCCGCCGACATCCTCATCGTGGACTCCAACGTCGTCCCCGTGGGCAAGGACCAGAAGCAGCACGTGGAGGTGACGCGGGACATCGCCCAGCGCTTCAACAACACTTACGGCCAGGAGGTCTTCGTCATCCCCGAGGACCGCATCCTTCCGGAGACGGGCGTGGTGCCGGGCCTCGACGGCCAGAAAATGAGCAAGTCCTATGGCAACGACATCGGCATCTTCCTGGAGGGCAAGGCCCTCAAGGAGCGCGTCATGGCCGTGGTCACCGACTCGGCCCCCGTGGAGGCGCCCAAGGACCCGGATGCCAACAACGTCTTCAACCTCCTCAAGCTCTTCGTCTCCAAGGAGGAGGAGGCCGAGTGGCGGGAGCGCTTCCTCAAGGGCGGCCTCAAGTACTCGGACGCCAAGAAGCGCCTCATCGCCGTCCTGGACGAGACCTTCGGCCCCGCCCGCGAGCGGCGCAAGGAGCTCGTTCGACGCCCGGACTACGTGGCGGACGTGCTGCGGGAGGGGGCGGAGCGGGTAAGGCCCATCGCCAAAGCAACCCTGGAGCGGGCCCGAAAGGCCTGCGGCATCGACTAGCTTGCAGGGAAAGGAGAGTTTCCCCGAGGACCATCCTCTGTCCAAGGAGGCGATTCATGGATGAGCGCCGTCGCCATGTCCGATACCCCGTCTCCGTCCCAGGCCGCTGCGCGCAGCCAGGCCAGCCTGAAACCTCCATCCAGGTGCTGAACCTCTCGGCGGCCTCCCTGCTGGCCAGGTCCCCCCAGCCCTTTCTCCAGCTCAAGACCGCCCACCTCAAGGTGGAACTCCAGGAGGGGCTGGTGGAGTGCGAGGCGGTGTGCGTGAGGGCCACCACGGCCCCGCCCTGGGAGGGCGCGTTCCTCTTCACGGAGGTGGCGCCCGAATCAGCCGAGCGGCTGGAGTCGTTCCTGGAGCGCCTGCGAGGGCACCGTCACACCTGAGGCCCCGCGGGCCTCCTGGCCGCTCCGCCTCGAGCCCCGGTGAGAAAGTCGGGCTAGCTCTCGTCCACCCCGAGCAGGCGGTTGATCTTGGCCGCGCAGATGAAATCGTTCTGCGAGAGCCCGCCGATGGCGTGGGTGTGGTAGCGGACCACGCAGCGGTTGTAGCCCACCTCCAGATCGGGATGGTGCCCCTCGCGGTTGGCGAGGTAGGCCACCGCGTTCACAAAGCCCATCGTCTCGTAGAAATCCTTGAAAAGGAAGGTGCGGACGATCTCGCCTCCGTCCTTGCGGAGCTTCCAAAGGGGGACCTCGCGCATCAGCTTCTCCGCCTCGGCGCGGGTCAGGGGTTTCACGCCTCCCTCGCAGGGGGTGCAGCGTTTCGAGCTCAGCGGCGGCATGACCACCTCCATTCGGAACCAGACAGAACAACGCCGCGCCGGGCGGGCCTGTTCCTCGACGAGAGGAGCGCCTGGCCCTAAAGGCATCCCTCCTCGTGTAGGAGCGCTCTCCAGAGCGCGTCGGCCGGCTTCCCGCACCCGCCCGCCACGCCCGCGCCGACCTTGTGCCTCCTTTGCTACAATGGTGCCTCACCATAGGAGAGACGATCATGGGCGACCTGAAGGGAAAGACGCTGTTCATCACCGGCGCCAGCAGGGGCATAGGCAAGGCCATCGGCCTGAGGGCGGCCCGCGACGGGGCCAACGTGGTCATCGCCGCCAAGACCGTGGAGCCACACCCCAAGCTGCCCGGCACGATCCACACCGCCGCGGCCGAGATGGAGGCCGCCGGCGGGAGGGCCCTGGCCATCGCCGTGGACATCCGGGACGAGGAGTCGGTGAGGGAGGCCGTGCGCCGAGCGGCGGAGGTCTTCGGCGGTCTGGACATCCTCGTGAACAACGCCAGCGCCATCGACCTTAGGGGCACCCTCGACCTGCCCGTCAAAAAGTGGGATCTCATGCACGGCGTCAACGCCCGGGGCACCTGGCTCTGCTCGAAGATGGCCCTGCCCCACCTGCTCAAGGCCGAGAACCCGCACATCCTCAACATCTCGCCTCCCCTCAACCTGGAGGCGCGCTGGTTCGCCCCGCACGTGGCCTACACCATGGCCAAGTTCGGCATGAGCCTCTGCGTGCTCGGCATGGCCGAGGAGTTCCGCGAAGCGGGCGTGGCCGTGAACGCCCTCTGGCCCAAGACCACCATCGCCACGGCCGCGGTCATGAACCTGCTCGGCGGTCAGGAGCTCGTGGAGCGCTCGCGCACGCCCGAGATCGTGGCCGACGCCGCCCACGCCATCTTCACGAGGGCGAGCCGTCAGTGCACGGGGAACTTCTTCCTCGACGAGGAGGTTCTTCGCGCGGAGGGGGTCACCGACTTCGCCCGCTACGCCGTCAAGCCCGGCACGGAGCTCATGCCCGACTTCTTCATCTGAGGGAGGGCGTGGCCTGGGCCTGCGGCGGAACCGCGCCGGGGGAGAGGCCGGGACGATGGATGGAGTCGCACGCGGGCAGAGGGGGTGAGGTGAACGAGGCGCTCGAAGCGGCGATGAAGCGGCACTGGGGGTACGACCGCTTCCTCCCTCTCCAGCGGAAGGCCATGGAGTGCGTCCTCGCGGGGAGGGACTCGGTGGTCGTGCTGCCCACCGGCGGGGGCAAGTCGCTCTGCTACCAGGCCCCCGCGCTCGTCGCGAAGGGCCCGGCCGTGGTGGTCTCTCCCCTCATCTCGCTCATGAAGGACCAGGTGGACGGCCTCAGGGAGCGCGGCGTGGCGGCGGCCCGGCTGGACAGCAGCCTGACGGAGGAGGAGCGGCGCCGCGTCTACGCCGGCCTCAGGGAGGGCGGGCTCCAGCTCCTCTACGTCTCGCCCGAGCGCCTCCTCATGGAGGGCTTCCTGGACCACCTGCGTGGCGCCCGCCCCGCCTTTCTGGCGGTGGATGAGGCCCACTGCATCAGCCACTGGGGCCACGACTTCAGGCCCGAGTACCGGCGGCTCGGGCTCCTCCGCGAGGCCCTGCCGGGGATCGCCCTCCACGCCTACACGGCCACGGCCACGCCCAAGGTGCGGGAGGACGTGGCCCTCCAGCTCCGGCTCGAGAACCCCGCCGTGCTCGTGGGCTCCTTCGACCGGCCCAATCTGGTCTACCGGGTGGCCCCGGCGGACCGAGGCCGCCGCCTGCTTCGGGAGGCGCTGGACCGCCACAGGGGGGAGGCCGGCATCGTCTACGCCATCCGCCGCGCGGACGTGGACGCCCTCGCCGCGGAGCTCTCCAGCCTGGGCTACCCCGCGCTTCCCTACCACGCGGGCCTGTCCGACGAGAAGCGGCGGCTCAACCAGGAGCGCTTTCTCAGGGAGGAGGCCGTGGTCATGGTGGCCACGGTGGCCTTCGGCATGGGCATCGACCGGCCTGACGTGCGCTTCGTCCTCCACGCGGGCATGCCCAAGTCCCTGGAGCACTACTTGCAGGAGAGCGGGAGGGCCGGGCGCGATGGCCTGGAGGCGGAGTGCCTGCTCCTCTACTCGGGAGCCGACTTCCTCACCTGGAAGGCGCTCCTCGGCGGCCTGGAACCGGAGGTCCACGAAGCGGCTCTGCAGAAGCTCAACGAGATGGCCGCCTACTGCCGCGGCACCACCTGCCGCCACCGGGTGCTCGTGGGCTATTTCGGCCAGGAGCTCGGCGGCGATGAGTGCGGGGCCTGCGACGTCTGCCTGGGAGAGCTGGAGGTGGTCCCGGCTGCCCGCGAGACCGCCCAGAAGATCCTCTCCTGCGTGCTGCGCCTCAAGGAGCGATTCGGCGCGGACTATACGACCCAGGTGCTGACCGGCTCATCGGAGCAGAGGATTCTCGCCAACGGCCACCAAGCCCTCTCCACCTATGGCCTCCTGGCGCAGGTTCCCCGGCAGAGCGTGCGGGACTGGATCGAGCAGCTCTGCGGCCAGGGCTTTCTGGTCAAGCAGGGCGAGTACGGCGTGCTGGGCGTGACGCCCGAGGGCTGGGCCCTCCTCAAGGGGGGGCGGGAGCCCCGCCTCCTGAAGCCGGCGGCCAAGCGCGCCCGCCGGGAATCGAAGGCGGCCCGGGCCGGCTGGGAGGGCGTGGACCGCCCGCTCTTCGAGGAGCTGCGCGCCCTGCGCAAGCGCATCGCGGCCGAGCGCGGCCTCCTGGCCTACATGGTCTTCGGCGACGAGACCCTGCGGGACATGGCCCGAAAGCGGCCCCTCACCCGGCAGGCCTTCCTCGCCGTCCGGGGCGTCGGCGAGGTCAAAGCGGCCCAGTACGGCGAGCGGTTCCTCGCCCTGATCCGGGACCACGGGGCAGGTGGGGGCCCCTGACCGGCCGGGGACCTGCGGCCCCGTTCGCCTCCTCCACCGCCGGGTCCCTCGCCACTACGCCAGCAGCGCGGGCAGCTCCCCCTGAACCTTTCCGGTGACGACGGCGTCGGAGTCGCGGACGAGGAGGTTGACCTCGGAGCGGAAGCCGAAGCGGCCGGGCAGGTAGACGCCGGGCTCCACGGAGAAGAGGGTGTGGGGCAGGAGGCGCCGCGTGTCGCGGGTCTCGTAGTCGTCCATGTTGGCGCCGTTGCCGTGGTCCTCCTCGTGGATCGAATGGCCCGTACGGTGGATGAAGAACTCGCCGAAGCCCGCCTTCTCGATCACCTCGCGCGTGGCCCGGTCCACCTCGAAGCCCCGGACGGGGCCGGAGGCCACCGAGAGGGCCTTGGCGATGCCGGCGTCGCGCCCGGCCGTCACCGTCTCCCAGACCTTGCGCTGCTCCTCGGGGACGGCGCTGCCCGTCCAGGCGCACCAGGTGATGTCGGCGTAGACCGAGCCCGGCGCCGTCTCCTTGCCCCAGAGGTCCAGCAGGAGCACCTGATCGGGCCGGATCGCCGAGCTGCCAGAGGGGCCCGGCTCGTAGTGCGGGTCGGCGGCGTGGGCGTCCACACCGACGATGGGAGGATCGGTGCTCGTGAGGCCCCGTCCTCTCATGAATTCCACCATGGCCTGCTGGAGCTGGTACTCGGTGAGCGGCTCGTGCGCGAGGAGGGCGGCGCGGACTTTGGCGAAGGCCATCTCCACGGTGTCCAGAAGGACCGCCATGGCCCGGTAGTGGCCGGCCTCCTGCTCGGGTGTCAGGGTCACCTCGAAGCGGGCCACGAGGTCGCCCGAGGAGGCCAGCTCCACGCCTGCGGAGCGCAGGAATTCGGCCAGCCCCGCATCCAGCCGCCCCAGCGCGGGGATCACGCCGTCGGGGGAGTACTGGCAGGCCAGGCGCTTCACGCCGGCGAGGGCCTCCTTCAGGCGCGCCTGCCAGCTCTGCCAGGGGCCGTAGGTGAGGAGCCGGCCGGGCAGGCTGTCCAGGCTGTGGGGCTCGATCTGGTGGCAGAGCCTCAGCGGCTCGCCCTGGGCGGGGATCAGGTAGAACCAGCGGCGGGTGACCATGGCCTTGGAGGAGAGCCCCAGCACGCTGAGGGCGATGGGGTCCGTGCCCTTGAAATCGGCGAAGAACCAGGCGTCCATACCCTCGTCCCTGAGGGCCGCCTGGATGCTTCTGAGGCGTTCGTCGTTCATGATAGGATGAACCTCCTGAAGGGATTATGACGCAAAGGCCCGCCGGGAGAAAGCGGCCGCGCCGAAGGGCGGCCGGTCATCGGATTACCGGATCACCGACGCTGGAGGGAGTCCTTGGAATCCTTTCCCTTTGAGACGGCCGTGGAGGTCCGGTTCAGCGACCTCGACCCCATGGGCCACGTGAACAACGCCGTCTACGCCACCTATTGCGAGCAGGGCCGCGTCGCCTTTTTTTCCGAGGTCTTCGACGTGCGGGAGGCCGCGGGTTTCGAGTTCATCCTGGCGCGCCTGGAGATCGACTTCCGCCGTCCGGTCTTGATGGGCGATCCGCTTCGGGTGGGCCTGCGCGTCTCCTCGGTGGGGACCACCTCCTTCGCCTTCGAGTACCGCCTCACGGTGGGCGGCGAGGTGGTGGCCGAGGCGCGCTCCGTCCAGGTCTTCTACGACTACCGACGACACGCCAAGGTGCCCATCCCCGATTTCTTCCGCGACAGGGTGCGGCCCTACCTCGCCCCGGGGGTGTCATGCTGAGGCTCAGGGAGGTCGAGCTCTTCGGGTTCAAGTCCTTCGCCGACCGGACCCGCATCCCTCTTCCCGACGACCTGCTCGTGGTGGTGGGCCCCAACGGATCGGGCAAGAGCAACGTCACCGACGCCGTGCTCTGGGCCCTGGGGGAGCAGAGCGCCAAGACCCTGCGCGGCCACAAGATGCAGGACGTGATCTTCTCCGGAAGCCACCGCCGGCCCGCCTCGGGCATGGCGGAGGTGCTCCTCTCCTTCGAGGACGGCGAGGGGATGAAGGTCCAGCTCGGCCGGCGCCTGTTGCGCTCGGGAGAGAGCGCCTACCTCATGGACGGCCGGGGCGTCCGCCTGAAGGACGCCCAGGAGTTCATGATGCGCTACGGCATCTCCACGCAGGGCACCTTCCTGGTGGAACAGGGGAGGGTGGAGGCGCTACTCACCGCCAGCGCCGAGGAGCGCCGCCTCATCTTCGAGGAGGTGGCGGGCATCGCGCACTACAAGGAGAACCGCCGCTCGGCCCTCTCCAAGCTCGAGGCCACGCAGGGAAACCTCCTGCGCCTCAACGACATCGTCGCCGAGGTGGAGACCCAGATGGCGGGGCTGAAGCGCCAGGCGGCCAAGGCCGAGCGCTTCATCCGCCTCTCGGAGGAGCTGCGCACCCGGAGGAGGGCCTTCTGGGGCCGTCTCTACGCGCGGCTGAACGGCCGGCGCGAGGCCCTGGCCCGGGACCTGGAGCTCCTCCACGCCGAGCGGCAGCGGCGCGACACGGCCCTGGCGCAGGTCCAGTCCGAGCTGGAGGAGGCCCGCGAGCACCTGGCGGAGCACGAGAGCTCCCTCCAGGACCTCATCCAGCTCATCCACCAGAAGGAGCTGGAGTGCGAGCGCGCGGAGCAGGAGAACAAGCGCCGCACGGAGCACATCCTCACGAGCCGCCAGAGGCTCCAGCAGATCGCCTCCGACCGGGAGGATCTCAAGCAGAGGGTCCAGTCGGCCGACACCGAGCGGGAGAAGCTCCAGGAGGAGGTGGGGATCCTGGCCGAGGCGGAGGCCGATGCGTCGGCCCAGGCCGAGCGGGTGCGGGAGGCCCTCGAGGGCAGGCGGGCCGGTCTCCAGGCCCTGGAGCAGGCTCAGGAGGCCCACCGGCAGAAGCTTTTCGCCTGCGCCCAGGAGCACTCCCGCCTCTCCGAGTCGCTCTCGCGGTTGGAGGAGGACCTCCGGCGCCAGGCCGAGCGCGAGCGCCGCCTCGCCCGGGAGGAGGAGAGCTTGGCCGCCCGCGAGCAGGCCCTCGAGGAGGCCATCGCCGAAAAGGAGTCCGCCCGGCAGGAGGCGGAAGAGCGGCAGCTCCTCCACCGCCGCGACCGCGAGGAGGCCCAGGCCGAGGTGGACCGCCTGGAAAGGGAGCTGGAGCGGGCGGCCTCCGACCAGGCCTCGGCCCGGGAGCGGATGGCCGCCGCCGAGAGCCGGCAGAAGGTCCTCATGGACCACGAGCGCTCCGTCCGCTCCCAGGCGCATGCCTTCCTCCGCGAGCGGGCACCCGACGAGATCGAGAGCACGCTGGCCGAGGGGCTGGCTGGCGCGCCGGAGGAACTCGTGCCCGCCCTGTCGGCGGCCCTCGGGGACCTGCTGGAGGGATACGTGGGCGGCCGGTGGGAGTCGGTGCCGGGCCTGCTGGGCGACCTCCGCGAGGCCAAGGCCGGGCAGGCCCTCTTCTTCCTCGGCTCTTCCCGCTGGAGCCAAAGGCCCGCGCAGAAGCCCCAGGACGCAGGCTTCGGGGGGTGGCTCCACGAGGCTCCCGGCATCCAGAGCGAGCTGGCCGCCCTCCTTCCGACCGTGGCCCTGGCGGCCGATGCCGAGGCGGCTCGCCGTATCGCCGAGAGCGAAGGGATCCCGGCGGTGGGCCGGGAGGGCGTGCTCGTTCACCCGGACGGCTGGGCCCGGGGCGGGGCGGGCGGGCCCGGCGGGGCCTCCCTACTGGAGCACCAGAGGGCGCTGCGCTCGGCCGGCAAGGCCCTGGCCCGGGAGCGCTCCGCCCTCGAGGCCGCGGCGGCAAGCTGGGCGGAGCTCAGGGCGGGCCTGGAGAGGGCCCGAACAACCCTGGCCGCTCTCGGCGAGGAGGAGGCCTCCTCCCGAGAGGCGCTCGCCGCCCTCGAGCGGGAACTCGAGCAGCTCGACGGCGAGCGGCGGCGCTTCTCCGCCTCCCGCCAACTCCTGGAGGGCGAGGCGGCCCAGGCCCAGGAGGAGAGGGAGGCCTGGGAGGAGCAGCGCGAGGAGACCCGGCGCTCCATGGAGCGGGCCAAGAAGGAGCAGGCCGCCGCGGAGCGCGAGGCCCACCAGGGCGAGGCGGCCCTACAGGAGGCACGCCGCGCCCTGGAGGCGGCCCACGAATCGGTGGCCGAAAGCCGGGCCCGCCTCGGTGAGACCGGCCAGCGCCACAAGGCTGCGCGCGAGGCCCTGGAGCGCGCCACCGAGTTCCGGGCCCAGCTCGGCGCCACGGACCTCCGCCTGGCCCAGGAGGCGGACGGCCTCAAGGCGCGAATCGAGGCCCTCACCCAGGAGGTGACCGCGGGGGACCGGACCCTGCGCACGCTTCTGCTCGCCATGGAGGAGCAGCGGGCGCGCAAGGGCCGCTTCGAGGAGGACCTGGTGCGTCTCCAGGAGGAGCTGCAGGTGGTGATCCGGAGGGTGCGGGAGGCCCAGGAGGCCCTGGAGGAGGTGCGAGCCGAGGTCTCGCGCAACGAGCCCGCCCTGGCCGCCGTGGAGGCCGACCTCCGGAACCTCACGGAGCGCATGGGGGAGGTCTTCGAGGAGAGCCCCGAAACCCTCGCCTCGGAGGCCGCACAGCTCCCGCCCCTCTCGGAGGAGGAGCGGCAGGAGGAGCAGAAGGCGCTGGCCCGGCTGGAGGAGAAAATCCAGGAGATGGGCGCCGTAAACATGCTCGCCCGGGAAGAGTACGCCGAGCTGGAGGCGCGCTTCGGCTTCCTCTCCGGCCAGCGCAAGGACCTGGAGGAGTCGCTCGCCTCCCTCCAGGAGACCATCCGCAAGATCAACAAGACCACCAGGGACCGCTTCATGGAGGCCTTCGAGGCCGTGAGGGAGCACTTCGCCGTCCTCTTCCGCGAGGTCTTCGAGGGGGGCGAAGCGCGCCTGAGCCTGCTGGACGAGCAGAACCCTCTGGAGTCGGGCGTGGAGATCTTCGCCCAGCCGCCCGGCAAGAAGCTCCAGAGCCTCCAGCTCCTGTCGGGCGGCGAGAAGGCCATGGTGGCCCTGGCTTTACTCTTCGCGCTCTTCCGCTACCGCCCCCAGCCCTTCTTCATCCTGGACGAGGTGGACGCTCCGCTGGACGAGGCCAACATCAACCGCTTCAACCGCCTGCTCCTCCAGTTCAGGGGGCAGACGCAGTTCCTCGTGGTGAGCCACAACAAGCGCACCATGGAGCTGGCCGAGGTGCTCTACGGCGTCTCCATGGGGGAGGGCGGCGTCTCCCGGCTGGTCTCCGTCCGGCTGGCCGAGGTGGAGGCGAGCCTGGGCATCGGGCGGGCGTGAGGCGTTCCGGCGGGACGCTCTGGAGAGAGATCGGCTTGGACAGGCGCAGGCGCCCCACCTCTCTTTTTTGGCTGCTTCTCCTCCTCGCTCTCCCGCTGGGGGCGCAGGAGCTGAGGGTCAGCTCGACGGTGGACCGCACCCGGCTGCGGGTGGGGGAGACGCTGGTCTTCACGCTCAGAATCCAGGGGACCAGCCTGGCCATCCCCCAGCCCGCCCTCCCGCCCCTGCCCGGCTTCAAGTCGGTGGGCACCTACCAATCCCTCGACAACACGGGGAATGGCCGGGTCCTAGCCTTCCACTACCTGCTGACCCCCACCACCTCGGGCCACCTGGAGGTGCCGGACGTGGCCCTGCGGATCGGCGGGCAGAGCGTCACCGTGCCGGGCTTCGCGGTGGACGTGGAGACGCCGGCCCCCCTCGCCGCCCCCCAGGCCGCTCCCCTCCCTCCGCGGCCGAGCGCCGCCATCGGGCGGGAGATCTTCCTGACGGGGACCCTATCCGCCTCCCAGGCCTACGTGGGCGAGCCCGTGCTCTACACCCTGCACCTGTTCACGCGGCGCTCGGTGCGGGGGCTGGACATCGTCCAGAGTCCCGATTTTACGGGCTTCCGAAAGGTGGAGGACCCCAACGCGACGCACTCACCGACCCACCAGGTGACGCGGGATTCCCGCGTCTATCTGGACGCCGTCGTGATCCGGGCCATGCTCTTCCCCCTGGAGGCCGGGCGCCTGAGCGTGGGCCCTTACAGCGCCGAGCTGAAGCTGGAGCCGGACCGGTTCGGCGGCCCGACCCTCGTCACGGTGGAGGGCGGCGCGGTGGACCTGCAGGTTCTCCCCATCCCGCCGGCTCCGCCCGGCTTCACCGGAGCGGTGGGCTCCTTCCGGCTCACGGAGGTGACGCCCATTCCCGCCCGCGCCGAGCTGGGCCAGCCCTTCACCCAGACCGTGCGCATCGAGGGCACCGGCTTCCTGCCGGACCAGCCGCTCACCTGGGCCGTCACGCCCCTCTTCGACGCCTATCCCCCCACCTCGGAGGACAGCAGCGGCTTCGACCGCGGGAGTTACCGGACCCGGCGGCTCATCAGCCGCTCCTTCCTCCCCAAGGTGGCGGGGGACGCCACCTTCCCTCCCGCCGTCCTAGTGGTCTTCGATCCCGAAGCCAGCGCCTTCAAGACCTTCCAGGCGGGGGGAGGGCGCCTGGTGGTGGCGGGCGGGAGCGCGGGCGCCCCCGCGAGCGTCGAGCTCATGCCCCTCGTCGCGGAGCCGGTGGCCGGAGCGCCGCCGGAGGCTCCCATGCCCCTGAGGCTCTTCCTCACGCTGGCGGCCCTCCCCTTTCTCTGCACCGCCGCCGTGGGGGCGGGGCTCTGGCTCTACACCGTCTTCCTCATGGCCCCCGAGAAGCGCCGGCGGCGCGGCCTCCACCACCGCGCCCGCAAGGCATTGCGGCGGGCCCACCGCCTCATGGACGTGCGCCACGCGGAGGCCTTCCACGAACGGCTGTCGGTGGCCATGTCGGCCACCCTCGACCTCTGGACCGGGCGGCCCACGGCGGGCCTCCAGCGGCCCCAGCTGGGCGAGGCCCTTCGGGAGGCGGCGGTGCCCGAGAGGACGGTGGAGAGGGTGATCGGCGTGGTGGACATCCTCGAGAGGGCTCGCTACGCCCAGGAGCGTCCCACGCGCAAGGAGATGCGGGAGCGCTACGCCGAGGTCTCCCGCTGGGTGAAAGGGGGCCCCGGTGCGTAGGCGACCGTCGCTCCTCCTCCTTTGTCTCCTGGTCCTCGCCGGCGTCGGCGCGCCCCTCAGGGCATCGGGCGGCCTTATGGCGAGTCAGGCCGCCCAGGCCTACGCCGAGGGCCGCTACGCCGAGGCGGCACGCCTCTACACGCTCATGGAGGGGTCCGGCCTGGAGGGGGCCGGCGTACACTACGACCTGGGCAACTGCTACCTCAAGCAGGGCGACCTGGGGCGGGCCATCCTGGAGTACCACCGGGCCCTCCTCTACGATCCCTCCATGAAGCCCGCCCTGCACAACCTGGAGGTGGCGCGAAGGCTCCTGCCGGCCAGGGTCGCGCGCTGGGAGCCCTCGCCGTGGGAGTCGCTCCTGAGCCGCGTCCCGGTCCGCTGGCTTGAGGTGTTCGTGCTCCTGCTCGTCTTCCTCGGGAACGGGGCGCTCTGCGCGGCGCTCTTCGTGAACGGCGGCCGGCTGCGGCGGACCCTGGCCGCGGTGGTGCTCGCCTCCCTGGTGGGGGCCGGGATCGCCGGCGGCCTGCTGGCCTACGCGCGCACGGTCCTCCCGACGCACCGTCCCGCCGTGATCCTCAAACCCGCCTCCGTCTACCCGGGGCCCGACGCCGCGGGCCAGCCCATGGCCGTCCTGCCCGCGGGTTCCGAGGTCGTGCGGATCGCCCAGAGCGACGAGTGGAGCCTGGTGCTCTGGGGTGAGGGCCGCGGGTGGACCCGCTCCGCCGCCGTGGGAGTGCCCTGATGCGTCTCTGGAGGCTGGCGGCCCTGGTCCTGGGAGGCGTGCTCCTCTGCCTGGCGGCGCTGGGAGCCTTTGTGGTCTGGAAGCGGAGGGACCTCGTGTGGCTGGCGGCGCCCCCTCCGCCTGCGGTTCGGCCCGCGCCGCGAATCCCGGCTCCTCCTCCCGCGCCCGTTCCCGCACCCGTTCCCCACCCCGCGCCCATCCCGCCTCCGAAGCCCAGGGTTCTCTCGCTGGACGGCCTCGTTATCCAGCCCTACGACGGGGAGCTGCGACTCGACCCCAACGTGATGAAAGTCACGGGCGTCATGGACCAGTCGCTGGTGGGTGCCGTGAAGGATCTCAAGGACGCCGCCGGGCTCTTCCCCACGGCCGATGACAAGATCACATTCGTGCTCGTCTCGCAGAAGGACGCCACCTTCCGGCAAGCCTTCCAGGCCGCCGCCGTGCCGGGAGGGGCCCGCGTGGAGCTGGCGCTGGAGCCCATGGTCCTGGGCTGGTGGGCGCCGCGGCAGGTGCTCGCGGCGGGCCTTGCGGCCGGGATCCTCGTGCAGGAGGTGCCCTCCTTCGCCCAGGCCCCCACCTGGCTGCGGTACGGCATGGCCCTGTACCTCTCCGGCTTTGGGGATCTTTACGCCCGGCGGGCCTTCGTGGACACGGACCTCCCGCCCCTCCAGCTCGTGCACCCCCTCGACGAGGCGGGCGACGACGCCTGGGTGGACGGCTGGCTGGCCCTCAGGGCCTTCACGGCGACCAAGGGGGACGCCATGGTGGACTCCTGGGTCTCCGCCATGCACGCCGGAGAATCCTGGGACCGGGCCCTGGTCAGGACCTCCGGAGAGAGCGCGCAGGCCTTCGACGCCCGCTATCAGAGCTGGAGCAACGCCTATCTCACGGGCCTCTCGGCCAACCGGCAGGCCCTCCTGGACGCCGTGGCCCTACTCAGGCGGCAGCAGGAGCAGGAGGCGCTCCCCCTCCTGGAGCACTTCGTGAAGGAGTACCCCCTCGACCTCTACGCGGGGAACGCCCGCTACTTCCTCAACTACGCCCGCTACCGGCTGGGCCGCTACGACCGGGCCATCGACGGATTCACCGACCTGCTGACGAACTTTTCCGCCACCACCTGCTTCCAGGGCAAGGCGCACTACTTCCTGGGGCGATGCTACGAGCTGTCGGGCTACGGCCCCCTGGCCGAGCAGCAGTACCAGATCGCCGAGCTGGACGCCCGGAACGCCCTCCTGCTCAAGCTGTGCAAGCGGCGCCTGGCGGAGATCAGGGAGAACCCATGAAGAACCCGCCTCGCCCTCTCGTCATCGGACTCACCGGTCCCAACGCCGCGGGAAAGGGGGTCGTGGCCTCGGCGCTCGCGGAGCTGGGCTTCGCCTACCACAGCCTCTCGGACGTCGTCCGAGAAGAGGCCTTGGCCCTGGGCCGCACCGTGGGGCGGGACGATCTCATCCGGACCGGCAACGAACTGCGCCACCGGGGGGGCGCGGCCGTCCTCGCCGAGCGGATGATCGGGCGGCTGGGATCGCGCGACGTGGTGGACTCCATCCGCAACCCCGCCGAAGTGGAGGCGCTGCGCCGCGTGCCGGGTTTCGTGCTCGTGGGGGTCTGGGCGCCCGCCGAGCTGCGCTACGAGCGAGCACGCGCCCGCCAGGGGCGGGGGGACGCGGTCCAGAGCCTGGAAGCTTTCCTGCGGAAGGAGGCCGAGGAGAACACCTCGGATCCCGGGGCCCAGCGGCTGGAGGCCACCTTCGCGCTGGCCGACCGGGTGGTCCGCAACGACGCCACCCTGGAGGAGCTCCGCCGGAGCGTCGCGGCCCTGGCCGCCGAGCTGGAGCGGGCCTAAGCCCGTGGAGCGGGGAGGGAGTGGCCCTTCCCGCCGAAGAGAAAACTCTTTTCCCCGTTGAAGGACAACTTGTCTCGAAGGCAAAGCCCTTTGAATGGGGGAATTTGGGCGTAGGAGGGCCCTTGCGGAAGAGCCTCACCGTTCCCCGAGAGCTGGCCGGCTCCCGCCTGGATCAGGCCCTGGCCGTCCTGGCGGAGGGCCTGAGCCGCCGGGCCGCCCGCGCCCTCATCGAGCGGGGAGCCGTCTACCTGGACGGGCGGCGCTGCCGGACGGCCTCGCGCGCCGTGACCGAGGGCGCCAGCATCGCGGTGGAGGAGGGGCCGGCCCCGCCGCCCGAGGCGCCCGATCTGACCGTTCTGTGGCGGGCGTGCCCATCCTCGGGGACGTCAAGTACGGCCGTCCCGACCCGCGCTTCCACCGCCCCCTCCTCCACTCCCGCCGCTTGATCTTCCCTTTGCCGGGAGGCGGCGAGGCGGCGGTGGAGGCGCCCCTGCCGGCCGACATGGTGACCCTGCCCGGGAAGAAGTGAGGCCCAGCAGGCCGGGAGGGGCGCGCCCCTCCCGGCCGTTCCCCTCCGCCCCCGTTCTCCCGCCGGCGCTCACCACGGACCGGCTCACCTCCATGGGCGCCATCGGGGGCGTGGCCCCATCAGCCGGTGCAGCCGATAGCCGGTGAGAAATCCGGGCCAAGGCCGCCCGGGGCCGGCGGGCGGACCGGCCTTCCGCCCCGGGGCTGTGCTACCATCGGAGCGGAGTCCACCATGCACCGGCTGACCTTTATCCTGAACGGGGAGCCCCGGACCTTCATCCTCGAGAGGGAGCGCGTCTGCCTGGGCCGGCAGGCGGAGAACGACCTCGCCATTCCCGACCACACCGTCTCCAGGCGCCACGCCGAGATCCTCAAGACCGCCGAGGGCTGGAGGATCGCCGATCTGGGCTCGCGCAACGGCACGGCCGTGAACGGGGAGCCGGTCCAAGAGTCCCCCCTCAACCCCGGCGACGAGATCACCCTGGGCACCTTCGCCCTCCGCTTCGAGGAGGAGGCGGAGGAGTCGGTCCGGCTGGAGGCGGACGGCCTGGAGGGGGTGCTGGAGAAGGTCATGGAGGTGATCTTCGCCAACGGCGGCACCCTGGACAAGTTCATCGGCGACGCCATCATGGCCATCTTCGGCGCGCCCGTCCTCACCACCGACCACGCCCACCGCGCCGTGCGGTGCGCCCTGGGCATGCGCGAGGCCCTCGGGCGGCTGAACGCCGAGAACCCCGACGGCCCCCCGCTCCTCTTCCGCATCGGCATCAACACGGGCCCCGTGGTGGCCGGCGACATCGGGAGCGTGCGGCGCATGGACTACACGGTCCTGGGCGCCGCGGTGAACGCCGCCTCCCGCCTCGAATCGGAGGTGGCCAAGCCCGGCCAGATCGTGGTGGGGGAGGCGACCTACCGCCAGCTCAAGTACGCCTTCGCCTTCCACAAGGCCGGCAAGGTCCCCGTGAAGGGGCTCTCCCGGCCCCTGGCGGTCTACGAGGTGAAGGGCGAGCTGGGCGTGGACGACGTCCTCAAGCTCTGACGGGAAGAGGCGACGGCCCGGTTTCGCTCAGGCCTGCTCGCCCTCGCCTTGGGGGGGCGGCGGCGCGGGCGCGGCCTCGGCCTGCCGGCGGTGGTGGCGCCTCTCCTTGAGCACCTCCACCACGCCGGGGACGATGGAGATCACGATCACCAGGACGATGATCAGGTGGAGGTAGCGGTCCACGCCGGGCAGCCGGCCCAGGAAGTAGCCCGCCGAGCTCATGGCGACGATCCAGCCGATGCCGCCGAAGACGTTGAAGGAGAGGAAGCGGCGGTAGTGCATCCGCCCCACCCCAGCCACCACGGGCGCGAAGGTGCGGATGATGGGGATGAAGCGCGCCAGCACGATGGTCTTGCCGCCGTACTTCTCGTAGAAGCGCTGGGCCCTTAGGAGGTGCTCGGGGTTGAAGAGGAGCGATTTGGGGCGCTTGAAGATCATGGGCCCCGCCTTGTGGCCGATGGCGTAGCCCGTGCTGTCGCCCGCGATGGCCGCCGCCGAGAGCAGCAGGAAGAGGTGCCAGAGGTTCAGGTAGCCCTGCCCCGCCAGGATCCCCGCCGTCACCAGGAGCGAGTCCCCCGGCAGGAAGAATCCGATCAGCAGCCCCGTCTCCGAGAAGACGATGGCGAAGAGCACGGGGTAGCTGCCCCACAGGATGAGGGCCTTCAGCTTCTCCGGGTCGTGCAGAAGCGCCAGCGCTTCCTTGAGCAGCTCCATCGGGATCTCCCCTCCGTCCGCGCCGAAGCGTCCGGCGCCTGCATACTGCCCGAAAGGCTGGGGGCTGTCAATCGCACGGCACGCGCACCCCCGCGTCGGATCGTTGCTCCTCTCACCTCCCGCGGCCCCGGGAGGCGTTGACCCCCGCACGCCGCCGGGCCTATAGTCAATCCGACGCACCACAACCGGAGGGGATGGGGCATGGGAGCCTCACTATCGGAACGCACAGCCGGCCGCGGGTAGGCCGCTCCGCCCACGGGCGGAGGCCGCCGGCATCCGCACCACACCCCCTCCGCGTCCCATCGGAGGCCGCCTCACGGCCAAGGGCGGAGTCTGCGCCCCGCCTCGATCTCCAAATCGGTAATTCGTGAAGTCCCCCGCCGGGGGCGTGCGGGGGGGCCCGGGAGCTGAACGGTCTCCGACGGGAGCTGAACGGCCTCCGACGGGAGCGGAACGGTCTTCGACGGGAGTCGAACGGCCTCCGGCAGGAGCTGAACGTTCTCCGACGAGAGTTTGGCGTTTCCCTGAGGGGCGCCGGCGGACGAAAGGCGCCGCCGCGCGCAAGATCGTGAATGAGTGGGGGGAGGTACCCGAGGGAGGAGAAACCGATGGTTCGCGAGACCGACCCGAGAGGATACCCGTCCGGGCCAGCCGCGCATGGCCCCGAGCCGGCCGCCATGGTATTGGACCCGGCGGGAGCCTACGAGGCCGGCGGCGGCAAGAAGCTCATGGAGTGCGTGCGCGAGGCGATCCGCGCGCGGCACTATAGCTACCGCACGGAGCAGACCTACTGCCAATGGATCCGGCGCTACATCCTCTTCTTCGGCAAGCGGCATCCGCTCGACATGGGCGAAGGGGAGATCAACACCTTCCTCTCCCACCTCGCCACGAAGGGCAGGGTCGCTGCATCGACCCAGAACCAGGCCCTCTCGGCCCTGCTCTTCCTCTACCGTGAGGTGCTGGGACGGGAGGCCGGCCAGCTCGAAGGGGTAGTCCGCGCCAAACGCCCCCAGCACCTACCGATTG
Organism: Acidobacteriota bacterium; assembly: GCA_049967655.1. Taxonomy (GTDB): domain Bacteria; phylum Acidobacteriota; class UBA4820; order UBA4820; family DSQY01; genus DTPS01. The sequence continues at coordinate 21,719 of JBMFSH010000037.1, forward strand.
TGCTCAGCCGCAACGAGGTCCAGCTGGTCCTGTCCGCCATGGAGGGGGTCCACAAGCTGATGGCGGCCCTCTTGTACGGCTCAGGGCTTCGGCTCCTGGAGGGTCTCGGGCTCAGGGTCAAGGACCTCGACTTCGACCGGGGCGAGCTCACCGTCAGGGGAGGCAAGGGGAACAAGGACCGGGTCACCGTCCTTCCTGCCGCGCTCCGCGGCGAGCTTCAAGCCCACCTTCAGCGGGTGCGCGAGGTCTACGAAAGGGACCTTGCCTCCAACAGCTCCGGGGTCCCCCTGCCCGGCGGGCTGGCCCGCAAGTACCCCAACGCGCCCAGTGAGTGGGGCTGGTACTGGGTCTTCCCCTCGTCCACCTTGTGCAAGGATCCCCGCACCGGCTTCCTCGTGAGGTACCATGCCCACGAGTCGGGGCTCCAGAAGGCGGTCGGCCGCGCGGCGAGGAAGGCGAAGATCGCCAAGCACGTGACTCCCCACATCTTCCGCCACTGCTTCGCCACCCACCTGCTCGAACGAGGGCAGGACATACGTACCGTCCAGGAGCTTCTCGGTCATAGCGACGTAAAGACCACCATGATCTACACCCACGCGCTCAACCGGGGCGGCCGGGGAGTCCTGAGCCCGGCCGACGACCTGGGTAGCGCGCTTTTGTTCGAGGGGACGTCCACGAATGCGGTGGACGCTCCCACTGACGAGAAGAATGGGCACCGGGACTGAAGCCGGCGGCATAACAGCGCGGGCTATCAGCGCGGACTATCATGCCGGAGTGGAATATGGTAAGTTTTGCAGGGGATAGCTGATGATCGGAGTCCGGTTTCTAAGGCAGGATGGGCGGAAACCTAGCAGGATAGGCCGAAAAACGACGTGCCTATTCCGTCGGTCTAATATGCGTTAGCCTCCCGAACCACCGCATGACGAAACCGACAGGTAGGACTTGATGGCACCAAAGACAAAGACCACGACTAAACGACCGATTGAATCTTACGAGCATCGGGACAAAGAGCGCGTCAACAACCCGCCGGTGGGGTTGGTGAC